>JAICJH010000147.1 GCA_025928545.1 Bryobacteraceae bacterium | reverse complement strand
TGAGAGCAATCGCATTTCTGCTCTCTCGATATCGGATTTGCTCGTCCGTGCGACTCGACTGACGCTCCCGCGCCCCGTCCCAAACCATCCAGCAATACCCGGTGATCTGCCGACGGAAAAGGTCGCCATCATTGCCGCGCCGAACCTCGCTATGCCCTTCTATGAATGGAAGTGGACTTGATCTTTAAATCGGTCTTCTCCAAGGAGGGCGTCAACCGCCGTTTACATGAGGATGTTGTCGGCCCGTAAGTCGCTGATCTGATATGGGGCAAGCGGCGTGCAGTAATAAGCCGCCTTGGGACGTGGAAGAAACTTCTCGATTGGGCCCGCAGCCGCCGCTCCGATGCCGACCTTCGCGCGTCGTGCTCGCCCTTTTGTGGCAGCCTTTTATAGCGGCCACGACCGGGCTCAGCGGGATATTGCCGGCTTTTCAGCAGATCCGCAGTCCTCGGCGCCTTCGCTATCGCACGCGCGGGAGCAGAGCAAGAACGTGGCTGGCTGATAAGGGAGTGATGCGACTGAGCAGCAGTTAGAAGGCCATAGATGGCGCCAATCGAAGCATCTAATCTCGCTCGGCGCGAAGTTCCTCGAAGCGGCCAAGGACAGAAGCGCGTGTGAGCGCCCGCTCCTGCCCTTCCGTAATTGCGCGGCGCGTGCCTGGACCAAGTGCCTGAAAGCCCGGACATCCACCTCCGCGAATGCCCCGGACGTGAGGCGGCATTGACCGTCTTATCGGCATACAGTCGTGCAAACTTTAGCCATCTTTCGCTTTGGACGCCAACGCGATCAACTCGCCGTCGGTAATCACCCTGAATCGAGACTTCCCCGGTCTTAAACCCGGAGCGGATCGCAGCGTTAATAACAAAATCAAAGCGCGCACGTCCCGTCTATCGTCGAAATCGGCGATGTCCTTGATAACACTAACGTGTCGGTGCATCGAAGCGCGGGGCTGATCAATACGATCGCCTGTAAGCGTAAGAGCCCATCGGCCAACGATGACTTCACAGGCTGTGATCAGATCGGCTGTGGTGCTGGTAGTGAAATCAGCGTGTTTCTGGGTGCGTTGACCGCAGAATTCGCACTTGCGTGAACCCTTCCGAGACAGAGGTAACAGAATGCTCGGGCCTGTGGTCGCGCCAGTGCGGACACGCTTTGCGCTCCATACGAGATGGGTTACACTTGCCGCCGCAGGTGGGCGGATTATGTGCATGCCATGGAAGGAAAGCTCCGTTATAGACGACGAATGGACGTTGTGATTCGGCTCACACGTGGCGATGATGGCATCGCTGCGGCGGGGAATTCGGGATCTCCCGCAAGGTTGGCTACAAGGTCTCAAGGGGATGAGCAATAAGGCCCGGAAGGGCTGACCGATTGGACACGCCAGCTGTTCTGGGATGACCCGTGAGCGCTTGTTACGACGATTGCCGCACGCCGGTGAAGGTCCCAGCCGCGAGCACGGTCCAGACTGTCCTCGGTGTCGGGATCGCAATCCATACCCTTGCAGCATAACTGGCGCAGGTTTATCGGTACGCATGGTCCCGGGCATCGATGTGGTCCTGCTATTCCAGATATATTTACAAACCTTAGCCACGGTTCCTTCTCGTCTAAACACAGCGGACGGCGCCAGAATTGCCGCAAAGCGAGCCATGTTGGCTATCCAGATGAACATATCAACGAAAGCGGAAATGTTGGTGGCGGAGATTGAGGCGGCACTGGAAAAATATCGCCAGGCATCAGACCGGGTGAAACTCATACCAGTCGATATTCCCGCCGGGCTGGTGGCCCTCGATAGTTCACCGGATACAGAGAAGGCGGTGAATGGCAAACCGACCAATGAGAAGGCTACAGCCATCGATGATCTAAGCAGAGCGTTGGATCAGCTATACGGCATCACGCTGCATACCAATGGTTCCTATGTACAACGAGCTTATTGCTCGTCAATTCAGACACATTCGGCCGACGAGCATAAATCACATGTCGAGGAACGCAGGATGTCACCATGCACTGGAGGCGGAACCTGCCCTCTGCATTAGAAACCGTGGTTCTCTGTCATGACAAGAGGCACGCGCGGAAATTGCGCGCAGCATCTAGCAGGATTGTTTTGTTCCTCGCGGATACCGGGTACCGTACGCCCGAATCTCATGTTTCCGGTGAGCGCACGGGAACGACAGGCGCCGGGTTAAATTCAGACCTGCTGAAATTCCAGCATGCTCTTTCCTGCCTGTACGGTGATCCGATAAGTGTTCCCGTGACGCGGGTGAAAAACCAAAGCGGGTCGGAAACACGCAATACAGGTCCCCGAAGCTCGGCGAACGCTGGTATATACGATGCCGTTGGAGCCTTCGTAGAGGAGTTTGTGAGCTAAAGCCTGCGGCGCGGCATAGCACTCGGGAATCGGACCGGGTTGCAAACAAGCTTCGCCTTCGGAGGCGTCGAGGTGATGAAGCATTCCGGAAAAATCGGCGAGGAAATCCACGTAATCAAACGCGTGCTCACCAGTGATGCGGGCGTTTTCGAGAAACCGACGCTTATGGAAACCGACCTCCGCGATCGCCGTTTCCATCTCGATGCCGGCGTACCAAGCACCCCGTGGAGGTCGATGAAATCGGCCCCCGTAAGGACCAGCATGCGTGAATGCGGCATTAACGATATGCGCTTCCGGAACTCCATACAGCAGTTCGCCCGGGCCAATCCCGATGCTTCGCCCCTGCTCGGCGATCTTGCGCTCGTTAGTTGCCGCATTGAGTTCACTTAAATCGGCGAGCACAGTCGCCGGCAACGGCAAACTTTCCAGAACACTGGTACCGCTGAACTGCGCGGGAATGAGCCGATGCGTACTGGTGTACTCGACCGGACGTAGGTACGCCAATCAGCGGCCGCCGCGAGCCGCATCGAGCAGACTTCGCACCTGCTGCAATCCTGGAATACCCGCTCGGATCATGTACCCGAGAGGCGTTTGGCCGGCGAACAGAACGTCGTCGTTTGGTTGACTGATCCAGGCATCCGCCAAATCGTCGGGCAGGAGAATATGTAAGCCGGTGTATATTCCAATCAGATACGAGATGCGCGTAAGTTCATCCTGACGCAACGTCCCAGCCGCAGTCTTCAGTTTGTAGACACTCGACCGCGGCATGCCCCCGAGTAAATCACCGGCCGTTTCCACCGGGACGTGCCACTTCTCCATGATCGCGAAAAAGCCATCGACCGCTGATTGACTCAAGCGCTCGCGTGTTTGGAGTCGGCTCAAATCCGGCGTGGGCTCGGATTCATACCCGGGTACGGTCTGGATGGAGTTGATCACCGCGATCCCCAGTTGTGTCTCTGTTTAGACTATATCGCGTTCACATCGAGACGACGGGGGTCGGCATACAAGCGCAATGTCCCTATCTGCCTCGTGAAGCTTATCCTTCTTAAGCTATGTTCGCCTTATAATCGCCTTGTGAGTTCCGCACCCTCGCCCCCTCGACACGGGTTCGAAACGTGTCCTGCGGGCTCGAATAAGTACGGGTTTTCGGCAAAAGCTGCTGTTCTGCACCTGTGGCGAACGAACCCCCGCGATCGCCGGGCTCTGCTCGAAGTGTTATCGGATGCGCCGGCACTCGCGAGATTATTTCGGCGGCAACCGGGAGGCGGTCCTCAATAGAGATGAATTTCGGTGTCAGTCGTGTGGGGCGAGGAACGAGCACCTGCACGTGCACCATCGGCATCCCGGCATCAGCCACCCGGAAGTCCTGATCACTGTCTGCCCCGCGTGCCACGCTCG
>JAICJH010000038.1 GCA_025928545.1 Bryobacteraceae bacterium | reverse complement strand
AGAGGTACCTGTAGATAGCAGCCTTTTTGGAGTTGCGCAGCTTTTTCCAGATATCCACTTCCCACGACAGGTTCACGCCAAACGCATAATTCGGCAGCACGTCAGGCACCTTCTGTCCCGGCGTAATATCGTTGGCCGCATCGCTGGCGTACCTGGCAACCGCATTCGGATACAGCCGCGCCATGGCGATCCAGTCCGAGCGCGCCTTCAGCATGCGGTAACCGGAAAATGACAAGTGGGGATCAGGCCTCGGGGAATTGGTGGGATGCCAGCCGGTGGCGCCGGCCGGACGTCATCGTGCCCCTGTTGCTCGGGTTATGGGCGGCCGCTATCGCGATGGCGGCCAGCCCGTGGATGAAGCTTGCCCTGCTCGCGCCCGGCGTGGTCGCGGGAGGCGCGTGGTGGACGATTCTCCGACCGCAACGCTGGCTGGTCCTGTTCTTTCTTTGCCTGCTGCTTACACCTCCCCTGCCATTGCCCCTGGGGGATTCGGGGGTGCATACGGCGCCGCTCGTTGTTGCGCTCGGCGCGCTGGCCGGGGTCGTTCGGCTACGGCAGTGGCGTTCGTCGCACGTTCCTCTGACCGCGGCATTCCTGGTCTTTCTGGGAACGCTCCTGATGAGCTTGTCTTTTGCAGCGTACTACTCGGGAATCACGATTGCCGGACATTCGCTGCTACGCGTCGGTCTGTTCGCAATCGGGGTATACGTCTTTGCGTGGGCCGCATCCGGGCCGCGGGAAGCGGAGAGAACGCAGCCTTTCGTGCGTTTTCTGTATATTACAGCGCTGCTTGCTGCTCTGTTCGCTTGCGCAGACTTCTATTTCCAGTTCCCCGCCCCGGCGGGATACGAGGAGCAATTCGTCTGGCTAGACGAAGGCGTGTTTCGCCGCGCGCAAGGGCTGTTTTACGAAGCCAGCACGCTCGGTAACTTCTGTGCTTTTTTTCTGGTGATGACGGTGGTGGCTTTCTTCCGGCCGCGTGCGCAATCTCCATTGCCACGGCCGGTGCTGGCACTCGGCGGTCTGGTCTTTGCCGGGGCGCTGATACTTTCGTATTCGCGGGCATCCATCATCGCGGTCCTGGTGGCGTGCATCGCGCTGGCGACAGTGCGGCGGGTCCGGGTGGGACGAATGCTGGCGGGCGCCGCGATATCGCTGGCCGCCGCGGCCGCGATCGTACGCATTGCACTCCCCGGGTTCGCATTGAATTACTGGACCCGCATCAGCACTTCGTTCGAAAACATTCTGGTCACACCGGACGGCGTGCTGACCGGACGCCTGGGTACGTGGTCCACCCTGACGAGTTTTCTGGCGAGCCAGCCCTGGCATGCGGTTTTCGGGATCGGCTACAAGACGCTGCCCTACACGAGCATTGTGGGAGCACCGACGGTTGCGGACAATACCTACCTCAGCCTGCTGGTGGAAACTGGGCTTATCGGGTTGACGGCGTTTCTGGTCTTGAATTATCTGATCCTGAAGAACGGATTGCGCGTTGCAAAATCGCGGCTTCCGCGCGCCTCATTCCTGGGCGAATGGATTTTTTGTTTCTGGGCCGGTGAGATGGTGCAGATGCTTTCGGGCGATTTGATTACTTACTGGCGCGTTCTTCCGGTTTATTTTTGGGTGCTCGGTACCGCGATACGCGAAGCGGAGAGCACACGATGAAGATTGTTTTTGTGGATCAGTTCAGTGAATTCGGCGGGGCGCAGATCGGACTGCGCGACTTGCTGGATGAAACTTTGCGACGGGGCTGGCAAGCAGAAGTCCTGGCCCCCGGAGGCGGGCCGCTGCGGCAGGCCTGTCTCGATCGCGGAATTCCTTTTTCCCACCTGCCATTAGCCCATTACGCCAACGGCCACAAGACGCCGGGAGATATTTTTCGTTACGGCTTAGACTGCGCTCGCGCCGGGCGTGTCATCCGGCAGGCGGCGCAGCGGCTGAACGCGGATCTGGTTTACGTCAACGGCCCGCGCGCTCTGCCAGCCGCCGTTCATGGAGTGGATGCCGAAGGTCCGCCGATTGTGTTTCACGCGCATAGTTACCTGGACCGCGAATACACACGTCGGATCGCGCGATGGTGCGTCGCCAGACGGACGATGCACGTCATCGCGATATCTCGTTTTGTCGCGCAGCCATTTTCCGGGATGACGGGCATCCCCCGAATGCGGGTCTTTTATAACGGCGTGCAGGACCATGGCTTCGTCGCGCGGCCACGGCCGAGGCCTTCGCGCATCGGAATTATCGGCAGAATAGCCGTTGAAAAGGGCCACGTGGATTTCGTACGCGCAGCGAAATCCATGGCGATCGCGCGACCGGATCTACGCTTCTCGATCTTCGGCGCAGCGCTTTTCTCGGGCCGGGAATATGAGGCCGCGGTGAGCGCCGCAGCGGAAGGCGCACCGGTGGAATTTCGAGGCTGGACGGACGATGTTGCGGCAGCGCTCCATGAAATCGATGTCCTGGCTGTGCCATCCGGCCCCGCCGAAGGCGCCACGCGCGTCATCATGGAGGCGTTTTCCGCTGGAACGCCGGTTGTGGCCTATCCGTCAGGCGGAATCCCAGAACTGGTGAGACATGGCGAGACCGGTCTGCTGACACAGGCGCGTGAGCATGTGTGTCTCGCGGCTTCGTTGACACAGTTGCTGGACGACTCGTCACTGATGGCACGCCTGTCATCCCAGGGGCGGGAGGCATGGGAGACACGGTTTCGCCTTCACCGGTGCCAGCTCGAAATCTGTGACTATGTCCGGGACCTGGTCACGTCCCGGCAGGAGTTTTGTGAGTCCGGCCTGACAGCCACCAGCGGAACCCGCTCCGAACCAATGGCGCCAGAAGCCCCAGATGATGCGGCACGCGTCGCACGATGAATCCGGTAGTTTGAACGATAGATCTGGAACGAAGATTGGGCGTGCGCTCCGGAACGTGCGCATCCGGAATTCTGACTGGCAGCTTTGCCGGGAAGAGACGGCGAGTCAGGATGAGACGGCGGTCCCGATGGTTGCGGGCAAGGCAGAGGTTCAGGATCAGCTCGTCTTTATTCGGACACGAGCCGGACGCCATGGGCGAGTAGGCGAACAAGCTGAACCATCGCTGGATGTTGTGAGGGAGTTGCTCTACGTGGCGCTCCGGTATGGGATTCACATTGCAGCCAAACCACTCCCGGGCAAGCCGGAATATGATCGTTTCGGGAATCCGTTCCGACGGGGATGCCGTATCCCGCCATTCCGACCAGAACCCGAGATCGTCCGCCGTGTGGTGCAGGCGGTGGGCTATTTCGTAGATGTGATGAATGCGGAGGCTTCCCCGCAACAGATGCCGGAGCGCGTGCCAGGCGGCGTAGTCGAGCGCATCGACCGGGTGTAGCGCGGGAACGGCCAGACCGCCCACAGGCATAATAATCCGCCGGCTCCAGAATCCGTCCACTCGGCGCACTGCGAATCCCAGAGTCGGATTCCAGAAACGATGGTGGAGCTCCAGGGCCAGCGGCTGTTCGGGATCGTAATAGTCGTCGCGCCAGCGCCAACCGGTTTGTCGAATCATGACCGGGAGATGGTCGGCGTCGTTCGCCTCCGCCCCGAAGGGTTCATAGCCGAGGGATTTTGCGGCTTGTCTGGCGGCAGGGATGGATTCCGGCGGGCAGTAGAGATCGATGTCGTGCTGCGGTCGAGTGGATACTTCACCATTCCACCCCGGCCCGTGAGCCAGGCCCTTGAGCACGAGAAACTCCGCCCCATGCATTCGCATCGTTTCGAAGACCTCGCTGTGGGCTTCCACAACGCGAATATGGCGCACGGCGTTACGCGCGAGGCAATCGTTCAGGTGAGTTCGAACGGGCTCCGGAACCAGGCTTCCGCAGCGCGTCGCCAGGGGCAGAGTGATGCGCGACTCGTCGGTTATTTTCAGTAGCTGCTGCCATTCCGCGGGCGAGAGGGACGTCAGGCAATCCGTCTGCGCGTCGCTGAAACGCAGGCTGCGCACAGCGGACAGCAAGAGCGAAGATTGGGCGGGCTGCCGCATTTACGCAACATCCGGAATCAGCGATCGCAGCGCGGGCTCCGCTTCACGCGAATCGGAATAGACGAGACGAATGGAAGGAAGCCGGGCAAAGCGGCGAAGCGTGGCACGCTGACCCTCCCTGACGTCTTCTCCGCCGAAGAATACGGACTCCTCCAGGCGTTGAATCGCGTCTTCGGGAGACATCGGCTCCAGCCTCGCGACGGTGCCGGGTTGGCGTTCCAGGAACACCAGGTGGCTGGCGCGACCGCGAAAAGCCGTTGAAACATTCAGCCGCTCACTGTCCGCCTCGATGGACATGCGCCCATTGGGGCGGAGTGACGCCGGCCATGCTCCAAGTTCGGGAAACAGTTCCCGTGCGGATTCGCGAAAACGGATACTGAACGGCCGCCCCGCGACGGAAAACTCCTCGTCGCGATGGAGAAAGTGCGTGGCATCCCCTGAGAGGAACGTCCATCCTTTGCGCGCGCAGGCGTAAGCGAGGCATGTTTTGCCAACTTTGGTGTCACCGCACAGCACCAGTGCCCGACCGTTGCGGGCGATGCAGGATGCGTGAGCAAATGCGTAGTGGCGCGGAGCCAGCAGCAGACAGATGATTGGCTCAAGGAAGTGGTAATTCACGTATTCGGAATCCGCCGCCCGGTCCGGCGTGAGGAATACTTCCCCGGAACCGATGTTCAGATCGGCGGTGGCATAATTCGCCTGGGCGACGCCCGCGGTGTCGTGATCGATTGACATCCGGTCGGCGTTGAAGACTACGCGCGAAGGGGTAGCCGGTGGCGGCGTCGCACGTGCCGAACCCGACACTGCAATCTTCAGCCGCACGGGCCTGGCGTCAGCCAGTTGCGGATAACGCGCCCAAAGTGAACTGGCGGCCGCCAGCACCGGCTCCGAGTTTGTTTCGATTTCCACGGGAAAACCCATGGGATAGAAGACCGATTTCATCGGGCGAAAAGGAGCGGCCTGTCAAATAGCGAACAACGGCCTCTCACTTTATAAGAGCGGGTCGACGAGGTGGCCGGAACACGAACGATGACGGGCGGTCAGGCCGCCATAGCCGCACTCGAATTCGCCACTGCAACCGCGCCGCGAGTCTTCCGGCGTCCCTGAAGGACGGCGCTCAGCTTACGCCGTGCGTTCACAATGTACGCCTTGGCCCCGCTGGGATTGGACAGCGTCAGCTCCCGGGTTATCAGCGCCAGGGGTAATCCGTGCCCATAGTGCAGAGCCATCACCCGGGCTTCCAGCGGCGTCAACGTGGTGTTGATGAGACGCCACATTGCCTCAAATGTCTGGCTATCGGCAATGTTCCGGTATGGTTCTGAACCGTCGGAACCCCGGACAGCCGGCGAAACGAGTTCGGCGCCGTCCACCGGATCGCGGCCGCATTTCCGCAGCGCATTCATGCAATAGTTGCGCGTAATGACATAGAACCACGTTGATGGGCTGGAATCGCCGCGGAATGTATGAATGTATCGAAAAGCGCGCAGAAATACTTCCTGTGCCAGATCGTTCGCACCCTCGCGGTTGCGGGTCAGGCGTTTGCACCAACTCAGCACACGCGGATGAAACCGGCGATAAAGCTCGCCAAACAATTCGCTGGTATATTGCCGGTCATTTTGGCTGCGAAGAAGAAACATCAGTGCTTCGTCGCTGACGGTTTCGATCTCCTCCCGCCCGACCCGGCAAACGGCCTCACACAGATCCCAACCTTGCTCCATGAAGCGATGTTAGAAACTTCTGGAGATGCAGTTGCCTCCGAGTTGTAAACAGATTGTGAAAATCGGCGGTTCAGTCCCCTGCGGAAGACGCGAAACCGGCGGCAGGGTGGATGGGACGCAGCATCACGGGGCCACGCGCGCTAGGTCCCGCCAATTGTCTCGCCCGGCGTCTGGATAGGGCATCCACCGTGTCCAGAAACCGCTTCTGGAAGGCGGCTTCCGAATATGCGGCCGCAGCATCCATCAACCGATACGAATCGATCAGCGGCTCAACACGATCGAATGAGCGCAGCGCGTCCGCAAGTGAAGCTTCGTTCGGCTCAGAAAAGAGTACCCCACGGCCGTTCTCCACGATTTCCAGCGCGCCGCCGCGGGCGAGGGCGATGACCGGCTTCCCACTGGCAAGGGCTTCCACCATGGTGATGCCAAAATCTTCTTCGCCCGGTAACACGAGAGCGCGGCAACGCGAGTAGAGGCCGCGCAGTTCCGGATCGGTCACTCTGCCCGTGAACTCCACACTGTCTCCGCCCAGCCTTTTCAGAGACTTATATTCGGGACCATCACCCACTACTTTCAGCTTGCGGCCTGAACCTGCGAACCAGCGAATTGCGTACGCCAGCCGTTTGTAAGGCACCATTTCGCTGACAATCAGGAAGTAATCTTCCGGCGAGCGGAACTGAAACGTATCCACCGCCACCGGCGGATGAACCACTGTGGACCGGCGTCGCCAGGAGCGCCAAATACGTCTCCCAACGTTCTGGCTGTTGACCATGAAACCATCGACGCGCGCAGCCGACGCGTAATCCCACAGCCGCATGTAATTCGCCACCGGGGCCAGCAAAGTGCGCTTGAGAAAACTCTCCCCGAACTCGTGGCGGTGCGCCGGATAGAGTTCCCAGAGATAGCGCATCGGGGTATGGCAATAGCAGAAATGCCGGGACGTGGCCGAGGTGAGAACTCCCTTGGCCGGCCCCGACTCGCTGCTGATGACCAGATCGTAGGAGCGCAGATCGAAGTCCTCCAGCGCCATTGGCATCAGCGGCAGCAGCGAACGATAAACCCTGCGCAGCGGGTTCAGAAACGATGCGTGCACGGTACGGCTTCGAATCAGCGGAGAGACGGCATCCGGATTGTAGAACAACGTGAAGATATCGGCTTCCGGATAAGCGCGGCACATCGCCTCAAGGACTTTTTCGCCCCCGCGCATCCCCAACAGCCAGTAATGGACCAGCGCGACCCGCATCTTCTTAATCCTTCAGACAATCGGGCCGGCGCACGGGAACACTATCTCTCCGGCACCCGGATTTTGTTCCCTCGCCGCCTGCGCGGGGTCTTTCTCTATAGGCAGAACACCGGACGATGGCTTCCTCTCGCAAGATTGTTTTCTTCTTTCCCGCATTCTCGAGCCAGGAAGCGACCGCGCCCCTGGGCATCCTGGCCGTGGCGACGCCCTTGCTCAGGGCCGGATACCAGGTCCTGATAATCGATTCCACGATTACCCCCGATTTCGAACGGCGCGTCATCGAAGAAATGCGCGACGCGCTTTGCCTCGCCGTTTCGCTGGTTACCGGCCCCATGATTCGGGAGACGGTCCGTGTCGCGCGCGCGGTGAAGTTGCGCTATCCGTCCAAGCCGGTCATCCTCGGCGGCTGGCACCCATCGCTGCTGCCGGATCAAACCCTGGCGGCGGAGTGCGTCGACATCGTGGTCAAGGGCCAGGGCGAAGACGCAATGCTCGAAATTGTCGACCGCCTCAGCGCCGGGGAGTCGATGGCCGGTGTCGCGGGAGTCGGCTATAAGGAAGATGGCCGCCTGCGATTCAATACCCCGCGCGTGCTGCGGCCGATTCGCGAAATGCCGCCCAAAGCCTATCATCTGGCCGATTTCGACGCCTATGAAAGAGTGTGCGGACGTCGCTGGGCCATGTACACATCCAGCCTTGCGTGCCCCTACAACTGCGCGTACTGCACGAATGACGGCGTATATGGCCGCAAATGGAATGCGCTCGAACCAGAGCAGGTGGCGGAGGAAACCACGGACCTCGTCCGCCGCTATGGCCTGAAGCTGCTCTGGATCGTGGATGACAATTTCCTGGTAGATCGCGATCGGGCCGTGGGCATCGCGGAAGGAATTCTGCAACGCGGCGTCCAGTTCGACTGGAGTATCCAGGCTTCCACCAATCTGGTGAATCGCCTCACTGTCGAAGAACTGAAGTTGCTGCGGCGCTCCGGTCTCTCGCAGGTAGCTCAGGGCGCCGACAGCGGCTCGCCCAAAGTCATGCACCTGATGAACAAAGATTTTCAGAAGGTGGAAACCGTATATGAAGCCGCCGCGCGCCTGACCGAGGCCGGAATCCGGCCGTCCTTCAACATGATTTTCGGTTTCCCCGGCGAAGAGGAAAGCGACCGCCGCCAGTCCATTAAAATGATCATGGATATCTGCCGCCGCTTCCCGGGCGCCGAATTCTGGACGAATATTTTTACGCCGTATCCAGGCTCGCCGATCATGCAAAGGGCTTTTGAGCTCGGAATCGAAGTACCGAAAACGCTGGAAGGCTGGTCCGATTTCTTTCCGCGCTACACCATCCTGCCCTGGCTGAAAGGCGGCCGGCATCGTGAACTCCAGGCGATGCGAGAATACCTCCGACTGGCGTTTCACCGGGTCCATATCGGGGTTCGCAACACAACGCGCCTGGAGCGCATCGTCCACGGCATGATTGGAGTGATTGCGCGCTGGCGTCTCGATCATGGTTTTTACGCATTCCCGGCCGACCTGAAATTCAAGCAATGGGCCGCCCGTTTGCTGGAGCCACCCAAGCCGAAAGTCGACGCGCAGCGGCTGGAATCGGAAGTGGTCACATGCTGACTCGGCCGGTTCTTCTGACGCACGCCAACCACGTCAGATCCGATGCCAAGCAGGAAGCGCGCATGCAGCCGTACCCCCCGCTGCAAACCCTGCTGGCGGCGGCGGTACTCCGCCAACATGATTTTCCCGTTTCTTTCTTCGATCCCGCCCTTCTGCCATCGCTCTCCGAGGTGCAGGCCGGCTTTGTGGAAACACTGCAGCGCGATCGGCCCGGCCTGGTCGTGGTATGCGACGACGATTTCAATTTCCTGACCAAGATGTGCTTGCTGCACAACCGAAATCTTGCCTTCTGGTTCGCCCAGGCTGCGCAGGAGGCCGGCGTGCCCGCCATTGTGCATGGTTCCGACTCCACCGATCGGCCCGCCATTTATCTCGAAGCGGGTTTCGCCGCGGTCATCACCGGGGAAGTGGAAGACACGCTGCTCGAATGCGCGCAGGATAAAGCAATTCACTCAATCGCCGGTCTGGTGTTTTCCCGCGGCGGCGCGTTGAATTATGGCGCAACCCGGAAATCGCGAACCAACCTCGATTCCCTCCCCCTGCCAGCCTGGGACCTTGTCGATATGGCGCGCTATCGGGAAGCCTGGACAAGCGCGCACGGCTATTTTTCGCTGAACATGGCCTCCAGCCGCGGGTGCCCGTTTCATTGCAACTGGTGCGCGAAGCCGATCCACGGCAACAGCTATCACGCCAGATCGTCGCAATCGGTCGCCGCGGAAATGCTGTTTCTCCGCGAGACCTACCAGCCCGATCACATCTGGTTCACCGACGATATCTTTGCCTTGTCTCCCCGCTGGACCACCGAGTTCGCCGACGAGGTCTGCCGGATCGGCGCGGCAATTCCTTTCAAGATGCAATCCCGCTGCGATCTGATGACCGCCGAATCGGCCGCCGCGCTGCGTCGCGCCGGATGCGCGGAAGTCTGGATGGGCGCGGAGTCCGGTTCCCAGAAAATTCTGGATGCAATGGACAAAGGTATTTCCGTGGCCGATATCTACCAGGCGCGAGAGAATCTTCGTGCCGAAGGCATTCGTGCGTGCTTCTTCCTCCAGTTCGGTTATCCGGGCGAAGAGTGGAATGAAATCCGCGAAACCATTCGCATGGTGCGGGAAACCGCGCCCGACGACGTCGGCATTTCCGTTTCCTATCCGCTGCCAGGCACCAGGTTTCACCAAATCGTCGCCGCCCAGTTAGGCCCCCGCGCCAACTGGCAGGACAGCGGCGAACTCCGCATGATGTTTCAGGGCGCATACACCACCGAGTTCTACCGCGCCTTAGCCGACGCGATCCATCTGGAAGTTCGCGGCGGTTCCACGGGCGGCCCGAATGCAGCCGATGCCTGGGCCAAAGTTCACGAACTTCTCGAAGCGTGCAGGTTCGCCGAGGTGGCGTGATGCGTCTCCTGCTCACCCACGGTTACTTCCTGGCGGAAGATCCCAAAGAACAACGGATCATGAAGCCCTACGCACCGCTGGGAATTCTGTATCTGTCCTCGCACCTGCGCGCACAGGGCCTCAATGCGGAAGTTTACGATTCGACATTTGGAACCTTCGCGGAACTGTCATCGATCCTCGGCAGCGGCGCTCCCGGTGCAATCGGGATATACGGCAATCTGATGACGCGGGCCAACGTTCTACGGATCATCCAGGTGGCTAAACTCGCAGGATGGCTGATCCTTCTCGGCGGCCCGGAGCCGGTCAACTACGCGCAGGAATTCCTTGCGGCGGGTGCGGATTTAATCGTCGCGGGCGAAGCCGAACTGTCCCTCGCTCAACTGATGCGGACGAATTTCGACCGCTCCGCCTGGGCCACTATTCCCGGCCTGTTATTTTCCAGCGGTGGCGAAGTTGTCAAAACCGGAGCCCCTCAATTGATCGCCGATCTGGACGCGCAACCCTGGCCCGATCGCGAACGCATCGATATTCCCCGCTATCTGAGCACGTGGCGCGAACATCACGGCAAATCGTCCATCTCGGTGATCACGGCGCGCGGGTGTCCGTACAAATGCAACTGGTGCAGTCATTCCGTCTATGGTCACTCGCACCGCCGCCGCGGCGCAGCATCCGTTGCCGCCGAGGTGGAATGGCTTCTCAGCCGCTACAACCCGGATATGTTGTGGATGGCCGACGATGTCTTCACCATCCACCATGGCTGGCTTGCCGAATATCATGCAGAGCTGACGCGCCGCCGCATTCACATACCTTTTGAATGCATCACTCGCGCGGATCGCCTGAATGAGGAAGCTGCGGATCGCCTGGCCGCACTCGGCTGCTCGCGCGTCTGGATCGGCTCCGAGAGCGGTTCGCAACGAATTCTCGATGCCATGCAGCGCGGCGTAACTCTGGAACAGGTTCGGACCGCGGTTGGGCTCTGCAAAACCCGCGGAATCGAAACCGGCATGTTTCTCATGTGGGGCTATGACGACGAGCAGCTTCCCGACGTGGAAGCAACCGTCGATCATGTGAAGCAATGCCGCCCCGATGTCTTCCTGACGACGATCTCCTATCCGATCAAAGGCACTCCTTATTTCGAAAAAGTTTCCAGTCGCGTTGTGGCCAGGGGAAACTGGAGCGAATCCACGGACCGCGATTTTCAAATTCGCGGACGCCACTCGCGCGATTTCTACCGCCATGCGGACGAACTCCTGCGGAGCGAGATGGCGGCTGACCGGAACGAGGTTCATATTGCGGCAATCCGCGGTAATCTTGCCGCAACATCGCACGAGGTGGAAGCGTGACCGCGCCCATCGCCACGGGCTTCGATCTGGTGGCGCCCGAATATACGCAGTTGTGGAGTGGCACTCCGGCCGGTAGGTTTCAGCGCGAGTCGGTGTGGCGTCATGCGGCGGCTCTGTTTCCGGCGGGAAGCCGCATCCTGGATCTCGGCTGCGGTACCGGCGACGATGCGCTCATGTTCACCGCCCGCGGTGTATGCGTAACGGGCATCGATGCGTCGCCTGAAATGGTTCGTATCGCTCGCAATCGCGGCGTTGACGCGCGTGCCGGTGCAATCGAACAATTGGGCCAGCTCGAAAAGCCCTTCGATGGCGTCTGGTCCAACTTCGGAGCCCTCAACTGCGTGGAACGCGTGACTGACTTGCGTACTGCGCTGGCCCGCACCGTCCGCCCCGGAGGCTATCTGGTCGTCTGCCTGATGAGCCGCATCTGCCTTTGGGAAATATGCTGGTACGCGATGCACGGCCGCCTGCGCAAGGCCGCGCGCCGCTGGAATGGGAAAGCAACTTCTTCCCTGGCCGAATGCGTTTTCTATCCCACTGCGCGAGAAATCCGCCACGCCTTCGCGCCGGAATTCCACCTCGAAAGTTGCCGCGGGATCGGCGTGGCTGTGCCACCCTCGTACGTCACCGGGCTTTCATCCCAAGCGATGAACAGGCTGAACGCGCTCGATAACCGCATCGCATCCATCCCGATATTCCGATCCATCGGCGATCACCATCTGATGATCTTCCGGCGTGGCGCAAGATGACTACCATCGACACCTCCGCCCGCCGCACATTTCTCGCGCAGTATGCCGTCATCAGGCATGCGGAGGGACGCGGCTCGGAAGATCCCGAGTACTACCGCGCTTTGCCATGGCGCGATCTCAGCGGCAGGAATATTGACCAGTGGGCAATCCGCGCGCGCAGCTACGAGTATTTCGAAAAGACCATTCTTCGGAAGCTGGAGAAAAGCGCGACGCGTCCGCTGCGCATTCTCGATCTGGGCGCAGGCAACGGCTGGATGACGAACCAACTCCGGCAACGCGGTCACCAGCCGATCGCAGTGGACATTTTCACCGACTCCCGCGATGGACTCGGCGCGCTGCGGCACTATTCGCTGCCGCTCAGCGGAGCCGTGGCGGAGTTTAATTCCTTGCCCTTCCGCGACAGCTCCATAGATCTGGCAGTATTCAATTCGTCTCTGCACTATTCCTCGGATTACAAAACAACCCTTGCCGAGGTGAAGCGCTGTTTGTCTGCCACTGGACAGCTGGTCATTATGGATACACCTGTCTACGCCGTTCCGGACCACGGCGAGAAGATGCGCAGCGAACGCCGGGCCCACTTTCAGGCGACTTACGGATTCCCCTCGGATTCCCTGAACAGCATCGAATATCTGGATGAAACGAAACTCGCGGAACTCGCGCGCGACCTCGGTATCGAATGGAGCCGCCGTGCACCGTGGTACGGCTTGCGCTGGGCCCTGCGACCTTTGCAGGCCCGGCTCCGTGGATCGCGCCCGCCGTCGCGGTTTCTGATTCTCACCGGGACCTTCCGGAGCCCTGCATGATCGTCTTGCTCCATCCCCGCACTGGAAAGCCGAAGAACAGGCGCTTCCCGCTGGCGGTGCTCTCAATCGCGGCTGTGATTGAAGGCCGTGAAGAATACGCGATCGTCGATGGCAACCTCGATCCCAATCCCTCCCAGACGCTGGATCGTCTCGCCGCCGAACATCGCGTTGAATTGCTGGCGGTGTCGGTGATGCCCGGGCCGCAGATGGTTTCCGCTATTGAACTTTGCCGCGCGTTCCGTAAGAAGCACCCGAAAGTGCCAATCGTGTGGGGAGGCTACTTCCCCTCCCTTTATACCGACGCAGCGCTGAACGCCGCTTACGTCGACTACTGTGTTCGCGGCCAGGGTGAGGAGACATTTCCGGAACTCCTGGAAGCTCTGCGCGGCGTCCGCGCGTTCCCCGCCGTGCGCGGGCTTTCCTATACCGATGCCTTTGGCCTGCACCAACACAATGCCCTGCGGCCGCTTCGTTCCCCCGGCGATTTTCCCTGGCTCCCCTACCATCGTCTGCCGGTGGAGAAATATCTGCTGCCGACTTTTCTTGGCCGCCGGACAGCCGTCCACCAGGCCAGTATCGGCTGCCCGTACCGGTGCCAGTTTTGCGGTGTCGTGCCTATTTTCGATGGCCGGCAGAAGACGGAAACGCCGCAGCGTACCGCCGCCATTCTCACCAGTCTGCAACGGCAGTACGGAATCGACGCCGTGCAGTTCTACGACAACAATTTCTTCCTCAACGAGAGCCACGCGCGCGAACAGGCGGAGCTCATTACGCCGCTCGGCCTGCGCTGGTGGGCGGAGGGCCGAATCGACGCTTTCCTGCGCTATTCGGACGCCACGTTACGGGCGATTCGCGATTCCGGCGCCATGATGATTTTCTTCGGCGCGGAATCCGGCTCGGATGCGGTTCTGGCCAGCATGAACAAGCAGATCACTTCCAGCCAGACTCTCGCGCTGGCGGCGCGTATCCGCGAGTTCGATATTATTCCCGAGTTCTCCTTTGTTGTCGGAGACCCCGCCAATCCGCGCGAAGACACGCGCAACACCATTGACTTCGTTCGCCGCATCAAGCGCCTGAACCCGGATGCCGAAATCATCGTGCAGCACTATATTCCCGTGCCGCACCCGGACGGCATGTACGGCGCGGTGGAAAGTCAGATCAAATTTCCTTCCACGCCCGATGAATGGGCGAGCGACAGATGGCTGAACTTCACCATCCGCCAGGATCCGCATCTGCCTTGGCTGCCGCGCGCGGTACAGCGGCGCATCGACAACTTCGAACTGGTGATCAATTCGCGCTGGCCCACCATTCAGGATGTTCACCTGCCAAAATGGGGCCGCTGGATGCTGCAATCGCTCAGCAGTTGGCGTTATGCTCTGGGCTTTTATGACTTCCCTCTGGAGTTGGAATGGGCGCAGCGGTTTGTGTCGCTCCGCAAGCCGCGATGGGAAAGTTTATGACGGCTCTCGGCCCGGTGGAAGGCTACGAGATCTGGTCCCGGAGTTACGATTCGGACCCGAACCCGCTGCTTGCCCTCGAATCCCGTTTACTCGCTCCCCGGCTGCGGGATCTTGCCGGCGCCTGCGTGCTCGACGTCGCCACCGGCACCGGCCGCTGGATGGATCACGCGCTTTCTCACGGTGCGCGCGTGATCGGCCTCGACGTTTCCCGGCATATGCTCGGCATGGCTGCCGAGAAGACCGCCCTGGCGAATCGCCTGGTTCTGGGCGATGCGCGCGCGTTGCCTTTTCGCACCGGCTCAATCGACCTCGCCATCTGTTCGTTCGCGCTCAGCTATCTTCCCTTCGCCACCGCCGCGTTCGGCGAGATGGCGCGCGTCGCTCGTCGCGTCGTCGTCAGCGACATGCATCCGGCCGCGATGCTCCGTGGCTGGACCCGTTCATTCCACAGCGACGGGAAGTCCTGGAAGATCGAACACTTCTATCATTCCCTGACGGATTTCAACCAGACCGCGCAGGCCGCCGGGATGACGCTCGAATGGACCGCCGAAGCAGTCTTCGATCTGCCGGAACTGCCTCTTTTTGTCGCGGCGGGCAAACAAACCCAATTCGACGAAGCTCGCCGCACGCCCGCCGTATTCGCCGCATCGTGGAAGGCATGCGAATGAAAGAAGGCATGCGAATGAAACAGCCATGCGCCTGACCGGAGCCAGAGTCGCCAGCGGACCACGCGCTGCCGGACGCCGCGACGTCACGGTTCGCAACGGCCGGATCCTCTTGTCTGTCATGGCAGGCATCAGGGAAAAAGAACTGGACCTGACCGGTTACCTGCTCCTGCCTGGCTTGATCAATTCGCACGACCATCTCGAGTTCAATCTTTTTCCGCGCCTCGGCCAGGGCATTTATTCCAACGCCCGGGAATGGGCAGCGGACATTTTCCATCCCGACGTTTCCCCCGTCCGCGAGCATCTCTCCATCCCCATGCCAATCCGCCTCGTCTGGGGAGGTCTGCGCAATCTGCTCAGCGGCGTCACCACGGTCGCCCACCACAATCCGTGCAGCGCCGATGTCTTCGAAGCCGGCTTTCCCGTGCGCGTGCTGCGGCATTTCGGTTGGGCACACTCACTCGATTTCAGCCCCGACCTGGCCGACCGTTATCACAACTCACCGCGTAATCAGCCTTTCATTCTGCACGCGGCGGAGGGCATCGACCAAAAAGCCGTGGGCGAAATCCTCCGGCTCGATGCCATGGGCGTGCTCAGCCCGCGAACCGTGCTCGTGCACGGGCTCGCGATCGCGCGTCCGGAAATCGAACTCCTCCTGCGCCGCCGGTCTTCGGTGATCTGGTGCCCGGGCTCCAATCTGGCAATGTTCGCGCGAACATTGTCCCGCGAGGCCCTGTCCTCGGGTATTCCGATTGCCCTCGGGACGGACTCCGCCTTGAGTTTTGCCGGCGACATGGCCGACGAACTCAGCACTGCCAGCCAACATGGCGTGACGCCGGAAGAACTTTATCGCATGGTGACATCCACGCCGGCATCCATCCTTCGGTTGCGGGATGGCAGAGGGTGGATACGGCATGGCGGCGCGGCCGATCTGGTTGCGGTGGAGGATCACGGTCAAACACCGGCCGAAGCACTCCTCGAACTGCGCCCGAAAATGGTGATGACCGCCGGGCGCATCCGCCTACTTTCCGGTTCCCTGCCCCGCGCCGTGGCGGGCCCGTTGAATCACATTCACGTGGAAGGCCGCGGAGATTATTACGTCGATGTAGATGTACGCCATCTCGATGCGGAGGCGCGGCATGCCCTCGGCTCCGATTACACTCTGGCGGGGAGACGGGTAGCCGCATGAACGGTGTGATCCGAGAGATGCCGGTTCTGATCCTGAACCCGCACAACCGGTGTAACTGCCGCTGCGTGATGTGCGACATCTGGAAACGCGACTCGACCCAGGAAATCACCCGTGGCCAACTGGACGCGCAAATGGAGAGTATCGCGCGACTGGGCGTGAGGTGGGTTGTGCTGACAGGCGGCGAGCCCCTGATGCATTCCGACGTCTTCAGCCTGTGCGAGCCCTTGCGGGCGCGAGGCATCCGCGTCACCCTGCTGAGCAGCGGCCTGCTTCTCGACCGCTTTGCCGCGCAGCTTGTTCGCAGTGTGGATGACGTAATCGTCTCGCTCGATGGGCCGCCTGCGATCCATGACCAGATCCGGAGAGTGACGGGAGCCTTTGATCGGCTTCAGACCGGTGTCGAGCATTTGCGCGCGCTGAGCCCGCGGTTTCCCGTAGCCGCCCGGTGTACCGTGCAGCGCGGTAACGCCGCATGGCTGTTCGAGACGGTTCGCACTGCGCGAAACCTCGCCCTCGATTCGATTTCATTCCTGGCTGCGGATATGACGTCGGATGCGTTCAATCGTCAGGAGAATACGGGGTCGAATCTTTTGCCCGACCCGGAAGTTCTCGCGGCTGAGATGGAACGAATCATAGCCAGCGGCGATTGCGGCGGCTTCGTTCTGGAAACCGCCTCAAAACTACGCCGGATTGTCGAGCATGGCCGGTGCACTGCGGCGGGTACTGCGCCCGTCGCGCCTAACTGCAACGCGCCCTGGGTTTCCGCAGTCATGGAGGCGGATGGTACGGTGCGGCCGTGTTTCTTCCATAAGCCGATTGGCCGCCTGACCCCGGGAGCCGCACTATACGATGTGGTCAATGGGCCGGAAGCGATCGCATTCCGGTCAAAGCTCGACGTTGCTACGAATCCAATTTGTCAGCGCTGCGTATGCTCCCTGAATTGGAAAGGTGCCGCTCCGGCATCCTTACCGAGCCGCTGCGATGCGCTTACCGAACCCGCTCCGGTAGCCCTTACTGAGCCGTGACCGCAAGGGAGCGGTCCCGTCAATACGCCCCTTTTCCATCAATAACGCATTTCGCCGTACGGCCGATGATCCACAAATCCAGCCACACCGACCAGTTCTTCACATAGTATTCATCCAGCCGCACGCGCTCTTCGTAACTGGTGTCGTTGCGACCAGACACCTGCCATAGACCGGTGATCCCCGGCAGCACTTTAGCGTAAAGCTCCATGCTGTCGCCGTAACGCGCCAATTCATCCTCGGCGATAGGCCGCGGACCAACCAGACCCATATCGCCCCGCAGAACATTCCACAACTGCGGCAGTTCGTCGAGACTGGTGCGGCGCAGCAGGCGGCCCAGCGGGGTCAAACGCGGGTCGTTGCGAAGCTTCCGGTTCATCCGCCATTCCATCTTGCGCTCGGGATAGCGTTCCAGGTGCTCGGCCAGCAGCGTGTCCGCGTCCCGCACCATGGTTCGGAACTTATAGGCAAGGAACGCGCGGCGATTGCGGCCGACCCGGCGTTGAGAATAAATCGCCGGCCCCGCCGAAGTCAGCTGCACAAGAACCGCAATCAGGAGCATCAATGGGAACAGGGCAATAACGGCCAATGCGCTCAGCAGAAGATCGGAAATGCGTTTCAACAGGCGAGGTACGGCGCGCAGCAGGTTCTGCGAAATCTCAAGCCCCAGCGTTCCCCCGAAATCGCGCGGCGTCACCCAAAGCATAGTCGGGCTGGAGATATTCGGGATGACAAGAAAGTGCGCAAAGCGATGTGCGTAACGGCTGAGAATTTCATCCAGCCGCGCCGGACCGACTCCCGGCATCGCCAGGATCGCATAAGTCAACCCAAAATGGTCCGCCACCAGCGGAGCCAATGAAAGACTCCCCAGGACAGGAGGGCCGTCGCCGTCTCCTTTCGCTGTGTGGGTGATCGGATCGTCGTCCAGAATCGCCACCACCCTCAGGCCCAGAGAAGGATTCTTTCGCAGGGTTTCCACGACTCGCCTTCCGGCGAGTCCCGCACCAAAAACTACGACCGGAACACCCCACCATTGGGTCCTCCCGGAAATGGTGCGTACCAAACTCCGGAATGACGTCACCAGCACGATACTCAGAGCCCAGGCTCCCGTGAATGCCAGCCGGGAGTACAGCGTTCCGGTCTTCGAAAGAAAGGTGCCCGCCATGAGCAGCAGATACACGATGGAATTTGCATATACGATTCCCCGCAATTCGCGCGCGGGGTGGATTCCAACTGCGGGATAGAGTCCCGTCGCGGCGTAAACGATCACAAACCCCGGCAGGAACGCTGCAAACCGCCAGTATTCCGACAGAACGAACTGTCCCCCATAAGCGTGCCGAATCAGAACGGCTGCGATGAAGGCGAGACAGAAAGCCAAAGCGTCGGCAATGACGATCGACGCGTGCGTGGCCAGGCGGTTTCCCCGCCGGTGCGCGAGTTGCCACCCGGCGAGAAGCTGCAAACCGGGAGTTTGGTCGCGCCGGGTTGAGACACCTTCCACTTTGAATAAGAGGTCCGGCGCAAACCTCACGGAACAAATTCCTCAGGATTGGGTCATCCCGCGCATGGGAAATTAGCGCTGCGCCACGTTGCGCAGGATCAAGGGTGTTATGACGCAACCACCTGCGTCTCTGCGCGTTCGACGTCCTCGCGAAGCTGCGCGTTTTCACGGACTTCTGCGTTATCCGTGATTTGGCTCACAATTTGCAAAAAGGGCCCCCAAACTTGGACCTTGGCCCTGCGGACGGCCCGGTCAGAAACGAGCGTTCCATGAATAGTATCGCCGGACGTATCAGAAATCGATTGACCACCAGAACATGGCGAATCATGCTTCTTCTGTGCGCGGCCATTGCAATGGCCGGCGCGGGGAGAAGCCCGTATGGCGCGCACGACAAGGCGGCCTATGCGACGCAGGCGACGATAGATTTTCTCCGGCCCGGGCTGGTGATTACTGTCAATTCCGCGTCCGTTGCGGCGGACGGAACCATCACCGCCACGTACACACTCGCCGATCCGGCAGGTCTTCCCCTCGATTCTACCGGCGTACTCACTCCGGGGCCGATTTCAGTCAGTCTGGTTGCTGCGGCCATCCCGAACAACGCCGACCAATACACCTCCTGGACAACCAGAGTTCAGACTGGCACTGCCGGTTCGTTCACCAACGCCGGAGCCGATACGGGCGGTGTTACAACTCCTCTCGGAAACGGCCAGTACACCTATGTGTTCGCCACAAAAGCGCCAACTGGCTTCGACCCGAGCGCCACGACATCCATTGGAATTTACGGCCGTCGAACCATGACGAGCTACGGAATCCCGAACAACATGGCGAGCACCGTATTCACGTTCCTTCCGAACGGCAGCAAGGTCACCCACGTCCGCGACGTAGTGGCGACCGCCAGCTGTAACTCCTGCCACGATCAGCTTTCCCATCACGGCGGGCAGCGACGCCAGGTGGCGTTATGCGTGATGTGCCACCAGCCGCAATCGCACGAGACCGTCGGCGGAGGCACCGTCGATTTCAAAGTCATGATCCACAAGATCCACATGGGCTCGCGGTTAC
Source organism: Bryobacteraceae bacterium (assembly GCA_025928545.1). Classification (GTDB taxonomy): domain Bacteria; phylum Acidobacteriota; class Terriglobia; order Bryobacterales; family Bryobacteraceae; genus BOG-234. The sequence continues at coordinate 42,687 of JAICJH010000038.1, read as the reverse complement.
CCAGCGTGATCGCAGGCGGTACTTATTCCGTTCAGGGAACCGATTTCTCAAAGGTGATCTTCCCGGCCAGCAGCTCCGATTCGGATGCGCAGGCAAAAAGCGGATTCCGCTGCGAGAAGTGCCACGATCAAAAATCCGGCGCGACACAGGCCACTAACTACCTGACCAAACCAACGCGCGCCGCCTGCGGCTCCTGCCATGACGATCTGAATTTTGCCACCGGCCTGAATCACCCCGGCGGTCCGCAGGTGAGCGACTCGCAGTGCGCCAGCTGCCATATACCCCAGGGAGAGTTGCCGTTCGACGCTTCCATCAAGGGCGGGCACACCGTTCCCGAGGACTCCCCGTTATTGGGCGGAGTCCAGATTGCGCTCACGAAGGTGACGAACGGTGCAGCCGGGCAAAAACCGACCGTGACCTACACGCTGAAAGACGGCAAAGGCAGCCCGCTCCCGATGTCGCAAATGGCCTCCCTTACATTCGTCATGGCGGGACCCACAGGCGACTACGGCTATACCAGTTTCGGCAGCGACGTGACCACCACCGGTTACGTAACCGAGAACGGTGTCACGGCGTCAACCTGCGGCACGGACGGCACGTGTAACTACACGTTCACCCATGCGGTCCCCGCCAATGCAAAGGGAACCTACGCCATCAGCTTCTATGCGACGCGGACGGCACAAACGCTGCTGGCGGGCACCACCACTCAAAAGACGGTCAGCGAAAGTCCGATGAACACCGTCTTTTATTTTTCCACCGACGGTTCCGCTGTAGTCAACCGCCGCACTGTCGTGCAGGTGGCGAACTGCAATAACAATTGCCACTATTCGCTGGAAATGCACGGCGGCGCGCGAAGAAATACCGAGTTGTGCGTGATGTGTCACAATCCCTCGACCACGGACGCGCCCGTGCGGCCGAATGCGGTCGTGTTGGCCGACAGGGCTCTTCCCAACCAGGGCGTCAACTTCAATATGCTGATTCACCGGATCCATTCCGGGGTAAACCTGGTGCCGATGGGTAAGAGCTATACGGTCGTGGGTTTCGGCGGCTCCCATAACGACTTCACGACCACCCTCTATCCGGCGTTCGACGCATCGGGTAACCCATCCGACACGCGGAACTGCTCAAAGTGCCACGTGAATGGCAGCGAGCAGAATCTCCCGCTGGGCAAAAACCCGGTCACCGATCCGCAGGGGCCGGTGAGTCCGGACGCCGCGATTACGGCGGCATGCACCGGTTGTCACGCAGATCCGACAATGGTAGGTCACGCACTGGTCAATACGTCATCTCTGGTGGGTGAAACCTGCACGGTGTGCCATAAGAGCACCGCGGCTTTCTCGGTGGCCTCTCAGCATGCACAGTACTAGCTCCGCATTGCGCCGCAACTTCAGAATTTCCGGAGTTGCGGCGCTTTTTGTCCTCGCAGGCAGTTTGCACGGCCAGAAACCGTCCGTAGTCCCGAAAACGTTCGGCGACGAGTATGCCGGCTCGGAAATCTGCCAGATGTGCCATGAGGACAACTTCAATACCGTCACTCACAGTAATCCGCACCGGGTTCTCGAAACGGATGCGAAGTATGGCTTCCAGGGGCACGTTTGCGAATCGTGCCACGGCCCGGGAGCCAAACACGCGTCCACCGGCGACATTTCCTTCATTCGCTTCCCCTCGAAACTGTCGGCGGCCGAAACCGACAAGATGTGCCTGAATTGCCATTTGAATCAGCCCACCCATGCGGGCAGGATTCAAAGCACGCACGCCAAGAATGCGGTATCGTGCCCGGCCTGCCATAAAATGCACGTCAATGGCGGTGCGCAGCTGGTTGCCCGTAAAAACGAAGACGTCAATAAGTTGTGCGAAGGCTGCCATGCCAATGTGAAGGCGCAGTTCGAGATGCCCTTCCGGCATAAGATTCCCGAAAATGCCATGAAGTGCGTGGATTGCCATAATCCGCACGGAACTGTCCGGCCCACCATGACCCAGACCTTCGCGGCCAGCGAACCCGGCTGCATTTCCTGTCACGGCGACAAGCGCGGGCCGTTTACGTTTGAACACGCGCCGCTGAAATTCGACGGCTGCACCGCGTGCCACGAACAGCACGGGTCGGCCAATCCCCGCATGCTGGTCCGCCCGCAGGTGAAGCAGGTGTGTCTGGAGTGCCATTCCAACCTGCCTTCGGTTCTGCCGGGTGAAAGCGTAGCCATGGGAGTTGTTCCTCCGGCCTTCCATAACCTGAATTCGCCGATCTATCAGAATTGCAGCGTCTGCCATCAGAAACTTCATGGCAGCTACGTAGACAGGTACCTGCTGAAATGAGACGCCCCGGCAATTTCACCCTCATCGCGCCACTGTTGCTCATCATTGGATGGGTGACGCCGTCGGCGGCCCAGCAACCTGCCCCGTCTGCTCCCGCCACTGCTGTTGCGGCGCCAGCGCCCGCAGCAACCACACCGGCTGCGCCCGCCGCATCCCAACCAGCTGCGACTCCCGACGCGCGGCCTTCTTCGGAATCCCTTGTCACCGGAACGTTGGATGTCGGTTATCGCTGGGTCTTCACTCCCGCCGGGAGTTTTGAAACCTATCGCAGCGTCGTCAATCTGGGCTCCGGACCCAAACTGGTCGGTCTCGATCTCACCTTTATACAACCGAGCCGTCGCTTATTCGACACCGCCCATCTGCGAGCCTACGGCTGGGGCGGCGATCCTTACTCCACCTTTCATATGGATGCGAAAAAATCCGCCTCCTATCGCCTGAACGTCGACTACCGCGGCATTTCCTACTTCAACAATCTGCCCGCCTACGCGGACCCGCTCCTCGCCAGTGGCATCGTCATGGATCAGCAATCGTTCGATAAGCACAGGCGGATCACGAGCGTGACACTGGACATTCATCCCGGCCGCGCCTTTACTCCCTATGCGGCCCTCGAGCGCGATGCCAGTACCGGGACAGGTGTCACCGTGTTTCAGACCGGCGGCAATGAGTATCCCATTGCAAATACCGCGGGCGACTCCACCAACCTGCTGCGCGGCGGTTTCAAAGCTGCGTTCCACCATTTTGACGCCACCGTGGAAGAAGGCTATACGAACTTTCGCAGCGATCAGAACGACCTGGCGCGTGGAACGAATACGGGCGATAATTCGACGCCGTTCCTGGGGCAGACGTTGACTCTGACGAGCCTGCTGCAAAGCTACGGGATTCGCGGGAACAGCAACTTTACCAAGGCAATCGTTACGTCGAGCCCGTTTTCGTGGTTCGACATCTACGCGCAGGCGATGTATACCGTTCCTCGCAATACAGTCAACTATCAGCAATACGACGCGGGCACGCTGGTGTTATTGAATCCGCTGCTGTTCTACTCGAGCGAGCAATATCTGGTGAATTCCACGTCGCGCTTCCCCCATACGACCGCTAACGTCGGATGGGAAATCCGCCCCATGCATCGGGTCCGAATCCTGCAATCCTGGCTGACGGACCGGATGACGAACAGCGGCTCGGCGGCACAAAATGGCGCTTTGTCGGCGGCCAATACCACCGTCCTGCAGACGGTGGCGGCACTCGATTCCACGCTGACCTACCACAACAGTCAGGCGGAGACCAATATTATGGTCGACGCCGGTCACGGCTTCACGATTCGCGGCGGTTACCGGTATGTCTGGGGAACTGCCAACAACGTGGTCGCTCCCACAGCCGGACTTCTGACGCTCACACAGGATGGCTTGAGGCGTCATGTCGGCATGGGAACTGTCTCGTGGCGGCCTACCCAGAAACTTTTCCTGAGTGGAGAAGCGGAAGTCGGGCAAAGTGGCAGTACTTATTTCCGGAGCAGCCTCTACGATTACCAGCGCATCAGGGCCATGGGCCGCATCGCTTTCAAAAAACACTGGCAGGTATCGGGCGATTTCCGCATCATGAATAACCACAACCCGCTCGCCGGAAATACATACAAGTTCAACACTCATCAGGAATCCATGACGGTGACCTGGACTCCGCGCAGCAAAGCGGTGAACATCGACGGAACCTACGAACATTGCGGCTACCACTCGAATGTGACCTACCTCGTCCCGCAGTTGCTTACCCCGGCGGTATCCGTTTTCGGAGAGAACTGCCACCGGATGTCCGGCATGCTGAACCTGAATGTCACAGCCCCTCACAAGCGCACCTTGACTCTCGAAGCGGGCGGGTCTGCAATCCTTACAGCGGGAAGCAATCCGACGAGTTACTATCAGCCAACTGCAAAACTCACGGCAAGCGTGAGTAAGAATGTAGCGTTTTTCGGAGAATGGCGCTATTACGGATTCGGCGAAGTGTTTTACCAGTACCAGAGTTTCAGGACACACCTGATGACCGTTGGTTTGAGGTTTACGCGATGAGGCACTCCAGTTTGCTTTTGCCTGGGTTATTGGGTGGGTTATTGGGCGGGCTCCTCGCCGCCGGACTCAGCGCAGCCAATATTCCGGATATGGACTCGGCCCGCGGTGAGCAGGTGTTCTCCACTCAGGGCTGCATCCAGTGCCATGCCCTGAACGGCACTGGCGGACACGTCGGTCCCGATCTCCTGCGAGTCCTCGATCGTTCGTTTACCCCGGCCGAGCTGGCCGCAACCATGTGGAATCATGCGCCGACGATGTGGAGCAAAGCAAACGAACGGAATGTGACCGTCGGGCTATTGAGCGTGGGCAATGCGGCCGATCTGCTGGCCATGCTGTATGCGTCGCGTTTTTTCGAAAAAGCGGGAGACGCCGCGCGCGGGAAAGAGCTGTTCATTGAAAAATCGTGCGGCCGCTGCCATGGCGTTACCGTAGCCGTGAATCCGAAAGCCAGGCCGCTGAACCAGTGGCAGGGCCTGGCGGATCCGGTTGCGCTTGTCAGCGCGAACTGGAACCACTCCTCCGACATGTGGGACGAGATCTCCAGAAGGAAGTTCCGCTGGCCGACACTCAATGCCCAGGAGATGACCGATCTCGTGGTTTACATCAGAACCCATTCCGCTGCGGCGCGGGCTGAAAAGCCCCAGCTGCACATCATGGCGAGTTCGACTGGTGCGGCTCTGTTCACCTCGAAAGGCTGCGCCGCCTGCCACGATGCGAACCATATCGCGGTTCGCGAGGCGACCCTCACGAGTATTGCGGCATCCATGTGGAATCATGCGACGTTTCTTCACAACCAGCCGCCGCGTTTTGAGGGAGATGAAATGCGGTCCGTGCTTGGCTACTACTGGGCCGGTCAGTTTTTTGGCGTGAATGGAAACGCGAACCGCGGCAGGAAAGTTTTCGAAACCAAACATTGCACGGAATGCCACAGCGGAGCGGGCCCGGGCCCGAAGCTGGCCGATCAGGCGGGTACGTTTAATCCGGTCCGGATGGTCTCCGTAATCTGGAGCCACGGCCCGCAAATGAAAGAACGCATGCAACAGCGCAACATCGCGTGGCCGACTTTCAAGACCGGCGAAATGGCTGATTTGCTTGCATTCCTGAACTCTCAGACGACGAACTAATAAGGAGAACAAATGAAAAAACTGATCGTAACTTTTGTGGCCGTAATGGCAACCGTGGCCGGTGTGGCGCTCGGGGCCGATGCGAAGGCCGGCGCCGACGTATTTAATAAGTCGTGCAAGATGTGCCACGGCGAAAACGGAGCTACGCCGAATCCGGGTGTCGCTAAGATGTTCGGAGTACCGATTCCAGTTTTGGGATCCGCCGAGACTCAGGCCAAAAGCGATGCCGAAATTAAGGACGCGATCGTGAAGGGCAAAGGGAAAATGCCCGCTGCGAAAAACGTAACCGGCGCCGCGGTTGACGACGTCGTGGCTTATTTCCGGACACTGAAGAAATAGGTCGGGCAAGAACCGGCCAGGGCTGTATTGCTCGCATATACTGGCTGAGTGCCGTTATTACGCATGCGCTGTGCGAGTCTCCTGGCGCTCGCAGTTTTGGTCGTATTGCCCGCTTACGGGCAACCGTCACAGCAATCCCCGTCGCAGCAATCCCCGAAGCTCAGCTTCGACGCCGCCTCGATCCACGAATGGGGACCGAGACAGGGACCGTCCGGGCAGTTTGCCGCCGGCCTTCAATTCGCACCAGGGCGCGTGCGCTCGCAGTGCGCGAGCCTCCAGAGTCTTGTCTTTTATGCGTACCGACTGACAGGGTCGGAGCCGATCGAAGGTATGCCGGCATGGGGAAATGCCTCTTGTGGATCCCCCGACTCCAGAGATACTTTCGTGGTTGAGGCCAGTATGCCTGCCGACACGACGCGCGCTCAGTCGAGTCAGATGCTGCAAACATTGCTGGCCGAGCGATTCAAGGTTTCCGCCCACTTTGAAACCAGGCAATTGCCCGTGTTCGCATTGAGAACTGCCCCCGGCGGCTCTAAACTCAAACCCTCCGACCCGGAAAAGGATCCTCCCAACGCACCGGGTTCGATTGGCTGTCCGGCTGACGACACTCATTGCCATATCGGCTTCTGCTGCGGGTCCGCGACGATGACCGCCCTGACGGGGATGCTTAGCCGTACGCTCGGAAGACCGGTTATCGACAAGACAGGTCTGACGGGCTCTTATTATTTCGGTGTTATGAAGTGGGCCGGCGACGACAGTCCTGGCTCATCCCTCCCATCCCTGCCCGCTTTGTTCCGGGAAGAACTTGGCCTGGAGTGGAAAGCCGAAACGGGACCCGTTCCCGTGCTCGTAATCGACCACGCGGAAAAGCCCACCGCGAACTAAATAGCGTCAACGCAGCGCAATTTATCCGGCTGGCATTGCCGGTAATCCCTCACGACTGGTCCCCCGATTGCCCTATAACGCGCAAAGGAGCTGGAAACAAGCCATTTACATGTACCAGCAGCGCCATTTCACTCACACGCAGCGCGCAGTGACGCAAATATGAATAACTTCCCCGCAGTAGACCAGATTCCACTGCCAGCGCCGGTCTGGCTCCTGAAAGCACTTCACGATCTCACATTCTCGCTCCACCTCGCTTCAGTCGGGCTGTTGCTCGGGGGGCTCACGCTGGCTCTTGTCTTCGCCGTGCTTGGACGCATGCGCGACTCGTCCGTGATGACAGAAACCGCCGGCATGCTGATCCACCGCCTCCCGAACGTGATGGCGTTTGTGATCAACCTCGGAATTCCTCCCCTGCTGTTTGCTCAGGTGCTTTATGGACGCGCGCTTTATACGAGCAGCGTTCTGATCGGGACGTACTGGATCTCGGTGATCCTGCTGCTGATGGGCAGCTACTATGGCCTCTACGTTGCGGCGGATCGCGCCGCGAAACACCGGACCTGGGTTGCCCCCGGCCTGGCCGCGCTGCTCCTGAGTCTGACAATCGCTTTCATCTACAGCAACAACATGACTCTGATGCTGCATCCGCAATCCTGGGGGGCGATGTATCTTCATAGCCCTGCCGGCCTGCAACTGAATTCCGCCGACCCGACGCTGATGCCGCGCTGGCTGTTCTTCATGGCCGGTTCATTTCCCATCGCCGGAGCGGCCATCATGCTCCTCTCTCTCCGCGATGGCTTACGCGATGAACTCTCCCGGTTCATGACTCGCGCCGGCGGGCTCGTGGTCGCGATCAGCATCGTTTGCCAGGCAGTGCTCGCGCAAATGACGATCGCTTCGCAACCGCAAAATGTCTTTTCCACGGTGATGAACGATTCCATGTATCGGATGTTTGCTTTCGGCTGGCTGACAACAGCCCTGCTGCTGGCCCTGCTGGGGATCGCCGGAGCGGCAGGCAAACGCGCCAATGCCCTGGTTGCCATTGCTGTTTCCACCGTCGCGTTTCTGAATGTGGTTTCCTCCGTCATGGTTCGCGATGGAGTTCGCGATGTGACCCTCCGAAGCGTAGGCTTCGATGTCTGGAACCGGCAGGTCGCGCCGAACTGGTCGGTCATAGATCTGTTCCTGATCCTGCTGCTGACGGCTGTCGTGGTCATCGCATGGCTGGTCGGAGTGGTTCGGAAAGCAACTCCGGCCGATTCGCTGAGCGTCGAGGTTCGCAGCGCACAGGAAACCTATGTCTGATTCCACCCTGCCCGTAATTCCAGACGTCGTTGGAAGCGAACAAACCGGCCGCCGGGGACTCCTCCAGCTCGGCATCACCCTGGCCGGCGCCTGCTATGCCGGCGCGATCGGCTTCCCCGTTTACCGTTACCTGGCGACGCCAGCCCGGCGCGCTGAACTCGCCGAGAGCGAAGTGACGACGGTTTCGATCCCTGCCACCGGCCTGCCCGGCCCCGGAACGGCCACCATCTTCCTGTTCGGCTCCCGGCCCACGCTGCTGATTCATCACGAAGACAACCATTACGCCGCATTCGACGCTGTATGCTCGCACCTCGGCTGCACGGTCGCCTACCAGCCGGAAAACAAGCGGATCTTTTGTCCCTGTCATGGTGGCGTCTATGACGTCAACACCGGGGCGGTCACCGGCGGCCCTCCCCCCAAAGGACTGAAAGTCTACAAAGTGGAGGCAAAGGACGATCATGTCGTCATTTCCAAAGCCTGATGGCCTGTACAAGTGGGCCGACGAGCGTCTCGGCCTGTCCGATGTGGTCGCCATAGCCGCCCACAAGCAGGTGCCGCAGCATAAGCACTCCTTCTGGTACTACTGGGGCGGCATTTCTCTGCTCTGCTTCATCGTGCAGTTATTGACCGGAGTTCTGCTGCTCGTTTATTATCGGCCGGGCAAAGAGGCGTACGAGTCTGTCCGCCAGATAACCTATGACGTGGATTTCGGCTGGCTCATTCGCTCCGCTCATTCGTGGTCGGCGAACCTGATGGTTTTTGGGGTTTTCGTCCATATGTTCTCGGTGTATTTCATGAAGGCTTACAAGAAGCCGCGTGAATTTGGCTGGTGGACGGGGCTGGGATTGCTCGGCCTGGTTATGTTGTTTGGATTCAGCGGCTATCTGCTGCCGATGGACGAATTGTCGTACTTCGCAACGAAGGTCGGCCTTCAGCTTCCGAGCATGCTCCCCGGGGTTTCCACAATTGTGAACAATGTAGTTCGCGGCGGCCCCTCCGTCGGAGAGAATACCGTTCAAAGATTCTTCGCGTTACACGTAGTCGTTTTGCCGCTGCTGTTCATGCCACTGCTGGCTTTCCACCTCCTTCTGGTGCAGAAGCACGGCAACGCTCTTCCGCCAGGCGAAGAGAAGCGGCCTCTGGCACAGCGTCGCAGCGTACCGTTCTTCCCGAACTTTTTCGCGATGGATCTCGCGATGTGGCTGATCGCGCTCAACGTCATCACAATCCTGGCGACGCTGTTTCCGTGGGACCTCGGACAGCCGGCGAATCCTCTGGCATCGGCGCCCGTGGGCATCCACCCGGAGTGGTATTTCATGTCGCAGTTTCAGCTGTTGAAGGGCATGGGACTCGTACTTCCCGGTATGGCGGGCGAGATCGCCGGTATGGGACTTTTCACCATTGTCCTGATCTTCTGGGCGCTGATTCCGCTTTTCGATTCTGAAACTGTCGCGGGCAAACGTGGTCGAATCGCGACGTGGACCGGCTATTCGGTGGTTGCCGCCACTCTGGCTTTGACCATCTGGGGCTATGCCGCCCTATGACAGGAGCACACAAATCATGAACTATCCGGTCTGGGACATTCCATTCTTTGGCAGCGGCTGGGTGGTCGGCATTATTGCGATCTTTCATGTGATGATTTCTCACTTCGCGGTCGGCGGAGGGTTTTATCTCATCCTGGCCGAACAAAAAGCCCGGCGTGAGAAGCGCGAAGACTGGCTGGAGGTTCTGCGCGGCCACTCGAAGTTCTTTTTGATTCTCACGGTCGTGTTCGGAGCCGTGTCGGGCGTCGGCATCTGGTTTTCCATCAGCCTCGCCAGTCCGCAAAGCACGAGCGCGCTGATCCACAACTTTGTCTTCGGATGGGCGATGGAGTGGTGCTGTTTTCTCGTGGAGATTGCGGCGATCATTGTCTACTACGCCACCTGGGACCGGATCGACGCCAAAACGCATATGCGGATTGGCTGGCTGTATGCCATCACTTCGTGGTTCACGCTGGCGATCATCAACGGCATTCTGACCTTCATGCTGACTCCGGGCAAGGCCTGGCTCGCTGTTGCAGGTTCGGGTCGGGAAGCCTCGGAGTTCTGGCCGGCGCTATTCAACCCAACCTATTGGCCCAGTCTGGTTCTGCGTACGCTTATCTGCTTCGCCCTGGCCGGAGTCTGGGCGCTGGTTACGGCAAGCCGGATCGATGGCTTCACAAAACCCGCGCTCAAGGCGGAGGTGATTCGATGGTCGGCACGCTGGCTGCTGCCGTCCTTTTTCCTGGTACCGGTGGCGCTGGGCTGGTATCTGTATGCGATACCGGAAAGCAGCCGTGCACTTCTACAGCTGGGGATCGGCACGATCGGCCCCGGCCTGTTCACTCAGATCGCCCGCGCCGCATTGGTCACCACAATGTCCTCGGCCACGATTCTGGCTGTCGTTTATTTCCTGGCCTGGAAGAATCCGAAAGACTTCGGCCTGGGGCATGCGGTTGCGGTCGTATTCCTCGCGCTGGCAGCGACCGGCGCTACCGAACATGCGCGGGAGATGATCCGCAAGCCTTACACGGTCAGCCAATACATGTATTCCAATGGAATCCGGCGTTCCGAGGTTGCGCATTTCAATCAGGCCGGGTTCATTACGAACAGCGCCTGGACATCGCCGAACACAGGCGAACTGATGTTCCGCGGGCAGTGCAACAGCTGCCACACTCTCGATGGCTATCGGGCGGTTCGGCAGTTGCTGCATGGCAGGGATAAATCCGGAATCGTTAAGCTTCTCGCGATGCTGCACGATGTTCCCGTCAATTCTCCTTACAAGAACTACATGCCGCCGCTTGTCGGGACGGCGGGCGAGATCGACTCCCTTGCGGACTATCTGAATAAGCTGGTAAACCCCGCAGGTTCGGCGGGCGGCAGCGACGCAGCGGCTCAGGGCAAGGCCGTCTACGAAGCGAATGCCTGCAATGCGTGCCATGGAGACGGCGGTGCGGGAGGGCCTATTGCACCGGCCCTGCTTGGAATTGGTACCCGAATGCCGGCCGACAAGCTTACGGACTTTCTTGTGAAGCCGTCGGACAAAGCAATCGCGGGAGGCATGCCTGCACCGAAGCTTTCGCCGGAGGACATGAAGGCGCTCGTCGCATATCTGGATTCCCTGAAATAGTTCGCCGGGGGGGCGGCGTGTGCCCGGGCGCGGGGTGTTGGTCTGGCTCGGGGCTGTTCTGGGTCCGGCTGTTCTGGCCCAGGGCTGTTCTCGCCCGGAGGGCTGTTCTGGTCCGGGTTGTTCCGGGCTCGGGGTCTGGGCGCGAGGTTGTTCTGGGCTCGGGGTCCGGCCGCGGGGATTGGTCGCGCCGGGTTTGCCCGGTTGACGCTGAGCGAGTGAAAAAGGTACATCTCTGTGCAGACCCTGGATGCGGGTTTCGTGTAGTCTTCGGATTGGTACGTCCTGTCAGATACCCGAAAAGGTGACCGCCCGTACCGCAAATGTCCCGAATGCCTTTCCGTTCCGGCATTAAAGGACACCTTTCCCGATTTTTTTGAAGAAAACAAATGGTTTTTTGGCCCCCCACCTGTAAGCAAATTACTGCCGAAACTTGGCATTCGATGTGCTTGAGTATCGTCGGGCACTACGAGCCCGGTCGAATGTCAGCAGGGGTAAAAGGGGGAGTAGAACGTGGAAGCCACTACGGTGTCGTGCTGTTCCACCATTGGTCAAATCAAGGAACGTCTCCGGACGATCGTCAAAGACCACGCAAGGCTGAATCCATCTTTGGACCGGCTGGAGGATTCCACGGATCTCTACAGAGCCGGAATGTCTTCGCAAGCCAGCGTGGTGCTGATGATCGCCGTCGAAGGGGAGTTTGGTCTGGAATTTCCGGATTGTATGCTGAGCCGGGACGTTTTCACCAACATCGACACCATCGCCCAGGCGATTGAAACGGTGATGCAGGCCGGGCAATGACTGCAAAGCTGAAGGCGGTTGCCACAGATCACATTTCCGACCCCGCGTTTGAGCAAGCCTTGGCGTTAGCGGAACAACACTCCGAAGACGTGGATCGCAACGGCCGTTTTCCGGCAGAAGCCATCCAGGCACTTCGGGCAGCAGGCGCGTTGAGTTGGCTGGTGCCTCAGGAACAGGGAGGCCTGGGCCTCGCAATCGATGAAGTCGCGGACGGCGTTTTTGAACTCTCACGGCGATGTGCCTCCACAGGCATGATCTTTGCGATGCACCAGATCCAGGTGGCATGCATCGTGCGGCACGCCAGCCGGTCTCCCTGGTTTGCCGCGTATCTGAAACGACTGGTTCGGGAGCAGCGGCTGATTGCTTCGGCTACATCCGAGGTAGGGACGGGTGGCGATATCCGGCGCAGCATCGCTGCGATTCATGGCGAACACGGGGCGGAACCTGCCGGCGAAAGTGATAGCCCGACCGCCGTCCTGCATTTCCAGAAAAAGGCAGCAACCATTTCCTACGGAGCCTATGCCGACGATCTGTTGACGACTCTCCGGCGTACTCCGGAAGCTGAACCCGGCGACCAGATACTTGTGCTGACCGATCTTGGCGAAACCACCAAGAACCAGACGGATCAATGGGACACCCTGGGGATGCGTGGAACCTGCAGCCCGGGTTTTGAACTTCAGGCCACCTGCAGTGCCGAACAAGTGCTGCCGGCTGCTTTCGCGGCAGTGGCGGCGGAAACTATGGTTCCGTTTTCTCATATCCTGTGGGCTCACGTCTGGCTTGGGCTGGCGACCGATGCATTCGACCGGGCTCAGAATTTTGTTCGAAAGCAGGCGCGGCAAAATCCCGGCGTCATGCCTCCAGCCGCTCTCCGCCTGTCGGAATTGTCGACCCAAATGGCTCAGTTCCGAGCCATGGTGGAAACCGCTCTCGATGAGTATGCGCAACTGGTGGCCAAAAGTGAGCGGGCGATGCTCTCGACCATCGGTTATGCCGTGCGAATCAATAATCTGAAGATCGCCGCCTCCGAAGCCGCTGTCGAAGTGTGTCAGCATGCGTTGCGGGTGTGTGGCGTTGCGGGCTATAAGAACGGAGGACCGTTTTCGATCGGGCGTTGTTTGAGGGACGCCTACTCCGCGGCACTGATGATTGCGAATGACCGTCTATATGCAACGAACGCCTCCATGCTGCTGGTCCACCGGGAGGTCAAATGACAGCGGCGCAAACCCTGGTGGCAGGCGCAAATGAGGAGGCGCAGTATTTAGAGGATCTGATTCGGCATGGACACCTCCTGCCGAGCGGTGAACCTGGCATTTATGGGCGTGGCGTGGTCTTTGAACATGTCAGGACGAGTCTGGACGCGCTCATCACGAGAGTTTGTGCGCCCGATCATCCAGAGACGCCGCGCTTCCCGCCCGTGATCCCGAAGCGGACGCTGGAAAAAGCCGGCTACCTGACCTCTTTTCCCCAGCTTTGCGGAGTCGTGTACAGTTTTTGCGGCAACGACGCGTCGGCAATTGAAATAGCTGAGCGTGCCGAGCGCGGCGATGACTGGAGCCGCCATTTGTCGCCAACCGGCGTTACGCTGGTGCCAGCAGCGTGTTATCCGTGTTATCCGGCTGTAGCCCTCCGGGGGCCGCTGCCGAAAGGCGGCATCACGCTGGATCTGGGCGGATGCTATGTATTCCGCAACGAACCATCTCAGGATCCCGCCCGCCTCCAGATGTTTCATCAACGTGAGATGGTCCGCATCGGCCCACCGGACGAAGTCCACTCATGGCGTGAAACCTGGATCCGACGCGCGCGGGGTATATTCGAGACGACCGGACTCGACGCCACGATTGCACCAGCTTCCGATCCTTTCTTCGGGCGCAAGGGGAAGCTTCTGGCCAATAACCAGCGCGAGCAGGGTCTGAAGTTCGAAGCGCTGATTCAAATCGCATCGGAGCGGCCGACCGCGGTTTCTTCTTTCAATCTGCACCACGAGCATTTTGGCTCTGCGTTTGGCATTCAACAACATGATGGAACAGTGGCTCACAGTTCATGTGTGGGATTCGGCCTGGAGCGAATCACACTGGCTCTGTTCCGCACCCATGGCATAGATGTTCGCGACTGGCCCGGGCAAGTTCGGAGGCAACTCTTCCCCGAAGATACTCCTCCAGGTGAGTAGTCGTCATGATGGTCAGTCTCCTCGGTCTGGACCCCGCCACTTATGTGCCCAGTTCCCTGCACCAGCCGGATCGCACTTTCCGCGAAACCAACTGTTATGTGGACCTCTGGATAGAACTCCTGCACGCGCACGGGATCGTGCCTGAAAGTGCGATGGCCTTCGCCTGTGCCGTGGATTTTGAAGGTGATCAGTGGACATTCTTCAAACCGCCTCCCCAGGATCTGCTGCAACTGCACGGTGTCGACGTACATGAGATGCAGTTGTACCGGCGGACGCAGGACCATGTGGTCGAGCAGTTGAACGCGGGCCGCTCCCTGACACTTGAAGTCGATTCGTTTTATTTGCCCGATACCGCGTCGTCTACCTATCATCGGGAACATGTCAAATCTTCCATCGCAATAGAAAGCATCGACCCGGATGAACATTGCCTTCGCTATTTCCACGGGACCGGTTATTACGAACTCAGCGGAACCGATTATCTGGCGGTGCTGCGTCTCGACAAGCCGCAGGGCTTTTCCGAGGATGTTCTGCCGCCCTATGCGGAGCTGGTGAACTTCCAGGCGGGGCCACGCTTACAGGGCAATGAATTGCGCCAGCAGGCAATGGAATGCCTGCGCCGCCAGATGGCTCACCGACCGAGGCGGAATCCATGGCTCGCTTTCGGCGAACGGCTGGCGGAGGATTTACCGGTTTTGCTGGCCGGCTCGGATACCGATTATCACGCGTATGCCTTCGCTACGGTGCGTCAATGTGGCGCTGCCTTTGAAGTCGCCAGGAGCTTTGTGCAATGGGCCGCCCCGCGTAACTCCGCTCATTGCAGCACAGCCATAGAAGCTCTGGGGCGGCAGGTGTCCGGCGCCAAGACACTCTTGTTCAAACTGGCTCGCCGCAAAGTGTTTGATCCGGGCCCGGCTATCGCTCCGCTTGCCGCCGATTGGAATGTGACGATGAATGCGCTGGAGTATTTGTCCGTCGGCATTGAAGGGCGGGCCGCATGACTGCTTCCTGCCAGAAGGATTGCGCCCTGGCGAAGCTTGACGCGGTGTCACGGAGTCCTCTGACCGTGAATTGGGAGATGGCGCGAGCCAGTGACGCCCGGACTCCCGAGACGCTGCACGACCTGAAGTTCATGCCCGCCCAGATGCCTGGAACCGCAGCTTCCGTGCTTCGTCAACACGGTGCCTGGCAACCGGGAGCCGGCATGAATCCCGATGCCGAAGAGTTTTGGTTTCGATGCTTGTTCGACAGCAACCCCGCGCGGCCGGACGAAGAGGTTGCGCTTGAAATTGGAGGAATCGCCACCCTCAGTGAAGTCTGGTTTAACGGGGAACCGATTCTGAAAAGCTCGTCGATGTTCACGCAGCATCGGGTGGACGTTTCGTCGCTTGTCCGGCATCGGAACGAGTTGCTGATTGTTTGCCGCGCGCTGACGACAGCCATGCGACCGCTCCGCACTCAACTTCCGCGGACACGCTGGCGCACCCGCGTCGTCAGCGAACAACAATTGCGCTGGTTCCGCACGACGCTGCTGGGCAGAGCGCCCGGCTTCGCGCCGGAACCGCCGTGCGTGGGTCCCTGGCGCCCGGTGACACTGGTGCGTCGACAGCACGTGGTCGTGGAAAATCTGTCGCGACAGGTGAGTATCGAAGGAACCACGGGAGTCGTACGTGCGGAACTCCGGATTCGGATGCTCCGTCCGAATATAAATCCGGCCGCCGGCTGGCTGCGATCCGGCGAGCATCGCGCGCCGATCCAGTGGGACCGCGCGGAACAAGGCCAATTCACCGGTCGAGTGGTCTTGAGGATTCCCGATGTCCGGCTGTGGTGGCCGCATACTCACGGGGAATCGTCTCTCTATCCCGCGCAGTTCGTAATAGAGCTCGCGGACGGTTCCAACGTTGAGTTCGACGATGTTCCGGTGGGCTTCCGTTCACTGGAATTTGACGCAGCGCCTTCAAAGAAGACGGGCAAGGCCGGATTCTCCATCAACGGCGTACATGTATTCTGCCGCGGTGTTGTGTGGACGCCGCCCGACGTTATCGCATGGACCTCAGGTGAAGATGTGTTGCGGCAGCGGCTTGGCCTCATGCGAGACGCAGGATTCAATCTGATCAGACTCGCCGGAACGACCGCTTACGAAAGCGACACCTTCCACCGCCTGTGCGACGAACTCGGCCTGTTCATCTGGCAGGACATGATGTTCGCCAATATGGACTATCCGTTTGCGGACCCGGCGTTCCTGACAATTGTGCAGGCTGAAGCGGAAGCCGAGTTATCGCGGCTGGCCAAACATCCCAGTTCCGCCATGATCTGCGGGAATTCGGAGATCGAACAACAAGTGGGCATGCTCGGCATGGATGCCGCTCTGGGCCGCGGGGCTTTCTTTGCCGAAGAGCTTCCCTGCATAGCGAAACGGTGCGCCCCGGGATTACCGTACATCCCCTCCGCACCCAGCGGCGGCGACCTTCCGTTCCGCACCCGCCACGGCGTCTCCAATTATTTTGGCGTCGGCGCATACTTGCGGCCTTTCGAAGATGCCAGGAGAGCTGAGGTCTTGTTCGCCTCCGAATGCCTGGCGTTTTCGAACATTCCCGAACCCGAAACGATCGACCGGATTGCTATGCGTTCCGCCGGCGGACTTTCCCTTGTACATCCCGAATGGAAGAGGGCCATCCCGCGGGATGCAGGCGCGAGCTGGGATTTCGAAGATGTTCGGGATCACTATCTGAAACTTCTTTATCAGGTGGACCCGGCGGCACTGCGCCGCGGCGATGCCGCCAGATATCTTGAACTTTCACGAATGGTCTCCGGCGAAGCGATGGCTGAGGTATTCGGCGAATGGCGTCGCCGCGATTCCTCATGCGGTGGCGGAAGTCTCTTATTCTGCGCAGATCTGGAATTGGGCGCCGGGTGGGGAATCGTGGATTCCGGCGACAACCCGAAAGCCGCATGGTGGTTTCTGAAGCGCGCGCTCGCTCCCTGCACCGTGTGGACTACGGACGAGGGATTGAACGGCATCGATATCCACGTGGCGAATGACGGCGCGGAAACCATGAACGCCACTCTGCGTGTCGCCATGTATCTGCATGGCGGACAAAAGACAGAGGAAGCGGAGACGGAGCTGATCATCGAACCGCACGGCTCCGCCACGTTCGGGCTGGAGCAGATGCTGGGTCGTTTTGTCGATGCATCCTGTGCTTACGGATTCGGGCCGCCGCGCCACGACCTGATCTGCGTCAGCCTTCACCGGCAGAAGGGCGACATCCCGATCGCGCAAGCCTTTCGCTTTCCTGCCGGGCGCTGCTCCGGGCGGGTTCCGATCTCAGAGCTCGGTATTTCCGCTCAGGCAACGCAACTGGAAGACGGCTCAATCGAAGTATTGCTGGGCTGCCTCCGCTTCGCCAATGGTGTGCGCGTATCTGCCGCCAATACATTCGCCGACGATGCTTATTTCGGTATTGAGCCGGGCACGTGCCGGAAGGTTATCGTGACTCCGACTACTTCAGGGCTGCCGCCGTCAACCCTGTATCTGACCGCAGTGAATGCGGAAGGGCGAGTGCCAATTCCCGTGAGGGGGGGCGCATGAGCGGGACGCATCTCTGGTTTCACTCCGGCAACCACTCGCTACTCGGGCATTTCGATGCGCCCAGGCAGGCGCGCGGTTCATTAGGCGTCGTGATTGTTCCGCCGTTCGGATGGGAAGATGTTTGCTGCTACCGGCCTTTGCGCTTCATGGCAAAAAAGTTTGCCGCAATGGGGCTTCCGACGCTGCGTTACGATCTGCCCGGCACGGGCGACAGTTCGGGCGGCGCATGCGATCCCGGCCTGTTCGACGCGTGGATTCAATCGGTCGCGGACGCAGCCGAGGAATTACGACATACGGCCGGTGTGGAGGAAGTCGCTGCCGTCGGGATCCACATGGGCGCGCTGCTCGCTCTTATTGCTCAGGGACGTGGGGCAAACCTGAAACATCTGGTGCTCTGGGGGTTGCCAGCCAAAGGCCGCGCGCTGATTCGCGAACTGCGGGCTACCGCCAACATCGAACGCTGGGAACATCTGGCGGAGGAAGACGCGCCGCCGCAACCCCTTCCTGGTCTGGAAGCCAGCGGCTTTCTCCTTTCCCCGGAAACCCAGCAGGCCCTGGAACAGATTGAAGTCTCGGCCTTACCGCCTTCCGGATGCCGCCGTATCCTGCTGCTTTCGCGTGACGAATTGCCGCACGATGCCAACATCATCGAAGCATTGCAGGCCTCCGGATCTTCGGTGGAGGCTATGATCGGCCACGGTTACGCCGCGATGACCGGGTCCCCGCAAGGCGCGGTATTTCCCGAACAGACCAGTACGCTGATTGCGGAGCGACTCATCAGCGGACTTACGGATCGGGCGGAGAAAGATGTGTATCGTGCTGCGACCGGTTCGGCCCCGGTGGCGGCGCGGCTATGGCAGGATTCGCGTGAATCTGTATATCCCGTGGAAATCGCCGCCGGCGAAATGTTTGGAATTCTTTCCGAACCAGCGTCAGGGCCGGCGCGAACCGACGTCTGCATTCTCTATCTCAATCCCGGAGGAGTGCGACATACAGGTCCCAACAGGATGTGGGTGGAATCGGCGAGGCGCTGGGCCGCGCACGGTATTACGTCCCTTCGCATCGACGTTGAGGGAATCGGCGAAAGCGATGGAGAGCAATGCGTCGACGTTCCCGGCCTGTACCGCAATCATCTGGTGGATCAGATCGATATCGCTATTCATTCGCTGCGGCGGCGCATGGGAGTCAAGCGCTTCATTGCGGTTGGGCTTTGCTCAGGCGCGTGCTGGGCCTTTCATGCGGCGGCAAAAAACCCCTCCGTCAGCGCCGCCATTCTGGTAAACCCGAGCTTACTGAGTTGGGATCCCGGGGCCGACCGGCGCCGAATCTTGCGGCCGCTCGCGACCGGTTTTTCGGGTTGGGCAAATTGGTCGAGACTGGTCTTCACCGGCTTCCGTAAAGGTGACGTACATGGCGCGTTCCGAAGAGTGGCCGAGGTTCTTGGGCGCACGCGCGAAGAAGGCGGCGGGTTCCTGGAATTGGGGTTTGCCAGCGTCGAGCGGGCGTGGCTGGCCCTTGAACAGGCCCGAAAGCGCGTCACTCTGATTTTCCGCGAAGGCGAGCCATTGCTGGCTGAACTGGAAGCAGAAGGGCAACTTCCGTCGGACAAGAATCGTTACGTGCGATGTATCCGGGTGCCGAATGCCGGTCATACGCTGCGGCCTTTGTGGGCGCAGAAGCTCGTCCACGAGCTCATTGACGGCGAACTGGAACGGATCGTCCGGCCAGCGTCCCTTGCCAGGAAAGCCCAACAGCCCGACGACGGGCTATCCACACAGACCCTGCGTGCGTGAACGGAAGGAGACCACATGAGCACGACAGCTTCGGCAAATGCGCACAAATCGAATTCTCAGATCGGCTCCGTATCGCGGCGACAGGATGAAGTCAATCGCGCGGTTTATTATTCGCGCAGTGTGTTTCTTTATTACCTTTCGAAGGCACTGCTGCCGGTGGAGAGCGCATGCTTCGCCAGGTTCCCTCCCGAGGGCCGCGACATCCTGGATATTGGCGTGGGGGCCGGACGCACAGCCCGTTATCTTGCGCCGCGCGCGAGACGCTATGAAGCAATCGATTACTCGCCTGTGATGGTGAAGCACGTCCGAAAGACGCTGCCGCAGATCAGCGTGCGGGAAGCCGATTTCAGGGATCTTCGGATGTTCGAAGATGCATCCTTCGATTTCGTTCTGGCAACCGCGAATGTCATCGACGCTCTTTCGCATGAGGATCGGATGAGGGCGCTGAATGAAGCCAGCCGTGTCCTGCGGCCCGGTGGAATTCTGGGTTTGTCGGCCCACAACCTTCATTACCTGTCTGCGTTTGAAGGACCGCGAATGACATGGAGTCTCAATCCGGTCAGGCTTGGCTCCAGTGCAATCCAGTATTTACTGGGAGCACGGAACCATCGCCGGGTTGGCCCGCTGCGCACCCGAAACCCCGAGTACGCGCTCATCAATGACACGGGACACTTTTTCGCCTGCCTGCACTACTACGTCACGCGTCCGGTGATGAGTTCGCAGCTGGAGAAGGCGGGCATGAAATTGATCGAAGTATATGGACGGTCGGGAAGCGCGCTCGCCGACGACCAGTGCGACAGCGAAAACCCGTGGCTGTTCTACGTAGCTGAGCGCACCGCATCGGGACTCAGCCCGGCGGCCCGGCAATCGAATTAACCGAGTCACACAAATTTCGGCAGCGGCACAACCTCATCGTCAGGCACAGCTTCGAGGGGCAGGCCGGCTTTTTTCCAGGCCCGGAAACCGCCTTCCAGAACGGACACTTTCAGACCCTGATCCTCCAGAGCGCGCGCTACTTTTGCGCTGGTCGCCTCGCGGATGCAGGTACAGTACAGAACGATTTCCTTGTCCTTCGGCAGCGCGGCGGCCTGCTCGCTCAGCGCATTCGGTTCCAGCCGCGCCGAGCCGTGGATCCGCTTCGTGTCTTTTTCGTAATAGCCGTGGCTTCGGACATCGAGAACCATCACGCTGTTGTCCGCAGCAGCCAGCTCCGAGGCTTTCATCATTCGCACAGGGCGGTCTTTCCGCGACCCGAGCCAGAGGCGTATTCGATTCGCAAGCCAGAGAATCACCGCCGCCCCAATCACCCAACTCACCACATCGCCGAATGCCGAATAGCCGCGCGTGATGGAGGCGAGAAAGCCGCTGAACAGAAAGCCGGTGCCAAACCACACGCTCGTGTAGAGCAAGGCCGCCATCAGATCCAGCCCCAGGAATTGCAGCATCGGCATGCTCATGCTGCCCGAGAGCGGAGGCGCCATCGTGTTGATGCCAGGAAGGAACTTGGCAACCACGAGGAGTGTCCGTCCCTTTTTATAGAATTTATCGGCCGACTGGAGGATGCAGGCCTCGGGATTCAGAGAGATTCGGCACAGTAAACCCAACAGCCACCATCCCGTATATTTGCCGAGCAAATACATCAGCGTGTCGCCGAGGAGCATGGCGGTGAGAGCGAGGCCGAAGCAGACGCCCGGCTGCAGCGTACCGCGGGCCGCAGCGCCGCCGGCAATCAGCAAACCGAGCGCTGCGGGAACCGGAATCCCGATGGCTTCCAGAAGAACGATTGTGAACAGGATGGAATACCCGTGCTGCGCCACAGCGTTGGCCAGGAATTCCATCTGCCCACGTTACAACACCGCTGAGCGCGGTGGGGCGGCTCAGCTTTTCTTTTTTGCCTTCTTTGCGGAAGTTTTCCTGCCGGCAGCTTTCTTCTTCGGGATTTTCGCTCCGGATTTCCGCGCTTCGCTCAGGGCAATCGCCACGGCCTGTTTACGGCTGGACACTTTCCTGCCGCTGCCGGATTTCAGCGTGCCCTCTTTGTGTTCCTTCATCACCTTATGGATCTTCGTCTTGCCTTTGGATGATTTTTTTGTAGCCATTGGCTCTCCCTTTCGATACGAAGACCGGCAGCAATTGTGTATCCAAATTTGCAATGGCGGTTTTCGTGCAGGTCAGCATCAGGGACTTTTCCCCGCAGGTACTCATATTATGAACAAATTCAGCGAACTGGCGATTACCGTTCTGTGCGGCGGGATCGCGCTTTTTGCCGCCGACGCAATGGCAGGCAAAGACCAAAGTTTTGTGACCAAAGCAAGCCAGGGCGGCGCAGCCGAGGTGAAGCTGGGCCATCTTGCCGCCGAAAAAGGCAGCAACCAGAAGGTAAAGGATTTCGGGAAAAAAATGGAGGAGGATCACTCCAAAGCCGGGAACGAACTCTCTTCGATCGCTCAGAAGAAGAGCCTGCAGACATCGTCTGAGCTGACCTCAAAAGACAACGCGCTGCTGAATCGGCTCAATGGCCTTTCCGGAGAGGCGTTCGATAAAGCCTACATGTCGGCGATGGTAAAGGATCACGAGCAGGACATCGCGGAGTTTGAGAAGGAAGCCAACAGCGGCAGCGACCCGGACGTTAAAGCGTTCGCATCCAAAACGCTGCCAACCTTAAAAGACCACCTTCAAATGGCAAAGGATGCCGCGACCGCAGTTTCGGCTTCCATGAAGTAAGAAAGACTTCACCAGCTCAAAGCCTGTGCGGGACGGCACAGGCTTCGAGCCGGGGAATCCCGTTAATGAGGTAGATCGGTTTCCGGTTGCGCGGCGATTTCAATGCCGGCCCCAGGCAACGGCAGTGCAATCAGTTCGCGCTCCAGGGCAATCTTCAGAACTTCGTCCATATGATCTACGAAATTCAGCTTCATGACATTTCGCAGATACTCGGGGATGTCGGGAAGATCCTTCTGGTTGTCCTTCGGCACAATCACTTCGTTGATGCCATGCCGGTGAGCCGCCAATAGTTTCTCTTTCAGACCACCGATCGGCAACACCTTGCCACGCAGCGTGATTTCGCCCGTCATGGCGATGTCGCCACGAACGGGAATTTTGGTGAGTGCGCTGCAAATGGTGGTCGCCATGGTGATACCTGCCGAAGGGCCGTCCTTGGGGATTGCGCCCTCCGGAATATGCAGGTGAACATCGATATTGCGATAGAAATCGCGAGGCAGCCCGAGCTGATGGGCGCGCGAACGGACATAGCTGAAAGCGGCCTGCGCCGATTCCTGCATGACGTCGCCCAACTTACCGGTTACTGTGAGCTTGCCCTTCCCTTCCATGAGGATGCACTCGGTGGAGAGAATCTGGCCACCGACTTCGGTCCAGGCCAGACCAGTGGTAGCGCCGATTTCGTTGCGGCGGTCCGTCGTCGTATCGCGGAATTTGGCCGGGCCGAGTAATTCCACTACCTTTTCGGCGTTCACCAGAACCTTGCTTTTGGATTCCTTCGAGACGATCTTACGCGCAACCTTGCGTGCGACGTTGCCTACTTCACGCTCCAGATTACGGACTCCGGATTCACGCGTGTAGCCCTGAATCACGGCCGAAAGACCCTCATCTGTGAACTGAATCTGAGCTTCCGCCAGACCCGTCGCTTCCATCTGCTTGCGCACCAGGAATCTTTTGGCGATTTCCAGCTTTTCGATTTCCGTGTAGCCCGAGAGCCGGATCACTTCCATGCGGTCCTGGAGGGCCGCCGGAATGGTGTGCAGTACGTTTGCGGTGGCGATGAAGAAGACCTGAGAAAGATCGTACTCGACGTCGAGATAATGATCGACGAACATGTAGTTCTGTTCCGGATCCAGCACTTCAAGCAGCGCCGAGGACGGGTCGCCGCGGAAGTCGGTCGACATCTTGTCTATTTCATCCAGCATGAACACCGGATTTTTCGTGCCGGCTTTCTTCATCATCTGCAGAATCTGCCCTGGTAGTGCGCCGATATAGGTGCGGCGATGACCGCGGATTTCCGCCTCGTCGCGAACGCCGCCGAGCGACATGCGAACAAACTTGCGTCCGGTCGCCTTGGCGATCGATTTCCCGAGCGAGGTTTTGCCAACACCGGGAGGTCCGACGAACAGCAGGATTGAGGCCCTCGGGGTCTTCACAAGTCTGCGGACTGCAAGAAACTCGAGGATGCGTTCCTTGATTTTTTCCAGCCCGTAGTGATCGGCCTCAAGGGTTTCTTCGGCCACTTTCAGTTCGCGAATTTCCTTGGACTTCTTCTTCCACGGCACGGAAAGCAACCAATCCAGATAGTTGCGCGAAACGGTGGACTCGGCCGACATCGGCGGCATGTTTTCCAGGCGCTTCAGTTCGGCGAAAGCCTTCTCCTGCGCGTCCTTCGTCATTCCGGCCATTTCGATGCGCTTCTTCAACTCATCGATCTCGCTCTTCTCGCCCCGGCCGAGTTCCTTCTGGATGGCCTTGATCTTTTCGTTGAGGTAGTATTCTTTCTGCGCCTTTTCCATCTGGCGCTTGACGCGGCCCTGGATGGTGCGGTCCACACCGAGTTTTTCGATCTCGATCTCGAGCATCTCGGCCACGCGGGTCAAGCGGTCAACCGGGTCGAAGATTTCGAGAAGTTCCTGCTTTTCCTCAATCGTGAGCTGGAGGTTGGCGCCAGTCGTATCCGCGAGCTTGCCCGGATCGTCGACGCGGATGGCCGCCACCATGGTTTCGTAATTCAGGTTCTGGCTGAGCTTGACGTACTGCTCGAACAGGCCGGTGACGCGGCTCGTCAGGGCTTCCAGTTGCTGGCCCGGCTCGACTTTGTAATTCGAAACCTTGACTACGGCACGGAAGAACCCTTCATCGTCGGTAACGGAAACGACGCGGGCGCGTTCGACGCCTTCCACGAGCACTTTGATATTGCCATCGCCCTGCTTCAGGCTCTGAACGATGTTGACGATGCAGCCCACGCTGTAAATCTCGCCCGGACGCGGTTCGTCCGTAGAAGCATCGTGCTGCGTGGCAAGGAAGATCTTCTTGTCGCCCGCCATGGCTTCTTCGAGCGCACGGACACTGGATTCACGGCCCACCACGAATGGGGTCATCATGAACGGGAAAATGACTACGTCCCGAATGGGCATCATCGGGAGACGTCTGGTATCGGATTTTTCTTTCGAGGTCAGCATGTATTATGTTCCGCGCTATGAAGACGGCTGCTTTTTATTTAAGACGGGTACTTCTTATTATTGTACGGCGTCGCCCCCAAAAGGGAGTCGCTCTGCGTGCGAACCGGTCATGTGGCTCTTGGATGACAGGGTTAGTACCGGGGATTCAAACGGGCCTGAAACGCCCATGTGACGAGTGATGATGGCGACTCACAAATGCGCTACAGGCGGGTGGTTGTGTGAGTTACCCTTTATGGAGGTTGGCGCGGGCAGTTCCCCGAGAGTGCGCAGGAGGGGCGCCATGGTCAAACCCTGCACAAACACGGAGAATGCCACTACAGCGAAACTGACCGTAATGATCTGTTCTTTGCGCGCGATTTCGACGGGCAACCCCAGTGCCAGCGCCAGGGCGAGTGCTCCCCTCAAACCGCCCCACACCAGCGCATGCTGATGCTTTGTCGAGATGCGAAGTTTCGACCGCAGGAACAGGAGACTTAAAGGGTAGACGGCGGCAGCGCGTCCAACCGTTACCGCTGCCAGCGCGACAAGCACCGCGACTCCCACGGCCCCGAACGGCTGGCCGGCGCCGCGCATTCCGATCAGGAGAAAGATGAGGGAGTTCGCGATGAAGGCCGCGTATTCCCAAAAAGCCTGGACTGCTTCGGTGCCCCGTTCGGAAATCGTGCTGAACCGGGTGAAGTTTGCCATCACGAGACCGGCGGTAATGGTCGCCAGAACGCCGGATAATCCAAAGTGGTCCGCCAGAAGGAACGAACCATAGGCCGCGATGGTGGTGAGCGTAATTTCCACCAGATGATCGTTCGTCCGGCCGGCCAGCAATAACGCGCCCCACGCAATCGCTCCCCCGCAGAGAACGCCGCCCCCGATCATTTTCAACAGCATGAAAGCAACCTGCAGGGATGTTGGCGCCTGACCGGCGGCGACCGCGATCACAACGGCGAAGGCGACCGCCGCTGTGCCATCGTTCAGCAGGCTCTCGGCTTCGATGAGCACCAGTAACCGGCCTTTTGCCTTCGCCTCTTTGAAGGTGGCGATGACGGAAACCGGGTCGGTAGCTGCGATGAGAACGCCGAAAACAGTTGCGCTGAGCCATTGCCAGTGCGCCAGGTAGTGCATTGCCGCCGCAGTCACGCAGGCGGAAATCGCCACTCCGAAAGTAGCCAGCACCGCGATGGGGCAAAAATCGCGGCGGAGTTGATCCCAGTGAAGGTAATAGGCGCCTTCGAAGAGCAGGGGCGGAAGGAGCGCGGTGAAAATCAGGTCTTTCGTCAGCGTGACGTGCGGCGCGAAGGGCGCCATGGAGAGGACAATTCCTGCCAGGACGAGGCCGACGCTGTAAGGCAGACGGAGTCGCCGCGAGATCATCGCGACCACGGCGGCAATCAGCAGAAGCAGAGTTCCGTTCTGAAAAGTGATATCCACGCGTCGGTTGAACTATCTTGGCACGCGGAGTTGAGTTGGCGTTTGGAGCCGGGTCCGGGAGGATGGCTTTGTTCGCGGGTTAACCGCCTGAAAGAACCGGCGCCGCCATCTCCGTCTGTTCGGGCGATTCCTGCTCCGAGAGCGAAAGCCAGGCGAACCGAAGTTCACGCCGAAGCTGCTCCGAATTCGCCGACCTGGCGATGACATCGTAGCCGCGTTTATGCAGCACGGTTTGCCACAGTTCCTCATCCACGTCGGGCGCCGCCAGCACAATCCGCGCCGCGCTGCCGGTTGCGCTCAAACGGTCGAAGGCGTAACGCCAGTCGACATCGGGAAGATCGCGATCGAAGATGACTATACGGATCATTTTTGTAGCGCAAAGGTTCAGACCGCGATTCATGGAACTGGCCCATTCCGCCGTCCAACCCCACGAGCAGGCGGCGTTGAGTATGCAGGAGTAGAACCCAAGATCGGCTGTAATCGCGAGGATTCCTGGATCGGGGAGGACTTGCGGAGCCGGCGGACTCGCAGAAGAATCGCGTCTGCGCAGAATTCGTTGCATCAGATTGCACATACTTCGCCTCATGCCGCGGCCAAATCCGCTCGTTATCAGTGGCACGCCCGTCCCCCCGCAATTTCCGGACCGAATTGGCGAGGGCGGCAGACAGTTCGGGGGAAACGCTGCACAGTGGAGGTACTGTCCTGGATGCCAGGCGCCCTCGTGAACCACCGTAACCCGATGTTGCCTCCGCGGCAATACCGTTGATGCGGGATAATCGCGCCTATTTCCGCTTACCTGCGACCGCGGCCCCACGCGAGCGCCCAGAGCCACGCGAAATTCAGGCAACGAATGATCTTCTCGCGCGTAGCCGACTTCGGCAAAACGTCATAGCCATGATTCCCCACCACTTCCCGCAGAAGGTTGTCATCGGAAACACCGGAGGCGAGCAGAACGCACGGATGAGTGGCGGAATCGTGAAGGCGCCGCAATGCGCTCTGCCAGCTATTGGCAGCGGAGCCCTCTTCGTAAATCACCAGCGGCGTTGGATTCTCCAGCAGCAGGCGTTCCGCTTCATCCAGCGAAACGGCGCGTGCAATCTGCCATTGGCAACCTCCGGCAATCTGTTGCAGGCGCTGGTAAAAATCATCGTCCGGCGTAATCACCGTAAACCGCAGCACCGATTCCTCTTCGCCGGTATGCGTGGTGACAGTTGCGTCCGGCCGCAGGCCGGTACCCGGTAAATTCATGTCACTTTCAATGTAGGGAACCGCGCCCTCCTGGGGAATACCGCGCCCACTGTATTTCCCATCGGAATGGCGCGGGTCGGCGGAAGAACGCTATCCTGATGTCAACTCTATGTCCGCCAGAGTCAGGGTCATGATTGCCGACGATCATCCGCTTGTTCGCAGCGGTCTCCGCTTCCTGCTGGAGCGCGAAGGCGAATTCCAGGTTGTTGCGGAAGCCGCCGACGGTTATGAAGCCATTGAGCTGGCGACTCTCCACAAACCGGACGTCATCCTGCTCGATGTCGGGATGCCCCGCCTCAACGGTCCGGATGCAGCGCTCAGCATCTCGCAGAAAGTACCCACGGCGCGAATCGTGATGGTCAGCATGCACTCCGATGAAGGCTATGTCCTGCGAGCGCTCAAAGCAGGCGCTCGCGGGTATCTGCTCAAAGCCTCGCCCGAAGCCGACGTGCTTGCGGCGGTGCGCGCCGTTGCGGCCGGCAATGCATATTTCAGTCCGAGCATTACCAAGCTGCTGGTGGAGGAATATGTTGTGGAGGTCCGTCGACGGGGTGTCGAGGACAGCTATGATCTGCTGAGTGTGCGGGAAAAGGAAATCCTGCAGATTCTGGCAACAGGAAAGAGCAACAGGGAGATTGCCGACATGCTGCACATTTCCATCTCAACCGTGGAAACGCACCGCAATAACGTTTTCCAGAAACTGCACCTGCACAATCTGGCGGAACTGATTCTTTACGCCGTTCGAAAAGGGCTGATTTCCTGAAATTCGCCATCCGGCTGCGCTTCGGGTGGACGATGGCCGGGCGGCAGGGGCAATGTCAGCGTAACAATGGTGCCCCGGCCCGGGCTCGAATTGACGCGGATCTCACCATCCAGATGGGTCACTCTCTCGTGCATGCCGAGAATGCCGAGGCCCGATTCCTGTGAAGAATCGAAGCCCTTGCCGTCGTCCTGAACGGAGAGCGAGAGCGCGGCTGCGCCGTCGGCACCGCGGGTTTCGCAAATGTGAATTCGCGCCTGTTGCGCGCCGGAGTGGCGTGCGGCGTTTCGAACAGCCTCCTGAACCACTCGAAAAATGCAGGTTCGATGCTCGTCGGGCAAATCGTCGACGAACGATTCGGTTACTACATCGACCGCCATGGAACCGGAGCGGGAAACCTCTCTCGCGTACCACTTCAGCGCCGGCACAAGCCCAAGGTCATCCAGCATGGTGGGACGCAGCAGCAGGGAAATATTACGCACAACGCTCGCGTTTCGCTGCGTCATATCTTCTACAAGTTGCAGTTGCCTCAGAGCCTCGGCGGAGTTGCTGTCCTTCAGGGCCGACCGAAGATTTCCCAGGCCGAGCATAATAGCGGATAGCACCTGCCCGACTTCGTCGTGAAGTTCGCGCGAAATGCGCCGCCTCTCGCTTTCCTGAGCCGATACCAGTTCTGCCGAGAGACTTTTAAGCTCCTCGCGGGTACTGAGAATTTCATCGAAACGAACCTGGGCTTCGAATTCGAGGCGCAGCAGCCGCCAGAGTGCCGCGGCCGCCAGCGCAATCCCCATCGCGAAGGTCAACACCAGGAAGATCAACAGCTTCATTCGGAAAGAAGCAAGCATGACGCTCACGTCTTCGCTGCTGGCTTTCAGCTGGCCCTCGCTGATCTGCTGGATGCGGTCTGCCAGGCTGAGTGCGTTCATGCGGCGCGGCAATAGTTCGGTCTGAACAAAAGACGAGGCCCTTGTCTGGCGCTCCGCGGAGCTCCAGTTCAGAACGGGCGAAATGGCGTTCATGTACGAGGCAAGCTCTTCGGAAAAGCGGTGGAAGGCCTTCTCGTCGCCGCCTGGAACCAGTTTGCGATAGCGGGCGATGCCCTCCTCGATCTGGCTGCGGGTGTCGAGAAATTGCTCGCGGTGTTCCGTCGCAAGGGCCTCATTGGTATCGAGCAGGAAGTCCCGAATGTGGGTGCCGGAGGTGTAGATTTCCGCGCGGAGGCCCTGGAGAATTCGATCCCGGACGACGTAATCCTGCCGGATAATTTCTTCTCGCACCCTGATCTGAGAGAGAAAGGATATGGAACTCACGCCCAGCATGCCGAGCAGGAGCAAGAGACCGCCGAACCCCGCAAAAAACACATAGCGGGTCTGCCGGTGGGACAATCCTTCCCGGAGGGTGGCTGCCGAGGATTTGTCCGTAGACATGGCGAACAGGCTTCGTTACGATCATAAAACAATACAGGAGAAGCGAAACATACGGCCCGGGCTGTATTTTCATCCGCCAGTCTACGGCGGATTGATGGTGTAAATACATCCGCCAGGGGATGCCTGGTGTGTGGCACTTTCGCTAAGGTAATTCCTGATGCCGTCAGGGGACATGTCCATAGTGGGCGCGAGGATCGCTTTTCGGTCGATCAAATCGTTATCGATTCGCGGTAGAGAGTGCAATGAGCCAGTCCGAATCTGGCCGGTTATCGTGATTGCGACCGCTTGCATCGCGAGCGTCTCCTGCTCCGGAATTCAGAAGACTGCCGCAAAGGTGGAAGACAAACCGACTGTTCCTGTAGTGGCGGTGGCAAAAGCCGTTACTCAGGACATGTCGCATGCCCTCGTGCTCACCGCCGAATTCCGGCCCTTCCAGGAAATCGACGTGATGTCGAAGGTTGCCGGCTATGTCAAGACCATCAGCGTCGATGTTGGCGATCGAGTCAAACAGGGGCAATTATTGGCGGTGCTCGAAGTTCCGGAGATGGCCGACGACCAGACGCGGGCCCAATCCATGCTGAGCCGCAGCGAGGCTGAAGTCACCCACGCGCAGGATGAACTCCAGCGGGCCGAGACCGCTCACACGATCGCGCATCTTTCCTACACACGGCTCGCCGACGTCGCCAAGAAGAAGGCCGGGCTCGTGGCCCAACAGGAAGTCGACGATGCCCAAAGCCGAGATCTTATGGCGGAAGCTCAGATCAACGCCGCTAAGTCCAACATCGCAACTGCGCGCCAGCAGGTGCAGGTCAGCACATCGGAACTGCAGCGCACCAAAACCATGACGGATTATCTTCGCGTCACTGCGCCTTTTTCGGGCGTAGTCACAAAGCGCTTCGCGGATACCGGCGCCATGATCCAGGCGGGCACGTCGTCCAGCACGCAGGTGATGCCGGTTGTCCGGCTTTCCGAGAACAGCCATCTGCGTTTAATCCTTCCGGTACCGGAGTCGGCAGTTCCCACGGTACATATCGGGCAGCAGGTGGAAGTTAGTGTGCCGACTCTGGAGCGTTCGTTTCCCGGCAAGGTCGCGCGATTTGCGGATAAGATCCAGCAGGCTACCCGCACGATGGATACGGAAGTCGACGTCGATAATCCCAGCCTGGTTCTGATTCCCGGAATGTACGCGGAAGTGGACCTGACACTCGATCACCGCAATAACGTGCTCACGATTCCGATCACCGCACTCGACGCCAATGGCGAAAGCAAAGGCCGGGTGACCGTGGTGACAGCCGACAATCGGATTGAAATTCGCGACGTTGTTCCGGGTATGCAGGACGCCGCGAATGTCGAGATCCGGTCCGGCCTTCAGGAAGGCGACACTGTCGTGACGGCGAACCGCGCCAACCTGCACGTTGGACAGCAGGTCAGCCCCAAACTGACAACAGTTGCGCCAGCGCCCTAATAACCAAATGTCACGCTTCGCAATCCGAACGCCTTATTTCATCGTTGTTATCGCGCTGATCATCGCGGTCATCGGCGGCACCGCGGTGATGCGGATGCCCATCGACATGTTCCCCGCCATCAACATTCCGATGGTGGTTGTGGCGACCTTTTACAATGGCATGCCGCCCGAACAGATCGAGACGGATATCACGAGCCGATTCGAACGGCAGTTCACTCTTGCCAGCGGCGTTGAGCACATTGAGTCGCGATCTCTCCCCGGCGCGAGCGTCATCCGCGTTTACTTCCAGCCCGGAACCAACGCGGATTCCGCTGTCGCCAGCGTTTCGAATCTTGCCATGGCTCAACTTAGAAGACTGCCGCCAGGGACTTTGCCGCCGGTCGTGCTGAAGTTCGACGCATCCAGTCTTCCGGTGTGCCTTGTCACCGTGGGAGGAGAAGGGTTTACAGATACTCAGCTGAGAGATCTGGCGCAGTTCACCGTGCGCAATCAGATGGCAAGCGTCCAGGGCGCCAGTGTGCCCCAGCCTTTCGGCGGCGGCTACCGCCAGATCATGGTCTATGCCGACCCGTTCAAGCTGGAAGCCCATCAGCTCTCACTGATGGATGTGGTCCGAACCGTTAATCGCTCGAATCTGATTCTTCCTGCGGGGGACGTTCCGATCGGCCCGCTCGATTACAACATCTACACCAACAGCCAACTGCCCACCATCGCCGAAATCGATCAATTGCCGCTGAAGACGGTCGGGGCTTCGATTGTCCGTGTCGGCGATGTCGGCTACGCGAAGGACTCACGGCAGATCCTCACCAGTATTGTGCGGGTGGATGGAAAACGTTCCGTTTACACTCCCGTACTCAAGCAGGGCGGCGATACCAACACGATTGCCGTTGTGGAAGGTGTTCGCGACGTAGTCGGCAGGCTGGTGGATGTTCCCAAAGCGCTGGTCACCAATGTTCTGTTCGATCAATCGCGCTTCGTCAAAACTGCGATCCGAACATTGCTGGACGAGGGCGCTATCGGCCTCCTGCTGACCACCCTCATGATTCTGATTTTTCTCGGGAGCATCCGTGCTACTGTTGCCGTATTCTTTTCCATCCCGCTATCTGTGCTGGCTACGTTCATGGCTTTGAATTTTGGCGGCGGCACCATTAACAGCATGGTTCTCGGCGGCCTGGCGCTGGCGTTGTCGCGCCTGATCGATAACTCCGTCGTCGTGCTGGAAAACATTTATCGCCATCTCGAACTGGGCGAAGATGCGGAAACCGCGGCAGCTGAAGGTGGTCGCGAAGTGGCGCTGCCGGTGCTCGCTGCAACCCTGACTACGGCGGTTGTGTTCTTTCCTGTAACTTTTCTCTACGGCGTGAGCAGGTTTCTTTTTTCCGCGCTGGCACTTGCCGTTGTACTCGCGCTCTTTGCCTCGTACGCGGTCGCCATGACTGTGGTCCCGCTCTTCTGCGCGCGTTTCCTGAAAACTTCTTCTCACCACGGCACTCCAGCCGATGAATTACCGGTTGAGGTGGAACTGAAGAGTACGCACGACCGCTGGCGTATTGGAGAAAGATTCAATATCTGGTTCAACGACCGTTTCGAATCCTTCCTGCGCTTCTACGATCGGCTGGTGGGCGGAGCGCTGGCCTGGCCGTGGCTGACAGTTTTTGTTTGCCTGGCATCTTTCGCCGTAAGCCTCATATTATTTCCGCGCCTGGGTCTGTCATTCTTTCCGCGTACCGATTCCGGTATGTTTGCCATCAATGTGAAGGCGCCTTCCGGTACCCGCATCTCGGTCACGGAAGGTGAGGTTGCGAAGGTGGAAGCCCTCGTCCGGGAAGTGATTCCGCCGGAGGAACTCGGCGTCATTCTCTCGAATATAGGCGTCACTCCGGGCTTCTCTTCCATCTACACCAGCAACTCCGCCCAGCACACGGCCTTCGTGCAGGTGAGCCTTAAGGACGAGCACAAGACCGGCAGCTACGAGTACATGGCGCGTGTGAAGCGGCGCATTGCCAGCGATCTGCCTGAACTGAGTACTTATTTCCAATCGGGCGGAATGGTGGATGCCGTACTCAATCTGGGTCTGCCCGCGCCCATCGACGTTCAGGTCTCCGGCTCCAATCTGGAGAATTCCCATCGCACCGCGCTGGAAATGGCTTCGAAAATCCAGCAGATCCCCGGAGTTGC
This sequence comes from Bryobacteraceae bacterium, assembly GCA_025928545.1. Classification (GTDB taxonomy): domain Bacteria; phylum Acidobacteriota; class Terriglobia; order Bryobacterales; family Bryobacteraceae; genus BOG-234. The sequence goes on along the minus strand of JAICJH010000038.1, from coordinate 9,487 downwards.
GGATGTCTACATCCCTCAGGACAACGACTATCCGGCGATCAAGCTCGATGTCGATCGTACCCGGGCCAGCGAGCTCGGCCTCGATCAGCAGGAAGTGGTCGGCAACGTGATTACGGCTCTTTCCAGCAATCAGATGATTGCGCCCAGCTACTGGGTGGATCCCAAATCCGGCCAGGACTACATGCTGACGGTCCAATATACGGAAGGCCAGATAAAGTCGCTGTCCGATCTGAGCGCCATTCCGCTGCGCGCCACCGGCAGCGTGCTGCCCACCCGCCTCGATTCCATTAGCTCGCTGAAGCGCATTCTGGCTCCGACCGAAGTGGATCACTATTCGATCCGCCGCGTCACCGACGTTTATGTCCGGCCCCTCGGAGAGGAACTTGGTGCAATCGCGGACAGCATCGACGACATCATCGCGCATACCAAAGTTCCGGAGGGTTTGAATGTGACCCTTCGCGGCATGGTCCAGGGCATGAGAGCTTCATTTCGCAGTTTCAGCATCGGCCTGAGCCTGGCGGTAGTGCTTCTGTATCTCATCCTGGTGGCGCAGTTCAAAAGCTTTATGGACCCGTTGATCATTCTTCTGGCGGTTCCTCCCGGTCTGACGGGCGTCCTGCTTACGCTTTGGCTTACGGGCACTACGCTGAACGTGATGTCGCTCATGGGAGTCGTGATGTTGACCGGAATCGCCGTTTCCAACAGCATCCTGATTGTGGAGTTTACCCGGCAATTGCGGGAGCGGGGCATGAGCGTGAGTGAAGCGGTCGCGATGTCTTGCCGCGTCAGACTCCGGCCTGTCCTGATGACATCGCTCGCCACCATCATCGGTCTGATGCCGATGGCGTTGAAACTCGGCGAGGGTAGCGAGAGTTATGCCCCGCTGGCGCGGGCGCTTCTGGGCGGCCTGGGCCTTTCCGTGCTGGTGACGGTGTTTCTGGTGCCTGCGGCTTATCTGCTGGTCTATCGCAACAGGGCGGCGAATTGATGAGACGACGGCTCCTGCCTCTTTTCGCAGTTCTGACAGCTCCGCTCCTGGCGCAGCAGGCGCCCATGAGTCTCACTCTTGCTGAAGCAGAGAAACTGGCCATTGCGCATAATCCCGAGTTGTCCACAGCGCAACTGAATGCCTCGGCCGCGCACATGGCTCCGTTGGAATACAAATCGGCCCTGTCGCCGCAGATGACGGGCAGCGTTACCGGCGTTGTCGCGGATTCGGGAAGTCGCCTCGCCGCGGGCGGTCTGAATAACCCCGTCGTCTACGATCGGCTTGCCTCGGGGGTGACTCTGAGCCAGATGCTTTCGGATTTCGGACGCACGAAAAGCCTGGTCGCAACAGCGGATTTGCGGGCCCAGGCACAGGATCAGGCGACCGAAACAGCCCGCGCGGATGTTTTAATCACGACCATCCGTGCCTACTTCAATGTGCTCCGAGCCTCTTCTGTTCTCAAGGTGGCGCAACAAACCGTTTCGGAGCGGCAGGTGATCGCCGACAAAGTGAACACCTTGTTCGAAGAGAATCTGAAATCGGGCCTTGATGCCAGTTTCGCCAAAGTCAATCTCGCCGATGCCCGACTTTTTCTTTCCCAGGCGCAGAATAACCTTCAGGCCGCGGAAGCATCCCTGGCAACTGCTATCGGCGTGCCCGCGCAGGTTGAATTTACGCTGGCCGAAGAAGCCGCACCCGAAGCCCTGCCGCCCGTCGTCGATCCTCTCATTCAGCAGGCGTTGCAGGCTCGACCGGAATTGAAGAATCTGCGCCTGGAACAGAGCGCGGCTGAGCGATTCATCCAGGCAGAACATGCACTGCGGTACCCGACTGTTGGCGCTCTCGGAGTAGTCGGAGTGGTGCCGGCCGGAGAGACTCAGGTTCCGGGCCGCTACGGCGCCGCCGGCGTGAACGTGAGTATTCCTATCCTCAACGGAGGCTTGTTTCATGCCCGCCAGACCGAGGCTGAACTGCGTGCGAAGGCGGCGGCGGAGCGCGTCCAGAACGAAACCAATCTGATTACCCGCGATGTTCGCGCGGCCTATCTGAATGCCGCGACGGCGCGGGATCGGGTCGGGCTGACCGAGCAGTTGCTGGCGCAGGCGCAGTCCGCGCTCGATCTGGCCCAGGGACGCTACGATCTCGGACTGAGTTCAATCGTGGAATTGAGCGAAGCGCAGCTGAATCTGACATCCGCCCAGATCGCCAACGCCTCGGCGCGTTACGAATACCAGGCGCAACGGTTGACGGTCGATTTTCAGACGGGAGCGCTGCGATAGCCACTCGGCGGCAACGCCAGGCTAGCCGGCTTTTTCAAGCAGCGTCAGGCTGATTTTCTGCGAAACGACCATTTCGCGGGTAACCTGAAACTCCTTTACTTTCTTATAAGATGGCAGGAAATACATCAAGTCCAGCATCATGTCTTCGATGATCATTCGAAGACCGCGGGCACCCACCTTCCGCTCCAAAGCCAGGGCGGCAATCGCGTCCAGTGCATCATCGGTAAACCGAAGCCGCACGTTCTCGTATTCGAAAAGGCGCTGGTACTGCTTGATGATGGCGTTCTTCGGCTTGGAAAGTATCTGAACCAGAGCCGCCTTATCCAGATCTTCCAGCGTGGCAACTACAGGTAACCGGCCGATGAATTCCGGAATGAAGCCGTACCGGATCAGGTCCTGTGGCTGCAAATGGCGGAGCAGATCCACGTCGCGCCGCTCGCTGATGCCCACCGTTTTCGCCTGTTCACGCTGCCCGCCTTCTTCCTGAAGGAAGCCCATCGACTTCTTTCCCGTCCGGCGGGCAATGATCTTTTCCAGCCCAATGAACGCGCCGCCACAAATAAAAAGAATATTGGTGGTATCGATCGGGGTGAATTCCTGGTGCGGATGCTTCCTGCCGCCTTGCGGCGGCACGTTTGCGACTGTGCCTTCCAGTATTTTGAGCAACGCCTGCTGCACGCCCTCGCCCGAGACATCCCGCGTGATCGATGGATTCTCGTCCTTGCGGCAGATCTTGTCGATTTCATCTATATAAATGATGCCCTGCTGGCAGCGCTGTACATCGCCATCGGCTGCCTGCAGCAGCTTGAGAATGATGTTCTCGACGTCCTCGCCCACGTAACCGGCTTCGGTCAGGGTGGTGGCGTCGACAATGGCGAACGGAACATCCAGAATCCGGGCCAGGGTCTGGGCCATCAGGGTCTTGCCGGTTCCGGTGGGGCCGATCAGCAGAATGTTCGATTTAGCGAGTTCAATTTCCGAGTTCCGCATCCGATTCATATGGATGCGCTTCGAATGGTTGTAAACGGCGACCGCAAGCTTGCGCTTCGGGGCCTCCTGGCCAATCACATATTGATCCAGAAAGTCTTTAATCTCAAGGGGACGCGGAATCTTGTTCGGGCTGGTAGTGGCAGGCTCCGGTTTGTCGTCGTCGAGTATCGAATTGCATACGGCGATGCATTCGTCGCAAATGTACGCGCGGGGGTACTCGCTTGGAGAAGAAATCAATTTGCCGACGACATCCTGGCTCTTGTGGCAGAAGGAGCAGCGTAATGTGTCGTCAGATCCGGTTCGCTTCAATCAGTTCTCCTTCCGGGTGGCTTCCTCAATTATGACCTGGCCTCCGATCCTAAGCAAATACTTCCGCTATGTTCTTTGGTTACTTCGGGTTCTTACCGAGCCGCCGGATGGCCTCGGCCATTTTTTGGTCTTTCTCCGCATCCGCATCCCGGCCTATTTGCTTCAACAAGTTGGCGTGCGCCTCGAGGATCTGAGCCAGTTCCGGACTGGTAACTCCGGACGTGAGTTCACGGATTCGCGCCGCCATTTTCAGCCGCGGATCCGCCAGCGCGAATTTCCCCTGGTGCTGATAAACCAAAGCGAGGTTGTACAGGGCGTCGGCCAGCTCCGGGTTTTCCATCCCCCCCGAGGCTTCCCGCATGTCCGCGCATTGCTTCAGGAGCGGCTCGGCTTCGTTGAACTTATTGACATTGCGCAGCGCGACGCCTTCCATGCAATAGGTGGAAGCGGCTTTGAGGCTTTCTGCCCCCAAAATCTTCTCGTAGATTGCGCGGCTCTTCTGAACGTACGGCAATGCGCTTTCGTAATGCCCGTCCGCCATCTGCACGGTGGCAATGTTGAAGCTCACGTTCGCGACATCCAGGCTGGCCGGACCGTATGCCTTTTCCAGAATTCCGAGAGCTTTCTGAAACGCCTTTTCGGCGTCGGCGTTTTTTTTCTCTTCTTTGAACACCAGCCCCAGGGTGTTGAAAGCCGTTCCGCGGCGGGCGTCACCGGGGGGAAACTGCTCTGCCTGCTGGACCGCCTTTTGCAACCGATCTTCGGCGCCTTTGTAGTCTTTGGCGCTGGCGGCCTTCAGGCCGGCAACCATCAGGTTCTGCCACGCCGCGCCCGAATCCTCAGCGTGCATGGTTACCGGGAAAACCAGCAGGATTGCTGCGCCGAATGATAGTAAGGTGCGTCCGTACACTCGGAATTCAGGATACCGAACGCATGCGTTTGGCCCCAACCTATTTTCTGGCCGAACGGCGGATGGCGGCAGCCAGCTGTTCCTTCTTCCTGGCTTCGGCTTCCCGTCCCAATTGACGAAGCAACGCAGCATGGGCCTCCAGTGTCTCGGCAAGTGCGGGGCTCTGTATCCCCAGAAACTGCTCCCGGATCTTTGCGGCGTAGGTAAAGTAGCGGTCCGCTTCTTTGTATTTTCCGAGGTGCTGATAAACCAGAGCCAGACTATTGGCAACTTCTCCGAATGCCGCCGTGCCGACGCCGCCGTCTTCATTTCGCAGGTCGGCACAGCGCTTGAGCGGCATTTCAGCGGACGCAAACATTTTCAACATGCGATATGCCTCGCCCTGCATGCACGTCGCATCTTTCATTGCGACCGACTTCGGTTCCAGGTTGTGGTCGAATACGGGCAGAAGACGCTCGAGCGACTGGGTGGCCGGCTGATATTTACCCTGATCCATCAGAATTCCCGCCAGCAGGAACTGGCTTTCCGCGTATTGGAGACTGTCTTCTCCGGGGTCCGCTGAATACAGTGCTACAGCGCGCCGCACCGTATCTTCTGCTTCCGGGAGCTTTCGTTCCACTCGAAGCAAAGTAGCCAGACCCTGCAAGGTCAGGGCGACGCGGGAATCTTCCTTTCCAAATACCTCGGCCTCCCGCAAGGCAGTGGCATACTGGATTTCCGCCTGGCGATAGTCCTTTAAAGATACGGCGCGGAGTGCCTGTCCGTAGGACGCCTTCCAGTTGTCGTCGACATCCGCAGCCGACGGGATCGAGCCAAACAACAGCACCATCGACAGCGGGAATATGCGGGTACGGATCACTCCTTCACGATCATAGTACGTCGTGAAACCGACGTTGTCAGTTTTCGGTCGGGGTCTTTTCGATGTGATCGACCACCAGCAAATCAAGCGGAAGCCGTGTTGGTTCCAGTTTCAAACCAAGATTCCGGAGAGACGATGAAAGCGCCGAGCCCGACGGATCGGACAAGCCAGGGGGAGGCATGATATTGACGAGAGCTCCCATAGGCCCATTCATCACGGCCGCTTTGGCTGCGTTCATGGCATCATCCTCGGAAAGATCGATGGCGACTTCATAAGCTCCGGTCAAGCCGGTCTTATCGACAACAGGACGGTCCACCACTCCGACGGACAACATTTCCGCGAAGGTTTTCATTGTGGTGCCGGAACTTTCGAGATGGATGCGCATCGGCATCCCTTTGTTATTCGGTGCAGGAGGCGTCACCCGGATCTTGCCGGCAATCTCACCTCCGGGCATTTCAACGGTAATTCCTTTTTCGCCGCGGGACAATTTGACGTCTCCCTGGATTGTCGGGACGGCCATTTCCATTGGCGGAGGAGTGCCCGCGGCCGGAGGCGCCGCCGGCGGTTCCGGAGCCGAATGCTCCATCTTCGCGCCGCCCGGCAGCACGACCAGCGCGTAGACGGATTGCTCTTTACTATCGTGGTGCAGCTTCAGACCGAACCTGTCGACAAGCAAGGTCTGGAGCATCTCCGGCACCTTATCGGCGCCGACGCCATCGGGAATTTTGGCCTGAATGTCGAAGGTAGCATTCTTAATCCAGTCCGGAGCGGACAACTGATAGGGTTTCAACCGGTAAGCGGTGCAGATCAGTCGGAACAGAGTGGCGGTCCCGATATCGACCCGCGCTGCATCGATTCTTGTGCCGATGTGCCCTTTGCCTCCCCTGAGCATGGCGGGGTCGAGCGGCGCCGATGGCTTCACTGTCGCGACTTCAAAGGCAAGCGGCGCCGACTGGGCAGAGACTGCTCCGGCCGCGAGGAGGAAACAGAGAATGATCCGTCGTACATGTTGAGTAAGCATGGCAACCCTTCTATCTGAAGACGGCGCAATCACGCCAATATTTCACAGTTGGACGAATTTTGTGGACTCAATGTTCCCGCGCAACGCATTAGCCAGCTTGCAATAGGATGGAAGGAACAGACCAGCCAGTCGCGGAATGACAGTCATGTGATGCCGGGCGGCTGGTTCGATCACCGCGAGCAGGCAGAACAGAAAGCGTGTCCATAGCAGAATAAACAGTATAGGCGCCTGGGAAATGGTGCGTTCGGGAGTGAACGACGGTCTCCCGAGGCAGCAGGCAACAACGAATGCGACCCATAATATCTGGACGACTACGCGCAAGCCGAATGCAGCCCGGGGACTTGTCCGCGACAAATCAAAGGCGGCATCCGGAATGCTCGTTTCCGCTCCCCACATATAGACAATGCTTTTGAGACTTTGGGCGCCAAAATGGAGCGGGTCGGCGACAATAGCCTGGACGGCCAGCCGCCGTTGAAGCTTATCCTGCGCCGCCGGGTCGAGGTTGCTCCCGATGTCCATGGTTTGCATCCAGATTCCGTCGCTCTTCGGATGATTCGAAGACAGCAGAGTAATCCCAAAATTCGTCGACACCAGCGCAAATTGGTGAAAATGGCTGTGATTGCGCCACGTCCCGGGAGCCGACGTCGCGGTGATTCAGACGCAGCGCTATTCAGCGCATCCATAACGCGTTCACCTGGTCGCAGACCTGCTTGCAGGTACTTTGCGCTGGCTTTTGGCTACAAACAAGATCGAAGGTTGCCCGCACATGCGATAAAATAGAAAGACCAGGGCTGAGCCGGCAGCTTTGTGAACGCTGTCGACTGTATTCGGCACATTACGCGAACCGCGGCCGATGAATTATGGAAAAGCCGCTGAGTCAATCTAACAGGCTCCTGAAAAATAAACCCGGTATCGACTCCGTTACCGACGTTGTGCACATTCGCCGGAACGACTGGAATGGCATCTACAGTTAGGACCAACTCATGTACAACATTGCAGGGTCAGTCGGCAGCAAGACCTGGGTTTCAATGGCTGCCTTACTCATAGTCCTACTGGCCGTGTTTCTGCGGGTGGACCGCCTTGCCGCTGAAAGCGTCGAAGGTGACGAGTTATTTTCGCGCCGTGTTGCACTGGCGGAAACGATGAAGGCGTGGACCATTGCGAGGCAGGACTTGGTGCATCCTCCGCTCTACTATTTCATCCTTAAGGCGACGATTCCAGGTGGAGATGCATCAACGGCATCCGACATTAGGCGTCTGTCCCTCGCGGCGGGTGCCGTCGCGATCGTGGTCATAGTCCTGATTGGCTTCGCCGCTCCCGAGATTCGTGTACCGGTCCTCCTGTCCGCACTGTTATTAGCTCTCAACAAGGTCCATATTTTCTATAGTCAGGAGGCGCGGTCATATGCGCTTTTCACCGCTCTTGTGGCCTTGCTGCTGCTTTGGCGCGTGGTGGCCGAGCGACACTGGCGAAGGCCGTGGTATTGGATCAGTGGAACCATCCTCATGGTCGCGATCACCTGGACTCATTACGTAGGTGCGCTGTTCTGCGCTGCGTGTGTGCTCCCGATGACGTTCACAAACTATTGCGGAGCACGCACCAGAGCGACAAGTATGTTGCCACTAGCCTCGCTGGTGGCCTCGGCCCTGCTATTCTTGCCGTGGTTGATCCCCGAACTGGCAATCTATCACCAGAAGAGTGGACTCTCCGGAAATCTTTCGTGGCAGGGTCTGCCGACAGTTTACGACCTTAAGATGGTGTTCGCGAATTACCTTGGAATTCCGGATTTCCGTGGTGCGACGACTTTGGCATTTCTCGTAGAGACATTTCTGGTCTGCTGTGCGTTCCTGCCCGGGACTGGCGCCGAATTTGTGACCAGAACCGGCATAAGGGGCACTTTGGCGGCAATGGCCATCGCTCCGCCTGTCCTCCTGTGGGTGTTGACTCGGCGGCCCCTTCAGCTTCCAATATTCGGAGAGAGACACCTGCTTCCGGCAATCGTGCCTGCGCTCATATTGATGTGTTATGGATTGACGCGGATGGCTTCTTTCGCGCGGGAGTCGAATCGAACCGGATGGGCGTTAGGATTGGGTGCAATTGTCTTATGTGCCTTCCAGATTGCCCCTGGCTACCGTGACTGGCCGGGCCCAACTCGGCCCACCTACTCAGTAATCGCGACCGACTTAGTGGGGACGGACATTGAGTTGCCGGTTTATACAACCTGGCCTTATGGTATCGGCGAGCCGGTAAGTTTTTACTTGCATGGTCAAAGGAAGATTTACGAATTTCCTGCGTCTGCAATTGTGCCCAACCTTCCGGCCAGACTTTGTGTGCTCTACCGCCCGGCGGTAGCGAAAGAAGACGACATGATACAGCCGCTGCTGCGTCGGTATGAGGTTGTAATGGACAAATACTATTCCGGCGCCGGTGCCCCAAAATTCGGAACGCGCTTGCTCGTTTTGAGCAGACGATAGTACTCCGAGACTTTTGCATCTTCCTAAGCGGTCTCCATCGCCGTTATTGCTTCCGCGCTGCGTCTGGCATATCCTGAATGGCATCATGTCCAGAGGTAACGTGTCCGGGCCGGCCGCCCATCCACTCATCATTTTTCCGGCGGTGGTCGCCGCTGTTCTGACCGCGGTTGCAGTGCACGCGCAGGGTCCAAGCCCGGGTGCTCCGCCTCCCGCTGAGATTCGCCCGAGGAACCTGATCTCCAACGCGGCGCCCGTACGGTCGTGCGAAAGTCTGATGACAGTGGCGCTTCCGGATACAACTATTAATTCCGCCGCCATCGATCCTTCAGACGGCTCCTGTCGGGTCACGGCAACAGTAACGCATCCTCCGGCTGGCGACCAGGTGAAAGTGTTTATTGGAATCCCGATGAAGGACTGGAACGGCCGCTTCGAAGGTACCGGCGGCGGCGGATTTTCCGGCGGGAGCGCCGGCGGTGTCCGACAGCCGCTGACCCTGGGCTACGCTGCGGGAGCGACGGACACGGGGCATCCCGGCGGCAGCGGTAGTTTCGTACTGGACGCAACCGGTCACCTGAACTGGCAACTTCTGCGCGATAACGCCTACCTCGGCATCCACGAAATGACGACTACCGGCAAGGCTCTGACTCAGGCACTGT
>JAICJH010000153.1 GCA_025928545.1 Bryobacteraceae bacterium | reverse complement strand
GCCTATCCCTTTCCGCAGTACGGGCTGGTATCTACCGCCGGCGGCAATCACTGGATCATCGAAGACAATACATTTGAGTGGGCCAACGGCGTCGGCCTGGACATGGCCAACGACGGCGGCAACAATCTGGTGCCGCAGGCCGGAGATTCGCAGATTATCCGCCGCAACACCATCCGATACTGTGGCGTCGAAGGCGTCGCCGGCATGAGTGCGGTCAACACACTCGTGGAAGACAATCTCATCGAGTGGTGTGGCTGGGCCGATGCCGAACGCGGCGCAGAGGCCGCGGGCGCCAAGTTCCATCGCGCTCACAATCTCATGTTCCGCCGCAATGTCGTCCGCCACATGCGCCACGCCACCGGCATCTGGCTTGATAGCAGTCACGTCAACTGCCGCGTCACCAGCAACATCTTTGCCGACATCCTCAGCTACAGCACCGCCGTAAAGATGGAGATGAACCTCGCGCAGAATCAGCTGGACAACAACATCATCTGGGACGTGCGAAATGCCGAGCCCGGCACTCCGGGTCAGTATGGATGCGCCGGGTCGGGTGTCTTCATCGACGCGAACGATCACCTCATCGTCGCGCAGAACCTCATTGGCCGCTGCGACAACTCCGGCATCTTTACCATCATTCGCCCTGATCGCCGAAACAGCGGAACGGCCATCGGCAACAACGTGTCGAACAATATCATTGCTCAATGCGGCAAATCCGCCATCGTGTACCTCAACCCCGACAACCAGGCCGACGGCAATTTCTACGCCTCCATGCCCACCAATTTTCAGGGCCTCTACACCGGCGATTCCAAGCAGTATATGGATTTGGCGGCATGGCGCCAGCACGGTTGGGACAAGAATAGCGTCGTCGGCGACGCGCAGATCCAGTTCGACGCCAATACGCTGCAACTCACGATTGCAAGCAGCAAACCATTCCCCAAGGTGAGCGCGGTGAATGCCATCGACAGCGACTTCTTCGGCAGGCAAGCCGGCAATGTACGCCCACCGGGCCCGTTAGCCGATCTCGGCTCCGCGCGCAACCTGAACCTCGATCCCCGGCGAAACTCATAATCCTCGCCGGCGCTACCCTCAGCATCTTTTTTCTGTACTGAATCGGTGCAACCGGATATCGTTTCTAGCCTGGGGCGTCCAACCTCTGTTGCGCACACCACTAGAGTTCTGCCTTGACGAAGGAACGATAAGCCATGTCCCCGAACCGATCTCTCGCAAGCCTGTTCGCTGTCCTTACCCTCACTGCCGCCACCTTCGCCCAAACCCTGCCAGCCGGCGTGCAGAGGGTTACATCCGTCGAAGGCGTCACCGAGTACGCCTTTCCCAACGGCCTGCACGTCCTGCTCTTTCCGGACAACTCCAAGCCCAAGGTCACGGTGAACGTCGTTTACCTGGTCGGCTCGCGCAATGAGGGTTATGGTGAAACCGGCATGGCCCACTTGCTGGAGCACATGAACTTCAAGTCCACCACCTCCGGCAGGGAAATGGTGAAGGAACTCACCGACAAGGCGACCGGATGGAACGGGACCACCTCCTACGACCAGACCATGTACTACGAGACCGTCAAGGCCGGCGACGAGAATCTGCGCTGGGCCCTCGGCCTCGAAGCGGATCGCATGGTGAACATGAGCATGCTGAAGAAAGATCTCGACAGCGAGATGACCGTGGTGCGCAACGAGATGGAGTCCGGCGAAAACAGCCCGCTCAACGTACTGGAAGAGCGAACGCTGGCGGCGGCCTATAACTTCCACAACTACGGCAAGACGGTCATCGGGAACCGCACCGACGTAGAACGCGTTCCCATCGAGAACCTCGCGGCCTTCTACAAAAAGTACTATCAGCCGGACAACGCAGACCTCATCGTCGCCGGCCAGTTCGACGAGTCAAAAGTCCTCGCGATGATCGCCGACACCTTCGGTGTCATCCCTCGGCCCAGCCGTGTGCTCACCCAGCCCTACACCAGCGAGCCGACCCAGGAAGGGGAGCGCGAGGTCATTCTGCGCCGTATCGGCAGCGTCCAGGCCATCATGGCGGTTTACCATGTTCCTGCCGAGCTGCATCCCGACTACGCGACGCTGCAGGTTTTAGGCCAGATCCTCGGGGCTCCGCAAACCGGCCGCCTCTATAAGGCGCTGATCGACAGCAAAAAAGCCGTCTCTGTCAGCATGGGCGCAAACGGCATGCACGATCCCGGCTTTGCCCTCGCCTTCGCGCAGCTCAAGCCCGATCAATCCATCGACGACGCCCGGCAAACTCTGCTGAAAGTCGTGGAAGGGTTCGCCGCCGATCCGCCCACGCAGGAAGAGGTCGACCGTGCCAAGGCGCGAATCCTGAAGAACGTCGAACTCATGCTCACGAACTCGCAATCCATCGCGATGAATCTGGGCGGAAGCGCAGGCAGCGGCGACTGGCGCGCGTTCTTTCTCTCCCGCGACGAAGTCGCCAAGGTAACACCGGCTGACGTGGAGCGCGTCGCCAAAGCCTACCTGAAACCATCCAACCGCAGCCTCGGCGAATTTATCCCGGCCACGACCGCTCCGGACCGTGCGGAGATTCCCGCAACGCCCAATCCGGCTACGCTCTTCAAGGATTACAAGGGCGGTCCCGTCGTACAGCAAGGCGAGGTATTCGATCCAACGCCGAAGAACATCGAGACACGCGTGATCCGCACCACGCTGCCCAATGGTTTGAAGCTAGTCATGTTCCCCAAGAAGACCCGTGGAGGCACGGTCGTCGCAACACTGGATGTCCGCTTCGGCGATGAGAAGTCGCTGTTCGGAAAATCCACCGTCGCTACCACAGCCGGTCCATTGCTGATGCGCGGTACGGTACATAAAAATCGCCAGCAGATTCAGGACGAGATGGACCGCCTGAAGGCGCAGATGAACGTCAGCGGCGGCACCGGCTATGCTTCCGCCAACATCCGCACGTATGAGCAGAACCTCGCTGACAGCTTGCGTCTGGCGCGGGAGTTGCTGCGCGAACCCGCGTTCCCGGAGACGGATTTCGAAAGCATCCGCCAGCAGAAGATCGCCAGCGCGGAAAGTTCCAAAACGGATCCTGGCAGCCTCGCCTCGGACGAAATGAGCGCGCATTTCAATAACACGCGCTATCGGCTCGGCGATCCGCGATACACCGAGACCCCCGACCAGCGCATCGAGGATGCCCGAAAGATGACCCTCGACGAAGTGCGTCAGTTTTATCAGCAGTTCTAT
>JAICJH010000083.1 GCA_025928545.1 Bryobacteraceae bacterium | reverse complement strand
GGGTGATGGCTTTACCGTCGTCTGTGCGGGGGCCGGTGCTTTTCTTTGCGTTGGCGCGGTTGGCGTCGAGTTGTTTTTGCGAGGTCATATTGCTCTCATGAGTACGGAATAGCATGGAGGGCAATGGATGACGCGGTGAAAAATGGTGGGGTTTTTGGTTAAGTGCTTTGGAATGAGGCCTAAAATAGTTGAAATTTTGTTGTGACTCTAAATCGGCGAAAACCAATAATGGCCGCCGATGCACGCCGGTGCACGCCGATAAGACATTCAGGCGGATGCAGCCAACGCAAGCTCGGAGAATGAGCCTGTCGCCGCGGGGAAAGTCAGATAATATGCCGAGCCTTCGTTGGGCCTGGTTTCCACGTCAATAGTCCCGCCGCTGAGCGCGACGAACTGGCAGACCAGTGCGAGAGAGAATCCGGGGTTGCGTTTCCCGGAACCGGATTGATAGTACGGGTCGAAGATGCGGTCTTTGGTGCGGGCTGCGACCTTGCGATCATCACGAATTACGATCCGGGCGGCAGGCTTGCCGTCACTGGTGCGAACAGTCGCGGTCGAAATTTCCACCGAGGCACCTTTCGCCGTGGCATGTCGTGAATCCGTCACGAGGCGAAGGAGGTTTTCACGCAGGAATTTCGGATCGGTCAGGATTGACGGTACACCTGGATGGAGATTGAGGGTGAGTGAACGGTTGATGCCCAACGCGCGTGTCATTGGTTCCTGCAACTCGCCCAGAACTTCGTTCAGGTCCACCTCGACCGCCCGCCCCGCATCCGTCCTTCCCAGCGTCATTAACTGCTGAACGATGGATTGCTGGCGGGCGGACTGCTCGTAGACATCCCATAAGAGACGCGAGGTCTCTCCGCGCGCCTGTTCGATCATGTATTTGATGGACTCATCCATGCGGGTTTGCGATTCCGCCAGTTCCCTGCCGAGGCCCGTGGCCATCAGGGTGAGGGCGTTCATCTTGTGCAATTGTCGGTCCCGCCGTTCGGCCCTTCGGCGTTCGGTGATATCGCGAAAAGCCACAATGATGCCGAAGAGTCTGCCATCGTCCCGGTTGGCCGAGATTTCGGCTTCGACGATGATCCGGTCCGAACCGTCGCAGGGCGTGAGAATAAACGTGCGAAGGCGGGAATCCGCGTAGCCGTTGGCGAAACTGTCAGGCGAATCGATCGGAACGCCGGTGACTTCGTCGGAGGCGCAGAATACTTCAGAGAATGCGCGTCCTTTGGCTTCCGCGGCGATCCAGCCTGTCAGCGCTGCCGCCGTTGCATTCATCAGACTGACGTTGCCATCGCCATCGGTGGCGATCAGGGCGTCGGCGACGTTCTGGAAAGTCGAGGACAACCGGGCCTCACTAACCCGCAGTTTCTGCTCCATTTTGTGCTTCCAGAGCGCGATTTCAATCTGAACGCGGAAATCAATCGCGTGGAACGGTTTAACAATATAACCGAACGGCTCGGTGATTCGCGCGCGATTCAGCGTTTCGCGATCGGCATGGGCCGTCACAAAGATGACGGGTATATGAAGCCTCTTACGAATTCGGTCAGCGGTTTCAACGCCGTCGACGCCGCCGTGCAGACGAATATCCATCAGAATGAGGGACGGTTCCAGACGCTCGGCGCTTTCGAGCGCCTCTTCGGCGTTGTCCACGATGGCCTGGACAGTGTAGCCCGCCTGCTCCAGTCTTTTTTTCAGGTCAAGAGCGATCAGGCCCTCGTCTTCGACGATGAGAATACTTGCGTTCATATTGGCAACTCCCCAAACAGGTGATTTCGGGCTGAGAGACAAGTCAGCACTGCTTAATGGACTGATCGGCTTGATTGAGGGGAAGCTTTAGCGAGGAGGCGGAAAATTCTGGAAACCGCCAGCTAGCGCTCGGCTGGGTCAGCGGTTGGCGTCGATTGTCGACGAGACGTCTTCCCATTCGGCGAGGAGCTGGGTCATATCGGAACGGCGGGATTCGAGCAGACTGGCGAGTTCGATGCTTTGATCGGCGCTTTGAAAAGTTGCCAGGGCCTGTTCGAAATCGGCTATTTCCACTTCAAGCCTGGTTACTTCGTCTTCAATCGAACGCTGCCGCTCTTTCATCTGGCGGAGCTTGATGGGGTTCAGACGGCCGGTGCCCTGTGCCGCCTTCGGAGGCGCCGGGGGCTGTGGCTTGGCGTGGTTCTTATGCTGAGCAGGTGCTTTGGCGTGAGTGGCCGCCGGCGCGGGCTGGGCTGCCGCGGCGGCCGAGCCACCTCCGCTCTTGCGCCAGAGGTAGCCTTCATAATTCTCGGCATAAGCGGTTACCGCCCCATCCGCGACTTCGATCACGCGGGTAGCAAGCTGATCGAGAAAATACCGGTCGTGCGAGACGAAGACAACGGTCCCGTTGTAGTTGCGGAGGGCGGTGAGCAGGACGTCTTTGGCACGGATATCCAGGTGGTTCGTGGGTTCATCGAGCAACATGAAATTGCCCGGCACCATCAGCATGCGCGCCAGGGCGTAGCGGTTGCGTTCGCCGCCGGAAAGCACGCCAATGCGTTTGAAGACGTCATCTTCGGAAAACAGAAAAGAACCGAGGATGGTGCGGAGTTCCGTGTTGGAGGAACGAGGAGCCACGGAGCCAAGATCGTCGAGAATGGTGGACTCGGGATTGAGGGCTTTGTACTGATCCTGCGCGAAGTAATCGGTTTCGACGTTGTGGCCGATGACGTATTCGCCAGTGGAAACAGGCTCTTCACCCGAGAGGAGTTTGATTAGCGTCGACTTGCCGGCTCCGTTGACGCCGACGAGCGCAATGCGGTCGCCGCGTTCGATGTTGAATGAGGCATGCGAGAAAACGTGCTTCGAGCCGTAGCTCTTCGAGACATCGCGGAATTCGGCGACGATACGGCCGCTGGGTTTGGGCTGGGGAAAGCGGAAATGGATGGTTCGTTCGTCAGGCGGAACTTCGATCCGCTCGATTTTTTCCAGTTCCTTGATGCGGCTTTGCACCTGTTTGGCTTTGGTGGCCTGGGCCCGAAAGCGATTGATAAAAGCTTCGAGCGCTTCGATGCGTTCCCGCTGATTCTTGTAAGCGGCTTCCAGCTGGAGGCGGCGCTCGGTTTTCTGCGTCTCGTATTTCGAATAGCCGCCGGTGTAGAAGTAGACGCGTTTGTTCCAGATCTCGGCGATCTTCGAAACCGTGATGTCGAGAAAGTAGCGATCGTGCGAAATCAGCACAAAGGCATGGGGGTAGTTGGAGAGATAGTGCTCAAGCCAGTCGCGGGCTTCAATATCGAGGTGATTGGTGGGCTCGTCGAGCAGCAGCAGGTTCGGTTCTTCGAGCAGGAGCTTGGCGAGGGCAATGCGCATTTGCCAGCCGCCGGAGAATTCTTCGACGCGCCTTTCCCAGTCGTTACGGGCGAAGCCGAGGCCGGTGAGAACGCCGCCGACGCGGGATTCGATGTTGTAGCCATCGCGCGCGGTGAATTCATCCTGTGCCTGATGGTAACGCTCGGCGATGCGACGGTATTCGTAACTTTCGTGATCGAGTTCCGCCATGCGGTGGGCGAGATCTTTTTGCTCCTGTTCGAGAGCGCGCAGCGAATCGAACACCGACATGCACTCCGCGAAGACGGAGCGGCCGGTGAGATTGATGCCGTCCTGCGGGAGATAGCCGGCGCGAATGCCTTTGGCGGAACTGATGTTGCCGTAATCCAGATGCTCGATGCCAGCCAGGACTTTGAGAAGGGTGGATTTGCCGGTGCCGTTGGAACCGACGATGCCGACACGCTCTTTTGGCGTGATGAGCCAGTTCAGATCTTCAAACAGGATGCGGGGGCCGAAGCGTTTCCCGGCTTCGGAAAGCTGAATCATTTTGGATTGGAGCGGGGTGCTACAAGACAATTATAGCGGGAGGTAGGGCCAGGGTCGCAGTTCGTCTCGCAGAGTTTCAGGGATTACGATCCGACTGGCCTTCAAGGCTTCGGGGACGAGCCTGAGAACTTTTTCAGAGCCAGTATTCCCAATGGTGGCCAATCACAACGTAGGCGGCCAGAGCGCCATTGGTGACGGCGTGCATCAGGATGCAATCCCAGAGATTGCGTGTCCGCACCATCCACCAGTTGTAGATCAGGCCGGTAATCAGGCCGACATCCCAGAAGGGCCCGTGCTCCACTGCGAAGAGAACGGCGACAACCCAGAGTGCCGCCGGAGCGTAGGTACCAAGGGCGACCCGCCGGAAATCATGGCCATCTATCAGCCAGCGCATCAGCCAGCCGCGCCAGAAGAGTTCTTCGAGAATAGGTACGGCAATCACGCTGATGCCAACACGGAATACGATGAAGACCAAGTCGTTTTTTAACGCCGACGGAGTGCTTCCCGACACGTGGCCGAAGATGGCGTTATCGAACAGGAGGAAGTGATGCCAGGTGGGAACGAGGATGTCGGGGCCCACCCAGATTACGAAGACGGCGAGGCCGAGCAGGACACTGAGAACAGGCTGCGAGGGACCTCCGGGCAGTACTGGTCGGGAAACCGCGAGAATTGCCGCCAGTGAAATAGCCAGACGCAGCGATGCCGGAATGGGTACGACCGATTGCAGCGCCAGAAGCGCAATGAAGACCGCGAACGGAAGAACGTACGGGACAGCCGGAAATCTGGAATTCACCGGATCAGAACGGCGAGGTAGGGGTGGAAGTTGTCCGGGCGATGGATGCGTGCGCGAGGAAGCGGTACGGATTCACCGGTGTGGAATGGATGCGAACTTCGTAGTGCAGGTGAGGTCCTGTAGCGCGGCCTGTCATGCCGACGCGGCCGAGAGTTTCGCCCTGGCGAATTTCGGCGCCTTCCATCACATCTATTTTCGACAGGTGACCGTACCATGTCTGGTAGCCATTGCCATGATCCACGATGACGCAGCGTCCGTAGCCGCCATTCCAGCCCGCGGAAATCACAACGCCATCCGCCGCGGCTTTCACTGTTGTTCCCATCGGGGCCGAAATATCGATGCCCGTGTGACGCGCGCCTTCACCGGAGAACGGGTCCGTGCGTTCGCCAAAACCACCCATCAGGCGGCCGGTAACGGGCCACACTCCGGGAAGCACGTTGATATCGGCGCGCTGAAAGATAGTCCTGCCACGCCGGGTAAAGTTGGTCGTACGAAGGTAGTTGTATTCGGCGAGAGTATCGCCCATGGTTGGGATCAGGGGAGCTTCGCCGATCAGATCGGGCGAACCGGCAATCTGATTTCGGATGCCGTAGGCCGTCGAAACTTCCTTGGCAAGCACCTGGAGACTGGCCAGCTGCTGATTGGTCTGCTGAACCTGTTTCTGAAGGTTATCGTAGCGTTGCCGAAGAACCTGAGTTTCGTGCTGGAGGGTGTTGTAGTTGGAAACCTTCAGAGCCATTCTGGCATAACTGCCCGCAACTCCGAAGAGGCAAAGCAGGGCAAAACCGAGGACGCCGAATGTGCCGTACAGAAAACGATGAGGCACGTGAACACGACGGAGACGTCCGTGAAGAGAATGCGCCAGAACAACGATGAAATAATCCTGCTTCAAATACCTTCTCCAGACGCCAAGTCGTATTTTACAACGCGACTCGAAGGCGGCGCCTACGGGGGTGAGTTTTTTGAATGCTCTGCTGCTTTTCGCGGGGCTTCGCGCTGTCGGCTTTTTTACCGGAAGTACGATTTCCCACAAAAACTGCTTAAATCAAGAAACTCAGGTTAACACTCTTTAAGGTTGCAAGTCAACCCATTTCACTGGTACCATCCCGGCTTGCCCGCCCGTATTCCAGGAAGTCATTTCGCTCGCAACCTCGTCAAGAGTAAGAGCCTGCTTTTTCAGTTAGTTAAGAGAGATTTTCAGCAGCGTTATGTGGGGTCGGCAGCGGGGTGGGTGTGGAGCGTTATTCACCCGCTCGTGCTCTGGGCCAGCTACGTCTTTATCTTCCGGAGTATGGGTCAGCCAACGGATTTCGACCCCGACACGACGAATTATCCGCTGTACCTTTTCGTGGGGATGCTGCCGTGGTTCCTTTTCAGCGAAACAGTGACACGCGCCTCCAATTGCGTTGTGGAAAACGCCAATTTGATCACCAAGACGATGTTTCCGTCGGAGATCCTGCCGGTGTCCATTTTCCTGTCGTCGCTCGGCAGCAATGTGCTGGTTACGGTGCTGGTCGCGATCGTCGCGACGGTCATCCAGGGGCATGTCAATCCGGCATTGCCGATTGTCCTCGCGTATATCCCGGTGGTCGCCCTGTTTGCGGTGGGGCTGGGTTGGGTTGCAGCGGCGTTGCAGGTGTACCTGAGGGACACCGCGCAGGTGGTGGTGGTGCTGATGACGTTCTGGTTTTGGCTTACGCCGATCTTTCTGCCGGAGTCGCGTTTCCCGGGGAGGCTGCACTGGATTCTATGGTGGAATCCGATGGCTTACGTGGTGCGTGCGTATAGGCTACTGCTGCTGGGGCACGCTCCGCCACGGCTACAGGATTTCGCGGCTGCGGCAGGTTTTGCGGTGGCGGCATTCGTGTGCGGCGGACTGTTCTTCCGGCAAATGAAGAAGGGTTTCGCCGACGTGCTGTAGGTACGCAGGGCCGTGACTACGGAGTCGTGCAGCTTCCGGCAAGCCGGAATTTCGCGTAGACATCGTAATTGTCGAGGTCCAGCTTTTGCACGCAGAGGCCTTCGGCAGCGCTGAGTTCGGCGGCTCTTGCCCGATAGGCGGTCACCTGCGCTCCGGTGCGCGTTTTTCCGACGGGTTGCGCCAATCCGAAGATTGTCGCCGATGAAAGATGCCAGGCGCGTAGCCCCGCCGCCATCTGTTTGTAGAGCAGCGGATCGCGAAGATCGAGATTCCAGTGGTCCCGATCACGGAAAAGGATCATGGAGCGGTTCCCGCTGGTCAGCTTGTAGACATCGACTGTGGCGCTGTCCGGCAGGGGCGCGAGGAATTCCCATTTCCAGTCGTGATGGTGCATGAAGAAAGTGATGAGATTGTACTGATCGATGTAGATCGATTCGGCGTCAGGGAAGAGGCGGTTATAGCGGCCCATCTGATCGGAGAGCAAGAGCGTCGTGCTCTTCGGCCAATCGTCATAGTTCCGATAACTCGCGAACAGGATGCCTGCCGCCAGGACGCCGGCCACCGCCAGACGGGGAGTGCCGGTCAGCAGGCGGTCGGGTATGAGAAACGGACAGATTACGAGGAACGGAAACAGGATGAACTGCTGGCGCAGGAAGCCACCGAAAGGATAAGCGCGAAGCAGGGCACCGAGCATAATCGCGCCCAGCATCGAAACCGAAAAGATGAGAATCGTTATGGCCGCCGCATTCTTCGGATCGCTCCATCGGCGAACCAGAATCACGATGGCGGCGGCAGCGACGATCAGCAGGCACAGCACGGCGTAGAATGCGGTGCCCTCGGGGATTTCCACCGGAGAGAACCAGTTCAGTTCATTGCGCAGATTGCGCAGCAGGAAGCCGATGGCCGACTCGGCGCCGTCCGGCTGGAAGTAGTAAGTCGGCAGATGATCGTAGGAAACGCTGCGGGCTCCGAAGTGTCTGAGGTATTCGCGAACCGGCAAGGCGAGAATCAGCAGGAAGGTTGCGAGTTCCCGGAGCACCGCGTGTAGCGGCTTCTTTTCGCGGTTGAGAAAGGGGGCGATTAGGGCGACCAGCAGGGCGGCTCCGACGTAGATCAGCGCGTAGTATTCCGTCAGACACGCGAGCACGGCCGCGACGGCAAAGATGACGCGCGATTTGAGGTGTGCCGGCTTGCCGGATACTGTGAGGTCGAGGAAATAGAGGAACGAAAGCTGGACGAAGAATGCCGACAGCATGTAAGTGCGGACTTCGTTTGAAAGCAGAAGCGATGGCAGCGCGAGACCGTAAGCCAGTGCGGCGAGAACTGCCCAGACTGGTGAGCGCAGGGCGCGCATTGCCGTCCGGCCCAGCAGAAAAACGGACGCCGTGCCGGATGCGATCGAGATGAAACGGTAAGCCAGGTTCGTTTTGCCCAGCCAGGCGGTCCACCGCAACAGCAGGAAATACAGGGGTGGATGGGCGTTGGCGTGGTATTCACGGACGAAGTTGGCCCAGCGGTCCTGCTGGGCAATCCAGACGTGCCAGTAGCCGTCGTATTCGATGTACTGGCTGGCCCCGAAGATCAGGCGGGGAATCAGGGCGAGAAGTACGATTCCCAAAAGCGCCAGATTGAAGAACCGCGGTTCACTCGCACTGGCGTCGGAATTCATCAACACCTACTATACCCATCGTTTCAGAATGCCGTAGAATGAAGGCCAACCCTGCGATGATGGCCGCGATCGAAGCACCGAATCTTTCATTTGCCTGGCTGGAGCACGGTTTCGGGCTCCGGGATTCAACCCCGCCACCGGCACTGACAACTGTGAAGCAGATTCATTCCGCCCGGGTGCTCGATGCGTGCGGAAGAAAAGGGGAACAAATCGGCGAGGGCGATGCAATTATTTCCGCCGAGCCGGGGGTCGCCATCGCTGTTCGAACCGCGGATTGTGTGCCAATTTTGATCGCCGACTCGCGGACCCGTATGATTGCGTGCGTTCATGCCGGCTGGCGAGGCACCGCCGCGAATATTGTGGGTGCGACGATTCGCGAAATGCAGTCGCGCGGGAGCCGGGCGGAGGACCTGAGTGTGGCAATTGGGCCATCCATCGGGTCTTGTTGCTACGAAGTGGGTCCTGATGTGGCGCAGCATTTCCAGGCGTGGCGACCGGATGCCACTGCGTTGGATGTGAGGCTGGATCTTCCCGCGATCAACGAAGCTCAGTTACGTGAAGCGGGAGTCCGGCAAATATGGAAATCCGGAGAATGTACTTATTGCCGACCGGACCGGTTCTATTCGTTCCGCCGCGAAAAAGAGCAGGCTGGCCGAATGCTCTCTTTTGTTAACAGGGTGGCCTGAAAACACATCGGGCGGACCTTTTTGGTCCGCCCGGAAAGTCGACCGAAAGCCGGTTGTCGCTACGAGAAGTGCAGGGTCGCGGTTAAGCGGCGCTGGCAAAGAGGTCGGCGTTGTCGTCGACTTCGATCTCGTGGCGATCGACCTGTTCCTGGCACTTGATGCAATAGGCAGCCCACGGCACGGCGGCGATGCGCTTCGGCGAAATATCTTCGTCGCAATGCAGGCACACGCCATACGAGCCATCGGCGATGCGGCCCAGTGCGCGGCGGATCTGGCGCAACATGTTTGAGTCACGATCCAAATTGCGGATCGCGAGTTCACGTTCACCCGCCAACTGCACTTCGTCCAGGGCGTCGGGCGCCTTCTCGATTACGATTTCGTCACGGTTGCGGAGCGAACCGGAGAGTTCCGATTGCTTCGTTTCCAGCACATTTCTAAATTTATCCAAATCAGTCTTGGTCATATCCCAATTCCTCGTCTTCCAATTCCAACTACCGCTGAGGCCTCTTTCGCGTCGTCTGTGTAAAAGACGGATATCTGCCGTCAAAGTTTCAAAAAATATGAGTACCGAAAGCTTAAATATTACTCATCTGGTGCGAAACCATCGGACCCTTTCGCACTCACCGCAAGTTACCTCAGCAGCTCCGACACCGTCCATGCTGAGCAATACAGGGGCCAAACTCGGTCCCGGTCCAACTCCGGGACTGGACCGCCCGGGTAATACATCCTATATCAACCCCATACTAAAGTCCATGTCTCGGTGATAAAGATCGGTCGAAATGTTTCAGTCCATTAGGGCCGGATGGCGATTTCGCCAAAAACCAAGCCATAGTCCTGTCCATCCATACGATCCACGGGGTCAACCCGGATTTCAACTTCCACCGATTTTTTTCCCGCCGCAAGTTCCGGCAATGGGAATAGACGCTGGAAACTGCGTTCCGGATCGTAAATTCGCGTATCCCCGGCTACAGTGCCGTCAACCAGGATCATCAGATGCCGGGGAGCGACCGAAAGTTGCGCCGATGGGCAACGCCCCTTCAGTTCCAGCCGATGACCCCACTCGGGGACACCGATACGCACCGTGGCGCTGCCGGGCATCCAACGGATACCCCGTTCGGGAGCCAGCCACGCGGGGCCCAATAGCCAGGAATAAAGGGAATTGCCAACGTCAACACGAGCCGGCAACCGATCAACGATGCGGCCCGCCACCTGCCGCGCATATCCCTCCGTTATGTTCCGGAGGTGATCACTTTCCAAGGAGTATACCACAACCTCATCGTGGGTGATGCCGTGCGATAAGGCAGAGGGGTCTGGTACGAGGGGGCCGGGATCGACTAATTCCGGGCCGGACGGAATAGTAAGTCCTGACTTTGGCATCAGATAGACTCCTTCGATGCCCATTGCGGCAAAAGGGGAGTGCGCGAAGGAAAAATCGTACAGCTCGGCGGAAATCCCGTTCACAACGATGGCCTTCTCCGGATGGGTCTGTCGGGCCGCGGCAACGCCGAGCACCAGCGTGCGGACCGCCTGGGTGTTTTGACGCCACCAGTGGGTTACGTGTTGGGTCACGGGGATCATGGCCCAAAGATACGCGGCGAGCGGAATCACCGCCAAGATTGTCTGCGGGATCGGCTGGTTCAGGAATTGCCCGGCGGCGGCTCCGCCCAACATGGCCAGGCCGATGACGGGGATGGTCAGGTAGTAGTCGGTTCGATGCGCCGGAAGCGGGAGGAGAGGGGCGAGGGTGATGGCGAACCATGCCAGGTAGAACAGGACCGTGTAGCGGCGGTTCTGCAGTTCGTGGATCGTGTATGCGGCGATGGCGAGTGTTCCAGCCACCAGGACCAGTTCAGCGGCGCGGTGGGAGTTACCATAGCTCTCCATTTGCTGCGGGGTCAGGGACCACTTCCAGTAAAGGGCGGCGGTTTTCAGGATTGAGTTGTCGAAGACGAGGGCGTAGGCGCCGCTGGTTGGGAGCGGGGCTACGAGCCGGTGGATTACGAAATAACCGACAGAGATTGCCGTCTGCGGGAGAACATGCCGCCAACTGAACCGGCGCATGCAGAGCAGCCAGACAGCCGCCAGCGCCGGGTAGACGATATTGATCTCCAGGGCACCAAAGCCCAGGATGAAAACCACCAGTTGCCACCACCAGAACCGGCGAGCTCCGGTTTCGGTGTAGCGGATGAGCAACACCAGTGCCCCGAGAAGAAACAGCGGGCACATCAGCTCGTTATAAGCGGAACTCCAGGTGATGGCGCGAACGAGTGCGGTGTTGGCGATCCAGAGGAAGGGCGCCACGAAACCGGCTACGCGGGACCCGGTGGCCCGAACCGTAACCCAAGCCAGCAACATGGCGACGGTTGCCGCCGTGGCGAAGGCAACGATGCGGAACGGCAGGCTATCGAAGCCGAACAGGCTCTCCAGCAGGAAAAAGTAGCCGCGCTCGCTCCATGGGCGAATGGTGCCCTGCGCCATGGGTGCGAACATTTCGTAGAGCAGATCGTGATGAAGGTGAACGAGACGCGGCAGAACGAGCCAGGCGAAATCGTCCGCAATAAACCACGTAGTGAAACCCTCGCGGTAGAGCCAGACCAGAAAAACGACCGGCGTGAGCCACCAGGCCCACCGTGCCGCGTTCCGGGCGCGAGGGAGCGTCATCAGTTCGTTTCGAGGCCGACGGCTGTGGCGATGAGGCCAAGCTCGCGTCGATCGGACGGACTTGGCGGCAGCGAATTATCGAGGGAGAAGTCGACGCTGACGGTATCGCCGGACAGCATGGCGGCGGGAACATCCGCACTAAAGGTGTGGCCGCCCGGATCGAGATACTTTTCCGTCTTCAGTTCTTTGCCTCCGATGGAGGCTGTCAGGCTCTGAGAATGCACCTGCTTGAGGACGGCTTCGGAGATCACGAGAGCCAGGGTCAGTGTGGCGCCTTTCTGCGCCGCGCCGGGGGGCGTTTTTAGAAGGGCCGAGAAGTTCCCGTTGGTCCAGCGCCAGGAACCCGATTCGAGAGCGGAGAACCCTTTCACAAGCTGCTGTTTCGCGTTGGCGTCGCTCACTTTCAACGAAGAGGAAAGGGGCGGGTTGGCCGCTGTGCCTTCGTCGTTCCGCACTTCGGGAGTTTCATGCTTGCCGCTGCATCCGGCCAACAGCAGAATCGAGGAAAGGGCCGCTACGAGGGTCCGGCGTGTGGTGAAGAGTTTGGTCATGAGATTTTTTCTGCCTGAACTAAACAACTATAAAACGACGGACCACCGCCTTTATCGGTGAGGCGTTGGGAAGTGAGCATATTGACGGTTTGGCCGTCGCCCGCCAGCTTGGGCCAGCGCGTGGATCGGGCACAAACGACGCCTTGGCCGACGGTAGCTGCAACGACTGCCCGCAGACTGCATTCGCCGCGTTCGTTAAAGAGCCTGACCCGGTCGTCCGGGCGAATTCCGCGGGCGGCGGCGTCGGTGGGATGCAAAGTTACGGTATCGGTGAGGGCGTTGTTTTCCGCGCGCGAGGCGAAGGTGGAATTCATGTTGTCGTCGTTTTTCGGTGAGATTAGCTCAAGCGGAAAACGGGACTTGAGCGACTGATCGCCGTGACGAGATTCTACGGGCGGCTGATAATCGAGCGTTTCGGCGTGAAATTCGCACTTGCCGGAAGGTGTTCCAAAGCCGCCTTCGGCAAAGGGGAGAAAAGGCGCCGGCATATTGAGGCGGACGAAATGGTTCTGCTCGAGCTTTTCGAGGGTGATGCCCGAAAGAAACGGGTGACCGCTGGCGAGGGCGGCGCGGATCATGTCGTCATCGGTATCGGTGAAGCAGGTGTCCGATAAGCCCATGCGGGCGGCCAGGCTGCGGAAGACATCCTGATTTGAACGAGCTTCGCCGGGGGCCGGAAGCACCGGCCGGGCGAGTTGCAGGTAGTAATGGCCGTAGCCTTTGTAGAGGTCCGTGTGTTCGAGAAACGTAGTTGCGGGCAGAACGATATCGGCAAAATCGGCCGTATCGGTCTGGATCTGTTCGAGGACGACCGTGAAAAGATCATCGCGCCGCAGGCCGCGGCGGACCTGATTCTGATCGGGAGCGATTGCGGCAGGGTTGGAATTGTAGACGACCAGAGCCTTGACGGGCGGATCGCTCAGAGTCGTGAGGGCTTCGCCGAGCAGCGCCATATTGACGATGCGCGACTCGCGGCCGAGCCGGGACTGAAATTGAAGCTCGGGCTTTTCAACGGCATTGGCATTCAGATGGAAAGCGTACGACGTGGAAAGCTGGATACCGCCGCCGGCATCGCGCCAGGCTCCAGTGAGTGCGGGCAGCAGCGCAATCGTGCGGACCGACATCGCGCCGCGTTCGGAACGCTGCACACCATAGTTCAGACGAATCGCAGCCGGTCGGGTGGTGGCATATTCACGGGCGAGATCGACAATATCCTGAGCGGAAAGGCCGGTTAGCTGCGCCGCACGATCGGGTGTCCATTCACGGACGCGCTCTTTCAGCTCGGCGAAACCGAGGGTGTGGCGCTGGACGTAATCGCGATCTTCCAGGCCATCGCGCGTGATGACATGCATCATGGAGAGGGCGAGGGCGGCATCCGTGCCGGGGTTGATCGAATAATGGCGGTCGGAGAGTTTGCCGGTGCGGTTCTGAAACGGATCGATCGTGTAGAACTTCGCGCCATTGCGGCGGGCTTCGACGATGAAGGGCCACAGATGGACGTTTGTACCCATGATGTTCGCGCCCCAGGCGATGATCAGCCGGGCGTTGCGAAATTGCTCGGGTTCGACGGCGTAGCGGTAACCGACGGCGTCATTCATGCCCACCATGCCGGCGGTAGAGCAGATGGTGCGATCCAGCCGGGAGGCGCCGAGGCGATGGAAAAAGCGGCGGTCCATGCCGCCGAAGTTCAGGACGCCCATAGTGCCGGCGTAGCTGTACGGCAGGATCGATTCGGGACCGAATTCGTTGGCAGCCGAGTGGAGCCGTTGCGCAATTTCATCGAGGGCTTCATCCCAGGAAATGCGGGCGAAGCGACCTTCCCCTTTTGCACCGATGCGGCGGAGCGGATAGAGCAAACGTGCCGATGAATATTCATGGTCGAGGTAGCGGGCCACTTTGCCGCAAAGAAATCCGCGGGTGACGGGGTGGTCCGGATTGCCGCGAAGTTTACTGCCACGGCCATGCTCGTCGATATCGATCAGGAGTGCGCAGCCATCGGGGCAATCGAGGGCACAGACGGAATGAAGAGTGCGGGACACGGTCATTCCATTATCTCCAATTGGAAAAGTTGAGGAACGAAACCAATTTTCGGGGAAGGTATTGAAAGCAAAGGCACGCAAACGGCCGATTCGCCCTGGCGCACGCCGATCCGGCGAGAGCTTTTTCGGGTTGAGAGTGGGCGGCGCGTCATTTTGGTATCCCTGAACAAAGTAGAGCACACGTCTACGCAGCCGCAAATGGATGTTGATGATTCTATTATGAAAAATACTTGTGACTCGGATTCTGGCTATACCGAAACCTCTGTGTCAGGATAGAAGTTTACGCTTTTCCAACCATATGAGACTATCCACCTGTTTTGCCGCTCTTGCCCTGTCGTTTTTCGCTGTTTGCTCACTTTCCGCTCAGGGTGGCGAGGAGAAACAGGAATTCGGATTGACTGTGGGGGAACTCAGTGGCAATAGCCCGAGTGTGACGGGCGGGCCGTTAACGCTCGATTCCGGGGTTGCCGTGGAGGCGAACTTTGCGCGCAAGTTTCGGGATCTGGGCTTCGCCAATCTCTATTGGGAAGTCGATGGGCTGGTGGGACCTCTGCGTTATGTCTCGGGAACGCCAACCAGCGCGACGCATTCGATCAACAGTGTGTTTGTGACTCCGGGTGTGAAGATTCAGTTCACGCCCAGGGAACCGCTATCGCCGTGGCTCGCGATTGGGGGCGGTTATGCGTTTTACCATTCGAGCAGCTCGAGTATTGCCAGCGGTCCGGTTGCCGGTGGCGCGACTCATACTTATGCAGTCGATTTCGGCGGCGGGGTGGATTGGGCGATCAATAAGCGCTATGTGATCAGAGCCGATCTTCGCGCGATCTATACGGGGGCTCCGAATTTCGGAATCAGCGTGCCCAGCGGCCAGTTAAACTTTCTGATTGGCGGCGGTTTGGTTTGGCGGTTTTCTAAATAGGCTGATCGAGGCCGGCCAACTCAGTGTTTGGTAACGGCGTCTACTTTGGCCTGGGCTCGCATCGCCTGATCCAGAGCGACCGCGGGGTCGGCGGCGCCGCCCAGCATGTTCTCGACTTCTTTCGTGGCGTCCTTGAGTTCCACCTGAGCGGCGGCCAGGTCGATTTCTTCCTTGTGCTGCGCTGAATCCGCGAGAACGCGGACGCGATCCGGAAGTACCTCTACAAAGCCTCCGAATATGGCGATAGTTTTCTGCTGCCCTTCGGCGTTGTAGGTCAGGACGCCGCCGGCTTTGAGTTCCGAAAGCAGCGGCGCGTGACCCGGCAGCACGCCAATGTAGCCTTCGCGCGCCGGGATCTGCACTTCCGTCACCTGCGTTTCGACCAGCAGGCGCTCGGGACTGACTAACTGGAACAGAAGCGTATCGGCCATTGGTTACGCCTTCATCTGACGCGATTTTTCGAGAGCTTCTTCAATGGTGCCGACCATGTAGAAGGCTTGCTCCGAGATATCGTCGTGCTTGCCGTCGACAATTTCCTGGAAGCCGCGGATGGAATCGGCCAGCTTGACGTAACTGCCCTTGATGCCGGTGAACTGCTCGGCGACATGGAAAGGCTGCGAAAGGAAGCGCTGAATCTTGCGGGCGCGGCCGACGATGAGCTTGTCTTCTTCACCGAGCTCATCGACACCGAGAATTGCGATGATGTCCTGAAGATCTTTGTAACGCTGCAACACGCCTTTGACGGCCTGTGCGGTGTTGTAGTGATCGTCGCCAATGATGCGGGGATCGAGAATGCGCGAACTCGAAGCCAGCGGATCCACGGCAGGGTAAATGCCGAGTTCGGCGATGCTGCGTGAAAGATTGGTAGTGGCGTCGAGGTGCGCGAACGCGGCGGCGGGCGCCGGATCGGTGTAATCGTCGGCGGGCACGTAGATGGCCTGCACCGAGGTGATGGAACCCTTTTTCGTGGAAGTGATGCGTTCCTGCAACTCGCCCATTTCGGTGGCGAGGTTGGGCTGGTAACCGACCGCGCTGGGCATGCGGCCAAGCAGCGCGGAGACTTCCGAACCAGCCTGCGTGAAGCGGAAGATATTGTCGACGAAGAGGAGCACGTCCTGACCTTCTTCATCGCGGAAGAATTCGGCGACGGTGAGGCCGGTGAGACCGACGCGGAGACGCGCGCCTGGCGGCTCGGTCATCTGGCCGTAGACAAGGGCCACTTTGGATTTGGTGTAATCCTTCGGATCGATAACACCGCCTTCCTGCATTTCGGTCCAGAGATCGTTACCTTCACGGGTGCGTTCCCCCACGCCGGCGAATACCGAAACACCGCCGTGCTTCATGGCGATGTTGTTAATCAGCTCCATGATGATGACGGTCTTGCCGACGCCGGCTCCGCCGAACAGGCCGATCTTACCGCCGCGAAGATAGGGCTCCAGAAGATCGATGACTTTGATGCCGGTCTCAAACATTTCGAGACGCGTGGACTGGTCTTCGAAAGACGGCGCGGGGCGGTGAATCGGGTAAGTCTTCTTCGCGTTGACCGGACCCATTTCGTCGACAGGCTGGCCGAGGACATTGAGGACACGGCCGAGAGTTTCGCGGCCAACGGGCACGCTGATGGGGCCGCCGAGACTGATGGCCTTCATGCCGCGCACCAGCCCTTCGGTCGGCTGCATCGCGATGGTGCGGATGCGGCCCTCACCGATGTGTTGCTGGGTTTCGCAGATGATATCGATCGGGGTAGGGACATCGAAGCCTTCGCTGATAATGCGAATGGCGGTACGGACTTCGGGGATCTGGCCTTCGGGGAACTGGCAGTCGATGGCCGGTCCCGCGATCTGGACGACTGTGCCGATCACATCCGCGGTGGTTTCTGTGGTTGCCATAAAAATTGTTTCCTTTAACTTGCCGCGGCTGCGCCGCTGACGACTTCAATAATTTCTTTGGTAATGGCGGCCTGACGGACGCGATTCATGTAAAGGGTGAGCGCTTCGATGACGTCTTTGGCGTTGGACGATGCTTTATCCATCGCTGTCATACGGGCCGCATGTTCGGCTGCGCCGGTTTCGAGCATGGAACGGAAAATCGCGACTTCGACAAAGCGCGGCATCAGGCGCTCCAGCATATCGAGGGGCGATTGTTCGTAGATGTAGTCCTTCGTGGCGGCGGCTTCGGATGACGGCGTGAGATCGACCGGCAGAAGCTGCTGCACGGAGAGGGTCTGGGTCATGACGCTCTTGAAGTCGTTGTTGATGACGTAAACGGCATCAGTTTCACCTTCGCGGTAGCGGCGGATGATTTCAGCGGCTACGGCGGATGCATCGGCAAAGGTGGGCTTCGCGAGGATATTGACGTATTCACCAATGATCGGGGCGCCGCGGCGCTTGTAATAGTCGCGGCCTTTCCGGCCCACCAGGGTGAGTGAAACCTTTGCGTTGGCGTTTTCCGCGGCGAAACGCTCGGACGCTTTGATCAGATTCGAATTGAAGGCGCCGGCCAGACCTTTATCGCTGGTGATGAGAACGAGGTCGATATTTTTCGGCTCGCGTTTGGCCAGCCAGACGCTTTCCGACGCGCGCTCGTCGGATTGCGCTGCCTGGGCCAGGTTGGCAAGCATTTCGCGCATCTGAGCGGCATAGGGCCGGGCGGCAATCACGCGATCCTGCGCGCGACGCAACTTCGCGGCCGAGACCATTTTCATGGCCTTGGTGATCTGTTGCGTATTTTTGACGGAGCGAATGCGCCGCCGGAAATCGATAAGACTCGGCATGGTCGGTTATTTCTTACCGAAACGGCCTTTAAGTTCGGTGATGGCGGCGCGCAGGTCGGCCTGAAGCGCGTCGTCGAGAACTTTCTTTTCGCGGATGGCCGTCAGGATGGCTGGCTTGGCGTTTTCAAGGAACTTGTAGAGTTCGGCTTCAAAAGCGCGGCAGTCTTCCACGGCAATGTCGTCGAGGAGGCCCTTGGTGGCCGCGAAGATGATTGCGACCTGCTTCTCAACCGGCAGTGGCTTGTACTGGGGCTGCTTGAGGATTTCGACGAGGCGCTTACCGCGATTCAGCTGGGCCTGCGACGATTTGTCGAGATCCGAGCCGAACTGAGCGAAAGCCGCGAGTTCGCGATACTGAGCGAGATCGAGACGCAGCGGGCCCGCGACCGAGCGCATAGCCTTGATCTGCGCGCTGCCACCGACGCGGCTGACCGAAAGACCGACGTTGACGGCGGGGCGGATGTTCGAGTTGAAGAGATCGGCTTCGAGATAGATCTGACCGTCGGTGATGGAGATGACGTTGGTCGGAATGTAGGCGGAAACGTCGCCAGCCTGAGTTTCGATGAACGGGAGCGCGGTGAGCGAACCTCCACCGAGTTTGTCACTGAGCTTGGCTGCGCGCTCCAGAAGACGGCTATGGAGATAGAACACGTCGCCCGGATACGCTTCGCGGCCTGGCGGGCGGCGGAGCAGCAACGAAATTTCGCGATAGGCGGCGGCGTGCTTGGAAAGATCGTCATACACGCAGAGAGCATGGCGCCCGTTATCGCGGAAGTATTCGCCGATCGCGCAGCCGGAGAACGGCGCGAGATAAAGCATGGGGGCGGGATCGGAAGCGCTGGCAGAAACAACGATGGTGTATTCCATCGCGCCGAAATCTTCCAGAGTTTTTACGACCTGGGCGACAGTAGAGCGCTTCTGGCCGATTGCGACGTAGATACAGACAACGTCGCCGCCCTTCTGGTTAATGATCGTATCGAGCGCGATGGCCGTCTTACCGGTCTGACGGTCGCCGATGATCAATTCGCGCTGACCGCGGCCGATCGGAATCATGCCGTCGATAGCTTTGATACCTGTCTGGAGGGGCTGCTTCACGCTCTGGCGCGCAATAACACCGGGCGCAATGCGTTCAATGGGATTCGACTGCGTGGAAACGATAGGACCTTTGCCGTCAATGGGCTGGCCGAGCGCGTCGACGACGCGGCCAATGAGGCCGTCGCCCACCGGGACAGACATGATCTGGCCGGTACGGCGAACTTCATCGCCTTCGCGAATCCTGGAATATTCACCGAGGAGCACCGAGCCAACCTGATCCTCTTCGAGATTCATGGCGATGCCGGAAACGCCGTGGCCAAAGGAAATCAGCTCACCGGCCATGACCTTTTCGAGGCCATGAATACGCGCAATACCGTCGCCGACGGAGATGACGGTGCCAACCTCGCTGACATCGATAGCACGGTCGTAATTCTCAATCTCCTGCCGGAGAAGGTTTGTTATTTCGTCTGCCCGAATCTGAGCCATATAATTTCTTTTCTAAAACCTGTTGGCGGCAAAGGACTGGCGCATTTTCGCCAGTTGCCCGCGCACGCTGCCGTCATAAACCGTGGAACCGACGCGCGCGGTGACGCCGCCGATCAGTTCCGGATCAATTGCAATACTCAGGCGAATCTTTCTGCCTGCGACG
The DNA here is from genome assembly GCA_025928545.1 of Bryobacteraceae bacterium. Classification (GTDB taxonomy): domain Bacteria; phylum Acidobacteriota; class Terriglobia; order Bryobacterales; family Bryobacteraceae; genus BOG-234. The sequence goes on along the minus strand of JAICJH010000083.1, from coordinate 5,145 downwards.
CGTTCCAGTTCGCGCTGTAATTCGTTGCCTTGCGCATCGCTGAGCTGGTATGCGGATTTCACTTCCGCACGTTCAAAGCCGAGATGCTGGTCAAGCACCAGATCCAGAGCGTCGATAACTTCGTGGAGCGCGGACCAGCGGCGGCGGTCGCTCAGCACGAGTAGAAAATTGACAATGACCTGCTTCAGGCCCAGGGTGGCGGCGATGGATCGAATGACCGCGCGCTTTCGAGCCTTGGGGACGGCCGGAGAGGCGAGGACTGCCTGGAGTTCGGGCACCGAACTGGTGGACGCGTAGAAGGTGCGCAACTGGGCCATTGCTTCGGCCGGCGGGATCACCGAATTCGGCGCCGTCACTACATCGGCGAGAGCGTTGGCGTAGCGGTTGACTATGGTTGAGGAAGTCATCTAGACAGTTCCGCCCGCGCCCGGCGAGTAGCTGGAGATATCGCCGGTGAAATTATTCAGAAGGGTGGACTGGGCGTCCGGCGACATACGGGCGCGGATTTTTTGTTCAGCCAGGTCCATTGCGAGGCTGGCCGCGTAGTGCCGTAATTCGGCGGTGGCCTGTTTACCCATCGACACGATTTCGGCAGCCGTATGGTGTTCGATGCGGCTCATTTCGGTTTCGGCTTCGCGGCGGATCCGGTCGGCTTCGCGCTCAAGATCGGCATGAGCGGAGGCGCGCAACGCGGAGACCTCACGATCGAGATTTGCAATCTTTGCCTGCACGCCCGCTGCGAGGGCTTCGGCCTCGGCTTTGGCTTTTTCGCCTGCTTCCAGACTTTCGCGAATTTGTTGTGAACGCGATACGAGAAGGGGCGCGCCATGTTTGCGGATCAAATAGACCAGCAGCCACGCGAGGAGCAGAAAATTCGGCCATTTCCAGAGTTCATTAACTTCTTCGGCGAGCATCATGAGAGCCTCCTCTCACGCGGGGCGAGCGTGGCATTCGCGATTTCCGAGGCCAGTTGATCGCTCTGGGCGGCAAGTTCGCGGCGCGCACCGACGGTTTCGGCCGCCAGCGATTCCCGCACGGAGGCGAGGGCTGCGTCGGAGGTGGCTTTCGCGGCCTGCGCGCGCGCTGTCTGTTCGATGTGAAGGTTCTTCAGAAATTCCGTTTGTTGCGCGTAGATTTCAGCACGGGCCTTTTCCAGAGCGGCTTCGTAATCCGCGATCTTCGCGTCGGCGGAATGCATGCCCTGTTGTGCTGCCAGACGCGCGCCTTCCGTCAAACGGTGGCGTTCGGCGAGAACCTTTTCGAGAGGTTTCAAATAGAATAGTTTGACGAATATCGCCAGGATCAGAACGATGATCGACGTCGGCAGGGCGTTCAACACAATTCCGCCCAGGTCGTGAAAAAGTTTATCCATGAAAGAGGAAACTACGGAACCCCAAATCGGGTAATCTTTACGGTAGCATAAGCCCTTTTTTGGGGTCAAACCACACTGGGGTGGGTGGTCCGGAACGGACCTGAAGGACGGTGCGGCGGATGGCGCTAGTCAGGAAGGTTTTAGCGCCCGACTGTGGAGCTTATCTGGACGGGAATCTCAATGAGGACCCGGGTCCCCAGCCCGGGCTGGCTTTCGATCGCCATTTTGTAATCCTGCGCGTATATAACGTGCAAGCGTTCGCGGACATTCCGGACGCCGATCCCCTGACCGGGAATTGCCGGTTGATCCACTTCCGGCATGCCCACTCCATCGTCCTGAACCTCAATGAACAGGCGTTCACCCGAGCGGCGAGCCTTCAAGGTGATTGTTCCACCCTCGATCTTGTTTGCGATGCCGTGTTTGATGGAGTTTTCAACCAGCGGCTGCAACAGCATGCTGGGCACGGAAACGTCGGTACAGGCGGGATCGATTTCCTGCCGTACCCTCAATTTGTCGCCGAAACGTTCCAACTCGATGGCGAGATAATCGCCGATGAATTCGAGTTCATCGCGCAGGGGGGAGAAATGATCCTGGCTGCGCAGCCGGCGGCGCATGATGCGGGAGAGCCGCACCACCATCGTCCGCGCGCGTTCCGGGTCGATTCGTATCAGGGAAGCGATTGAGTTCAGGGTGTTGAACAGGAAATGGGGATTGATCTGGCTGGAGAGCGTTTCAAGGCGTGCTGTGAGCAGAAGGCGGGCCTGTTCCTCGAGGCGGACTTCGTTCCGGGTGCTGTTCCAGACTTTGACCGGAATCGTGATGCAGAAGTAGGTCGAGAACCAGGCGGCGAGTAGCTGAAGCGGCGGATCCCCCCAGGTGGCCGTCGTGAACAGAAGATGCTTCCCGTGGAATTCCCGGCCAAGAATCTGCCGCAGCAGTTCAGTGGCGACCACGGTACCCGAAAGATAAGCGTGAAAGAGGGCGCTGCGTAATTCCCTGCCCGGTTCGAAAATGCGATAGAGGTTCACGTCGGGAAAGGGCGAGAAACGCCAGACATCGTCCGGAGTAGACGCGGAATCGCGCAGGAGACCGCCGGCAAGTCCCGCGGCCGCATAAAACGGAAGCGCCAGATATTCGCCATTGCAGGCTGCGGGAATGGAAAGGAGAAGCCCGGCGAGCAGTCCGCTGACGTAGCCGCCCATGAGGCCGGCGAGCAGGCTGGCTTCGAGACCGAGATCCAGGGCGTCGTAAACCGGAGTGAGAATCCGAATGATCTCACCCGGCGCGAAGAGGCCGGCGAACCAGAGTGCGAGGCGTAATCGCTGACCCAACGTGCGTTCTTCACGCAGCAACATCCGCTTGATGGCAGCGCTGCGGATACCGAAGCTGGCAATGGCGGCAATCACGCCGACCTTGACCAGCAGCGTGATCAGTTGGTCCCTCACCCGGTGCTCATTATAATTGGATGTTAGCTTAAGTTGCGGGTCTGACGTAACAGTTACTATGCCTGCGTCCGAATCCAAAACGCAGGACCCGACATTTCTTCATGAACTCAACACCCGGTTTTACTCTTTCACAGGCCGCCGAGGCCAACTTCCCGACGGAATACGGTTTGTTCCGGATATATGGATTTGAGGGCCATTTTCCGGCATCGGACCCGGAAAGCGGGGAGCCGGACGTCCTGGAAGAAGCTGTGGCGCTGTTGATGGGCACCCCTGGCGAAGAGCTCCCCGACACTCCCGCACCGCTGCTTCGAATTCATTCGCAGTGTCTGACGGGAGATGCGTTCCACAGTCTGCGTTGCGATTGCCGGGCTCAGTTAGAGATCGCCCTGAGTCAGATTTCAGCCGAAGGACGGGGGATCATTATTTACGAACTCCAGGAAGGGCGCGGAATCGGGCTGATGAATAAGCTTCGGGCGTATGAGTTACAGGATCATGGCGCCGATACGGTGGAAGCGAATCAGCAGCTCGGGTTTGAGAGCGATCTTCGAAGCTATCTTCTGCCGGGAGCAATCCTGCGGCATTTGGGGATCCGCGCGGTTCGTCTGCTTTCGAATAACCCGGGTAAGGTGAAGGCGGTAGAGGATGCCGGAGTTGTGGTGACCGACCGCGTACCGTGTATTGCGGCACCCGTGGAATCCACGGCGGCGTATCTGCGCACAAAACGAGAGAAGATGGGCCATCTGTTCGATCGGTGATTAACGTCCGCCCAGCCAGCGAAGGAAATCTCAAGGCTGGAATCACCTGGCCGATAAGTTCAGCATGCAAGGGATGGACAACAAGCGGCTGGAAGGGCGATACCTGTGCGCCGATCTGGTGCGGCTTGATTGGTTTGTTCGGGGGGAAAGTGGGGAGGACAATCTTCGAACAGAGCAGGTCCTGCTGGAAGACATTTCCCCGTTAGGTGGCTGCGTTCAGATGGATGAGCCGGTTGAACCGGGTTCTACCGTCATGCTGACGGTTGGCGGAACGCCGTTTTACGGATACATTCGCTACTGCGTGTTTCGCGATGACGCGTACTTCGTTGGATTGCGTTTCTCAAACGAAACGATTTGGTCCGCAGTCAAGGTGACGCCGCACCATCTTACGAGCCTTCGGCAACCGTATGAACGGGCGCACCCGCGGAACTGATTGGTTCGCCGGGCGCGCCGATTATCGAGTTTAACGGCTACTTAGACCTTGGACACCGCGTGGTCGTCTTTTCGTTCGCTGTAATATTTGCCGTAGTACTTGCCGTAGTAGCCGTAGCCGTAATAGTAATAGCCACTTCCCATGTCCTTCTTGACTTCATTGAGGACGAGGCCGACGACGTTGGCACGCAGGTGAGCGAGGGTATTGAGCACGGCGGCCACAGCCCTGCGCTCCGTCTGCCCGGCTCGGGTCACGACGATCACGCCGTCTACAGATGCAGCCATTTGCAGAGGCTCAGGGAAGCCAAGCAAAGGCGGAGCATCGAGGATTACAAGATCGAATTCTTCGCGGGCCTGATCGAGCAATCTCGGCAATGCCTGGCCTACAAGATCGGCCGCACGCCGTGTTGAAGGACCGGCGGGCATGATGGTTAGTTCCAGATCGGGCCGGGGCTTCAGCAGCACCTCATGCCAATCCGTATGGTGCTCCAGAACTTTGGAGAGGCCAACCGTATTGGCGACGCCGAAAAGCTTGTGCAGACTGGGACGTCTCATGTCACCGTCGATCAGAAGCGTCTTGTGTCCCTGTTCGGCATGCGCAATGGCAAGATGGCCGGCAACGGTCGACTTTCCTTCGGAGGGAGAAGCGCTGGTCATGAGGATGCACTTCAGTCGCCGGTCGAAATCCGTCAGCATGATGGAATTGCGGAGTGTGCGGACAGCTTCTTCAAAGCCCGACAGCTGAGTACGGGTCTGGGCCGACTTGCCGTCACCCCCAACGCCGGCTTCCATGAGAGCGGCATTCTGTAGCAGCGCCAGGCTCGGGGTTGCACGCCACTTCTTCATCATCGGCAAGCCGCCGATGACGCGAGCCTTGAGGCTCTGCGCCACTTGTTCCGGATTTCGGACCGTGGTATCGACGCGGTCGGATGCCACCAGACCGACCAATGCAAGTACGGTGGAAACAAACAAGGCCACCAAAATATTGAGCCGCCGTTGGGGGTAGACGATGTTGTAGTTGGGCCGGGCTTCATCGGCGATGCGAACCATATCGTTCTGGAAGCCGGCGTTGATTTCGTTTTCGCGGATTTTCTTGACCAGTTCGTCATACAGGGTTCTGTCCGCCGTTGCTTCCTGTTTG
>JAICJH010000110.1 GCA_025928545.1 Bryobacteraceae bacterium | reverse complement strand
CACATCGCCGAACGTCATAAAATTCGCCGTTACGGCTTTCATGGTGTGTCACATCGGTACCTGGCGATTCGTTATGCGCAGGTCGCGGGCCGGCCGCTAAGTGAATGCAAACTGATTACGTTGCACCTGGAAGGGGGTTCTTCCGCAGCCGCCATCCGCAACGGCACGTCTGTGGACACCTCCATGGGATTCACGCCTCTCGAAGGCCTTATGATGGGCACCCGAACGGGCGACCTCGATCCGGCCATTGTTCCGTACCTCATGGGGAAGGAAAACCTGGATCGCGAGGGCATCGAAACTTTTTTGAATAAGAAGTGCGGCCTGCTCGGCGTGTCAGGCGTATCGGCGGATACTCGAGAGTTGCGGGAGCACGCCGACGAGCCGCCGGTGCGATTAGCGCTCGCAATGTTCTCCTACCGCGTCCGGAAGTATGTCGGTGCCTACCTGGCGGCCTTGGGCGGTGCCGACGCGATTATCGTTGGGGGCGGCATTGGTGAGAATACGCCGTCAGTCCGGGAGCAGATCTTTGACAACTTCGGTTGGTGTGGGGCTGAATTTAATCGGGAACGCAACCACGAAGTGATCGACCGCGAAGGATGCATCACGACATCTTCATCTGCGCTTCCGATCTGGGTCATACCGACTCGCGAGGCAGCAATGATCGCGAAAGATGTGGCCGATTACCGGCTTTAGCTGCCCAGCGAGAGTCGCCCGCTAAACTTAAGGGTGTGTCGACGCAAACCACGGAACCTGCTGCTCAGCGCCGATTAGCTTCTCCTCTCCTGCCAATCTTTCTGGTTGTTGTAGTTGATGTACTCGGTTTCACTATCATTCTTCCCTTGCTACCGTTTTACTCGGAGCGACTGGGCGCGAGTCCGGCGGTCGTAGGTGCGCTCGTCTCAACCTATGCTGTCTGCCAACTCATCTCGGGCCCGATTCTCGGGCAAATTTCGGATCGGCTCGGTCGAAAACCGATCCTGATCATCAGCCAGGCCGGCACGCTGGTCGCTTTTTTGCTTCTCGCCTTTGCCCGGAGCATGCCAATGTTGTTTCTGGCGCGGGCAATTGACGGCGCCACCGCAGGCAATCTAACGATTGCCCAAGCCTATATCAGCGATGTGACGCGCCCCGAGAATCGAGCCAAATCGTTCGCAATCATCGGGATAGCATTTGGATTTGGATTTCTGGTCGGACCCGCTATCTCGGGCTTTCTGGCGCAGTTCGGATACCAGGCGCCTATCTTTGCCGCCGCCGCTCTATCGTTTACGACCATCCTCTGCACAACCATCTTTCTTCCAAATCGCGAACAGACACAGAAGATCTCTGCCGCTATCGGTGGTGGCGAGGCTGTGCCGGGCGAGCGACGTCTGTCACTGCTCTCCTGGGGAGAATACCGACGATTCTTTCGGGAGCAAGGACTTGCCCGGCTGCTTACGGAGTGGCTCTTCTTTGCCTTCTCTTTTGCCACATTCATCTCGGGTTTCGCGTTATTCGCCGAGCGCCGGTATACGTGGCACGGTCACCCGGTTGGGGTAAAAGAAGTCGGTTACCTGTTTGCGCTGAGCGGTTTCATCGGGATCATCATGCAGGGTGGCATGGTCGGGCGGCTGGTCAAGCGATTCGGTGAGCGCCGGATGGTCCAGATCGGGTTTCTTACCTCTGCGATCGGTTACGCTGCTATCGGATTCACGAATACAATCTGGCAACTGATCTGGATGAGCAGTTTTACGTCAATCGGTGCGGCGGCACTTCGTCCGGCTCTTACCAGCCTGATCACTCAAAAGGCAGGCCGACGCGAACAGGGCCTGATTATCGGATTGACGCAGTCGCTCATGTCGCTTGCCCAGATCACAAGTCCCTTGATCTCGGGCATTCTGATTGAACATCGGTTCCTGACGACCTGGGCCGTGTGGGCCGGTATCTTGTCGGCGCTTGCTCTCTTCTTTCAACCACGGTCATCCCGAACTGCGCCGGACGCGGTTTGACGCTGAACAACCTGATCCGCTCATTCCGAAGTTCGGATTGGGTTCTGATCGGCTACTTTGTCTACGTAGCGTGTTTGCCCCCCTTTTTTCCTGATCGCCCTCACGTTCACTTTCAGCCTTTCCTGATAGCCGTCGCTGTGTTTGCGGTGCACCTGGCGCTTGCCTGGGGTGCGCAAACCAGATGGGGAACCGCCATCGGCATCGTGAGGGACTGGATTCCCATTCTGCTTACGCTCCTTGCCTTCCAGGAGATGGAGATCTTTCTGCCTCGCAAATTTGATCACCACTTTGAGAACGGGTGGATCCGGCAGGACATCCGTTTACTGGGGCAGTGGCATGTACGCGCCCTCATTGAGTCCTTGGGGTCTGTTCTGCCGTATTACCTCGAGTTCTGTTACCTCGTCGTGTATGGCCTCAGCGCGTGTTGTCTTGGCTTGCTGTACCTGACGGGGAATCGGCGCGGTATCAACGCATTCTTAACGTTCTACCTGGTGGGCACGCTCGGCGCCTATGCGCTGTTTCCGTTCTTCCCGTCCGAGCCGCCCCGCCTTCTCTTCCCGTCAGCCATGACTCCTACCGTCACGACGTGGGTGAGGGTCTTGAATCTCTGGATCCTGAAGAAGGGGACGATACACGTTGGGGTGTTTCCCAGCGCTCACGTCTCGTCCGCATTTGCCGCCGCTTGGGGTATGTTCTTTGTGCTTCCGCGCAAGAGGATCGCGTGGGTGTTATTGCTGTACGCGTTTAGCGTATCCGTTTCGACAATTTACGGCCGTTATCACTACACGGCCGATGTGCTGGCCGGCATCGGCGTCAGCCTCGTAGCCGGCGCAATCTGCTGGTGGAGTTTGTCGGGCCGCGCCCCCTCTACTCGGTAGCGGCCCGTTGCGCTTCCTTGGCGCCGCCGAGCAGCACGCCGTTGAACAGGAATTTGAACGTGGCGTGAGGCTGACCGCGGAAAGCGACCTCCGGTCCGAGTAGCAACACCTTCCCCGAGCCCAACGAAGCTTGGGCAACCGCGACGCCGCCATCCAGATACTGCTGGCCCCAGGCCCAGCCGCTGTGAAGCGGAGTGGCATTTGCGAACCACGCCACGGGTTGCGTCCCCTTCAAGGCCGCGTCCGGCTTCAGCCGGAAGACCGGGCTGCTATCGAAGAAGACATCAACCTGGTTCGGCATGCCGTACGCAAGCGGATTCGTGTTGTCGACAGTAGCCGTCAACAGCGACCCGGGAATATAAAATCTCTCGGGCGGCAATTGGCGCGTTTTGCCGTCGTTCGTTTGTTCCATGAGAGCGCTGCCGACCGGCAGACCTAAGAATGAGCTGAGGGCTGCGGAGGACGAGCCGATTGATACGATCGCCCCACCCGCTTCGGCAAATTGACGAATCTGCGGGATCGTTCTGTCCGGCGTTATCTGGCCAAGCCAGTGCCGGAACTGCTGGGGAATGGAGTCCGCTGCGGGCTGGCGGTTTGCGAACGCACCGCCGCCGCGGCCTATTCCCGGAGCGCGAAGAGCACCGTCCGTAAACACGATTGTGTCGAAGTTCTTCGCCAGGTCTCCGGCATCGAGATCTTGCGGAAAGATGACCTTGAACGGGAATTCATATTGTTCGAATAGCCAGCGTGTCCAACCGGACGGCATGAGGCCGCCGTACTGGTCGTAGAGTCCGATCCGGATAGGGTTCAGCCTGATCGAGTCCCCTGCCGGTCGTTTGCTCAGCGCGATCACATTAACCCCGAGCGCCTTCGCGCCCGCAAGAACCTGCTGCGCGGCAGATGAAGCAGGAACCCAGATCGCACCTGTTCCCATCTCCTCGGCATCGACGCCGGCCGGCGGCGTCTTCAACCAGAACACGTCCGCTTTTTCTTTCAAGAGACGATTTACCAGAATGTATGAATTGTTCACGCGATGGCTGATCAGATAACCCGCCGCTTTGGCCGGTCCCGTCCAGGTGCCCGGAGGGGGCCTGACGAGATCGTTCACTCTTTCGAATGGACCATCGAAGCCTTCGAGGACGCGGTCAAACTTCACGCCCATCTGGAACGCCAGCGTGTACCCGGTCGCATCATAGGGCGGAATCGGAGGTCCACCCGGATAGCGGAAATCATTCGGATGGTCCTGAGGCTCGAACATGTCGAGGATGTGCGGCCGGTAGGCCTGCGCGCACTTCACGATGTAGGAGCCGGCTGAATAACTCTTGCCGGCAGCCTGGAAACCCGAAGTAGCGCGTTCGACGGTGACGCCGTTCTTGATCAGCGTATTGAGGAATGCAACGGCGGTGGGAAGATCAGGCTGCTCGACCGGGATGATATATGCGCGCGGATCGCGAAGCGCCGGATCGTGCAGCACAGTTTCGTACAGTTTCGCCGGTACGGCTCCGGAGCCTCCCAGGCCTGTAGCGAGAGGCGAGACACTGACGGTCGGTTCGCTTTTGGAGGCCGCCGCGGCTGCGCGTAGAGCTTCGATCCGCTTCGGGGAGACCGTCCAGGAATCCTTATTGCCGCGACCGATGGAGTTCCTGGCCATGCGATACGAGTTGTACAGTAACGTCTCCCGGTAACGCGAAGCAAAATCCAGAACGGCGCGATTAGCGGTGATCGAGTATTCGATCGACTGCCGCAAATGCCACTTCTGCGGCGCAATGGGAAATGGCAGGTCGCCGTGGGGCAGCTGAGTTGCCGGAACGAGTGGGATGTCAATCGGCGTCGGGTTGCCGATGATCTCGGTCAACAGGCCGATCATGTTGTGGAAGTAAGTGCTCGTCCGAAGTCCGCCGTTGTACCAGGTGGAATAAGCAGCCGCACTGCGCATCCCGGCGCCCGGCTTATTCTCAGCTTCCATGCGACTGTGCATCGCGGAACCGACCTGATCGAGTTCCATCATGATGAGCGGGTCAAAGTGGTAGTTGAACGGATCGCGGAACGGCGGCATGAAGATCACTGCGCCCGGAGGTCCCGTCTGGTGATGGTTATACATGATCTGCGGAAACCATTCACGATAGAGAATGCGATTGATGTTCGTGGTTTCCGGCATGTTGCTCATGAAAAAGTCGCGGTTGTCGTCGTGCCCGATGTATTTGTGCCAAAGACGGGGCACGCCTTCCGTGGATCGCTTGGCCGATTCCGGGTTCCGCATGTACCAATCGGCGACGAGTTCCTGCCCATCCGGATTCACCTGGACAAACAGGATCACGACGTCATGCAGGAACCGCATGGTTTCGTCATCGGTGCGGCTTACCATCTGGTAAACCATCTCGGTGAGTGCCTGAGCGCATTCCACCTCGGTCGCGTGCAGGCCACCGTCGATCCAGACCACCGCCTTGCCTTCTTTCGCGAGTGCATGCGCCTGCTCGTCCGTTAGTCCCTCCCCCAGAGAAAGCTTTCGCGTTGTGTCCCGGTAACGATCCAGCGATTTGAAATTCTCGGGCGCAGTGACGATTGCCATCAGCTGATCCCGGCCCTCAGCCGTTTTGCCGATCGTGGTCAGCCGCATCCGGTCCGATTCGCCCGCCAGTTTCTTCCAGTAGGCGGTCAGCTGTGTGTAATTCGTGAGCTGATAATCGTCGCCGAGACTGAATCCGAACTGCTCCTGCGGCGTCGTGATCCTGGATGTCGTTTGCGCATTGAGGCACGGCGCTAGCAGGCTCGCCGCGACTACGAGGCTTAGTCGCGAAAGTCTGACGAAGTTACTCATTGTTTCTGAATAGGAATAGTCGCACAGAAAGCGCGTAAGTTACTGCTGCGGATTGGAAGGATGCAAATGGCTGGCAAGGAAGCGGTAAACATCAGCCCGAGATTCACGCGCCATCCGCGTATCCGTCCGGTTGAAATAGTGGCCGCCGGGCGCGTTTTCGTACACCTTGTACTCGAACCTCTTGCCTTCTGCCTGAAGTGCCTGGATCAGATGCTCAACTTCCAGGAAATTCACATCCTCATCGTTCGTGTTCGCGTGGATCAGGAGAGGCGTTTCGAGCGACTTCACGTGATTGACCGGAGATCTGCGGCGGTATTCTTCAATGTCCTCACGCACCGTTTTTCCGATGTGATACGGAGCAGAATAGAGCTGCCGGTAGGACTCGGGTTCATATCCCATGCGGGCCACGAGATCGCTCACGGGCACACCGGCGTAGGCCACCGCGTAAGTCTGCGGGTGCTCCATGATGTTCATGAGCGTGATGAAACCGCCATGGCTCCAACCGATCATCCCGGCTCGCCTCGGATCCAGAAAGCTGAAGGTTTCGAGCATATATTGCGTGCTGTTGAAGACGTCATCGATCTCCCGCCCGCCATAATCGATGTCCCGGTAGAATGCTGTTCCGTAGCCCGTGCTGCCCCGGTAATCGCAAGCGACGATTGAGTAGCCCTGTTCCAAAAGTTCGCGGATCACATGCAAATCGCTGGTATCGAAATTGGCGTGCACGCCCTGGTGGGCGAACGTAATAAAGGGTTGCTTCTTTGACCGGTCCAGCTTCTTCGGGATAAACGTGTATGCATGAATGATGAGCGGATTGGTCGCCCCGGGCGCCTTCGGGTTAGGAGGATGGGCTGGGGGTGAGCTGGTGAACTCGATCTTGTCCACGTCCGCGATGTCCGCCATGCGCGTGAACCAGAGAACGTCGTCGATTCTCTTCAGCAGCTGATCGGAAGCGCCGCTGTCCGCGCCTCCCGCGGCTGCCGCCAGTGCTCCTCCGGTGCCGCCGGCCGCCGCAGGCGAAGTTTGTGGTCGTGAAGGCTGTTGACCGGCCCACAGCACCGCGACCGTAGCTGTGAATAGGATCAGCTTCATGAGGGCCTAGCGTTTGGCTCCGGTCGTCCGGACATCATCGCCGCTGCCGGTTACCTGCCAGTGCGTTCCGTCGGCCGACTCCTCCTGCTGGAAGTGGATGTGGTTCTTATCTTTGAAGGTGTTTGTGGTCCGGTAGCGCACCGTTTTGCCGCCTGCGTTCCAAATGGTTGAGAAGACCCATTGATTGCCGGAGATCACCAGTTCTCCCTTTCCTGTAGCGCGGCCATCCGGAAGTACGGTCTGCGTGTTGTAGTGACCCGATTGACTGGCGGGGATGATAAGGAGCAGGCCCGTGACGTTGCCGTTCACGGTCTGCTCGCACGCGAAATACTTGCCAACCGAAGAGCATTCATTACGGAGTTCTTCGGGTTTGCTGCCGCTGCTTCTGGTTACGGTCCAGTTACCTGCGTAGGCCGACAACACCGCATCGGCTGGCGGCGGGGTTGCGCCTGTTCCCGCGGGGAGCAGCAAGAGCAGGGTAAGAAGCGATTGAACGCTGATAAGGAAGTTTGCCTTCACGTCCGCACACTAGCATTCGCCGAGGCGGGCGCACTTCTGACCGCTTGTAGGCGGAGCAACAGGATCACGCTGAGCACGATTACCGCGGACCCCCAGAGAGTCTGGCTCGAGATCGCTTCGCCTCCGAACGCGTGTCCGAGCAGCAGAGCGACAACAGGGTTTACATAAGCATAACTCGCAACGGTTGTCGCGGGCATGCGCCCTAAGAGCCACATGTATGCCGTAAATCCGGCAATGGAACCGGCAATAATCAGGTACACCAGTGCCAACCCAGCCCGGGCGTCCAGATGCGGTGCCGGCCGGAACTCGTCAAGGAGGACGGAAACGACCAGAAGGAAGCCGCCTCCCGTGAGCATCTGTGCCGCGGAGCTCATGGCCTTCGAATCCGGGAGCTTCATCTGTTTCGAGATGACGGTGCCGAACGACCAGGAGAGCGTGCTGCCCACCAGAGCCAGGCAGGGAAGCGGAGCAAATCGCCCGCTTTTATCGCCGCCCGTCGCAACCACGGCCACCCCAACGAAGCCGAGCGCAATCGCGATTACTTGTATTGAGCGAAGCCGATGCGCTTTGAATACTACGGCTTCAAGAAAAACCGTCCAGAGGGGAATCGTGGCCACGAGGACGGAGGCGACCCCGGATGGTAACGTCTCCTCTGCCCAGAAAAGACCTCCATAAGGAATGAGGAACAACAGAAACCCCAGGGCACAGGCGTTCCTCCATTCGAGTCGGTTTAAACCCGGGCCACCTCTCAGTCGAATGAACGAATAGAGAAGCAGCCCCGCAATGCTAAACCGCAGACCCGCCGCCAGAAACGCCGGGACGGTCTGGACCAGGATGCGTATGGCGAAGAATGTGGATCCCCAGATTATGTATATGGCAGCAAAGGCGAGAACAGTCTTCAGGTCACAACCCGCGCCGGAGCCGTGCTCGTCCATATCGCTCTAGTTTGCACGAGAGACATGGCCGGCGCGGGTCTGGGGCTCAGGCCGGGAATGACATGCATTCCGGCGTACCAACGGTCTGATTCGCCGAGTGAAGGGCGTGGCTGAGAGCCAGCAGGCTGTCTGTTGCGTTCGCTTCGTCTGCCCGCCCGAGATCTCGATGAAACGATCGGGTGATGATCGGCTGTTCAGCGATCCGCTGATAAATGCTATCGACCATTTTCCCGTAACGCAAATCGAAATTCTGAAAATGGAAGCGGAGGGCTTCCATCGTGCAGCCGTACTTGCTGTCTTTGTAAGGCGGGATCGACTCGTGATTGTGTTCGAAGCTGCGCCCGCCGATCCGCCGGAGCATGGAAGCGGAATTGTTTCGAACTGTTGCGGTACAGCACCCTATTCCCCCGCCGATCATCCTCGCCCAGGCAAAGGAGGCGAGTAGAATCTCCAGCGCAGCCCTGGTGTGCCGATATGCGCTATTGATAGCCCATCCACCCACTTCGATAAAGGCCAGGAGGTTCTCGCGGGCAAAGGCCAGATCGGATCTGAGCGCCGCGTGGAATTTCCTGCCCCACAAGGGATCGTCGCCCACGGGAGAGTGGCTGATCAGGAGGTCCGCGATGCTGACTGTAGCCGGATGCTTCAGGTAGCGCACGCAGCCCACAACCTGTTGATCGGGATCGACCAGTAAGAAGTGCCAGCAGTCTTCGTCGCGATGCATAGGAAAGCGGCCTTCGTTGTCGACTCGCTCCGGTGCGATCGCTCCGT
>JAICJH010000123.1 GCA_025928545.1 Bryobacteraceae bacterium | reverse complement strand
CGATTGCGGCGGCGAAGCAGGCGGGGTGAGAGAAGCGCTACACCAATGGGCTTCGCAGAACTTTCAATCAAGACCACCGACGACCGGCAATGCACTGCCTGCCATTTTCGAGCGAGGGACGGGGATGTACTGCTGCCAAGGCGTAATCTGACGAACGATTTCGGAGCGAAGCCACGCACGAAGACGAAGTGTAGCCTCATGGATTTCGTGATCGTGCGGTCCCAGGCAGAGATTGCAATTCTTCGATTGAGTAATATTCATAATCATAAACGTTTTTAGAAGTCTGACAAAGGTGAGCGCATTGTTGTAACTAGGTCGTGCTCGTAATATGTCGGGTCAGCGAATTTCTGAAAGCGCCCACTCCACTGTAAGCGTTAGAGCAACCCCACCCTGTTCACGCGCGATCACCGGTGATGAACTGAAAGGGTGGACGAACAAACACAAACACCCAAGATCAAACGCCGGAGCCGGGCGGAAATCGAACAACTCGTGGCCGAATTCGAAGCCAGCGGTCTGGGCCGTACGGCTTTCTGCCAGCAGAGAGGGCTGAGCTTATCGACGCTAACTCGCTATAGAAAACGGCCACAGCACACGGCCGGTGGAATCGCAGAAGGCAAGCGTTGGCTGGGGGTGGAAGTGTCCAACAGCGCGGCGATAGCGGGTGGTGAGAGAGCCAGCGGTCTGGCGGTTGTACTTGCAGGCGGGCGGCGGGTCGAAGTCGGCCTTGGCTTTGATGCTGACACCCTGAAGCGGTTGTTGGTTGTGGTGGAGCGCGGCTGAGCATGTTTGGTCTCGGGCCGGCGACGCGGATCTATCTAGCGGCGGAAGCCACCGACATGCGCCAGGGTTTCGAGGGGCTCTATGGCTTAGTGCGCGATCAGTTGCAGTTGGAACCGCTGAGCGGGCATATTTTCATCTTCTCCAACGCACAGCGGAATCGGCTAAAGCTGTTGTTCTGGGATGGCAGCGGGTTATGGGTTTGCGCCAAACGTTTAGAGAAGGGGCGCTTCCGCTGGCCTGGGGCAGAAGCCGGGCAGAACAGAGTGGTGCTCAGCCAGGAGGAACTGACGCTGTTAGTGGGGGGCATCGACCTGGCGGGCAGCCGACGCCGGGCATGGTTCCGGAAGGTCGTCGGCGAAGGGGAAAGGGAACTCGCACCGCCGCCGACAGTGGTTTTCAAAGGTGGAGTCGCATGAAGTGGACGCCGGTGGAGTCGAGTGTGTTTTGGGCCGCGGGATATGCCGAGGACAACGGTTTACTGTACCTGCTGTTCCGCAGCGGCGCGGTCTATCGCTATTTCGATGTCGCCCGTCGGCAGTACGAGGAGTTTCTCGAGGCAGATTCCAAAGGGCGATATTTCGGACGCCACATTCGGGGGCGCTTCCGCTACGAGCGGATGCGCCGGCGGCAGTGACGATCCCTCCGCACACCGCAGAAAATTCAATAAATTTCTCGTGACGGAGAAAACATAATCCCCTATAATTGTTTTTGCCCGTCGCGACCCCCAATCCTCCCAGCCCTGCTCCCGACGACTCGCCCGAAGTAGCCGAGCTGAAGCGGCAACTGCATTGGGCATATCTGAAGATTCAAGTACTGGAAGAGCGGCTGCGGCTGCAACGCATCCAGAAGTACGGTCCCGGCAGCGAAAAGCTCAGTGCCGTGCAACTGGAGTTGCTGGAGTTGGAGCCGGGCGTCAGCAATCTGGAAGTGCAGGTGGAGAGTGCGCGGGAGCCTTTGCCGCCGCGGCGCACGCAGCGGCAGCGCCCGCATCCGGGGCGGCAGGAGTTGCCGGCGGATCTGCCGCGCGTAGAGAAAGTGATCGGTTGCGCGCCGGAGCAGTCGCCGTGTTCTCACTGCGGCCAGCCGACCAGGGTGATCGGCTACGAGACCAGCGAGCAGCTGGATGTGCAGCCGGCCAGGTACTTCGTGTTAGTGAGCAAACGCGAGAAGCGCGCCTGCCCGCACTGTGAGCAAGGCGGCGTGGCCGTGGCGCCAGCGCCGGCACGGATCATCGAGAAGGGTTTGGCCAGCGATCGGGTGGTGATCGACACGGTGATCTCCAAGTACAGCGATCATCTCCCACTGTATCGGCAAAGCGTCATGCTGGAGCGGGAGACGGGGCTGGAGATCAGCCGAGCCACGCTGGATGGCTGGGTGATGACGGTGGGGGGATTACTGATCCCGATGGCGGCCGCGATGGGGCGCGAGTTAGTGGGCGGCACTTACATTCAAGCGGATGAAACTCCGGTGGATGTGCAGATGCACGATCGGAGGGGCAAGAATCATCAGGCTTACTTATGGCAATACAGCCGGCCGGGAGGGAGCGTGGTGTTCGACTTCCAGTTGGGACGCGGGCGCGACGGGCCGAAGAAATTTCTGGCTGGCTTCAACGGAATTTTGCAGACCGATGGCTATGCCGCTTACGACAAGGTGGGCGGGCCGAAGCTGGTCCATGCCGCTTGTTGGAGTCATTCGCGGCGCAAGTTTTACGAGGCGCATCAAGTGTGCCCGGGTGAGAGTGTGTCCAAAGGGATCGTGCTGCTCATCAACGATCTGTTTGGGGTCGACACCGAGGCGCGCGCGCAAAATCTGGATTTAGCGGCGCGGGATCAGTTGCGCCAGCAGCAAGCCCGGCCGTTGCTGGAGAGGATCCGGCAGCAGATCGAAGCCGCTCGTGAGCAGGCTCTGCCGGCCAGTAAGTTGGGCGGCGCGGTCGCCTACACGCTGGGGTTGTGGGAGCGGCTCAAGCGGTTCCTGGATTACCCGGAACTGGAGCTGAGCACTAACCTGGCGGAGAACTCGATGCGTGGAGTGGCGCTGGGCCGGAATTATGTTCAGCCTCGAATTATGTGCACGCCGATTAGCCCTGGGCCGCTCTGGCGCGTATACGGCCGTGGGTTGGTGCTGGGGCATCGATTTCTGAAGTGCGCATAACCGAGTATGCTCCCCTGGGGGCCAGATGCCCCCAAGGAGAGCACAATGTTGATTCCATCAAGTTGGAAGTGGTTGCGAGAAAGTTCGTTTGGATCGAGCGCCGATTCTTACGTCGGCTATTTGCGCCGCCACGGCTTCTGTGCCGGCACGATTCAGCAGCATGTCAGTAGCGCCGGTCACTTTGCGCACTGGTTGACCAGATCCGGAATCCAGTTGTCGCGCGTTGACGAAGGCCTGGTATCCGAATTCGTGACCGGACATTTGCCGGCGTGCGACTGTCCCGGACGTTGCCAGCGTGGCGCTATCGAGATGCGGGCTGCATTAAGACATCTGCTGTCGGTGTTACGGACGGAAGGGCGGATTCCGGTGGAACCCATCAGGAGTTCCGGCCCAATCGACGGCGAACTGAGGCGTTACGAGCACTATCTCGCGGAGATCTGCGGGCTCGCGCCGGCCACATGCATATCGCGGCGGGCTTGGGTAGGCAGGTTTCTGGTCGCATCTTTCGGCACAGCGCAGGTTGATTTTGGCAGAGTCGAGCCCCGCGATCTCGTAGACTATTTGGCCCGGCTTGATAAAAATTACAAGCCGGGCACCATGGGAGTGCTTGCTGGTTCGTTGCGCAGCTATCTGCGCTTTCGTTTCTTAACATACGGCGATGATGTGCGGATGCTCCTGGCCGCGGTCCCGAATGTGGCCCAGTGGTCTCTGGCCACGCTTCCGTCTCACCTTACGCCGGATGAGGTCACAGGATTTCTCGGTGCATTCGATCAGCAGAGTGTCGCGGGTGTCCGCGGTTACGCGATGGCGCGGTGCCTTCTGGATATGGGTCTTCGCGCGGGCGACGTCGCCGCCATTCAGCTCGGCGACTTCGATTGGGCGGCAGGAACGTTAACCTTAAACCGCGGAAAGTCGCGACGAGCCGATGTCTTGCCTTTGCCTGATCCGACGGGAAAGGCGATTTTACTGTATTTGCGTCGAGCAAGACCGAGGACCGAAAGCCGCTCTCTGTTCCTCCGGCACCGCGCCCCCTTTGATCTCCCGATCAGCGCGGAGTTTGTTCGCGGGCATATTCGCCGCGCTTTGGCCCGTTGCGGTTTAGCCGATCGCTTCACAGGGACACACGTCTTGCGCCACACCGCGGCGGTGCGGATGCGATGCGCTGGCGCGACCCTGAAGGAAATCGCCGATGTGCTCCGTCATCGGAGTCTGGACACCACGACTATTTATAGCAAGGTGGACTTGCCGACGCTGGCTGCTGTGGCTGCGCCTTGGCCCACCGGGAGGCAGTTATGAGACAGGCAGCTACGATGGTCTCCCAAGTCGAAGCGTACCTTGCTTGCCGGAGAAAAATGGGGTTCGCTCTAGACATCGCTGGTGAGCAGTTACTTGCATTTGGGAGATTCGCCGATGAAAGCGGGCATCAAGGCCCAATCACCAGCGCCCTGTCGATCCGGTGGGCACAGACTTCGCAGAGAGCGACGCCGTTGACTTGGGCGCGGAGGATCGAGGTGCTGCGCCCATTCGCCAAGTATTGTAGCCAGTTCGATACAGCGGCGGAGATCGTGCCCCGCCGGTTCTTCGGGCCGCCTCACCGCCGGCTCGCTCCCCACATCTACCACGAGCAAGAAATCAGGGCGCTTCTGGATGCCACTGACGATCTGCTTCCAGTTGGTGGTCTTCGTCCACTGACGTATCACACTCTGTTCGGATTGATCGCAGCCACTGGCCTGCGGATTTCCGAAGCGCTTCATCTCACGCCCCAGGATGTAAACCTTGATTGCAGCATCCTGACCGTGCGAGAAACGAAATTCCGCAAGTCCCGCTTGGTGCCGCTACATGTCACCACTGTCGCGGCGCTGAAGCGCTACGCTGAATCCCGGCAGCGTAAAGTCGGCCGCGAACGTCTCGAGACGTTCTTCGTTTCCGAGAGCGGCGCAGCCCTGCCGGACCGGACCGTACATTCGACGTTCGAGAAGCTGCGGCGCCGTTTGGGCTGGACTGCCCGCGGCGGCCATCCCGCTCCTCGTATTCACGATATGAGGCATTCATTTATATGCAATAGCCTATTTCGCGCTTATCAGCAGAATCGCCCGGTGGACGAGATCGTGGATGCGCTGTCGACGTATGTTGGGCATGCCAAAGTCTCCGACACCTACTGGTACATTTCGGCGACGCCCGAACTTCTGGCCGTTGCTGCCCAGCGCTTTTCGGCTTTAGTGGAAGGAGGCAAACAATGAAAGCAGCCTCTTCGCAAAGCCGTTTTGCGACGTTGCTCCAGCAGTTCTTCCTGGAACGTTTGATTCAACAACGGAATGTCAGTCCGCAAACCGTGGCTGCCTACCGGGACAGCTTCCGCCTGCTCCTACAGTTTGCCCAGAACCAACTGAAAAAATCGCCGGAGCGTCTGCTCCTTGACGATCTGGATGCGCCCTTGATCCTGGCGTTCCTCAATCACCTTGAAAGCGAGCGACACAATACGATCCGAAGTCGTAATGCTCGACTTGCGGCAATCCGTTCGTTTCTGAACTTCGCCGCACTTCAGGAACCCGCGGCGCTGCCCGGCATCCAGCGCGCGCTAGCCATACCGATGAAACGATATGACAAGCCTCTGCTGGGGTTTCTCACCCGCCCTGAAATGCAGGCGATCCTCGACGCCGCTGACTGCAATACCTGGTCCGGACATCGCGACCGAATCATGTTCACGACGCTCTATAATACTGGCGGTAGAGTCTCCGAAATCACGGGCATGCACGTGGCCGACGTCGTTTTGGACGGCACTGCTTCCGTACGTATCCGCGGCAAAGGAGGCAAGGAACGGCGCGTTCCGCTTTGGCGGACCACGGCCAATGAGATTCGAAAGTGGGTGGCCCGTATCGATGCGAAACCTGATCAGCCGCTGTTTCCGAGTTGTTCTGGTGCCCGCATGACCCGCTCCGCTGTCACCGCACGTCTGCAACTCACTGTTCAGCGTGCAACAAGGGCTCTTCCGCAACTTGCCAAACGCCGTATTTCGCCGCATACCATTCGCCACTCGACCGCGATGCACATGCTCCAAGCCGGCGTGGACATTACACTCATCGCCTTATGGCTCGGACACGAAAGCCCGTCGACCACCCACATGTACGTGGAAGCGGATCTCGCGATGCGGGAACGCGCCTTGGCGGCGGTACAAGCTCCGACCACGAGACAAGTCAGGTATCAGCCTACCGACCGGGTATTGCAGTTCCTGCAGAGCTTGTAACCGAAACGAAGCTGGACAGCCGCTGGCGCTGGACTACAGACGCTCTGATTATGAACAGTCGGCCTCCAGCGTAAGCCGGCTGTCCAGATGTCCGACCCTGCGAATTCAATTCATTTTCGGGCACGCCGGGCGGATTCTGGGGCCCATCTGCACATAATGCGAGGCTGAACATAATTTCTG
>JAICJH010000159.1 GCA_025928545.1 Bryobacteraceae bacterium | reverse complement strand
CAGGCGGACTTCTGGTTTCCTGTCCGCGCACAAGCGGCCGATTACACAGGCCAGTGGTATTCCGAAAACACCATGCAGGGCATTCTCGCCTATCGCGGCCAGGTCACGGAGGCGCTGCCGGGTCAGCCGAACCGCCTCGTTGCAACCATCGGGGATAAGCGCGCCCTCGGGGGATACGTACGCGTCAACGAGTGGAACGATTACGAGGTCATCGCGCGCGGCGGCGTCATGATGCACATCATGAACGGCCAGTTGATGGCGATCTTCATCGATGACAATAAAGATTCCGTCAACAACCAACCGGGACTCATTGGGTTTGAAATTGAAAGCCAGCCCTGTAAGATCTCCGTACGGGATATCTGGCTCCGCCGCTTCGACTAACGTTCACTTTGAATGAGCAGGACCGACCAGTTACACGTTCTTCAGGCAGAGATTCGGAGCCGCGTCGAAGACATGAGAGCGGCGCACGGAGCTTGGCTTGCCGCAAGGGCTGTGACGATTGCTGCCGCAGGCTCGCGTCTGTGCCGGTGGTCACGCGGGGAGAATGGCAACGCATTGCAACTGGCGATCGGCGGGATACGGATTGTTGGCCCGGCATCCCCGAGGAAAGAAAGCCTTGGTCGGAGCGCTAGCTCGCCTGTGTTTCCGGTGCCGCTCCGCGCCCGAACAAAGCCTGAATCCGGGCGTACGCGCTTTTCGGAAGTGACCGGATAATCTGGCTGCGGCGAGCTCGGAACGCCGTACGCCTCTGGCGAACTAGATCCCGCAAAATCGAGCCCGCAATCTCGCCCATCTTCCAAACGCCCTCGCGAAAATTGCGATTCATTGCCGGACTGGCACGGTGCCCTGCATCGAGTGCCAGCGTGTCGGCCGCCAGAGCCATCCCGTGATAGTACAAGATGCCCGCCGCCAGTGCCCCTTGGGTCAGTTCATCTCCCACGGATTCGATCAAGGTTCCCAAAACATGCAGGCCCACCTGCCCAACCGTGAGAGCCATGGTTGCTCCTAACTCGAGCCCCTTCGTCGCCATACCCAAAATCCCGCTGTGTTGCAGGTTTAAAGCCTCGTCCAGGTCGTAGTCGCCCTCTGCCAGATGCTGTGCCGCGTTCTCCATCAGGTCACCGGATGCTTTCAGCCCCATGCCCGCCTTCTTGATCGTGAGGTTCAACGCGATCGCATCCTGCCGGTTCAGATACGTGTTGATGAAGAGACTCGCGCCGCAGCGCTGGATCAGTAAGCGCCAGGCGTAGGTCGATGGGCGTTTTCCCAACCGCGACAGCACATGAAATTGCAGCTCCAGCGCTCCCGCGAAAATCGTAAACAGATCGACGTAGCGGTTGCGGCTGATTCCGATGGTAAGGCCGGTCGCGAGCGCACGCTCGGCAATATCCTTTTCTAATTCAAGTAAGATCCACTCCGACCGACCCTCGTGATCTTCCCGGGGCCGTGGACAACCCAGCTGAGACCACGCAGGTGACTCGAGCAAAGCGGTCAGGTACTCTACTCGCCTCTCATGTTCCGACCCGGTTCTCTCCAATGGAATCTGTGTCCAGTGCGACAGACTTCGTCTCTGATGCTTCTCTGGCCAAACCCGTGCAACACGCCGCAACCAAATCCGCCGGTACCAGCGGAACAAGCTGACGACCGCTATCAGCGCGAGCAGCGGCCCCGAACTGAGCGCAAGCAGCAGGAACCAGTCGGGTCCGTGAACAGGTGGAGCGAAGCCGAGGCCCAGGCGCACTCGCTCCGCCAGAGAGATTGCGTAATGATACGTGACCAGAGCACCGCTGCAAACAACAACGAAGAACCCTGCGGCACCCGCCCAAAGTAAAAACGCAAAAAGAAACTGCCCCCGCCGCCGCAGATCGACGAGGGGTGAATCAGAGGCACGACTGCCATCGAGGGCCATACCCTATTGTCCGTTGCGACTGTCCAGCCGGTCTGGCGCGGGAACAGAACACAACCTCAGGCCTGCCCAAAACGATATACTCGGGGGCTGGTGAGAGGGGTTGAACCTTCATGAACCGACGCGAATTTTCCGGCGGACTTCTTGCCGGGGTGGGAGCATTTACTGCTTCGATCTCATGCAGGACAGGCGTGCCTACTTATCAAAATCCGGGTGGCGGGCCGGTTCCAAATCCCGTCAAGGTGAATCCGCAGGACTCAGGCATCGACCACATCATCGTGGTTTCGATGGAGAATCGGAGCTTCGATCACTTCCTGGGCTGGCTGAAGGGCGCCGAGGGCATCCCCGCGAATCTCCAGTACGTCGATACCTCAGGAACTCCTCACCCGGTCTACTCATTGGAAAGCGACTACACCGGTTGTGGGCACAACGCTCCGGATAACTCGTATGGAACGCCCAATGTGACCGCTTATGACAGCGGCAAGATGGACGGGTTTTTGCGGGTCCCGGGCAACGACATTTACAGCATCGGATATTACGGAGCGAAGCAGCTGCCGTTTCTCGCGAACTTAGCGCAATCCTACATGACGTGTGATCACTGGTTCGCATCGATCCTCGCCGAAACGTTCCCCAACCGGATGTTCTTGTGGGCAGGGCAAACCGATCGCCTCTCCAACACGCTTTCACTCTCGGGATTGCCCACCATCTTCGACCGGCTGTCACAGGCCAAGGTGAGTCACCGCTACTACTTCGGAAACATACCCTTTCTCGCCCTGTGGGGTTTGAAGTATGTGAGCGTCTCGGCAGACTTCGATGATTTCCTGTCCGATGCGCAGTCGGGTAATCTACCGGCCGTCGCCTTTGTCGATCCAAAATTCACCCAATTTGATGATGGCCTCGGGAACGATGATCATCCGCATTCCGATGTCCGAAATGGCGATGCGTT
>JAICJH010000157.1 GCA_025928545.1 Bryobacteraceae bacterium | reverse complement strand
TGGTGGCGCAGACACTTTTGTCTGCCGCGCCGAGACTCGTCTCGGCGCTTGGCGGAAAATTCATTTCATTCCCGCCCAGTATCGGGAATCCGTGGCGCACGCTTCAGCGTGCTGCGGCAATCTTCAGTCGCCGAGGAGCGGACAGTAACCTCACCGGAGAGCGGACGAAAAACCTTGAATCTGAGCCGGGAAGCGTAAGCGACCAGATGGCCCCTTCCCCGCCCCGGTGTATACGGCATGTCACGGGAAAACCCCCGGTGTCTACAGCCGTTGACAGCGCTGCGAACCGCGCCGCACGAAGATGCCGAATTTGCGGTAGTTTTCCGAAGATTTCGTAATGGATCTTAAATTGCCAAGAACTATTCCGATTACCTGTGTCAGCTACGCACTCAATCGCCTGGTGGCCTATTCTCGCTGCTGTCCTCATCGCCGTGGTCTGGGATGTGCGATACCGGCGCATTCCGAACTGGCTGGTATTCCCTCTTTTGGTCGGTGGAATAGGAATCTCCACCGCGGTGCAAGGCTGGCATGGACTGGAGCAAAGCGCTTTGGGAATTCTGCTGGCCGCGGTGGCTGTGGGAGCCTTCTATTGCCTCGGCGGCATGGGTATGGGCGATGTCAAATTGTGCGCGGCGATCGGCGCCTGGATCGGGCCGGCGCAGCTCGGGTTGGCGCTGGTGATGACCGGCTTTGCCGGGGGCGTGATGGCTTTGGGATGGGCGGTTTGCGGCGGATTTCTGCGGGAGTCGCTCGACGGCGCCGGTGATCTGATTTTTGGCATGCGGAAGCGGGGAGTTCGCCCGCATTCGACGCTCGTGCTGTCAAACGCAGCCACACGGAAAATGCCGTATGCTCCCGCCATTGCAGTGGGAACGATTCTGTCCTTTCTGGCGGTCATCAAGTGAAGCACGGCGCGGCAAAATGCAAGAAAAACAAGTGGGAAGAAGTTCAATGGTGATGTCCACATCTATTCGCGATACTGAGTCGGTCAGCATGAGCGCATTGTCTGTTTTCCTGATTGTGCCGGACAATGAGCGGCGGCATGCCATTGCAAAGGCGCTCTCCGGGACGCAAGCTCATATCGGAGGAGAGCTTGCCGCCTATCCCCGCATGGACGATCTGGCGCAAATCTCCGGCGCCGATTACGACGTCATCGTGGTTGACCTCGATCCGGACCCAGAAGCTGCGCTCGACGTGGTGGAGAATGTTTGCGCCGCGAACGCCACAGTGACGGTGATGATTTATGCCGCCCATGCAAGCTCCGAAATGCTGGTGCGGTGCATGCGCGCGGGCGCCCGTGAGTTTCTGAGCGAGCCTCTGCAGCCCGGCGCCGTCGCCGAAGCCCTGGTTCGCGCCTCCGTCCGGCGAGAAGAGGTGGGCCGGACGAAAAAGACCGCCGGAAAACTCTTCGTTTTTGCCGGCGCCAAGGGCGGCTGCGGAGTCACCACGCTCGCAACTAATTTCGCGTTGTCGCTGGCGAAAGAGGCGGGAAAAGTCCTGCTGATCGATCTGGATCTGCACTTGGGTGACGCCGCGCTCTCGCTCGGCATCGCGTCCAAGTTCTCTACCGCGGATGCACTGGAAAACACGAGCCGCCTGGATTTGGACTTCTTATCCGCCATGCTCGCGAAACACCAGGCCGGCCTTTCCATTCTCGCGGGCGCCGACGCCGTTTCGAACCCGCACCCGACGAAAGAGGCAGTGGGCCGCCTGCTGCAAGTGGCGCGGGAAGGTTTCGATTACGTGGTGGTGGATGCGGGGGCCAAGCCCGCCGATCTTTCGGAAACGCTGTTTGAAGCGGCAACGGCGGTGTATCTGGTGACACAATTAGGCGTCCCGGATCTGCGCAATGCGAATCGTCTGATCGCACGTTATTTCACCGGCCCGGGCGCCAGGAAGCTAGAAGTGGTCTTGAATCGCTTTCAAGCGAGAGCGGCCGAGATCGACGACGCCGCCATTACGAAAGCCCTGACGCAGCCCGCGAAATGGAAAGTTCCGAACGATTTTCCGGCCGCGCGCAAAGCGCAGAATTCGGGCGTGCCGATCGCCATGGAGGGCTCGCCCATTTCCCGAGTCATGCGTGAGATGGCTTGGGCCGCATCGGGCCAGACCGGCAAACCGGAGCGGAAGTAGAAATTCGGCCTGTTCGGCTAATGTGGGCGGCCTGACGGGAAAGCGCAATGGAAAAACTAAACCTGGAAAAAATCAAGGCCGATGTGCTCGGGACGTTGATCTCGAAACTGGACCTGGAGCGGCTGTCGACCGTGCAGCAGACCAAAGCCAGAGAGGCCGTTTCCGGTCTGATTCTCGAAATTATCGCGGATCACAAAATGCCGTTGAGCGCATCGGAAAAGGAGAAGATTCAATCCGATCTGCTCGACGAAGTATTCGGGCTGGGTCCTTTGGAAGCGCTTCTCCGCGACGGCAGCATCTCGGACATTCTGGTGAACAGCAAGGACGTGGTGTTCATCGAGCGGCGCGGGAAGCTGGAAAAGGCAGACATCGTGTTCCGGGACGACCGGCACGTGATGCAAATTATCGATCGTATCGTGTCGAAAGTTGGCAGACGGATCGATGAATCCTCTCCTATGGTCGATGCGCGCCTCCCGGACGGATCGCGCGTAAACGCCATTATTCCACCCCTGGCGCTCGACGGCCCCGCCGTATCCATACGGCGCTTCGGCACCGGCCCCCTTTCGGTAGACACGCTGGTGGAACTGAAGAGCGTTTCGCCGGAAATGATGCACGTGCTGGCGGCGGCCGTCCGCGCGCGCATCAGCATTCTGATCTCCGGCGGCACGGGCGCCGGCAAAACCACGTTCCTGAATATGCTGTCGCAATACATACCGCAATCGGAACGCGTGGTCACCATCGAAGACGCTGCGGAATTGCAGCTTGCCCAGCAGAACCTCATCCGGCTGGAGACCCGGCC
>JAICJH010000037.1 GCA_025928545.1 Bryobacteraceae bacterium | reverse complement strand
TCGTAATGGACCGGCGCGGCGTTAGTCCGCCGCGCTACAGAACCCGCTCCATTCATTGGCGGCGGGTAACACGGGGCTTGCAACGACATGGGCAACCGACCCGCCGCAACGACGTTCTTTTTCCTCGCCGCAAGGCGTTCGAAAAAGAATGTCCCCGTTATTTGCTTCGAAAAGTTTTCGAAGCTCCCGGAATCGACAGAATCATTCCGCGGGAGGAGTGTCTGTGTTTTTGCGTTTAGCAGAAGATCGTCTCCGCGAAGAGCTCCGGTCGCTGGATTTTTGAAAATCGAATATTCACCTGCACGCGGCGCGGGACACGTGTCTTCTCACTTTCCGTGAGAGTGAACGTGTCCCATCGGTCTTTCCTATTTCGAGAGAGCAGGCGGATTCGACATGAGATGTTGCAGCGCATCCTTCTCGGTCGGATCCATCGTCATTTTGTACTCGCCGTTCCCTGCCCGGTCCACGAATTCCATGATGATGTTATTGCCAATCCCGTCGATATATTTGTAACGCCATTGCTCGAACGGAAAGACCTCGGTCTTCCCGCCGCCCTGTGCCGCTGGCCGTTGATAGCTGCCACCCGCGGGATGGGATTCGATTTCGTCCGGCGGACCGAACTGAATGTACATGCGGCCCCTGTCTGTCTTCCAGCCTGGGATGCTGCCCGCATAGTGTTCATTGGCATAAGCGATCCGCCGATAGTATTCCGATTTAAATTCGTTTTCGTCCGTGCCCGGGGTCGGGTCCCGCCTCAGCCAGAACTGCTCGACGAACTTCTCCCGCTCAGGGTCATCCTGAAGCTGAACGAACGCTTTCCGCTCCTGGTCTGAAATGATGTAGGCCGCATCCTCGTCCATCCATTTCTTGTATGGAGCGAGCAACCCAAGTTTGGCCTCCGCGATTTTGGCCTCTTCCGTATTCGGATAAAACATTATGAAATCCCTGTACTCAGCCACCGCCTGCGCTTTCCCGTGCTCGTCGCCCTCGCGACTCCAGCTGTCCGCAATCGCGAGCTTTGCCTTTCTCGCATATTCGCCCGATGGATATGTACTGATGAGAGTATTCAGAGTCATGCGCGCGATCGAATAGCTTCCCAGCTGGATCTGTTGTATCGCCCGTTCGTACAGAATCTGGTCCGGCGGCGCCACCCTCGGCGGTGCCGGCCGGGCCGGTTGCGCCTGAGCCATCAGGATTACTCTGTCTTCCGGCTTCGGCTGTACGTGCGGGCGCACTCTCGTTTGCGCCGGACTGAATTGCAACGCCGCCATCGCGGAGACCACAGTCACAGTGAGAATTGCCGCCGAGACAATCGGCATCGCCATGGCTTCCGGCCGTTCCGTTCTTCCCAACAACCTTTGAATGCGTTTCACCAGATTCCCTCCCGTAGATGCCATCGCCATACCTGCGTCTCCCCTTCTCTGTTCCAATGCGGTTAGCGCCGTTGCATATTCGAGCGCGCCGCCAGTTACCGAAACCACCAGATCGTCGCAGCAGTTCTCGCGTTCGGTCCGCACCACGCCTGATATCCACCAGACAACCGGGTGATAAAACAGCACGCCCTCTACAATGACCTGCAGCAGATTCACCAGATAGTCGTACCGGCGGATGTGGGCAAGCTCATGCAACAGGATGGCCTCTACCTGCGTCACCGGCAGTCCCGCCAACAGCCCTACGGGCATGAGGATCACAGGCCGCAAATATCCAATCACCACAGGAACTTCGGCCAGACACGATTCCAGCAGCGCCACAGATCGCGAAAGCCGCAATCGCAATCGTAGTCTGTCCAGACATTCCTGCCACTCGGCTGCGGCACAGCAAACGCCCGCGCGGCGCAGACGACGTGCCGCCATCCAGCTGGTGATCGCGCGCAGCTGAAAAATCAGAACACCGGCAATCCAGAGTGCTGCCAGCCACGCCCGCAAGTCGATCGATGGCGGTCCGTTGCCCAGGTCGGCCGGAAGCGCGAACGACCCGGACGCAATCAGGGACATCGGTCCGGATCTTTCCATCTGAATCCGGACATCTTTCGGAGCCACGATTGCGAACGTTATGACAAGTCCGCCCAGCATCGCGAGCATGGCCACACACGCCGCCGCATACCGCACTCGCGCCGATCGCGCCAGTGACAACATAAGCATCAAAACCAGCCCGATCGCAGCGCCTTCCCACAGGGAGTGCAGCAGAGTTCTCCCCATCGCCACCGCGCCAGGATTTTGCAGCCACATCATCGCGTCTCCTTCTCGTATTGATCCAGCAGGCGGCGAAGCTCGGCGAGTTCCGCCTTCGAAGCTTTCTTCGACGACAGCGCGCCCACCATCAGGCTTCGCGCCGAGCCGTTGAACGCACGCTGAAGCAGGTCTCCGGCCAATTGTTGCTGCGTCCATTCCTGCGGCCGCGCCGCCTCATAAATATGGGCGCGCTGCTTTTCATCGCGGCGCACCAGGCCTTTTTCGGCCATAATCTGGAGCGTCTTGAGAACAGTCGTATATTGAGTCGGCTTGCGCGCCGAAATGGTCTCGTGAACTTCCCTCACAGTTGTGGCGCCGCGGCTCCATAACACGGTCAGAATTTCAAGCTCGGCGTCGGTTGGTCTGGGTGGAACTGCCATATACGAAGAGGTTACTACGACGAGCTTCGTATGTCAACAGCAGAATGAATATTTTCTTGCCGGGCAGGATTAAGGTAGACAATAGATCGATATGAACTCCAACACCAGGATTGCCCTCGTCACAGGCGCAGGCAGTGGAATCGGGCGAGCCGCCGCCCTCGGCCTCCAGGCAGCAGGGTACACAGTAGTGCTCGCCGGCCGGCGTGAATCCGAAATCGCAAAGACGGCTTCTCTCGCCGTCCCTTCGGGCGGACCGACACTCGCCATCCCGACCGACGTAAGCCAACCGAACTCGGTCAAAGCCCTCTTCGCCCGAATCGAGGAATCCTTCGGCCGGCTCGACGTCCTGTTCAACAATGCAGGTATTAACGTACCGGCAATTCCGATGGACGAACTCACCTACGAACAATGGAGTTCAGTCGTGGGCGTGAATCTCACGGGCTCGTTTCTCTGCGCACAGGAAGCAATGCGGACGATGAAAAAGCAGGACCCGAAGGGCGGCCGCATCATCAATAACGGCTCCATCTCCGCCTACACGCCACGCCCGAACTCCGCACCCTATACCTGCACGAAGCACGCGATCACGGGCCTGACGAAATGCCTTTCACTCGATGGCAGGCCATGGGACATCGCCGCCAGCCAGATCGACATTGGCAACGCGGCAACGGAACTCACTGAACGGATGGCGGCCGGAGTCCTGCAGTCCGACGGCAGCCTGAAACCCGAACCGCGCATGAATCTGAAACACGTCGCGGACGCCGTGGTTTTCATGGCCAACCTTCCTCTGGACGCCAATGTCATGTTCATGAATGTGATGGCGACAAAGATGCCATTCGCCGGCCGCGGCTGATAATGTACTGGAGACAGATATGAAAACTCTTCCAGCCAACACGCCACCTCTGATCCTCACCGCTGCCCTGCTGGCGGTTGCCATCAACGCGGCCGCGCAAAGCAGCGCGCTCCCGGCGGATAAATACAAATGGCTGGAGGACGTCTCCGGCCAGCGCTCGATGGATTGGGTCAAGACGGAAAACGAGCGAAGCGCGAAGATCCTCGAGAGCGACCCGCACTTCGCCACGCTCGAAGCGGCGGCACTGAAGGTTCTGGAATCGCCCGAACGTCTTCCCATCCCCTCCATCAACGGCGACGAAATCTACAACACCTGGCAGGACGCGGCGCATGTCCGCGGCATTTTGCGCCGCACCTCGCTCGCCGATTACCAGACCGCAAGTCCGCACTGGCAAACGGTGCTCGACTACGATGCGCTGGGAAAACAGGACAATGAGAAATGGGTGCAGAAAGGCAGGCACTGCCTTTACCCCGGCAATGAAGTCTGCCTGATCGCGCTCTCCGCGGGCGGCGAAGATGCGACCACGCTGCGCGAATTCAATCTGAAAACTGCGAAATTCGTTGATGGCGGCTTTACTCTCCCGCATTCCAAGCAGTCCGTTTCATGGCTGGACAAAGACACGATGCTCGTCGCGCGCGACTGGGGCGCGGGAACGATGACGAAATCCGGCTATCCGTTCGTGGTGAAAATCTGGAAGCGCGGGCAGCCGCTCGATCAGGCCAAAGAGGTTTTTCGCGGCAATGAAAACGACGTGGAGGCGATCGCCGAAACACTTCACGATGCGGATGGACATCAGGCGACGTTCCTTGTCCGGGCGGTCAACTTTTTCAGTTCCGAAGTTTCGCTGCTGACGCCGGAGGGACCCAAAAAGATCGCACTCCCAGGCAAGTCGTCGGTTGAAGACCTTCTGAAAGGACAGATCATTGTCACTCTCAATGAAGACTGGAAGCCGGAAGGCGCGACTGAAAAATATGCGCAGGGCTCGGTGCTGTCGCTTGATCTGGATGCGGTCAGGAAAGACCCGCAGCATCTGAAGCCGCGCATCATCTTCACCCCCACTGCCACGGAGTTCGAGCAAAGCGTAGCCGCCACGAAAGACTACCTGCTGATTTCCACGCTGGATAACGTGCAGGGCCGGATCTATAGTTACGCCTTCGATGCGAAGGCTGCCACATCTGCGTGGAAAAAGACGAAGCTGAACACTCCCGACAACCGGAGCGTGAGCATCGTGACCACCAACTGGTCTGACAACCGCTTCTTCGTTTCCCTCACCGGCTTTCTCACACCTTCCTCGCTACTGCTGGGCGATGCCGCAAGCGGAGCAATCAGGGAAGCGAAGACGCTGCCCGCGCAGTTCGATGCCTCCGCCGACGTCGTGGAGCAACTCTGGGCAGTGTCGAAGGACGGCACCAAAGTTCCCTACTTCATCGTGCATCGCAAAGACATGAAATACGATGGCAACAATCCGACCCTGTTAACAGCGTATGGCGGATTTCAGGTCTCCGAAACGCCGCGCTATTCGGCCAGCGTCGGCAAGCTGTGGCTGGAACGTGGCGGCGTCTACGTGCTCGCCAATATCCGCGGCGGCGGTGAGTTCGGGCCTGCCTGGCACGAGGCGGGCCTGAAAACGAAACGCCAGCACATCTATGACGATTTTGCGGCTGTAGGCAAAGACCTTGTCACACGCCGCATCACCTCGCCGCGCCGGCTCGGCATCCAGGGCGGCTCGAATGGCGGCTTGCTGATGGGCGTCGAAATGACACAACATCCCGAAATGTGGAACGCCGTGCTGATCGAAGTGCCGCTGCTCGACATGCTCGGCTATGAGCACATTGCGGCGGGAGCTTCGTGGGTTGGCGAATACGGCTCCGTGTCGGTTCCGGCGGAACGGGCTTTCCTCGCCTCCATCTCTCCCTACAATCAGTTGAAGAAGGAAGCGAAGTATCCGGAACCGCTGATCTTTACAACCACCAAAGACGACCGCGTGGGCCCCGTGCACGCGCGCAAATTCGCCGCGAAAATGGAAGAGTTCGACAAGCCGTTCTACTACGATGAAATCGTCGAAGGCGGTCACGCCGCCGGCGCAGATCTCAAGGAACAGGCGAAGACGATAGCCACGGAGTTCACTTATCTGACGCGGAAGCTGATGGACTGAGCTCCATCAAGCGTTATATTGCTCGTCGCTGACCTGTTCCAGCCACTCCGCGGTCTTGCCATCCAGATTTTCCTGGATCGCGGTGTGAGTCATAGCTGTCGTGGGGGCTGCGCCGTGCCAGTGTTTCTCACCCGGTGGAATCCAGACGACGTCACCCGGGCGGATTTCCTGCACGGGGCCACCCCATAGCTGCACCCTGCCGCAGCCTGCGGTCACAACCAGATTCTGGCCCAGGGGATGCGTATGCCAGGCCGTGCGGGCACCCGGCTCGAACGTGACGCTGACGCCAACCACCCGCGCGGGAGCGGGAGCATTGAACAACGGGTCGATGCGCACCACGCCCGTAAAATACTCCGCCGGCACTTTACCTGAGGGCCGTGAACCGACTCTGTAGATTTCCATGGCGATCAATTCCCTTTCTTAAAGCCCTGTCATCTTCTCAATGTGCTCAGGATAGCGTGCGCCCAGAATCGTGATTCTGGCCGATGCCTCTTCGATATCCCGCAGGTCGTCGGGCGTCAGTTCCACAGCCGCTCCGCCGATATTTTCATCCATTCGATCCCGCTTTGTCGTTCCGGGAATCGGAACAATCCACGGCTTCTGCGAGAGGAGCCATGCCAGCGCGATTTGAGCCGGTGTCGCCTTCCTGCGCTCCCCGATAGCCTTGAGCAGCTGCACCATGGCTTGGTTCGCCTTCAGGGCCTCCGGCGTAAAGCGCGGCAGCGTGCTCCGGAAATCCGTCTTCTCGAGTTGCGTATTCTCGTCCATCTTCCCCGTCAGAAAGCCCTTGCCGAGCGGGCTGAAGGGAACGAATCCAATGCCGAGTTCCTCAAGAGTGGGAATCACTTCCTTTTCCGGAGTTCTGGTCCAAAGCGAATATTCGCTCTGGAGCGCCGTCACCGGCTGAACGGCATGGGCGCGGCGGATCGTCTTCACACCCGCCTC
The DNA here is from genome assembly GCA_025928545.1 of Bryobacteraceae bacterium. Lineage (GTDB taxonomy): Bacteria > Acidobacteriota > Terriglobia > Bryobacterales > Bryobacteraceae > BOG-234. Next base: position 58,548 of record JAICJH010000037.1, on the reverse strand, counting down.
GGAGAGCCCGAAGTGCTTTACCTTTCCCTGCGCGATCAGATCTTTCACAGTTCCGGCAACGTCTTCGATGGGCACGTTGGGATCGACGCGATGCTGGTAATAGAGATCGATCGTTTCAGTTCTGAGCCGTTTGAGCGAGCCCTCGACAGCCTGTCGGATTTGTTCGGGGCGGCTGTTGAGGCCGGGCGGCCCTTTCATGCCGCGCGGATCGAGGCCGGGGCTGAGGTCGAAGCCGAATTTGGTCGCGATCACCACCTGGCTGCGAACTGGTTCGAGTGCCTCACCCACCAGATCTTCGTTGGTGAAGGGGCCATAGACTTCCGCCGTATCGAAAAACGTGACGCCCCGGTCGAAGGCCAGCCGCGTCAGGGCAATCATCTCCTGCCTGTCGGCGGGCACGCCGTAGCCGAAGCTCATTCCCATGCAGCCCAGTCCGAGGGCCGAAACTTCCAGATTGCTGTTTCCTAATTTGCGCTTCTGCATTTGAGGTCTCCGTGTGGGTATTTCCAGCTTAGACCCGATTGCAACTTGCGGAACAAAGTGCCATGGCGTACCGTATCCTTAAATAGCCATGCCATTTTGCACGCAATGTGGTCGCGAAGTCACCAATTCCGCAGCTTTCTGCGGCAACTGTGGCGCTCGGCAAACGGCGGCGGGCGCGCCTGGACCGATTCCCGCCGGGCCGGCCGCGGATCCGCTGGCCGGTTTGTCCCCCCGCGCCGCCGCGATTCTGTGCTACATCCCGACGATCGGCTGGATAGCCGCAGTAATAGTACTCGCCTCCAGGAAGTTCAAAACCGATCACAGCGTCCGTTTTCATGCATTTCAGGGGCTTTACCTGTTTGCCGTCTGGCTCCTGCTGGAGGGCGTCAGCCCCATCCTCGATGCCGGTTCCGACCACTTCCTGCGGGTTGGCCATGTCCTCAAACTGGTGATTATCGTCGTTTCGATCATGATGATGGTCAAGACCAGCCATGAAGAGACATATGTGCTGCCCATCATAGGTGAACTGGCCAAAAAGTCCGCCGCCGAATAAAGGGGGGTACGGACCGCCCAAAAACGCGCTACCATAGGGGCGTGGCTGGTCCGATGCCACTGACTGCTTACTTGCCCGCCTTGACTCAATTTCCGGCCGAGATTAGCTCCCCCAGGATTAACCTGCCTTTCCGGCAGACAGCCTGCCTCCAGGCAGCACAGGATGATTGATTAGCCATGAAGAATATTTACGTCGGGAACCTCTCGTTCCAGACAACTGAACAGGATCTCGAAGCGGCCTTCTCGGCCTATGGTCAGGTGGAACGTGCCCAGTTAGTGAAGGACCGCGACACCGGAAAGTCACGGGGCTTCGGCTTCGTCGAAATGACGGAAGATTCGGGCGCGGATCGCGCGATTGAAGCATTGAATGGTTCGCAGCTCGATGGCCGTAGCCTTACGGTCAACGAAGCGCGTCCCCGGGAAGCACGCCCGTCCGGCGGCGGTGGCGGCGGCAATCGTTTCGGCGGTGGCGGCGGGAACCGTGGCGGTGGTGGTGGTGGCGACAATCGCCGGCGCGAACCCCGCTGGTAACAAGCTCATAAAGCATCGGTGCTCATGATTGTTCCTGAGCGGAGGACAACCATTACAATGGGGGTTCAACCTTTCACCTGGAGCAATCATGAGCACGAAAAGAATCGGTATTCTGACGGGCGGCGGCGACGTCCCTGGCCTGAATGCCGTAATTAAGACAGTTGTGTACAGCGGCGAGACAATCGGTGCGCAAATCACCGGTCTGCGCCGAGGTTGGGAAGCCCTGACTCACGTCAATTTCGACGATCCCGCCAGCGTATCCCGCTACGTTCTTCCCCTCAATCGCGATAATACGCGTACCATCGATCGCACGGGCGGCACATGGCTGCATAGTTCCCGCACTAATCCCCTGAAGATGAAAAAGACGCCGGAATTTCTCTCCGGCGAAACCTTCCAGGCTTCGGAAAGCACCAAAAAAGGCGTAACGTCGACGGTATATGACATGACGCCCCGGGTGCTCAAGAATATCGAAAAGCTGGGTCTCGATTACCTTGTTGCGATCGGCGGCGACGATACTCTGAGCTATGCCGCCCACCTGGATCGCCAGGGCGTCAAGGTTATCTGTGTTCCGAAGACGATGGACAACGATGTCCGCAATACCGAATACTGCATCGGCTTCTCGACAGCCGTGAATCGGGCACTCGATGCGATTGATCGGCAGCGCGCCACGGTGGGTTCGCACGAGCGCATCGGTATTTTCAGAATCTTCGGCCGCGACGCCGGCTACACAGCGCTTTATACGGCTTATGTCGCATCGATCCGCTGCTGCATTCCGGAGTTCAAAGTGGATCGCGATAAGTTGATCGAGCTGGTGCTGGAGGACAAGCGGAAGAACTCGAGTTCCTACGCACTGGTGCTGCTGTCGGAAGGTGCGGAGTGGGAAGGCTATCAGGTTCAGGAATATGGACAGGCGGATGCGTTTGGCCATCGCAAGAAGGCCAATATCGCCGAAATGCTGAATGAATACATTCAAAAGCGCGGCGAAGAAACGATCGTGAGCGATCTGACCTACGATCTGCGCAGCGGCGCTCCCGATTTCGTGGACCGCATGGTTGGCAATACGTTCGGCGGCATGGCGATCGATATTGTCGCTAAGGGAGGCAAAGGCGTCATGACCGCGATTCATGGCGGAAAATACGCCGCCGTGCCGATCCCGGACCCGAAGCTGGGCCCCCGCGCCGTGGATGTGGCGAGAATGTACGACACCAACCGCTACCGCCCGAGTTACACCGGGAAGATGGATTTGCCGGTCTTCCTCACCAACGCATAGACGCGTGCGATTTCCCCGCCTTTTCAAACGCCCGGCCGCAGCTGGTCCTTCACAATTGAACGATCAGCTGCGCCGCGACATCCGCAAGAGTTTCGATGAAGCGGCGGGGGATGAAGAACACTTCCCTTCCAGCATCGATCCGCGGATCCAGCACGTTCAGGTTTTGCTCCGGCATTTCGCCCCTGTAGACAATCACCGAATTCTGGATGTCGGCTGCGGTAAGGGGCGCTATGCCCGGGTCATCCTGGAGCGGAATCCGTCGGCCCGGCTTACAGGTTTGGATATATCCGAGCGGATGCTGCAATCGGTGCCCGCGGGGATCAATAGAGTTTCCGGCATTATGAGCGAACTTCCTTTTCCGGACGGAGCTTTTGACGGCGTCTACGCCACCGAATCGCTGGAGCACGCGGTCGATATCGAACGGGCTGTGAGCGAAATGTGCAGGATTCTCCGTCCAGGGGGAAAACTGGCAATTATCGATAAGAACGCCGAACATTGGGGCAAGCTGAAAACCCCCGAATGGGAGCGCTGGTTCAATCGCCGAGAGCTGGAAAAGCTGCTGAGCCGCCATTGCCGGTCAGTCCGCAGCGAGCCGATCTCTTATTGGGAAGATGTGGCTCCGGACGGCCTGTTTCTGGTCTGGCTGGCCGAAAAGTGACGGAGCATCAACCCGCCTGCCGGACTCCCCTATACTCAAGATGAATATGTCAGAAGTCGAGGCCGCCACGGGCGACCCCAATATCCTGCCCACTGAGCCTCCGGCCGAACTGGAAGAACAGCGGAACTGGCAGGTCATTCTCAACTGGACGTGTGCGATTCTGATCGCCATCGTCTTTCTTGTCGCGGGCGTGTGGAAAGCGTCCGATCCGGTCAAAGCGGCAGTCAAACTGGCTCAGGCCAGAGTTCCGGAATCACTCAGCGTTTTTGCGGCTGTTATGTTCGGGATTGCCGAGACCTTTACCGGTATTTTGCTGGTGATCCCGCGGTTTCGGCGGTGGGGTTCCATATTCGGCTCGCTGCTGCTGATCGCTTTCATGGTGTTCATCGGCATCCACTACAACGAACTCGTCGGGACGGATTGCTCCTGCTTTCCCTGGATCAAGCGCGCCGTCGGACCGCAGTTTTTCGTTGGCGACGGCATCATGCTGCTCCTGGCGATTGGCGCGGGTGTCTGGTCCAGACCGGCGCACAGCGCGCGCAGTGCTTCCCTGATTCTGGCGGCAGTTTCGGTGTTTGCCCTGATTTCCTACGGGGTGGCTGCCACGCGGCATACCGGAACGCCGGCTCCGGCAACTATAGCGGCCGAAAACGGACCTCCCATTTCTCTCCGCGAAGGCAAAGTCTTCATTTACTTCTTCGATCCGCACTGCATGCACTGCCTTGCCGCGGGGATCAAGCTTGCCTCCTTCGACTGGACCGGAACGCGCTTCATCGGGGTTCCGACGACCGCTCCGGCGTCGGCCGACGGTTTCATGACGAAAACCGGTCTCGCCGCCAAAGGGACAGTTTCCACCGACGTCGACGCCCTGCGGAAGATCTTCAAATTCGACCTGCCTCCGGCCGGCGTCGCGCTGGAAGATGGGTATGAAAAAGGGATGCTGCTCCAGTTCGAGGATCAGGAACCGGGCGCGACACTCCGAAAATTAACCTTCGTTAAGTAGGTTGACTGTAACAACCGGCCAACCAGCGCCACAATTAAACAGTATCGGAGTTGTGATTTGGCGGAATGGAGGATGTTTCCGCCAAGTCGCATCTGAAGTGCGCGGAGGCACTCGGATGCAGTTGGACAAAGAGGAGACCGCCCGGAGGCAGTCTCCTCTTGTTCGTTTACGCCGCTAATACAGCAGGCGGGTTCGAATCGTCCCCGGGACGCCGTCGAGGCGTTTCCGCAGCTGCGCGGTGGAATTCCGCTCCCCTGGATCGACATCGATCACGACGTAGCCGATTTGAGCATTGGTCTGAAGATATTCGGCCGCGATGTTGATTTTTTCTTCGGAGAAAATGGCGTTAATACCGGACAGCACGCCCGGCTGATTGCGATGGATATGCAGGATCCGGTGCTTCCCGGCATGCGCGGGCAGGGACACTTCGGGGAAATTGACGGCTGCGAGGGTGGATCCGTTGTTGCTGTAGCGAATCAGCTTTTCCGCGACCTCTTTGCCGATATTACGCTGCGCTTCTTCCGTGCTGCCCCCGATATGGGGCGTCAGGATCACGTTGTCCAGACCCCGCAGCGGAGAGACGAATTCCTCACCCGTTTTCGGCTCGAAAGGAAACACGTCCAGCGCGGCGCCGCCCAAACGACCCGATTGCAGGGCTGCGGCGAGCGGATCGATCTCGACCACTGTCCCGCGCGAGGCATTGATCAGTTTTGCGCCCGGCCTCATCAGGGCTAACTGATCGGCCCCGATCATATTGTGAGTCAAAGGCGTCTCCGGGACATGCAGGGTCACCACGTCGGCCTGCTGGAGCAGGTCATCGAGAGATGACGCCTGAGTGGCATTGCCAAGAGCGAGCTGTTTTTCCACGTCATGAAAAATGACGCGCATTCCCAGCGCTTCGGCCAGCAAGCCCACCTGAGTACCGATATGACCATAACCGATAATCCCGAGGGTTTTCCCACGGACTTCATGCGACCCCGAAGCGGTCTTCGGCCACTCTCCCCGATGCGCCGCGGCATTCCTCCAGTTGACTCCCCGCATGAGAAAAATTGTTTCCGCGAGAACCAATTCCGCGACGCTACGGGTGTTTGAAAACGGCGCGTTGAAGACAGGTACGCCCTTCTGGCGGGCCGCGACCAAATCCACCTGATTGGTGCCGATGCAAAAGCAGCCGACGCCGACCAGCTTTTCCGCTTCTTCAAATACTGCGGCGGTGAGCTGCGTAGCTGAACGAATACCGATAAACGCCGCTTTGCGAACCGCGGCCAGAAGCTGTTTTTCCGGCAATGATTTCGGATGATACTCGACGTCCAGATAACCATCGGCGCGGAAGGCCTCCACCGCGCTGGGGTCGATGCCCTCCAGGAGGAGAATATGGATTTTGCTCTTTTCGAGAGAAGTAGTTTTCACGATTCAATCTTTCCGACAACTTCGATAACCCGTAAAAAACCAATGCCGCGCGCAGCCCCGGAATCCCGGAACCACGCGCGGCATGGCGTTCGTTCTTATGAAGCGCCGCTACCCTTTATTTCGGGCAACCGAGCTTCTGTACCTGCGCGTCCGGGAGTGCCGACAGGCCGGTGAGGCCGGCAGGCATCGCCGCGCCGCTCGGGATGATCCAGACTTCGACGCGCCGGTATTCGGCGTTCTTGTCGGATTCCTTCACAGCCTGGCCGGAGCGTTCCTTGACGTTGGTTGAGGCGCCGCACAGTGCGGGACGGGGTGTCGCACTCTGATCCGTTCCGACAGCCTTCATCTGGATGCGGCTCAGATCGAGCTGCGGGCAGATGCCTTTACCGGCACTGAGGACGGCGGCCGTGTTCAGGACGCGGGTGGTATCGAGAGCGAGAGCAGCTTTGCCGCCCTTCTCCTTCTCGTCGCGGTGACCGATGAGGACCACTTTGGCGCCGGGATCGTTCCGCAGCATCGGCGTCAGCTCTTCGAGAAGCAGGCGCTTGCCGCAGTTGTTGACGCGTGAACTCATGCTCTGGAAGACCACGTCGTCAAGGCGGCGGGCTTCAGGATCGAGGGTAACCGTAACCGGTGCGGTACGGGTCACGGTCTGATTCTTCGCATCCGTTGCAGTTGCCGTCAGCGTGACGGTCTTGCTCTGGCTGCGCAGGCGATTGCCCATATCGAAGCCGCTTACGCTGCCTGGATTGAAGGAAGTACCGGTAACGCCTTCACCCGAGTAACGGACATTGACGGCGCCACCGCAGGGGGAAGCCGTCGCCACCGCACGCAGAGCCACGGGTCCGGAAGAATAAGGGACAGTAGCGGGCGTGACGGCGAACGTCAGGGTGGGAGGCGTCAGAGGATTGATCGTAAAGGTTGCGGGCGCCGACGTCGCAGGCGGATTCGGAACCGTGACGCGTACCGCGACCGAAGCGCTGGCGGCATCCGGCATATCGTAGGTGGTGCCGGTGGCGCCGGCAACAGGCTGGCCGTTTACCAACCACTGGTAAGAAGCATTCCGGCCATTCAGGCCCGCGGCTTCAGCAGTCAGGTGATAGGTATGGCCTGCGCTCGTCGCAAACGGGGCGGAGGTGGCGGTGGAACTGCCGCCGCTCGCCGTTACGGTCACAGAGCGGGAACCGGTGCCCGTCGCTGTCGGAACATTGAACGTCTGTCCGGTCGCGCCGCCGGCGGCGGTACCGTTGACCTGCCACTGGTAGGTGGCGTTCGGGAAACCGGCTGAATTGACTGAGAGCCTGACATCGTCGCCGGGGCAAACGGTTGCGGGCGCACCCGAAATTGTCATCGGAGTGGTGGACGCCGCGGGCACATCCACGCGCAATGTCTGCGAGACGAGCGGGTTCGGCGGAGGCGGCGGCGCGATATAGTGCTCACGCAGAATTACGCCGATACTCGTATAGAGTTCGCTGTTCGCGCCCTTCGCCGGAATGTACACCGTGTTCGGACCGGTTGGGCCCTGCGGAAGACCGAAATGGGCGGCCGGATTGACCCTGCCTCCAACGTCGAAGCGGAGACCCCACTTTGGACTGACATAATGCTTCACGCCGACGCCATAGTTTATGCCGGGTTCAACCTTCGTCTCGAGCGGAAAAACAGGCTGAGTTAAGTTGCCGGTTATCGTATCGCCCGGAATAAACCAAACTCCTGTGGGGCCGCCAAGGATGAAGAACCTGGTCTTCGCCGTCCGTGGCTGGAAATGATAAACCAGGTCAAGAGCTACCTGGACGTTCTTTGTGGGTACAGAAGCGGTCAAAGTCGGTTGTCCCGACGGTCGTAACTGCAAACGGTTGCTGCCGAACATCACTGAAGTTTCCAACGAAACGTGGGGGGAGAAATCGGCGTTCAACCGTCCTCCGAGCACCCATCCACTCTTAAGTCGATTCGTGTAGTTTCGCAGGTTGCCGCCCTGAAACGCCTGATACCACTGCCAGCCGAAAAACGGCGTGACATCCCAGGTCGAATAGCCGCCGTCGTCCGATGTTTTGGCCGCAGCCGGTTTGGTGGTACTGGCAGTTTGGGCCAGAGCACTTCCGGTTATCGCCAGTGCTACCGTCGACCACAACAATAGTTGCCGGCATGGCCGGACAAAGTGTGACCTCTTCGTCATGAAATTATCTCCCTCTTCAACATCAAACCTATTATCAATCATTTCCGGGTCTCAGCGCTATGGAAAGCTCACCGCCGCCGACACCTGCCGAAGGCTTTTGATTGGCTGCCGTCCACATTCCAATTCCCGTTGTATACACGCCACGTCTCGGAAACAGTGCAAAAAGAGTATCCGGAGCCGCAGAAAGAACAATTAACGATGCCGGACCGGCATTGTTGGCGCCGGTTTCGTCGTCAATCGGCTGCCAACGCTGGCCGCCGTCAGTTGAAACAAAAATACGTCCCCCCTGGGAAACAAAAGCCTCTCCGCTGCGAGTTGGATGAAACATCACCAAACTCACGGTTTGAGTCTCCAAACCGCCGTGAATTTGAGCCCAGGTTTGGCATCCATCGGTTGAGCGGTACAAACCAGCCGGTGTCGCGGCCAGCGCCACACCCTGAACATTTGCAGGTACGGTGGAATACATTTGCATGTCGAATGCCAATCCGTACCACGGACCTTTGGCATCCAACTCGCCGCACGCTTTCCAGGAAACACCCGAGTCCCGACTCACCAACGCACCCGTGGCTGTGAGCGCCGCCACGACGTTACCCCCCGACCGTTGGATCGACCGCCCGCCCGCCTGAATTGCCAGCGGCGATACTTTCGACCACGGCTCGCCGTTGACGCTGCGGAATAATCCGGCAGTCGTTCCTGCAAGGAGGACGCCTCCGGGCAGCGGCATCAGCGTTCCGACCGCATAACCCTCCGGATTCTTGCGCGAGAGCCAATGCTGGCCGCCATCCTTCGACTCGGAGACACCGTGGTAGCCGGCTGCGTAGAGTCGTGTTGGATCGTCGGGAGCTGTCGCCATCTGGACGAGCTCATCTCCCGGGGGTGCGGCGGCGTGTTCCCAGCGGGCTGCCAAATTCTCGGAACGGTAAGCGCCACCGGTCCCGGCTTCGTACACACTGCTGGAATAAAGGGCCAAGCCCGCGCCTGAGAGAGTTGTGAAATTGCGGTTGGTAAAGCCGGTGTTGGCTTCGCGCAGAGTGTTGCCCTCGTCGTTCGAAACCATGAGTCCGGCCTGCGTCATACCGCCCGATGCCGCAAAAAATACTCGCCCATCCAGCCCGGAATCGAAGGCGAGCGAGCGAACACTGGCGGGATTCACTTTTCGCCAGACATGCCCGCCATTGACGGATTTGAGCAAACCATCGGTCGTCCCGGCAAATACTACACCCTGGTGGCGAGGATCGAGTGCAACAAAGTGGGTTCGGAAGGCGCCTGACGGCGTATCAAGCTTTGCCCAGTGAGCACCGCTGTCGAGACTGTTGTAGACTCCGCTGCAGGCACTGGCCATCACGTGCTCCGGCCGCTGGGCGTCAACCTGAATGCTGAATACGTCGGAATCGTCAATCATTCCGGTGTGAATCGATTGCCAGGTCGTGCCGCCATCGGCCGTCCTCCATGGCAGATGGGTGGTACCGGCATAGAGAATGTTGCTGTCGGCCGGATGAAACGCGAGGGACACGACGGGGCGAATCTCGGGATTGCCTTCGGGGGAGATCAACTTCCAGGTTCCTCCGGCATCACGGCTGAGAAAGACGCCGGTGGATGTTCCGGCAGCAATGACCGCATCGTCCCCGCCCCAAACCGCCAGTGACCAGACGCCGATTCCTTCGGTTCCCGGCAATAATTTCCAGGAAACGCCCGAGTCTGTCGTTTTGTAGACTCCCGAGATGCGGGTGATATCGCTCTCGACACCGGCGTACCATGTGGCGGGTGATTTCGCATCTACTTCAAGCGCGTGGAGAACTCCGGCAAACTGGGCGGGAAACGGCAGATTGACCCAGGATGCGGCGCCGTTCACCGATGAAAATATCAAACCGTTGCGGGCCGCCGCGACGACATGTCCTTTCGCGTCGGGAATGGCGCGAACAATATCGGCGTCGCCGCCAAAGGGACCGGTAGCCAGCCACGATGCTGAAAGTATCGCCGGGAAAGCGGACAATGCCAGAACCGCAACCGCTCCGGGTCTACAGCCTGCAACTATCGCCACAACCTTTATTCTGCCACGGAAGTCCTGAATTTTCAACAGTATTACGCTTTTTTCAGTCCATTTGACTCTGCGAAATTCAAATAACGCCATTTCTATTGGCAGCCGCGATTGCACTAAATCTCTGGAGGGAAACTTTGCGCGCGAAGCGGCTTGTGGAAGATTTCCTCCACATTGGCTAACAGGACTGGCGCAGCACGGTCTAAACTGACAGCCGGATGATTAGTGGCGATGAAGCCGTCCTTGAGCGGGCGCGCGACGGCAACAGCGACGCCTTTCGTGTGCTCGTGGAGCGCCATGCCACTGCTGTGTTCCGTCTCGCTTATCGAATGACAGGAAACGAAACAGACGCGGAAGATATGGTGCAGGAAACGTTCCTGCGGGCGTGGCGCGAAATACGGCGGTTCGACGGCAGAGCCTCTTTTGGAACCTGGCTGCATCGCATCTGCGCAAACCGCACGGTGGATTTTCTGCGATCGCGGAATCGGTGGCAACCGGCTCTTTCACACGGCCCGGAAGAGGAGCACGATCCGTTTCGCGGCCTGGCTTCGGAAGAACCCTCCCCCGAACGGATTGCGCGCGGCGCCGAAGCCTACGCAACCCTGGAACCGGCATTGGCGGAGTTGAGTGAGATAGAGCGCACCGCATTTATTCTGCGCCACTACGAAGGTTTGGCCATCGAAGATGTCGCCAGTGCGCTGGGTGTTCAGCCGGGGGCGGCAAGGCATAGTATTTTCCGCGCGGTGCGCAAACTGCGCCGCGCACTGGAGTGTCACGCATGACGCACCTGACAGAAGAAGATCTGATTCTCGTTTATTACCAGGAACCGGGAACCTCCGATGCAAAGGCACACCTGGCGGAATGCGCGCAATGCCGGGCGGCCGCGGAATCGCTCGCCCGTACCCTTACTCTCTGCGAGGAATGGCCAGTGCCGGAACGTCCGGCGGATTTCGGCCACGATGTCTGGTTGAGGCTTGTGCCCGAACTGGAGAAACACCGGAGCCCCGAGAGTAAATGGGTTGGTTTTTTCAACTTACGTCCGTTTCGAATCGGTGCGGCTGCCGCTGGATTTGCGATGCTGCTGCTGATGGTGTTTCTGGCTGGAAGGTATTCGCGCCCGGCCCAGCCCGTCGTTTTGGCGGGACTTTCCGATCAGGCGCGTGAACGAATTCTCGCCATCGCGGTTGCGGATCATCTGGACCGGGTTCAGATTCTGATGACCGAAATCTCGAATACGAGCGCCGCGAACACGGAAGAATTCGCCATCGACAAAAGCAGGGCGGCGGATCTTGTACAGGAAGGACGTCTGGTGCGCCAGTCGCTGGCCGCGCGCGGCGAATCCGCCACCACGAATTTTCTCGACGATGTGGAGCGTTTTCTGATCGAAACTGCGCACACGCCCGACACTGCAAGCGCGAGTGAAGTGCAGGACCTGCGGGAGCGAATTGATGCCGGATCGCTGCTGTTCAAAGTACGCGTCGTGGAAGCCAATTTACGTAACGAGGAGCGAAAGTTATGAAACTATATTCGTATATTGTCCTGTGTGCCAGCCTGAGCGGCGCGCTCGCATCGCCGGCGTTTTGCCAGCAGTCCGAGGATCTGGCTGCTCAATCCCGGGCATTGGCCGATCAGGCCGCCCGGTTCGCTGCCCAGGCCAAAGACATGACGGCGGAATTTTCCGCCGACCGCATCGCGACACTCCAGGAACAGGCGGCGAGAGTCAAGGTGCAATTCGACGATTCGAAGATCGCCGAAATGGAGCAAAAGGCCCTTACGGCGTGGCAGGATAAACTCTCCACGCTTCCCGACATCCAATCGAAACTTGACTCCCTGCGGTTCAAGCTTGACTCCGATAGTTTCGGCGATCTCGACCTCGCGGCAAAATCAAGTCTCGATCAGTTCGACATGGCCTTTCTCCAGGCACCTGTCCCGCCGGTGCCTCCGGTTGCTCCAACGGCGCCGACCGCCCCGATGGTCCTCAAAGGCCGGCTGTTCACATCCCGTGACGGTGCTTCGTATGACGCCGGCGTCCGCGCGCTCGATCAGCACAAATATGACGCGGCGATTCAGAACTTCGATGGCGTGATCAACGCAAAAGCCCCCCGCGCGGACGGCGCTCTGTACTGGAAGGCATACGCGCTGAACCGCCTGGGTAAGCGCGATGAAGCCCTCGCCGTGCTGGCAGGACTTCGACGCGACTATGCATCGAGCGCGTGGCTGAATGACGCGCAGGCGCTCGAAGCCGAGGTAAAGCAGAATGCCGGTCAGCCGATATCGCCGGCCCAGGAAAGCAATGAGGACATCAAGCTGTATGCGATCAATGCGCTGGTGAGTTCCGATCCGGAGCGCGCCATTCCGCTGATTGAAGGAGTTCTGAAGGGAAGCACCGCTCCCAATGTCAAAGATCGCGCGCTCTTTGTGCTGTCACAAAGCCGTTTACCGCGCGCCCAGCAGGTGCTGACGGATTACGCAAAAGGCAGCGGAAATCCGGATCTCCAGTTACATGCAATCGAGTACCTTGGAAATTCCGGAACGAAGGAATCACAGCAACAGCTCGCCTCCATCTACAGCGCTTCGTCCGACACACGAGTCAAGAGCACGATTATCCAGATCCTGGCGCGCGCACGCGCTTATGACGCTCTCATGAATATCGCTAAGACGGAGAAAGACCAGTCGCTGCGCGATACGGCGATCCGCGATGTTGCATCCTCCAAAGGCGCGCCCATTGAAGGTTTGCTTGATCTGTATTCGTCGTCCGACGTAAACGCCAAACGCGCGATCGTCGATGGCTTTCTCGGAAAGCGGGACGCAAAGACGCTCGTGGATCTTGCGCGAAAAGAGAATGACCCCACCATGAAGAAGACGATTGTGGAGCGTCTCAGTTCCATGCGTGACAACAAAGAAGCAATGGACTACATGATGGAGTTGCTCAAGTAGCTGAGGATTCGCCGCGGACGGCGTCTTCGGCAGCAGCGGGCCCGGCGGCCTGAGCTTCGGCGATCAGACTCTCAGCCTGCAGCCTGAGGTTTTCGGGAACCTGGACACAAACCTCTCCCAGGGGATAGCGGTAAGGACTCGGCATGGTTTCGAAACCGGTTACAAAGGCCGGTACCCCGTTCGCTTCGAGCATGCCCCGCAGCAGCTGGGCTTCGGTTTCTTTCCCGGAACCAGCGGAGCGGAATACGGTGGCTAACTCTTCCTGTGGGATTTCCATGCTTCGAGGATATACCCATTAACCGCACATGTGGCCCATGCGTAAATGGCCGCGACCGATTAGAATGTAGGTGAGGTTCATCGGCTATGGCAAAAGACGACATTGGCAATTCGATAGCTTGGTTTATCGCTGGAGCGGCAACGGGCGCCGCACTTGCCCTGCTCTATGCTCCCAAGACCGGCAAAGATACGCGTAAGTTGCTTCACAGGACAACCCGCGAAGGCCGCGAGGCTGTGGAATCGAGCGGCAAAGAACTGATGGACCGCGGCAAGGATCTGTACGATCGCGGTCGCAAGATCGCCGACGATGCCGCCGACCTGTTCGAGCGCGGCCGCAAACTCGTACAGCACTAAAGAGCAGATCGGCACATCGGTGGCGGCTGCGAAGACTTCAGATAACTATCTCGAGATTGGCGACTGCCGGATTACGACAGTTCGCGCCGGCTCTTACTGGTGGGATGGCGGGGCCATGTTTGGAGTGGTCCCGAAGACCCTTTGGTCCAGGCATCAGCCAAGCGACGAACTGAACCGGATCGAAGCCGGACTGAATTGCTTTGTCGTCGACGACGGGCGGCAAAGGACTCTGATCGAGACGGGTGGCGGAATCCGGCACGACGGCCGCGCCCTGGAACGAATGCGGATGCCGCATGGAGTCCATGCGGCTGAAGCCCTGGCTAACCGCGGTTTCGAGCCGGATTCGATTGATCTGGTGATCAACACCCATCTGCACTGGGACCATTGCGGGGGCAACACGCTGGATTCCGGCAATGGCGCAGTTGCCGCGTTTCCGAATGCCCGATATGTTGTGCAACGCGGCGAGATTACCCATGCCCGGGAACAGCATCCGCGTGACGGAGTCAGTTATCGCGCCGTGAATTATGAGCCGCTGGTGGAAGGCGGACAGCTGCATCTTCTCGATGGAGATGTGGAAGTTGCGCCAGGGATTCAGGTGCAGGTGACGCCGGGGCATAACCGAGACATGATGGTTGTGCTGGTACGATCCGGCGGTCAAACCTGGTGCCACCTGGCGGATTTAGCGCCTTACGCGGCGCATGTGACACCAACCTGGGTGGCTGCCTTCGATCTGTTCCCGATGGAAAGCATCGCTTCAAAAAATGAACTCTTCGGCCGCGCCGCCGCGGAAGAGTGGTGGTGCAGCTTCGGACACGACCCGAAAATTTCATTCGCGCGGATCATGTCGCGCGAGGGAAAATTCTCATTGCGGGATGAGCGTTAGTTTTCGAAGACGCTGCCTACCGGCACGATTTTTGTGTCTTCCGGTTTCAGGCCTGTGGGCCAGACGTCGACTGTCTTATCCTCGTCCATGATTTCCTGTGGCTTGGCGGAATTGTAATGGGTGGGCGTCGCAGCTGCGCTGGATAGCGCGGCTTTAATGGCCTGGGCATCTTTCGCCACTCCGACGATCTGCAATTTGTCAGCGTGCAGATACTTCCGGACTGCTCTATTCACGTCTTCCACTGTCAGCTTTGCAAGTGCCGCCTTCAGCCAGGCGTTGTATTCGGGCATCCCGTAATAGTTGCTGTCGATCGCGTACCCCAGTTCGGCGGACTTGGTCTTCGTCAGAATGTTGACGTACTTCGAGAGGAACGAGCGCGTCTTTTCAAAATCTGCCGCCGGGATGCCGCTCTTCACCAGCCTGTCGAGTTCGAACATCGCCAGGCGGAGTGCGAATAAGGCGTTGGGCGGTTCGACGGGACGGATCCAGATCTGAAAAATCTGCTGATGCCGTGCCAGATTCGGGTCCGGCTCAAACTGAAACATACCGTTCGGGAAGTATTCGATGTACGCGTAATCGCCATAGTTCAGGCCGCGCACTTCGCGCATACGGTTGTAGAGCCGCCCGCCGCTTTCACGATGCTGCCCGAACCAGGACTGAGCCACCAAAAGCGCGGCGAAATCGGGATCGCCCCGTTTCAGCGCAATGGGGAAACCGAACGACCACGCTACCGAGCGCGTATCCTTTTCGATCAGGATTGCCTGATTATGGGCCGGCGCCTGCGGCTGCGGCAACTCAAAACGATCGGCCGCGCCCTGCGGCAGCGCTGCGAAATCTTTCTTCACACGCGCCGCGAAACCAGCCGGATAACCGCCTGCCAGTCCAATGATCAGATTGGCCTGGGTGTAGTGCTGTTTATGAAATGCTTCGAGATCCGCCACGGTCATCTTCTGCAAAGCCGCAACCGTACCGAGGTCTTCATGTCCGTACGGGTGCCCCGTGTAGATGGCGTTGTAGAGCTCCTCTTTGGCCAGTTCTTCGTCGTTATTGCCGCGCAGGCTGACACGAATAGCATTGACCTGATCGTCGCGAACACGGGTGAAATCTTCGCTGCGCCAGCCGGGATCGAGCACGGCGTCGCGCATCAGAGCGTAGAATTTCTCCAGATTGTCGATGTGGGTCTGGCCAACAAACGTGGTCATTTCTTTATCCGAATAGGCCGAGATGCTGGCTGCCATCGGGTACAGTGCGTCGGTGATCTGTTTGTACGTCAGAGTCTTCGTTCCGCCGTTGCCGAGCATCTGGGCGGTGAGCGCGGCAACGCCCGGCTTGTCGGCGGGATCCGACGCCGCGCCGGTCGTGAACACGAGCCGGATGGTTACCAACGGAGACTTACCCTGGAGTTCGACCAGACGCGGCTCGGCAGAAAGCTGGAAACACGTCGCCAGCGCCGCGGCAGCGATGATGAGTAATTTATTCATTTCGACACCGCCGAAGTCAGGGTGACAACGTCCAGATTCTTATCGATCAGGTATTTCCGGGCGACCCGCTGAATGTCGGCCGGGGTCAATTTCGCAAACGTATCGAAGTAACGGTTGATGGTCTCCGGCGTTCTCCGCAACGCCACGTATCCGGCGACAGTAGAAGCGATGGCTTCACTGTTATCGAGCTGAAGGGCGAAATCGTAGCGCAAATGTTGTTTCAGCGCTTCGAGCTTCTTCAGGTCCACCGGTTTATCGGCAAACGTCTTAGCAGTGGCCTTGATCTGCGCTTCCACCGAGTCGAGATCCTGCGCGTTCTTCACGTGGGCCCCGACAGTGAAAAATTCGGGATCCAGATTGCCAGGGGCATTGGCGCCGAACGATTCAACCTTTTGCTCTTCGACGACGAGCTTCTGATAGAGCGCCGAATTCTGATCGTAACCGAGGTGTGAAATCGCGTCCAGCGCGACGGTATCCATCGTGTTGTCGGAATACGCGGGCCCGCGCCACGCGACTGTGATCTGCGGCATCGTCTCGGTCTTCCAGTCCACATGGGCGCGGCGCGGGCCATCCTGCGGAGGTTCCACGGGAATCTGCGGCTTGAAATCGCCGCGCTTCCAACTGCCCCAGCGCTCGTCCACGAGCGAGCGGACGCGTTTCGCGTCCACGTCGCCTGCCACGATGATTGTGGTGTATTCGGGCCGGTAATAGCGGCTGAAGAACTCGCGGCTGTACGCGTAACCTTCCGGCATGGCCTGAATGTCCTTCAGGAAGCCCATGGTGGTGTGGCTATATGGGTGGACTTTGAAACCCGTTGCGCGCAGCGTTTCATACAACTGCTGGCCCGGGTTGGCGCTGTTCTTGTTGTACTCCCCGAGAACCGCGAGGGTTTCGGTTTTGAATGCGTCTTCTTTGTAATCGAGATGCTGGAAGCGATCGGCTTCCATGGAGAGAACGGTTGGCAGATCTTCTTTCGAAAACGTGGTGTGATACGCGGTGAGATCGCTCGAAGTGAACGCGTTCGATGCGGCGCCGGCCGCCTGGAGGGTTGAGTTGTACTTCTCCGGCGGATACTCGGCTGTGCCGCGAAACATCAGATGTTCAAACAAATGCGCAAACCCGGTTTTGCCGGGCTCCACTTCGTTGCGGGAACCGGTCCCCACCACGATGTAGAGCGAAACGATATTCGGATAATCGGTGGGAATGGTGATGAGCCGGAGGCCGTTCGGGAGGTCCTCCTGAACATAGGCATATGGGAAGATTTTTCCCGCAGCCATTAATCCGGGAACGAAACTCAACAAACACAAACCAGCCAGACAGCGAATCAAACGCATGCTTGAGCCCCTCAATTGCGCGGGATGCGCAGACTGAATTCAGTGTAAATGATCAGACGGATTGGGGGAAAAACCGGGAAAGACAAATGGCCGCCGATTCACGCCGATGCACGCCGATAACGTCTTTGTTTTTAGGACGCTACTGCGAATGCTTCGGCTTCCTGAGGATTGACGAACTGGTAGCGCTCCATGGTTACGGCAACTTCAAATGGAGTCTCTGGTTCCTGTTTTTGGCTGCGAAGAACCTTGCCTAGACAGCGGATTACGACCGGGGGAGTGCTGCCGGAGAGAGTGATCAGGTATTCGATTCGGCCGCCGACTTCCACCTTTTCACTGGACATAAAGCAGACGCCGCCCGAACTGATGTCCCGCGTCAGTTCAGTGCGGTTGACCTTTTCTGTCCCAACCTGGATT
Organism: Bryobacteraceae bacterium; assembly: GCA_025928545.1. Taxonomy (GTDB): domain Bacteria; phylum Acidobacteriota; class Terriglobia; order Bryobacterales; family Bryobacteraceae; genus BOG-234. Next base: position 40,751 of record JAICJH010000037.1, on the reverse strand, counting down.
ATCTGCAGCGGTAGCTGCATCCGGTACCGTGGGGCGCGTCGTTGCTCCAAATCGACCAATCTCCTTGACTTAAGCGTACGCTCTCGAAAGGAGTAATGCAATCAGACTAGTACTACTATTCGTGTCGGGCGCGGGTTTTACCACATCCCGAACGCAAATGTGCGCTGGAGAGGTCGTGAAGGACCCGTCCAGCGCACATTGTAAAGCGTTCATCTCTCAGATGGTTACGGCTTGAACATGATGATGACGGCGAACGTGTAAAGCGCCAGCGATTCGATCAGAACCAGACCCAGAATCAGCGCGAAGCGGATAGCGGCGGTGGCGCCGGGGTTCCGCGCCATGCCTTCGGCGGCGCCTGCGACGGCCTTACCCTGGCCGAGCGCGCATAAACCGGAAGCGATGGCCATACCGATGGCTGCCGCCGGTCCGAGCCAGCTGATGCCGCTCGAGCCCGTGGCTGCGGTGGTATCGGCCGCGAACATGGGAAGCGCCGACAGCATGAGTGCCGACGAAAGGAATGCGAGTTTCTTCTTCATTTTGTGTTGCTCCTGCAAGTTAGTCTCATCTCCCGGAGGTGGTTGCGTTCCACGCCTGGGGGCGGGAGGCCTCACACGGAAAATGGATTTGACCGGCGCCCTTGCCATGCGCCGGCTAAAACCCTGGTTTAGTGCTCTTCAGCAACTGCGCCGGCTACATAAATCATCGTCAGCAGCACGAAGATGTAAGCCTGAAGCAGTCCGACGAATACGTGAAGGCCCATAAAAATGGCCGGCACGAACAGATAGGTGAGGCCAAGAAACGTCATCATGACTTTTTCGCCCGCATACATATTGGCGAACAGACGAACAGTTAATGAGAGCGGACGAGCCAGATGGCTGATAATTTCGATCGGAAACATCAGCGGAGCCAATGCCGGAATCGGTCCGAAGAAATGCTTGGTGTATTTCCAGAGCCCGTTTTTCCTCAGGCCCACAAGGTTGTAATACAGGAACGCGACGAAAGCGCAGCCGGCCGTCACGTAGTGAGACTGGGTAGGGCTGACAAAACCAGGGAAGCTGCCGATCAGATTGGCGAACAGAATGTACAAAAACAAGGTCATGAAGATGACGATGTGGTGATGGCCATCATGACCTACCTGATCGTCGGCCTCGCCGGCGATGAACTGGTGAATGAGTTCGAAGATGTGCTGTAGTTTGCCTGGCTTGGTAACTGAAAGCCGGCCGCGAAGTATAAAGATCGTCGCGATGATCAGCAGCGCCACCAGAATCTGCATGACGATGAAATCCGCCCACGGCTCTTTCGGATTCTCCGCGGTCTGGTGGAACAAACCGAGCAGGGCGTTTCCAGGACCTGCAAGATACTCATTGAATAACTTCGTCAGCCAGGCTTCACGAGTGACCATAAGTGAATAATTCGTAGACGATTTCGACTATGGCGGCGGCCGGACACACGAGGAACCCGAGCAGCGCAGCCATCAGATTGAAACCGGTAAATCTGAGTATAACAAAGGCTAATGCGGCGAAAACAGCGAACTGAATGAAGATACGGACGCCGCTCCCTGTGCTCACAGTTCCAGGCTCCGCCGCCGTTAATCGCACGATTCGATTGACTCCGCGCTCAATCAGCCTGAGATTGAGCCATGCAGCAACAGCACCCAGCAGGAAGCCCGCCGCTCCGGCAATTCCCGCCCGACGCGCGGCGACAACGGTACCGATGACCCCCAGTACAACCATCCAGTTCGGGATGCGAGCCAGGGCGCGTTCGTAATCGGCCGTAGTCACTTGTCTTTATCCAGTTCGAAGATCAGATCGAGTATCCCCGCAATCGAGCCGAACCCGAGGAAGACCCAGCGTATCCATGTTGTGTGAAACAGCGAGTCGAGACCATAGCCGAGCGCATATCCGACACAGGTCGCGATCGGGAGCATTAACGCGAGCCCGAGGTACTTTCCGATGCCTCCGGGCGCCGATGAATTCATGGCCGGCTATGCCTCACCCGAGACACCGCCCACACCGGTGCGGAACGGACTATCGTTCCCGAGATTCCCGCGAATCACTTTATCCAGCTCCAGGAATTCATGGATATCCGGGTCCTCCGACTTATACAGGTCGTCAGGCGGACCGAAGAATGCCACCCTGCCTTTACTCAGAAAAACGACTGTATCCGCGACGCGGTGCAACAGATCGAGATCATGCGTGACCACCACACTCGTCAGCTTGAGTTGTTTCTTCAGCCGAAGCATCAGGACTGTCAGTTGATCGCTCATGATGGGGTCCACCATCGTGGTGGGTTCGTCGTAGAGCACGCACTGGGGTTGCGCGGCGAGAGCGCGGGCGATGGCAACGGCGCGCCGGTACCCAGTGGAAAGATCGCTCGGATAAGCGTCGCGGGCATCGAAAATATCCACCATTTTCAGCAGGCCGTCCACTACATCTTCTTTGTTCTGAGCGTCGTAGTCTTCCCGCAGTTCGAGCGAAAAGAGGATGTTTTCGGCCACCGTGAGCGAGTCAAACAGGGCGCCGGATTGAAAAACCATGGTCACTTTGCGCCGGATGCGGTTCATTTCGGCTTCGCTGTAATCGGTCACATCTTCGTGAGCGACAATGATGCGGCCCTGGTCCGGATGCAGGAAACCCATGATATGCGCTAGAGTTACGGACTTCCCTACCCCGGAGCGTCCGATGATGGCGACCGTCTGGCCGGCATCCACATGAAAATTGGAATCGACTAAAACAGGCTTTTCGAACGTCTTATAAACGTGCCTGAATTCGATGTAATGCGGAAACTCTTCAGCCATGATGGAACCTGTTCCAGTCGTCGGGAGTGTTCAGGTTGGCAAACGCGGCCGGATCCGACACCCGGATGTATCGTATCGCGAACGGCCGGAGCGCGTCCGTGACTTTGCGGATTCCTGCTTCGATTGCAGCCAGAATAACGGGATGGCAGCGGCGTTGGTACACGGCGCAGAGCGGTTCCACGTGGCCGTTATCGTGCCTCGGCAGAACGCAATCGGACTCGGAATCGGGCGCCACAAGCCGTTCCAGCAGGTCCTTACCGAGTGAGGGCATATCGCAGGCGAGAATCAGATTGGTCTCGCAGGAAGTGTTGGCGAGGGCGGCTTCGATGCCCGCCAGCGGTCCTTTGCCGGGAAAGCGATCCGCAATGACCGGCAGTCCGAGTTCTGCATATATTGCGGGATCGCCGACAAGCGTAACTTTTCCGCAGACTTGCAGAGCCTGGTCGGCAACCCGGAGCGCCAGTACGCGCCCGTTCGACTCGGCGAGAGCTTTGTCCCGACCCATTCGGCTGCTGCGGCCGCCCACCAGAATCCATGCGGCGCGATCCTGGTTCGGTGGAGTCAAGATATCCAAAATGTTAGCATTGAAGTTTGCGGGCACGTTCCCCCTGGCGGGAATCAAAAGCATGAAAACTACCCGCGAATCCCGAAACGATCTGATGCGTTTTTGTTTTATACTGTTACTGGCAATGCCAGCATTCGCGTCATCTCTGATTGGAGCGCCGCCCGCGGCCGTGAAGACCATTGTGCGCGTGAACGCGAAGACCGGACGGCTGGAACGGACACCTGTGGCCCCTGCCATTCCCCATATCGCATCCGTCGAACTGGATCAGATGGTGGACCGGATCGCGAACCAACAGGGCGTGGAAGCGCCGCTCGTGCATTCGGTGATTCTCGCTGAAAGTAATTACAACGCTTCCGCTGTTTCGCCGAAGGGCGCACAGGGCATCATGCAGCTGATCCCAGCCACGGCGAAGCGCTTCGGCGTGGGCAATGCGTTCGATGCAGCCGATAATATCCAGGGCGGTGTTCGCTATCTTCGTTTCCTGCTGGATTACTACCACGGGGATTACACGAAATCCATCGCCGCGTACAATGCGGGCGAGGCGGCGGTCGATAAATACAATGGTGTTCCGCCGTACGCTGAGACCATGGGTTATGTTCGCACTGTCGCCAGGCATCTCACCGCGCAACGGAAGAATCAGTCCAGTGCCGGGACAACGGTCTCGCAACCAGCGCAACCGGCCGAACCTAACGCGCATCCTCATATTCAAGCCGAGCTTGGCGCGGACGGCCTGGTCTATTACAAGACGCCCTGAAAAAACACATGATGCGACGTACTCACTGGGCGGCAGCGGTCTTTCTAATCCTGCCAGTGAGCGCCGCACCGAAATCCGGCATAATTCAGGTAACAGGAGTGCGTTCCTGGAGCCACCCCGGCTCTACCCGCGTCGTCGTCGAAACCAGCGCTGAAGCTGATTACCGCGTGGATCGCGCGCAGAACCCCGACCGGCTTTTTTTCGATATCTCGCACGCACGGCCATGGATCGACCATCGCCGCATCGCTACTCGCGAGATTCACGATAGTTTAGTGAAGAGGGTGCGCGTTGCCGAAACGACGCCGGGCACCACTCGGGTCGTGTTCGATCTGGCGGGGGACGCGGAATACACGATCAGCAGACTTGAAACACCGGATCGTCTCGTGGTTGAAATCACGCCTCGCAGAAGTAAAGCGCAGCAAAGACCGACGCTGGTCAGTTCCAACGTGGTCAGTTCCAATGTTCCGGCTGTACCGCCAGCGGGTTCTTCCAGGCGCGCGAATTACCGTTCGTCGCGAGTTTTCATCGCACCGGTTCTCGCACGGCCGGCCATGCGTTTCGTCGCGATTCCTGACGCGCCACCGCCGATAGAACCGGTTTGGTTGGGCCCCTACCAGATATCGGAGTCCTGGGTTTCGCTGGCGAACGTTCGTGCGCCGCGAAGACCTTCTATACCGGCCGCTGCTGTAGTCAGTTCCGCGAGCGCTCCCGTCACGAATGCGCCATTCATCAACACGACCACCCGGGTGCTGCCCGCCATCCGGCCTGCCGATGCCGTTACTACCGCAAGGGCTTCCACCGACGCATCACTTTCTCTCACGCGCGCGCTGGGATTGAAGATTAACCGAATCGTGATCGATGCGGGACACGGCGGTCATGACGATGGGACCATCGGCGCTAACGGCGTTCTGGAAAAAGATGTGGTTCTCGATGTGGCGCTCCGCCTGGCTACATTAGTGCAGACGCGCCTGGGAGCTGAGGTCGTTCTCACGCGATCGGACGATACTTTCGTGCCCCTCACGGAACGCACCGCCATTGCGAATCAACACAAGGCCGATCTCTTCCTCTCCATTCACGCGAACTCTTCTCCCACTCCCGCGGTTGCCGGCACGGAAACATTTCTGCTGAACCTCAATAGTTCGCCGGGTGCGATCGCCGTTGCGGCGCGTGAGAACGCGGGTTCGGACAAATCGGTCGGGGAACTTCGCGACCTTGTGCAATCAATTGCGCAAAACGACAAGATCGCGGAATCGCAGAACTTCGCGGCAACGATTCAGTCTTCCATCTTTACCCAGGCAGCCAAAGGGAACGCGGCGGCGCATGACCGCGGTGTGAAGAAGGCGCCGTTTGTCGTGCTGATAGGCGCGCGAATGCCATCGGTGCTGGCTGAAATCGGATTTCTGAGCAATCCACGAGACGAAAGCAATCTCAACAAGCCGGATTACAGGCAGAAGATTGCCGAATCTTTGTATCGCGGGATCGCCCAGTATCAACAGTCGCTGAGCCACTTCGAAGTTGCCGGCACGAAGACCCTGGGTTATTCCGGCACCGGCTCCAAGTAACGCGCGATCAGTTTGCCCACCGATTCTGCGCCGCGTTCATGGATTAGTTCTCCGATGGCTTTTCCACGCTATCGACAATGAGAATTTCAACCGGACCCTTCGCCGACTCCAGGCGGAGCCCGAGTTGTTCCTGCAATGCGGTGAACACCGATGGCCCTGGCAAATCGCCAGTCTGATCGGGAGACCATTCGAGCGCGACATCATACTTGCCGGTGAGCCCCGTGTGGTCAATGACGGGCCGGTCCAGGCGGCTGGCCAGAAATGCGGCAAGACCAGCCATGGAAAGATTCGTCCCCGTCATGTTTTCCTTTACCCGGTCGCCGTGGGAGTTTGTGCCCTCACCCCCCTCGCCGCTGTGAGAGATCAGCTTCGGCCCGTTCTTCGCCAGCATCAGCAAATAGACGGGAAACTCCTTCGTTTCGCGGTGAAATCTGAGATGGAAGCGATCCGCCAGCAATGACTGCAGATACGGCTGCAGCACTTTGTTGGGGAGGTCCACGGGAGTGGGCGTTGTGGCGGAGAAATCATAATTGTCGTTGCCAAGCCAGGCCGGTCCGCCGGAAACCTGAAATTGTTTGAGCCCGTAGGCCTGTTCGATCAGGTCCTTCGTCGTCATCTGTGCCGTGAGGCGGCCGGGTGAATTGTGCATGTGCATATGACCGCCACCCAGATTGTTGGGCTTGATGGAAGCCGCTTCAAAGGTTGGCCGCGCCACTGGTTGTTGGCCGAAGAGCGCGTATGTTGCCGCCAATACCAGCACTGTGGCGAGTACTATGCCGGGTGCCGGCTGATGATGGGTGATTCGGGAAGCGGGCTGATTGAGAAGGCGACCGATGCGTTCTCTCAATGATCCACCGTTGGCGGCCAGGACAGGGCTGTAATGGGCTGACCGGTTGGATTCCAGGCCAGCAAGCGCCTGAGCGTAAATAAAGACGTCGCCACTGACGGACACTGCGACATCGTCGCAGCAGAGTTCACGCTCATCGCGAATGTGAGACGAGATCCACCAGACGGCCGGATGATAGAACAGCAATGCCTCGGCCAGGCTTTGCAGAATATTCACGAGATAATCGTGACGGCGTATATGAGCCAACTCGTGGGCCAGCAGAGCTTCCACGTGTTCCGCCGGCAGCCCGGCAAGCGCACCGACGGGAACCAGCACCACCGGCCGCAGCCAGCCGATCACCGTGGGAACCTGCACGAGCGCGGAAACAAGTAGCCTGACCGGCCGGGAAACCTGAACCCTGGCTCTGAGCCTCTCGAATTGCACTTGCCATTCCGCGGGAGCGGGTCTTACCAGGTTCGACCGCATGCGCGCCGCGATTGCCCAGCCGCCCACAAGCCTCGCCCAAAAAACCAGGGCTCCGGAACACCAAATCATGACCAGCCACGGAATCATTTGATCCCGCCAGTCAGGGCCGACGCTCGCAGCCAGTGAGGTGTGCGTCGCGTTCAGCGCGTCGGTGGGAATCGATACGACAGGAATCTTTCCAACGTAGGGATTGGCTGGCGCGGACGCGGACCCGGCGAGAATCCCGAACGTAATGACCGGGGCCACAACCAACGCCGCCAGCGCCGCGCATGCTGTGAGGTAACGGATCTGTGGGGTTCCCGCGTTCCCAGGCACTTTCCGCCCCATTGCATACAACGCCGCGATCAGGGCGCCCTGCCAAATGAAATGAATCAGCGTCCACCCGAACTGGTTCACCCACGGATGTGACGCGAATGCCTGAACCGATGTCATCGTGATTTACCTTTTCCCTTCCCGGCGGCTTCGATCATGCGTCTGATCTCATCCAGATCCTCCGCCGATGCGGGCTTCGCCGCCAGCGCCCCCATGACCAGACCACGGGCCGATCCTTCGAACGCACGGTTCAACAGGTCCCCCACAATCTGTTTCTGCGTCTGCTCCTTCGGGATTCCGGCTTCATATACATGCGCTCCGAAACGTTCCGTCCGCAGCAGCAGGCCTTTTCCCAGCATCAGTTGCATCTGCTTGAGCGTGGTGGTATAGCCGCTGTCCTTCTGCAGCTCGTCGTGAACCTCCCGGACTGTAGCCGCTCCCAACCGCCAAAGAACCGCGAGAATATCGAGTTCCGCCGCAGTCGGCAATGGTGTTTCAGGGGGATCGGTGGGTTTCAACGGCATCTGATTTCGACTGTATTACGAATCGGATCGGAAATCAACGATATAAATCGTACCGCGTGATATCAATCGTGGCGTTCGCAATTTCGACAATTCGAAAATTCCGCGACATCATGCTCCGCAGAGTGAGCTATTGTAGGAGTGTTACCTCGTGGAAATGACGAACACCTACCGTTTCGTAACCCGCTGGCGTGTGCGCGCATCGGCATGGGAAGCGTATGACATCATCAGTCAGCCGCTGGAATATCCGCGCTGGTGGCCGTCCGTTTATCTGGATTGCCGCGAGATCGCGCGGGGTGCGGAAAATGGCATTGGCCGCCGCGTACAGTTCCACACCAAGGGTTTGCTGCCATACACGCTTCGCTGGGAATCGCAGGTAGTCGAAGCCGTGGTGGGACAGCGTCTGGTAGTTGAGGCATCGGGCGATTTCAACGGCCACGGCGTCTGGTCGTTCGCACCGGATGGGGACTACGTCGATATCACGTTCGACTGGAATATAGCAGTCGGAAAGCCGCTCCTCCGGTATCTGACTCCGGTCCTGCGCCCAGTCTTCGAAGCCAATCACCGCTGGGCTATGCAGCAGGGCGAGATCTGCCTGCGGGAAGAACTCATTCGCTACCGCGCCAGAACCCCGGAAGATCTGCTGGCGGCAGCGGAACCGCGTGGCCCTGTGGAAGTGCCTGTTGGCTGGATCGCGGTTAGCGCAGTGGCGATTTCAACTATCGCCTTTATTGCATTACTCCGCCGGAAATCGCGGAAAGCCCAGACAGCTCCCGCGTAACGCTGCCGTGGCGATACAATTGGCAGCCATGCGCTATCTCTTCGCCTGGCTGGTTCTTCCGTTTGTGCTTACACCCATCGCATACGCCCAGAACGCCCCGCCGGTTGTACGGACCGATCACTATGTCGGGGTGAAATCCACCGTCCCTGCCATCGCCGGCGATATGACGCAGATCTACGTGCGGGAAGTGCAGCAAGCAGGTAAACCGGCTCCCGTCCCGGAAGCCGATCGCGTGGTTCTCTTTGTCCATGGCGCCGGAACTCCGGCCGAAGTTGCTTTCGATGCCGGATACCATGATTACAGCTGGATGGCATATCTCGCCCGCGCCGGTTTCGATGTTTTCGCCATGGACCTGACAGGGTATGGACGTTCCACGCGTCCGGCTCCGATGAACGATCCGTGCAACCTTACCGCCGCCCAGCAGGCGGAATTCATTCCCGCATTGATTCCTGCGGCTTGCCAGCCTTCCTATCCAAAGCAGCTCACAACAATCGAATCCGACTGGAACGATATCGACCATGTAGTGGACTACCTGCGCAGCTTTCGCCATGTGGAGAAAGTGGCACTGATCGGTTGGTCACAGGGTGGACCCCGGGCCGGCGGCTACGCTTCTCAACATCCGGATAAAGTGCGGAAGCTCGTTCTGCTTGCGCCGGCATATGGACGAGGTTCTTCGTCTGCCCCGCCCGCTCAGGTTCCCGCCAACGGCGCAGCGTTCAATACGCAGTCGAAAAAAGAGTTCTTCGAAAATTGGGATCGCCAGGTAGGCTGCCCTAACCAGTACGATCCGGCTGCTGCCAACGCAATCTGGTCGGAGATGCTGGAGTCGGATCCAGTGGGCGCCACATGGGGACCGGGAGTTCGCAGAGCGCCGCAGGAAACCGTCTGGGGCTGGAACCAAAGCATGGCTGCAAAGCTGCAGATTCCCGTTTTGCTGGTCTCCGGCATACACGATAAACAGGTTTCTCCGGCCGGCGTCCGCAACCTTTATGCAGACCTCGGGTCAACCCAGAAAGTCTTCGTTGATCTGGGCTGTTCCTCCCACAATGCGGCCTGGGAAGGAAACCACTTGTTGCTCTTCGGCGCATCACTGGAATGGCTGACGAAGGGCACTGTGGACGGCAAGGCGACCGGCATGTTGCAGCGCGGTTACTGAACGCTTCGCCACCGCACCGCGTCCTTGCGGCCCCATTCCGCGTGGCTGTTGCGCGCAACTGTGGCGCGGCGATATGTTATCCTCCCTTTGAAAAAGGAGTTGTAAAGATGGGACCCGATACTTCAGGACGCAAAAAAGCTAGTGATTTTCCCCAGGAACTGCTCGATCTGTTTCACCTTTATGTGCACGGCGATCTTGACCGCCGCGGTTTCTTCGAGGGGGCGAAAAAGTTCGCGGTTGGCGGAGCCACCGTCGCAGGCCTGTTCGAAGCTCTGCAGCCCAACTTCGCGTGGGCCGAACAGGTGCCGAAAGACGATCCGAAGATCAAGGCTGAAAAAGTCACCGTGCAGTCGCCGCAGGGCAACGGCACCATCAGCGGTTATTTCGTAAAACCAGCCAACGCCACCGGGAAACTGCCGGGCGTCATTGTGATCCACGAGAATCGCGGCCTGAATCCATACATCGAAGATGTGGCGCGCCGTCTGGCTCTGCTCAACTTCATGGCTTTCGCGCCGGACGGTCTCACCTCAGTCGGGGGTTATCCCGGTGACGAACAAAAAGGCGTCGCGCTGTTTGGCACGGTCGATAAGCCGAAGATGACCCAGGATTTCATCGCCTCCGCCCGCTGGCTGAAGACACGTCCAGATTGCACCGGCAAAATCGGCGCCGTCGGCTTCTGTTTTGGCGGCGGCATCGTCAACACTCTCGCGGTGCAGTTAGGCCCGGACCTCGCCGCCGGCTCCGCATTCTACGGCGCGCAGCCCACCGCTCCGGAAGATATTGCAAAGATCAAGGCCGCCCTCGCACTTCATTACGCGTCGCTCGATACGGGAATCACAGGGCGCTGGCCAGCTTATGAAGCCGCGCTGAAAGCCGCCGGCGTCACTGCGAATGGCTATGTGTATGAAGGCGCCAATCACGGCTTCCATAACGACACCACGCCGCGTTATGACGAAGCCGCGGCGAAACTGGCCTGGCAGCGAACGGTCGATCTGTTCAACAAATACGTTCGCGGTTAAAGGTCGCGCACACCGGGCCGCAGCCGTTCTTTTTGCAAAGGGACGGCTGCGGTTTATGTTTTCTCAGCCCGCCAGCTGAAACAGGTTTTCGGGCTCCGGCTCGTCGGAATCCACTTTCTTCAGCCGTTTCTCGATGGCGCGGGTCCGAACGGCGGCATCCTCGACAGTCTCCACCGCCTGAGTAAGCTTCCGCCGGATGCTTTCGAGTACCTGCGAGTACTTTCCGAATTCAGTCTTCACTTCTCCAAGAACCTGCCATACTTCGCTGGAACGTTGCTGGATGGCGAGCGTACGGAAGCCCATTTGCAAACTGTTCAGCAGTGCCGCAAATGTGGTGGGCCCGGCCAGCACGACCCGGTAATTCTGCTGGATCGATTCGGCAAGACCGGGGCGTCGCAGAACTTCCGCATACAGTCCTTCAGTGGCCAGGAACAGAATGCCGAAATCAGTTGTAGCCGGCGGCGCAAGATACTTGCCGCTGAACGTTTTTGCGCAAGTGCGGACAACCGTCTCCAGTTCTTTAGTGCAGAACTCCACAGCGGCGACATCTCCGCGCTCCGAAGCCGCAACCAGCCGCTGATACGCTTCCGCCGGAAACTTTGCGTCAACCGGCAGCCAGACACTCCCGGCATCATGCCCCGGCAATTTGATGGCGAACTCGACCCGTTCACCGGTGCCGGTTGTCGAAACGTTGCGCTCGAACTGGCCCGGAGCCAGCATCTGGGTCAGCAGGTTTTCGAGCTGCACTTCACCCCAGGCGCCGCGAGTGGTTACGTTGCCCAGCACCTTCTTCAGATCGCCGACACCGGCCGCCAGAGTCTGCATTTCACCCAGTCCCTTATGGACCTGTTCCAGCCGCTCGCTCACCAGCCGGAAAGATTCGCCGAGCCGCGTTTCCAGAGTGGATTGCAGTTTCTCATCCACCGTGAGACGCATCTGTTCCAGCCGCGCCGAGTTATCGGACTGGATAGCAGCGAGCCGCTGATCGAGCGCCGTTCGAATGGATTCGAGTTCCGTCCGCTGCCCGCGTTGCGCGTCCGTCAGTTGCTGGAGGACGGCGGCGCGTAACGATTCCGCGCGCTGATCGGTCTGCATTGCATAGCGCTGTAAGCCGGACGCCAATTCTTCCCGAAGGCCGCGGGCATCCTCCGACTGCGACTGACGAAGGCGGGCGATATCGTCGCGCGAATCGACCGGACGCGGACGAAGAAGCAAAACTGCGAGCAGAACGACGATCAATGCGAGAAGGACGATGGTAATGATTGAAAACATTTTCGTACCGCTATGTTTTTAAGCATACACCCGCTTCCTGCCAATCGACACTCCAGGTGTCTTAGCGGCGTGCGTCGGCGCCGAATCGGCTGCCATCCTGGTTTTTCGCGATCCTGCTAGAGAATGTCTTCCGACCAGCTCTCGAGCACAGCCTTCACCTTGCCCGTAAACTGATCGGCGAGCGCCCCATCGATCAGCCGATGGTCGAAGGTCAGCGCCAGAAAGCACTGCGAACGAATGGCGATCGCGTCATCCACCACGGCGGCCACCTTTTCGATTGTGCCGACGCCCAGGATCGCAACCTGCGGCTGGTTAATCATCGGAGTCGCAAACACGCTTCCGAAGCTTCCGAAATTCGTGATAGAGAACGTTCCGCCCTGAATTTCATCGGGCTTCAACTGCCTTGCCCGCGCGCGTCCCGCCAGATCCACAATCGATTTCTGGAGCCCGGTGACGTTCTTCTCATCAGCGCCCTTGATCACCGGAACGATCAGGCCACCATCCAGCGCGACCGCAATTCCGATGTTGATCTCGTTGTGATAGACGATGTTGGTGCCGTCGATGGACGCGTTAAAGAGCGGGAACTGCGCCAGTGCTTCTGTAGCCGCCCGCGCGATAAAAGGAAGGAACGTGAGCGACATACCGTTGCGCTCCGCAAATGCGTCCTTGTGCTTCGCCCGCATTTTCGCAACCTTCGTCATATCCACGCGATGCACCGTAGTGACGTGAGCCGACGTGTTCTGACTCATGATCATGTGCTCGGCGATCTTCTGCCGCATGGTCGTCATGGGTTCGATACGCGTTTTGGCGCCCGCGACGCCAACGGGTTTCGCAGGTGCGGATGCGGACGCGGCAGGCGCAACTGGAGCAGGCGACGCCGAAGCGTTGCCCTTCATGAAATCTTCAACGTCTTGTTTGGTGATCCGCCCGCCGGCTCCGGTACCGGTAATGCGCGAAAGATCCAGATTGTTTTCGCGTGCCATCCTGCGCACGAGCGGTGATAACGGACCAGCCGGTGTGGCGGAAGCGGCGGCAGCAGGAGCAGCAGGTGCGGGAGCAGCAGGTGCAGGAGCAACCGGAGCCGGAGCACTCTTCACCGCGACAGGTTCAGCAACCGGGTCCGGTTCCTTCGGCGGAGCAGATTCGCTCTTCGCAGGAGCGGCCGCCGCAGGAGCACTCGCTCCCGCGCTATCGCCGATCCGGGCCACCACGGCATTCACCTGAATCGTCTGGCCTTCCTGCACCAGGACTTCGGACAGCACGCCAGCCGCGGGCGAAGGAATTTCCGTATCCACCTTGTCCGTGGAAATCTCGAACAGCGGTTCATCGAGGACAACCGTGTCGCCGGCCTTCTTCAGCCATTTCGTCAGCGTTCCTTCGACAATGCTCTCGCCCATCTGGGGCATCACAACGTCTGTCATCTCAAGGCTCCAGTCAATTCAGGCGTCTTCGCCTGGGTTTCCATATCGAAATCGAACAACCTCCCGAAGTGCCGCGCCAACACGCGTTTCACGTCTTCGGGGTCCGCCTGCACGCCCATTCGCTCCATCGAAGTGACCGGCTTTGTCAGCCCACACGGAACAATGTAATCGAAATAGCGCAAATCCGTATTCACATTCAGCGCCCAGCCATGCGTCGAAACCCAGCGGCTCAAGTGGACCCCGATCGCCGCAATCTTCGACGGCCCCGAATCCCCGGTTTCCACCCACACACCAGCCAGACCCGGCACTCCGAATGCCCGAATACCAAACTCTTCCAGCGTATCAATGAGCGTCTGTTCAATCGCCCGGACGAACGCTCCCACATCGCGTTTCCATTCCTTCAGGTCCATCACCGGATACCCGACGATCTGGCCCGGTCCGTGATACGTCACGTCGCCGCCGCGATTGGCTTCGTAAAGCTCGATAGCCTTCTCACGCCTCAGCTCCGGCGAAGCGAGAACGTTGCTTTCGCGCCCGTTGCGGCCGATCGTGACCACGTGCGGATGTTCCGTGAAAAGAAGATGGTCCGTTCCCTGCCCCGCCTTGCGCTCCCGGGCAATGCTTTCCTGAATGGCAAGGGCATCCGCGTAGCTCATGCGGCCAAGGTCGCGAACAATGCAGGGTCGCGTCATTACATTCCGAGCCGCGCGCGCAAGCAGGCGGTACTAAGCATTAATGGCAAGGCCGTAAACGTTTTGGAAAGCCTCGCCCAGCGCTTCATAAATCGTCGGATGCGCGTGGATCGTCGCCATCATCGTCTCCACGGTCGCCTCCGCTTCCATTGCAGTCACCGCTTCCGAAATCAATTCGAAGGCTTCCGGACCGATAATATGCACGCCCAGGATTTCGCCATACTTCTCGTCGGCAACGATCTTGACGAAGCCGTCGTGCGACCCCAGAATGGTCGCTTTGCTGTTCGCCATAAACGGAAACTTACCGACCTTCACTTTGTGACCCGCGGCTTTCGCCTGCGCCTCGGTCAGCCCGACACTGCCGATGCCGGGATCGGTATAGGTCGCGCCCGGAATCCGATTCTTATTGATCGGTGTTGTCGGTTTTCCTGCCATTTTGGCCACCGCAATCATTCCCTGCCGCGTCGCCACATGCGCCAGCTGCGGAGTGCCTGCGACCACATCCCCGATGGCGTAAATCCCCGGCTCATCCGTCTGCTGATACTCATCCACGAAAATGAATCCGCGTTCACTGCGAATCTTCGTTGTCTCGAGCCCGATCGATGCGGTATTCGGCGCGCGCCCTACGGCAACCAGCAGCTTTTCCGCTTCCACATCTTCGACTTTGCCGTTGGCCAGCGTGACTTTCATTTTCACGCTCTTGCCGGTCTTCTGCACCTGATCGCACTTTGCACCAGTCTCAACCCGGATCTTCGCTTTTTTGAAAACCCGTTCCAGTTCCTTCGAAACTTCCTCGTCTTCCACCGGAACAATTCGGGGCAGTGCTTCGAACAGGCTCACCTCCGTTCCGAACCGCTGGAACATGGACGCAAACTCCACGCCCACCGCGCCCGCGCCGATAATCGCCATCGACTTCGGCACCGCCTGCAGGTTCAGAATTTCGATATTCGTCAGAATGAAATCGGCATCCGGCTGAAGGCCAGGCAACATGCGCGCCACTGAACCGGTTGCGATCAGGATGTTCTTCGTTTCCAGAACCTGGGTGCCTTTTTCGGTCTTGACTTCGACCTTGCCGGGTCCCTTGATCGAGCCGAATCCCTTGATCCACTCGACCTTGTTCTTCTTCATCAGAAACTCGACGCCCTTGGCGTGCTTCGAAACAATGCCGTTCTTGCGCTCGATGACTTTCGGAAAATTGAGCGTCGGCTTGTCGATCGTGATGCCTTCCTCACCGGAATTCGTGGCGAAGTGCCACATGTCGGCGGTGTGGAGCAGCGCCTTGGTGGGAATACAGCCCACATGCAGGCAGGTGCCGCCCAATTTGGCGTCTTTTTCGATAATGGCCGTTTTGAGGCCATACTGTCCGGCGCGGATGGCTGCAGAGTAGCCGCCAGGGCCGCTTCCAATCACAATGAGGTCGTAGGTCACGCTTCTCCATTCTATATGTGCGACTGCATCTGACTCACTCGTCGCGGAGAATCTCCAGCGGCTTCTGGCCCAGTGTCCGGTAGCTTGCCAGCCAACCGGTAGCCACCGCCAGCAACGCAGTCCCGCCGATTGCCGCTAGTACCGGCACCATATCGAGCCCGGTCTCCGCCTTCAGGAGTTTGTTCAACAGAACCCAGCCAAATCCGCCCGCCAGCATCCCGCCCATCAATCCAGCTACTGAGCCGATGACAAAGAACTCCACTGAGAAAATCTTCCCGATACGCTGCCGCGTCGCACCCAGCGTCTTCAGGATCACCACCTCGCGAATCCGCCGGAATCGCGTCCCCGCCACGCTCGACGCCAGAATCACCGCACCCGCCAGCATCGAGAACCCGGAGATGAACCGCACCACCATCGAGATCTGGTCCACTACCGACTGGATAATCTCCAGGACGTCGGCCATATTGATCACTGTGATCGTGGGGTATTTATCGTAAATAGCCTTCTGCATCCGCCCCACGCTTTCGGGCTTCATCCGCACGCCGCCGTAGTAAATCGCGGGCAAGCCGTCGAGCGCTCCGGGAGCGAAAAAGAATTCGATCCGCGCATTCATTCGCTCGTTCTGCGTCTTATGAATAGCCGACACTGTCGATTCAAACCTGCGGGCCGGCGTCGACCAGACAATTTTCGATCCCACACGGACGTTCAGAACCTTCGCCGCCTGCTCGGCCACCGACACGAGAGCGTCCTTCGGATGGGCATTCTCCGCCCACCACTTGCCTTCCAATACCTGCGTAAACTGCGGTAGCGGTCCCTCGGTTGAGAGAGATACATTTCCTGTGTAGCGCCGTCCCATGCCTCGCTGGCCTTCGCGGCGCACGGGTACCCCGTCAATCGATTCCAGTCGGGCCGAAACGGATCCCGTCATCTCCGGAGTCCCCAGCACTCCGGGTTGATGCCGAAGAATATCCATGACTCCGTCGCGATTCGATGCGGTCACATCCAGCAGATAAACATTCGGCAGTCCGGGAGGAGCCGTGCGCATGATGTCGTGCAGCACCCCCCGCTGGATGATCCACACCGAAACTGTAAACATGACGCCGACGCCCAGCGCGATCACGGCAGCACCCGCGTGATTGCCTGGACGATAAAGGTTTGCGATACCCTGCCGCAGGATTGGTCCTGTCGCTCGCGGCAAATGCCGGCCGACCCAGCGCAAGCCACGGAGCAGGCACCAGGCAATCGCAGCCAGCACGGCAAGCCCCGCGGCAATGCCCATCGCGAAGTAACGGCCGGTCTCCGCGCTGTCGCTCAGCCAGGCAGCGAGCAGCCCCACAAACGACAGAATCAAAATTGCCGAAATCAACGAACCCGCAATGCGTCCCCACCACTCCCGCAACGTCAGTTTCGGAGCTGCCATTTCACGCCGAAAAATCACGGCTGGCCGGATATTGCGGATTCCCAGCAGCGGCGGAATGGTAAACAACAGAACCGTCAGCACTCCTACTGCGAGGCCCTGCAACGCCGATAACGGACTGAACCGCGGCAGCGAAGCCAGATGAAAATAACCGGATAGAAAGACCGGAAACATCGTCTGCACAAACGTGCCGAATGCGATTCCCACGGCACTCCCCGCCAGCCCCAGGCCGATCGTTTGTATCAGATAGATCCGCAGGATCTGCGACGACCTCGCGCCCAGGCATTTCATAATCGCTATCGAATCCATCTTCTGCTGCAGGTGCGCCTGGATAGCCGTCGCGACGCCCAGCGCGCCTATTACCAGCGCCACCAGGCTGACCAGAGAAAGGAAAATGGTCGATTGCCGAAGCCCCTGTTCGATGAGCGGATGCGCCTGGGTGTAGTCCGCAATCAGAACTCCCCTGCCACGCCCGCTCGCGTCGAATGCCTTCGACAGGGCGCCGCGCACATCCGCGATTTGCATCGTCGCGGGCACCTTGAAGAGAAAACGTTCCGAGGCGCGGCTGCCCGGCACCATCAACCCGGTACGTTCCAGGCCCTCGCGCGAGATCATGATTCGCGGACCCACGTTGATACTGCCCGTCATTCTGTCGGGCTCATTGGTCACTTCGGCAACAATCCGAAATGCCTGCCCGCCGATCTTTACTGAATCACCGATCTGCGCGCCAAGCCGCAGCAGCACGCCATCGGAGACCACAACCGCGTCCGGCGTCAGCGCGGTGCGCAGATTCAGACTGGGCGACAGCGTCACGGAGCCGTAGAACGGGTACATCGAAGGGTCCACCGCTTTCACTGAAAGCAGCACCGGAACAGCTGCTTCGGGACTCGTATTCGGTGGCAGCGCCATCGTTACGGTCTCGGTAATCTGGGTGCGCCTGACACCGCGTGCTGTCAGGGCCTCCATCGCTGCCGTCTGTTGCGGCGATGGCAGTTCGAACGTTCGTACCGTCAGATCGGCAGCCATGAACGTGCGGGCATCGCGTTGCAGCATTGTGTGGAATGCCTCGGAAAATCCGCGCACACCGCTGAGCGACGCCACGCCCGCCGCGACGGCAAGAATTACGAATACAAACCTGCCGGTGGAAGCGCGGGTTTCGCGCCACGCAATTTTCGCGGCCGTTCGATTAGGGCTCATGCCATGCCAACTTCGCTCTGCACTCTTTCATCGCTGACGACCAGGCCATCGCGCAGGGTGATGATGCGATCCGCGTGGCGGGCGAGCGCGGGATCGTGCGTTACCAGCACCAAAGTCGCTCCTTCCTGCCGGTTCAGTTCCAGCAGAATTTCGAGTACCTGATTGCCGGTTTTGCCGTCCAGATTCCCGGTTGGTTCGTCCGCCAGCAGGATCGGTGGCTTGGTGATAAAAGCGCGCGCCAGGGCAACGCGCTGCTGCTCACCGCCAGACAACTGCACCGGATAGTGATCCATGCGATCGCCCAGCCCGACTCGTGTCAGAAGCTCGCGCGCCCGCTTCACAACGTCGAAATCGGCCCCCGCCAGTTCAGCCGGCAGCAGGACGTTCTCCTCGGCCGTCAGTGTCGGGATCAGCTGGAACGACTGAAATACGAACCCGATCTTGCGCCCACGCACCTCTGACATTCGATCTTCCGAAAGCCCGGTGATGTCCTCGCCATCCAGAACGATTTTCCCGCTGGTCGAACTATCCAGTCCCGCCAGCAGCCCCAGCAGAGTGCTTTTTCCGCTGCCCGAGGGCCCCATGATCGCGGCAAATTCGCCCTGCGGAATCACCAGGTTTATACCTCGAAGAATTTCAACCTTATGGGTCGGTGTCGCGATTGTACGGGTTAGATCGATAACTTCGATGATGGGGCGCGGTATGGCGGAACTCCTGGACGTATCTGTCATGATTATTGCAGTGAGTGCGAATCGGATTTGTTTAGCTTTACTAAGCCTTACGGTCTGCGCCTGCAGCACTCCGAGGCAGGAACAACCAGCACCGGCCCAGCATGTGGAAACGGCCACCCAGGCGCCCGATCCGCGGCCTGTCATCGTCGCCTTCGGGGACAGCCTGACCGCTGGGTATGGCGTGGAACCGGGCAAAAGCTACCCTGACGATCTTCAGCGCCTGATCGATGCCGCCGGCTACAAATACCACGTGGTCAATATGGGCGTGAGCGGAGATACTACAACTGACGGTGTTCAGCGTCTTCCCGATGTCGTCGCAGCCAAACCAAAGATCGTGATCCTCGAATTTGGCGGAAACGACGGCCTGCGGGGACTCCCTGTCTCAACCACGCGCGCCAACCAGACCCAAATGGTGACGACGCTTCAGAATGCCGGCATTAAGATCCTCTTGGCCGGCATGACCCTCCCCCCCAATTACGGACCAGATTACATCCGCGAATTCGAACAGGTCTATGTGGATCTGTCCCGGCAGTTTCACCTGGCCCGAATTCCCTTCCTCCTGGACGGGGTAGCCGGTCATCCAGATCTGATTCAGTCCGACGGCATACACCCCACGGCCCAAGGATGCCAGATCGTATCACGCCTTGTTATGAATAATTTACAAGCGTTATTGAAGAAGTAGCTTTACTACCCTGCCATTCAGGATTCTTCGTCTGTAGTACTAAAGTTCATTTTTCTATGTCAATCCTGGCGTTTTTCCTATAGATTAAAGATATACATGCCCACTGAGGCGCCAATTCAAAGGGCCGTTGAGCCCTGCCAACCGGCACCACGCTATCGAAAAGTTGCGAAGGTGCTGCTCGTCAATTCAGACCTTGCAGCGAGACTGACCGTCAAAAGCCTCCTCGGGAAGGCCGGCTATGCGGTCGAAGGCGCTGGAACAGCCGCCGAAGCCGTTTCCAAGCTCGATTCCGAAGAATATCAACTGGTTCTGGCGGATTTAAGAACTGAATCCGAAACGGCGGGCCCTTCCCTGCTCTCGTACGCCCGTCAGAAGGTCTATCGGCCGGCGACTGCTCTCTTCATCTCGGATATGAGCGAGCTAAAATCGGACGCCGCCACGCTTCCCGATGCCGACAGCGTCGTGACAATGAGCAATGAGGATGTATCGAATCTTCTTGCCAACGTGGCTGAGTTGATTAGTCTCCGCGCCGACCGCAGAATGCGGCGCGTTAACTACCGCAGCTAAGGCTTTCTTATCGCGAGCAACAGATCTGTGTCGGCAGTATGGAAGCAGGTGTGAGCGGTGTGCTCACTCTGAAGAAATTCTTCGACGCCAGCTGTTTGTATACGTCACCCGCGACGCCCGATGCCATGGGTCCGATGGACGGCTTCCCGCCAGTCAGCAGCACCACAACCACAAGCTTGCGGCCACCGGTTTCATTGAAGGATCCAAACCAACCCAGATGTGTCCGGCCCTCACTGCACGTGCCCGTTTTTCCGAGGATTGCGTCTTCCTGACTGGCTCGTCGAGCGGTACCGAAATCCACTGCGCCCTTCATCCCAGGCTTGATCGTCGGAATCAGATTGCCGATATCCAGCCGACGCTTAATCTCGGGTTGAAAATCGCGAATGTCTTCCTGTGATTGCGGATACTGCAGCCAATAGAGAGTGCCTCCATTCGCAACCGCAGTCATCAGGCCGGCCAGTTCGAGCGGAGTCTGCGAGATCTCTTCCCCGAAGCTGGTCAGCATTCCCATGCCGCCATCCTTAGGAGGTTGCGGTGGAAAATAGCCAGGATGCTCACCCTGAATATTGAGTCCAGCCTTTTCGCCGTAACCGAATAGTTTCGCGTAGTAGCTGTACCGGTCGTAGCCAAGCTTAATGCCGAGATTCGCAAAATAGGCGTTGTTGGAATACGCCAGCGCATCGGTCAGGTCAAATGAACTCTTGCTGTTGAACCGAATCGGGCTCACGCGCGTGACCAGATTTTCGTGCAGACCCGCCAGCGCTACCGAAACCTTCACGGTAGAGCACGGCTGGAATCCGCCACCGAGTGCCAGCTGCTGATTTACGATGGTCAGGATTCTTCCGGTCTCGGGGTCGACGACAACAACCGAGCCATTCAGACCACCCAATGCCTGAACCGCCGCAGCCCGGACAACCGGATCTTCGCCAGCCGTTATATCGCCCGAGGTGGAATTCTTATAAGTAGGTTCGTCCCAGGTTTGCACCCAACCGTTGCCGCGGGCAATTCGGGCGCGCTTATTCGCCAGCTGCGTCGCAGCTTCCGGGGACAGTTTGGCGGCAGCTCTCGAGACGCTCCTGGGAGCAGCCTTGCCAGGCGACGGTGCCGCCACCTTAACGGTTGCGACTGACTTTGCGGAAGCTGGACCAGCCTTCTTCCGGAGTGCCACTTTCTTCTTTACCGTTCTATGCGGCTGCGTGGCAGCTCCAACCACGCTAACTCCTGCGCCAACCGCCAGCGCGACACAGACTAACCGTGAATAGCGTCTCAACATAATTTTCATGAACACGGAAGACTACCAGTCGCAAAAATCCGGGGAGCAGCCGGATAACTTATTTTCTACCTTTTAGAACCCGTGGTCAATCGGTCCAGGGTTCTTTTCCAGATAAATTAGGCTGCGAAAATCGGGTTAGAGCCTTAGTTCCACCTGTTTGCTTTATCGGCGGTAATACGGCAAATCTATATGAACCTATCTTCATTCAATCAGGCAATCGTGGCATGCCACAAATGTCCGCGGCTGATCGACCATTGCCGCGCCATCGCCATCACGAAACGCCGCGCGTGGAATGACTGGGATTACTGGGGCAAACCGGTTCCATCCTTCGGCGATCCGGCAGCCCGGCTTCTGATCGTCGGCCTCGCACCTGGCGCTCACGGAGCCAATCGCACCGGCCGCATGTTCACGGGCGATCGCTCGGGTGAATTCCTCTACCGCTCGCTCTATCGCGCCGGCTTCGCTTCCCAGCCCGACAGTCATTCCAGCAACGATGGACTCGTCTTACACGATGCCTGGATTACCGCGGCGGCCCACTGCGCTCCACCGGATAACAAACCCACGCCCGCCGAACTTCACAATTGCCGGCCATGGCTCGAACAGGAATTCGAACATTTTCGGAACGCCAAAGTCATTGTCGCCCTTGGGAGGATTGCGTTCGATACTTGTCTGTCGGTCCTCAAACTACGCGGCCAGATCACGAAGCCATCGCAATACTCGTTCGGCCACGGTACGCTGCACAATACCGAACCGGCGCTGCTGTCCTCATATCACCCCAGCCAACAGAACACTTCAACAGGCCGACTGACCCAGCAGATGCTGGATGAAGTCTTCCTCCACGCCGCGCGTATCATCTTCGCTTAAGCAACAATCCGCACCAGCTCGCGCTGCACCTCTCCGGTTGTGGAAGCCCGATCCTTGCCCGCAAAAACGTTGACCTCTGCTCTGACCCCGAAATCTTCCAGGTAAATCCCCGGCTCTACCGAAAACAGCGCTCCAGGCACAATGCGCCGCTCGTCGTGCGTCTCCAGATTGTCCATGTTCGCGCCCGATCCGTGCACCGATTCACCAATCGAATGCCCTGTCCGATGCACAAACTTATCGCCGTAACCGGCAGCCTTAATATGTCCCCGCGCGGCGTCATCCACTTCGAAGCCACGGATCTCGCGCTTTGCAGCAACGGCGTTCACTACTGCCTCGACCGCCTTATCTCTGGCGTCGCGAACGATCGCAAACACCTCGGCAATCCGGTTGGTCGGCTCCCCGCAATACCCTGTCCACGTGATGTCGTAGAAGACAGAGCCGGGCTGATCCAGCTTGGCCCACATATCCAATAAGACGAAGTCCCCGGGCTGAATGGGTACGCTCGTTGCCGGCTCAGGCTCGTAATGAGGATCGCCGGCGTGACCATTCACCCCTACAATTGGACCGCTATCGGTCACCAGGCCCGCTTTTCCGAACTCCGCCCGCACCCAATCCCGCACCGCGACTTCATCGACGCCGGACACAAGCCGATCTGCCATAAACCGAAATGCCCCGGCACGTATCCGGTCGACTCTTCGCCCGGCTTCCAGATGCGACTCGAATTGGGCCGCACTCAGGCAAGCCTCAAACTCCTGAATAAGCTCCGCCGAACTCACAATATCTACGCCGCACTCGCGCACCAGTTCCACAGTGCCTGCGTCCACCATGGCAACGTAAGGGATTGCGCAACGAGGCGAATACTGCATGGCAATCCGCTTCGCGCCTTTCAGCAACCTGGCAATTCCATCCTGCTGTTCCTGCCAGCTGGAATAGTGAATCTTTTCCCCAGGCGCGGCATCCAGCATTTTGGATTCGATACGGTGCACCAGCCCCATCGGCTCGCCTTCCACCGGAATGAAGTAATACCAGCGCCGCGAAACATGCCCCGCGGGCGTCACCCCCAATACGCGGTACGCCAACGCATCACGCACGTGATGATCGAAGAACAGCCAGCCGTCCAGTTTCTCCCGCTTAAGCGATTCCTGTATCCTTTTGAGGTCCATGCGATTCGAGAATAGCGCGATCCAGTGTTTGCCCGTCGACGCCCTCAATCTCTACTGTCTTCATCGGAGACGTGAACCCGCTTACGATACGAACCGCTCCTGCCGGCTGGCCCGTCAGTTTTGCCAGGAACTTCACGATCGCCTCATTCGCCTTCCCGTCAACCGGAGGCGCGGCAACCTGTAACTTCCACACATCGCCCAATTTTCCGCTGAAGCCCGTGCGTTTCGCGCCGGCCCGAATCTTCAGCGTAAGTCTCGCTCTGGCGATTCGCGTCATACGGGTCTGGCAACGTTTTTCCTGCAATCGATTTTCGCCCGCAGATCCGCTACTCCCGCCGCCACCCGCCGCGACACCACGTCAAAGGTAATCACATCGTCGAGCCAATCATGGCTTGAGCCGTCCGGATGTTGCGTTGCCACTGTGACCGTATACTGCTGCGGCGTCAGCCAGCACTCAAATGTGAAATCGATCTCCAGTTCCTCGCCGGAATCGAATACGCCCGTATCCACTTGTTCAATCCGTGTATTGGTCCCGTAAATATCCATTCCGATTCGATTCCGGATCAGGATCCCGACCATCGGATGCTCACGCCGCTCACGAAACACCGCGCGAATCCGGATCGTCACCAGCTCGCCGCTGGAAACCATCGCAGTATGGCGGCCATGATCGTCGAGCAGCAGCGCTTCCACTACCTGACTGGTCCCGTCGCCATGCCGATAGCTCGCCGCCAGCCGCGCCGGCTGATCCTGCTGCTCGAAAGCTTTCTGCCGTTCCAGCACCACGCCAATATACTGATCGATTACGTGTTTCGGTTCGCCCTCGGCACACATCTTTCCGTTCATCAGGAAGATCGCCCGATTGGAAAGCTGCTTCACCAGACCCAGATCGTGCGACACAAACAGGATCGTGGTCTTCTTCTCCCGAAGCTCTTCAAACTTGCGGATACACCGGTTCGCGAAGACTGCATCGCCCACCGAAAGCGCCTCGTCCACAATCAGAATATCGGGATTCACGTGAATCGCCGCCGCGAAAGCCAGCCGCACATACATGCCGCTCGAATACTCTTTTACCGGCCTGTGAATGAACTCCCCAATTTCAGCGAAAGCTTCAATCGCGGGCAGATTGCGTTCCATCTCTCCCCGGCCGATCCCCATGATTTCACCGTTGATGAAGATGTTCTCTCGGCCGCTGAATTCGGGATTGAAGCCCGCGCCCAACTCCAGCAGCGCCGCCACTCTGCCCCGTGTCACCACCCTGCCCTGTGTAGGCTGCAGAATCCCGCTGACAATTTGCAGCAGAGTACTCTTGCCGCAGCCGTTCGGGCCTACAAGGCTGACAACTTCACCTTTTTCAACGCTGAAACTGATATCGCGGAGCGCCCAAAAATCGGTATGCAAGCCGTCGCCGTGCAGAGGATTCAGTTCGCGAATCCGATCCCACGGGGTTTTATAAAGCCGATAAACCTTGGAAACGTTCTGGACGAGCAGCAATCTATCAGTGTAGCCGTGCCGGCCATTCCCAAACACACCGCTACAGCCGAACAATCACAGTCAAATCGCTCCCAGGATTCCCCGTACCGACTCCACTAACATCCAGACTCAACCGATCTCCGGCCGCAAGCGCCGCCAAACCGAATCCCGGAACCACATACGACGTCAACGTACCCGGATCAAACTGAACACTTGCATACCGCTGATCATTCAGCTTCAACTCCAGCGTCACGCCCGCTCCCGACGATGGTCCCCGCAGCACCGCATAAATATCGCCGACAGAACGCGCCGAATCCACAACGATATCCGGAGCGGCGCCGCTTTGAACCGCCAGATACCCTGTGATCTGGAATGAGAACTGTCCCCCCGCCAGCGTCCGCAATCCGGAATCATTGGTTCCAGTAAACTGATTGACTCCCGCATCTCCGGTGCCGATCGAGTTGGTCATCGACAACTCAACGCTGGCGATCCGAACGTCTGGTAACTCCACACTGTAATTCCAATCGCCGCTCGCAGGGCTGCCAAAAAAGCCTTTGATCAAAGGAACGATCACCACCTTCTCCAGCAGCGGGTACGCCGGCGAAGTCGCGGCATGGTCTGCTGCAACCGTGGAGTGCATGCCCCGCGTGACGCTGCTGACCGCCCCGGTTGTCGTCCCCACCAGAATGATTTCCTTCTCGATTTGCACCAGTGACCCAGGCGTAACCACACCTTCGAACGAAATGACAGAATCGGCGGCGCTCACGTCGCCCGTAAGTCCCAGCGGAGTTCCGTGGATTTCGTCGTAATAATGTATCCGATAAGTTCCCGCGATAATCCCGGTAGTATTTTGCAGCGACCCGAATCCGATGCCCGCAAACTCCACCGTGCCCTGCGACGCCGATACCGCAAACAAGGGTGGGGGCGGCACAGCGGAATCGGCCGCCAGATCGCCCGACTCCCCCAACGTCCAGCGTGTAAGTGGAGATAACTCATACGCCGCCAGCCCTCCTGCCGCGTTCGCCGCTCGCGCCGAGATCTGCACCCCGCTCCCAATCCTTTCCGGAACATTGATCGTCAACGGGCTGGACTTCCCGCTGTTTCCACTCCGCCAGGAATTTTCGGCAACACTGAATCGACTGGTTGAGTCCGGCTCCTCGGTCCACGGACGATCGATTGTAATCGCCGTCGTCGTATTGCCGGTAATCTGCCGCTCCTGACCCACGCCGCGCCCACCGGTAATCCGTACGACCGCCGCCCGATAACGATCCGCTGTGAGTTCCAGCATCCCGTTCCCCACCGTCGTGGAAGAATGCAGTGTCACGGATGCTTCCGGCAACAGCTCCCATCGCCAGTTCAGTTCTACATGATCGAGCTGTGGATCCGGCGGCAGTGTCGCAATAATCGGCAACCCCGTATCGGTGAATGAAGCGGCTGGCGGCTGATTAGTCGCGATTCGAAAGAGCTGTTGTGGCGACAGCCCGCGATACACGTTAAGCGCGACTCCGCCTGCCGGCAATGCAATCCCGGACAACGTAATCGCATTCGTATTCCCGCCTGCCCCTGTATTGACCTGGACAATAAAAGACAACGGACTCTCCCCACCCCCGTCGTCAAGCGCGCTCAGCGCGTAAAACCAGCTCATTCCGCCTGCCAACGTTCCACCCGTGACCTCGGCAGTTGCCACCAAACTAACCAGCGGACCCGGCAGGTTCCCGATGCTTCCCGAAGGCGCCACAAACGAAACCGTCAGTTCAACGCTGCCGGCCCCTTCACTGCCAATGACTTCGGCCTCGGTAACCGCCAGTTGCAGGTTGCCGTATGTGTCCGTTTCGCTGCCGGCCACAGGCGCAGGCAGTCCGGATCCCTGTCCCGGTTGCCAGCCGCGCCCCCCGATAATACCCGATGCCGTATCGGAGTACCAAAGATCGTTATGCAGTTGCGCGGTAATCAACGCTGTTCGAAACGACGCACCGGGCGTAATCTTCTGAATCCGAAATGGCGTCCGCTGAAGATTTTCCTTCTGATAAGTAACCGTGATCAGATCGCCCGGCATCAGCCCGAGTGCCTTTACGCTGGTCTCCAGTTCAATAAACTGATTGCCCTCTATTCCGCGATTCAGCCCCAACTGCAGCATGCGCGATGCCTGGCTGAAATTGCTGATGCCCATCGCATCCCACGCAGCCGAAATCACCTGGCCGCACAGATCGGAGTCGTTGCCGTCCGACAGCGAAAAGCTGTCCTGCTGGTATTGATTGAACTCGTCCTGAAATTCCACGGTCAGTTGATTCGGAGTATCCTGAGCACCTTTTGAGCTCATCCTGAAACCCGCGCTGCCATCGCTGCTTCGCGCGATCGATGTTTCGTCAAATTCGTATGCGGGCCATCCGCCGCCGAACTGCTCCGTTGCGTTGCTGCCTGGTGGCAACACCGGCTGCTGCAGCGCAAATGTATTCTCTATTCGCGCTTCGAGCAAGCCGCTGGTATTCAAAATCAAAAAGATTCCGGATGAATTCCGTAATGACCGAATGATCTCTCCCGCGCTTCTCGGCGACTTCAGCGCGAAGTTGCATGAGAATCGCGGTATTGAAACCGCCCCAATAATCGGATCCGATGCCTCTATCTGCCCGTCGCAATATGCCGCCGCGGCGGCAAAGCTTGCGCAATGGATTTCCTCCAGCGAATAAGCGGACCGGCGCAGAATATCCAGCAGGACCCAGGCCGGATTCGACGAGAACTGTTCGCCCAGCGACTGACCGTCCACATCGAACGTCAGCAACTTCATTCCCTGCACCAACACCTGAACAGTGGGGATAGAAGCGCCATCATTGATCCGGTTCGGCACCACGACCGAAAGATACGCCATGCTGCCGTATGGATCTCCCACCGGCCCGCTGCCGCCATCGCCGAAGCCCGGATCCTGGTGCCCGCTCCTTGCGCCGGCGCTCATCAGGTTCCACCATCCGGTCGACGTCATGTTGCGGCCATTGACACCCTGCGGAATCACGATGTCATCCACCAGCACCGTCAACACACCCTGAATTTCTCCCATGCACAACAACACTTCCATGCTTGTCAGATTGCCGTCATTGCGCGAGAAGACGACATCGGGCCTGTGCCACTGAGTGCCATAAATCAGTGGCACCGGGTCATTGTAGGCCGCCTGATTCGACTGCACATTCGACATCTGGGAATTCTTCTGCCCCGCCCCCCTCACGAGGATCGACGCCGGCACGTATTCCAGCCCGCCATATCTGCCCGTCGCACGCCCACCCGCGTCCGCCGCGAACATCCCGCGCGCAACACACTCTTTCCGTGTCTGTGCGCAGGACGTGTAGGGCGCGTCCCCATTCAGATTGCCCACGCCCCCGCTTTGGTCCGCCGAATAGCCGCAGCGGTAAAAGAACGAATACTTATTCTCCGGACTTCCATCTGCCGCCACCAGCCGTTGCCCCGCTGTCGCCGGAAACCGCCATGGACAAAGACGCTGCACCGTTACTTCGGGAAGCTGTGTTCGCTGCATCGACATCCGGTTCATCGCACTCAGCCGGAAAGACGCTTCCGTGATCCGGTCCGGCGGATTCACCAGACCGCGGAACACGACAATTGCGTCGCTCGCCGCCGCGCCTGTCGCGGTGTCGACGAACAACGAACTCACCACCAGCCGCGAACCCTTAAAACCAATCTGCCGCTCGATCTCCGAAAAATACGAATCCGCGTTCGCAAGCTCGAACGATAGCCTCGGAGATCCTCCGATCTGCGTATCCGACGCCACCTGGGCTTCGAAAAGATTATGTTTCATCACACGGCCGGCATACGTGATGTCTCCTGTCCGTACCGTCTGGCTGCTCCACCTTTGCAGCGAGCCATCGGCCATGGTGCAGTCAAACAGGAGTACCGGCGTATCCGCCGTCAGAAGTTCTTTAGCTGTGAATGGGCTTTGCATGGAAATTCCGTAAATGCTCTCTTCAGACTCGTGAAATCAATTTGATCTGGCACGCCGAAAGACCAGGCGCGGTGCTGGTCACCGCGAGTTGGCCGCCGCCAAACCTTGTTTCCTGCAGAATTCCCGCCGCCGCGCCAGTTGGCCGGTAAGCGGAAGGCCACGGTTGTACCTCAACCTGTAGCCCGAATATTTTTACCGCAGCGCGCGCGGGCAAGACGATAGCAAAGGTCGCCTGTTCGGCGTCCGCAACTCCGGCGCCGCTGATTTGGATTCGTTTCCACTGCGGCCCCACCGGCAGGTTCAGGCGCGTCCTGTCGCGCATAATGCCGATCGAACCCGCAGAATCGCTCCGCACATACGCGCTGAAGCAAGCCGTGTAGTGGCCCGGTATGCCGAGCGTCTGCGACAGCATCTGTTCGCCGTCTGCCGTGTTCTGAACATTCCACGCTCGCTGCGTTCCCATCGGGTCGCTGAGCCCGCCCGTAATCGTCAACAGGCCACTCTGCCAGTCGGGCTTTGCGAGATCTTCGCTCCAGCCAAGAAGGTTGGCGAGCGGATCCACGAATCCAAACGAAGCCGCCTCCCCTTTGCATGTGGAAAACAAACTACTCAGCCTCCCGATTTCGGCATCGGTCAGTTCCTGATAACTCAGGCGCCACTCGATCTGGCCGCCTTTGGAGTCTGGCAGAGAGATCGTTTCTCCACTCTCCAGAACATTCGTAATCGCTCGCCACTGCCGCTTTCGCTGTAATGGAAACTGCGCCATCACTCCGGCGCCTACCTGTGGAAACCAGTTCATTTCACTTCCTCTATTCCCAACGTTGTTCCGCCGCGAAGTTCATCCAGCAGCATCGTGCCCAGTTCCGCGCCCGCAAGAACGCACTTCGCGGCGCTCTCACCTGTCACCGGATTCGTAAAAGCGAATGTGCCGGAGCCGATCTCTTCCGCAAACGCTATAACAGCCGACAGTTCAGCCTCATCGAGAAGCTCCAGATTCAGTTCCCAGCGCCGCAGGCCGGTCCCGTTCAGGGGATACGTTTGCCTGCTGCCATCCAGAAATCGAACACTCTCGGTAACCGCGCTCGTCACCCGGGTCAGTGGATATTGCGCCACCGCTCCGGTCTTCAAAAGTGCCGGAAAGTTTGCCATCGTCCGCTCCCTAAAGATTTGCCACCACGTCGTTAATTGGATGCAGATTGAGCATCGCTTCCCGCACGGCGCTCGCAATATCGCTGCTGCGATCCATAAACGACTGGCTGTCCATGGCGTTCACGTTCACCGTGATGTGCGTGCCCGTGCTGCCCGCCCCTCCGCCTGCGGCTCCGGACGTTCCGCTTGCCTGCGGTGCAACCGCCGGACTGCCGGTTCTGAAGGTATCGCTGATCTGCACATTCGGGGGCGGCATATAGTAGGTCACCGGAGTTGGCTCCGGTTTTGACCCGCCTCCGAACAGGCTCAGCAATCCGGAAAAGATTGGGGAAAGGATGCCCAGTCCCCCGCCCACGTGTCCCGCAACACTTCCAAGCGCACCTCCGAGTCCGCCTCCGCCCGCTTGACCGGTATGCGCGCTCGTATTATTCATGAGCGCCTGAGTGTTCGCCTGAAGCACACTCGCCTGCTGCCGGAACTGCGCCTCCAGTTGCGCAATTTCCTGCGACGCCTGCGACATGGAAGCTGCAGAATCCGCCCCGCCGCTTCCCGTTACACCCACCACAATCGGCTGTGCCGCGGGAATCCCGCGCCGCCCCCCGGGCGCAATGGCCCGAAATTCTTCTTCAATGTTCCGATGACGTGACATCTCTCTCCTCGCGCTCCATCTCTTCGCGCAATATCAAAAACGCATCCACCTTGCGCGCCGGCATTTGCATCGAATCAACCATTCCCAATCGCCGGCGCACAAAGAATTCCTCCAGCAACCCGAGGCTCTCGCCGTTGATCATCGATTTCGGGCACTCGTCCGCCTGCGCCCGTTTGCGAATCCACACCAACCGCGATTCGCCCCGTTCGTCCGATGGCAGAAAACCGCACCGACGCCGGGGCTCCAGACCGTTCTTCCGGCATGCGTCGCAATCCCACCCGGTCCGGTTCGCAAACTGGAAGTGGAACGCGACGATTAGTTTTTTCTTTCCGACTCCGACAGGCCGCACTCGGCTTTGATAGCCGAGAGCGCCTCCTGCACCAGTGCTTCCGGGCCCCGCGACACCAGTGATTCCGGAGTTGCTGCCACTCCGTCCACCAGGAGCCCGTTAACCTCCGCGAGCCCCCAGCTCAGATACAAACCATCCATCTGAGCGCCCAGCAGACTCGCCTCCATGCGGTTCTTCTCATCCCTGCCTGCATCGAAGTATTCGATCCGCGCCGCCAGGTCCCGCACACTCTTCATCAGTTCCAGCCGACGCCCGAAGCTCATTCGCGAAATCACGAACTCCACTCCGGGCATCGCCTCCGAAACCACTCGCCGGTGGCTTTCCCATGCTGTGGCTTCGTTATCCAAAGGCCACCACCAGTTCGTCGTCCGCCGTCCCCTGAGCCTGCGTATCCCGGAACTGCCATCTCAAACGCGTCTCGGCGTCGTCGAACTGCGGCACGTCGGGAATCATGCTCTTCAGATACACGCCCATCAGTTGCCCCGCCGTCTGTCCCAGCTGGAACATCACGCTGACCGGCGACTGCTGCCGCGCCGCCTGATAAAGCGCCGTGGTGGCTGAGTCGTCCGTGCTGAAAAACTCCAGCGTCATGTTGACTTCGCGTGCCCCAGGCGCAATCGCCAATGGCAAAATGGAACCGTACTCCCGCTCCCGCGGCGCCAGATTATTGCGCAGTTCCACCGACGCCTGCGTCACGGTCAGCATCTGGTTCGGAATCGCGCCCACCCACGCCTGCCCCAGATTTCCAGGGATCAGCCCGTAATCCACCGGCGCCGCCGCCGGCTCGGCTGGAAAAGAAGCCAGCCCGCCCTGCCCTGCCTGAAACGAGGCGCTGTCCACCAGATCCTGCGCCATTCCCCGGAACTCCAGCTGATGAAAGTCGCCGTTCATCGCCACATTCATCCGGTCGATCCCCACCCCCGGCATCAGCCGCTGCACCGCGCCCGCCGGATCCCAGTAATCGAACAGGCTGACACTGGGCAGCTGCGTCGCAAGCCTGTAAGTTGCCGTCGCGCTCAACGGCACACCCGCCACAGGAGGCACCGAAAAAGGCGCGTTCACCACAACCACCTGCGGCGTGATGACCGCTGCCACAAACCGGATCTCCCCGGCGGAAACCACCGCCTGTCCTGGTGTCAGCCCGTGCGCCGTAACGAAATAAATGGTGGATTGCGTCGTGCCCGTACTCACCGTTGCCCCTTCCCACAACAGCCCCGGCGCTCCCATCGCCGCTTCAATCATCGGCCCATGCGGCGGCAGCACCGTCGGATCGCTCCAATCCCTCATATAAGAGGTAGCGTCGAAAGTGGTACTGCGCCGCAGACCCTCCGGCAGCCCCGCCCACGTGCGCGTTCCGGTCTTGTCCCGCCGCTGGCTTTTCTGTCGCTGATGTTGCACCTTCATCCCGACAGCGGGAATCTGGTTCGCCTCAGTGATTGCGCCCACCTGGCCATAAGTGCTTTCCTGCGCGCAATACCAGCGGTTTGCGTTCGATAAAATGTATGACATAAGTTATTCGCTTAACTCCACCGCGAAGCTCACCTTCGCTCGTTGTATAAAATTCTTGCCGCCCATGGCCACCGGTTCGTAATTCACCTCGTAGCCGCCCGCGTAAGACGCACCGTCGCCCCAATCGCCCCTCGCTTCGCCCAGCAGCGCGCACACCGCATCCACAAACATTCCGGTATTGCGTTCGATCCCGTCGAGCTTTTCCTGCGTGTGGCGGATCTCCACCACCAGATGCACCCGCCCGGAAAACGCCCGGTACTTCTCCCGCAAAGTGTTCTGCACCGAGCCGCAATACACCAGCAGTACGGGATACTGCGCCTGCCCCGCCACCTCCGTAATCTGAACGCTCGCGTTCTGCGAAACAATCGATCGGATACCGATTGCTTTCAGCCTCGGATCGTTCGCCTCCATCGATGTAATGCGCGCATTCACACCCGTCGCCGGGTCCGTCAGCAATGCGATGACGTTGGTCGTCAGAGTTCCGCTAAAGCCTGCCATTTTTTCCCCTTTTTCTTTCGCGCCACTACCCGCGCATGATCGTCGCCGGCAGCGGCTTCACGAAATCCGGCTGTTGCCCGGTTCCCGCCGTCTCTGAACTGGAAGACGCCCCTGGCACGTAAACAAACGTCGAACCCGCCGGCAGCGCCGCGTCATTCTGCAACGTCATCATCGCCAGAACCGTGCCGACATACACGTTGAATCCCACCGCCCCCGCCGGTGGACGATTCGCCGCCACCGTCATCGCGTTGTCCGCCGGCACCGCAATCGATCCGGCATCCGAAGCCGAGCCTTCCTGCCCGGCCGCATTCACCCAGGCCACGCACGCGTAAAACGTTCCGCCACTCTGATGACCGCTGACCGACTCCGTCCCCAGAATCGGCAGCCCCGCCTTCGGCATGGGATCCATCACCAGCCCGACACCGTTCGCGATGAACTGCTCCCTCGCAACCTGCGTGAGCTTGACGAACATCTCCCACTTGTCCTTGTAGCGATCCACCAGCTGAGTAAAGGAAGCGTCCCGGTACACCATCGCCAGCGCCTGCATCTTTTCCCAGCGCGCCAAATCCGCCGTCACCACCACCTGCCGGATACCAGGCGGCGGCGCCACGCGAAGCAGCAGGGTCTCCAGTTCGGATTGCACCTGCTTCATCGCCAGCCATAGCTTGGCGGTCACATTAATGCCCGCCGACTGCGCCGTATTCAGCAGCCCGGAATCTTCGTCCAGCAGATCGTTGATCGTGCATGCCGGTCCATCCGTGAACAGCGCCATTTATTTGCTCCTGTCTCTCGCCGGCATCACCACAACCTGAAGACGTCGAGCTGCCTCGTCCTCCCTGTGCCTCTCCTGCGCGGCGCGAATACCTTCGCGGAATTCCTCCGTCTCTTCAGGCGTGGCGACCCGCGCCCTCACTTCCGCAATCAGCTTGGCCGCAACAGCGCGCGGAGCCTCCGTGAAAACACCGCCCTTTCCGCCGTCCGCCGTCGCCAGACTGACCAGGACAACGGCATCTTCCTTCAACGCCGCTTCGGCTTCCTTCACTTTTTTGTAATAAGATCGTAGGTCCATCGTTTTCTCCAGATTCCAAATAAAAAGGGCGGACGTCTCCGTCCGCCCCACTCAAGCAATTCCAGCCGCCGGTAATCGGCGTGCATCTGCGTTCATCGGCGGCTATTTTGGTTTTTCCGAATCCTCCTAGCTGTTGATCTGAACCGCATGGTTGTTGCGAAGCACCGCGCAACCATACAGCACGTCAACCGTAAACTGCTGCGACAACGTGTTCGGCTGGTAACTCATCGTCACCCGCATCCCGAAGTTCCCCAGCTCTGCATATTCCGCGATCGCGCCCGTGCCCGGCAGCGGCTGCGGCAAACGCCGAACCACCAGCCCGATCGCATCCCGCTCGAACGCCAGATTGTGCGTCGCGAGCGGCGAACTGCCCGTCGTCGGAACATACTGCGAACGGAACACGTAGAAGTCTTTGATCTTCCCGATCGTCCCGTCCACAATGCTCCGCAGCCCGGCTTCACCCGCCGTCTGGAATTCGCTGAAACGCGGAATCTGCCGCATCTGCGAATACGTGTTGCTGTCCACGATCAGAAACTTCGGCCTGTTCGACGGCACTTTTGCCTGGAACAGCGCAGTCTCAGCCTGATCGAGCACCGCCTCGGTGATCGGCGTACCAGCCGTCCCCAGCGGAGTGTTCGCCGTAAACCCGGCATACAGGCCCAGCAGATCGCTCTCGATCCGCTCGGCAATCGCGGCAACCGCCGGCTGCATGTAAACGCGCAGCAGATCCGGCACTGCCAGGACTTTCGTGATGTCCGGAATCTGGAACGTCGCCTCAACGTGCGTATTAAGCACGATCTGCGCGTTCGTCAGACTCGGATTTTGCGGCCGAACCGTCTCGCCCTCGGCAAGATTATTCGCCACCAGCTGCGGCGCGATCGGCACATTGACCGTGTCCCCGGCCTGCGCCAGTGTCGGTTCGTAATCCCGATTCACCAGGTTCCCCATGACCAGGTTCCCCACCAGCGCGGGCAGCGCATCGGCTGCCACCAGTTTCACAATTGCATTTGCAACATTTGCTGACGTAATTGAAGGCATTCTTTTCCCTTTTGCACAAAAAAATAGGAGGGCCTCAGCCCTCCCTTTCAAACAACTCATCTGTTCTGGCCCGAAGGCCCCAAACTTCCTGCTACCGGAGCGATTGCGATGCGACCCGCAGAATCTCAATCCGCGCCCGCTCCAGATCTTCTTTACTCATCGACGGGCCGATCTTGTCCAGATCCACCGCACCGGCACTCGCCGGCCCGGCCTTCTGCGTGCCCGTCATCCCCATCCCGCCGGCAATCCGCGCCGGCAGAAATTCCGGATTCTCCTGCACAAAGCCCGAAAGGTATTCGCTCAGCGACTGCTCGCCCGCTGAGAACCTCCCGTCTTCCGTGCGAACAATGCCATCCTGCACGGCCTTGTACGCCAGATCCACCTTCACCACCCCCAGCCTCTGAAGTTCCGAGCGAATCGCAGTCGAACGCTGGGCCTCCTCGGCCACAAGCCGCGATTTCCTGTTCTCCTCCCCCATCTCGTTGAGCCGCTTCTCCAGCTGCTCCCGGCGCCGACGCTCTTCCGCCAGTTCCGTCTTGTAAGCCGGCTCCCGTTTTGCGGAATCCTGCCTCATATATTCGTTAATCGCCTGCTGCACGATCGTCTGTACATCCGGTTCTTCCATAACTCTCCTTGTCTTTCCCACTTCATCAGTTGTCAAAGTCTTCTACAGGCTTGCGTCGATCTCCTCCGCAATCCGGTCCTTAACATCCTGCCGCGCATCGCACACATACTTCAGCGCGACCCGCTTCTGAATCTGTTTCTTCAGCGTCGGCGATTCAATCCCCAAATCCAGCAGACTCCGGGCCTCGGCCGCCTCCGTGCTGAAGTCCGTAATATCGAACGAATCCATCCCGACCACGTCGATCTTCATATCGTCCTGCCGGGCCGCCGCCACCCCATTCAGGATGTTCCGCATCGCATCTTTCACAATGTCCCCGTATGCGCTCAGGATTTCCTGCGTGACTGCGAAATCCCACTGCTTACTCAGTCCGGATTGAACCGCCCCGCCACTCTCCCCCGCCTGCTGCATCAGGAAACACACCCGGTAAATCTCATCCTTCAAACGGTTCAGATTGTCGGCCGCGATCTGATAGACCTTGCCGTCCGGCTCCGCCCATCCGAATTTGTCTTCCGGCGCCAGCTGGATGTAGTAGCTCTCTCCCACAATCTGGCTCCACTCTTTTGCGGAATAAATCACCGGCATCGCGAACAACCCCATTGTCAGCGCCCATCCGAGCGCATTCGATTTATTGAAATGCTCCAGTTGCAGCGACGCCGCTTTGTTCGTCAGCCAAAGCCCCTCGCTCACCTGCAACTCATAAACCGGCACTTTCCCGATCCCCGCAAACCCGTGCTTCCCACGCTCCACCAGCTCGATTTCTTTGTTCCGCTCGTAGATCTCGTAATACTCGCGGTCGTAGTAAATCCAGCGCGTGGCCTTCGTCCAGCCGTGCGATTGAACATCGTCCTGCTTCAGGCAGGACGTGCGGATCACCAGCCATTCCAGTTCCCCGCAATCGTCGTAACTCCAGTTGATGACCTCATCCGCCGTGTAACTGACAAGGTAAGCCCGGCTTCGGCCAAGCTCGTCTTCCTCCGCCCGCGAACGTGCCGGCCCCGCCGCCCCGCGTACTCCGGGAAAATCGACCGCCACATAGGACTTGCCGCACACCAGCGTTTCCGTCAGTTGCTGCCGGAAGAACTGCGTCAGCGTCGTTCCCCGCCGGTCGCAGTTCTGCACAAACTCGCCGAAAAAGTCCCGCGACTTTCCCCGCCCCTCCGTCAGATCGATCACCGGCTCTTCCCGCATCAGCGTCGCCGCGTACCAGTCCACAATCGACCCCACGTAATTCTCGTAGAACACGCGCGCCAGCCGTTCGTGATACACGTCGAGCGGCTCTCTCAACCGCCGCACCAGATACTCCCCAGCGTTCAGCCGAAACCGTTCCCCGCCCGCATACAGATCGCGATAACGTCGCCACATGCGCGACCGCTCCGCGTAATCCGGATGTTCCTGCTCAAGATGCTGATTCATGCCTATTCCCTTTCCCGCCGCTTATCGCCTTCATATCAACCTCTGTCCCCGTTCACCTACCGTGTCCGCACGCTGGCATTCCTGCCACACCAGATAACCCAGCGCATCGGATGCGTGTGTCCTCCGCCGGTCTTTGTTCTTGTCGATCTGAGTCGACTCTTCCTCATAAGCCACCTGCTCGAAATCGTCAATCAGCTCCTTGCAGCGCGGGGACACGATCATGCTCACTTCCTCCCGCGCGTTGCAAAGCTTCGCATTCACCAGTCCCACCCGGTCTCTGACCGCAGGATTCGACTTCGGAACCCGAAACTGAACTCTCACGCCGCGTTCGTGAAAGTACTTCCGAATCACCCCGTAATCCGTGAATTCCGAGGCAGTGTGCGTCGCTGCTCCGTTCGCATCCCCATACACCACCACGCCGCCCCGCGGCAATCCGAATTTCCTCTCGAACTCTCCACATGCCTGCTCCGTTGTTGCCCTGCGCAACACAATTTCATCCAGCACCCGTATTTCGTCCCGCACCTTCTGTACGACCAGCGAACACAGCGGGACCACGTTGAAATCCAGCGTCCACAGCAACTGAATGCCTGGCACGGCCTCCACCGGCTCCACATTCTGTTCCCGCCGGAACGCGTGATACACCAGACCTCCGCGCACGTTCAGGTAATCTCCCAGCACTTCCTGCCGGAAGAAATTCTCGTCGTAGCTCGACTTCAGCCGTTCATAAAAATCCGGTACCTGCTCCAGCAGGAACCGGTTTTCGTACGGCTGCGCCTGAATCGCCTCATAACCTTCCACTGGATGCGAAATGAACTTCCTGTACACCCAGTCGAAACCCTTCGGCGTCCAGACCGCGAAGCCGCACCTTCTTGTCGCCTGCGGATCGCGCAGCCTGCCTTCGAGCCGCAGCCACGCTCCTTCCTGCGTGTAAGTGAGTTCGTCCAGTCCGAACCACGCCAGATTCGTGCCGCGCAACCGGTCGAAATCTTCGAGCGACCGCAGCAGTATCCGTGATGTGGTATCCCGCATTACCAGAACGTTGTCCGCCTTGTTCAAGTCGAACGGCAGATTGTTTCGTTCCAGAATTTCCAGTAACGATGTCAGCGTGGAATCCCGGAGCATCGGATACGTCGGCGACCCGATCAGTCCCGTACGTCCCGGATTCTGAAATGAAAGCCGGATCGCTTCGTGGCAAAGAGCCTGGCTCTTTCCCGATCCGATCGGCCCCGAGAATCCCTTAAACCGGGCCTCGGAGTCGTGAAACCTCTTTTGACTCGGCAGCGGCGAGTGCTGGATTAATCGGTCGAGGTCCGGCATTCGTCGATCCACCGCGCGCTGATATGCCGCGGCGAATCCTCCTCGAGTTCTTTCCGCAACTGCAAAAGCCGAACCAGGTCGGTGACAGAGCCCTTCTCTCCACCGTCTTTGCTCAGCCGGTTCTGAATGTGTACAATCGCCGATTTAACGGCTTCCAGTAAATCTCCGCTTTCCGTCTCTGTGGACGGTTCGTTCTTCCTGCGCTCACGAGAGCTATCCATGACCGAAATCTAACAGACCACCCCCGAGCGCCAGACCCACTTTTTTTGCAAGTCAAGCAAAACAAACCAAATAGAGTTTGCATTTCGACAGTACTCACTTTTTAAGCCCCCAACATTTCCCCAAAATGCGCTGAATTTATCGGCTTGAATCGGCGTGAATCGGCCATGATCGGTTTTCCGATAAGCCGGACCCGGAGATGAGTATCGTGACTGTCGTGATCTTTGCTTGAGCGGGCATGATAGGGTTATGGCATGGAAAGGCTACCTGGGGGCCAGCGCTTTGTATTAATTGCAGACGATGATCCCGCTTTTCTTTCCGAGCTGACCAACATCCTTGCAGATCGAGGCTATTTGGTTTTAGGGGCAAAAGACGGAAGGGCAGCACAGGACCTGCTGGATAAGCACGGGCCCGAGATCGCGCTAGCCATCATCGACGTATTCATGCCATTAGTAAGCGGTATGGACTTGATTCGTGCATTAACAACAAGCAAGGCCGGCCCTAAGATCATAGCCGTTTCAGCGGCGCGTGAGAAAGTTCTCGATGCGGCCATCTCTCTGGGCGCAGATGCCGGAGTAAGAAAACCACCAGCAAACACACCGCTCGAGGCCAAACAATGGCTCGATGCCGTATTCCTGCAAATCGGTCTGGACTGAAATTCAACTTTCAAACTGACCCACTACCAAAGCCGCCCAGTATATTGAAAAACGCATGCCCGAAAACAAAGGCCTGATCGGCGTGCATCGGCGTGCATCGGCGGCCATTTTGGGTTTTACCGCATCCCGCCAGGGCTAATTTTGGTTCGTAAAGTACCCAATAAACATTTTATTTCCCCTGCCCTCAACAACATAACAAAATTTCCGCATAATCCCCGCTTCCCGCCCATGCTACTTTCCGCTCAGGAGAACCCCCATGGCTACAGAAGCCCAAATCACCGCCAATCGCCGCAACGCTGAAAAATGTACCGGCCCCCGCACCGCCGAGGGCAAAGCCGCCTCATCCCAAAACGCCCTCAAAACCGGAATCGACGCGAAATCCGAAGTCATCCGCTGCGAATCTCAACCCGAGCACGACGAACTCTCCGCCGAATTCTACGCGCGCTTCGTACCCACCCTGCCCGAAGAACGCAGCCTCGTCGACATGCTCATCCGCTCGGAGTGGCTCTGCCGTCGCTATGCAACCATCGACGCGTGCGTCTGGGAGCGCGGCTTCATCGAAACCGACTCCGAATCGCTCGGCCTCGTCTATCTCCGTTCCCAGGCAGCCTTCGACCGTCTGAACCGCCGCATCAACGCCGCGCAGCGCAACTACCAGCAGGCCCTCAAACAGCTTCTCGCGCTGCGTGCCCGCCGGCTCAGCGAACCGGAAGCGCCTGCGAAACAGGAACTTACAACGGAATTGGTTTCGTTTCTCATCCCGCAATCCGAGCCCGTGCCGGCGCCCCTCGAAAAGGACGACCCGCCGTCAATCGCCGCCTGAAAAACGATGCGAAACCCCTAAACAAAACGCTCCCGGCCACAAGCCATGCCACAACTTCGCCTGCGTTTCGTTTATCCGCTTTTATCGGTGCGCATCGGCGGCCACATAAAGCCGCCGGAATCCCTCAGTGAAATACTCCCGCTGATCCGGATCGATCACCATCGCCTCCACTCCCTGCGCTCGCGCCAGCGCCAGCCCTTTTTCCGGACCCAGCATGAAGATTCCCTTGCCGATCACAACTCCCTGCTCGGCCGTCTTCGAAAGCACGCTGACCGAAATCGAAGCCTTCGCCGGCCAACCCGTCCGCGGATCGATGATGTGGTGATAACGAACTCCGTTCACAACTCGGAATCGTTCATAATCCCCAGAGGTCACCAGCGCCATTCCCGAAATGCGCGTCACGCCAAGTATTTCGCCGTGCTCCCTGCGCGGGTCCTGAATCCCAAGCGTCCACGGCTGCCCGTTATTCGTGCCCGAAGCGAGAATGTCCCCTCCGCCATCCAGCAGCGTGTCCCGGAAGCCGGCCGCGGCCAGC
>JAICJH010000070.1 GCA_025928545.1 Bryobacteraceae bacterium | reverse complement strand
CGGTGCAGGCGGGACCGGACTGTGCCCACAGCGCATCCGATCGCATCCGCCGCCTCTTCGTAACTTTTCTCTTCGAGATCGCAGCGCACCACAACCTCGCGATATTTTTCCGGCAGCGCAAGAATTGCGCCCCGCAGATTCTCGGAATCGGGATGCGCTTCGCTGCAATCGTTCTCAACGGCCGCCAGCGCTGTTTCATTGAGCGGGGCCCAGCGGAGTTCCTCCCCGCGGCGGCGCTGGAGAAATTTCCGCGCAACGCCCATCAGGAAGGAACCAAGCTCTCCCCGCGCGGGATCGAACTTTTCCGCATGATGGATGAGCCACACGAAAACATCCTGCGTGACCTCCGCGCCTTTCGCCGGGTCGCCGGTCATCAGCGTGGCAAAACGGAAGATGGCGGCCTCGTGCGCGCGGTAAAGCAGCGTGAACGCATCCCGATCGCCCGCCCGGAAGCGCGTCAGTAAGTCGATATCGCGCTCTGGGCTCTTTAACATGCTCGCGTCTGTCGCTATTGCGGGGAAGTCGCCGTCAAAGTTCCAAAATTCGATCCGCGTCATTGATTGAAAGACGCTCCTGACGCCCTAACGATTGCCCAGCCGGGTCTTTTGCCGGCCGAAATTATCGAAGTTGCCGGGCGCCAGCCAGCGCTCAAAGGCCTCTTTGCGGGCGGGCCATTCGGTATCGAGCATGGCGTACCAGGCGGTATCGCGGCTCCGGCCTTTCACGATCATGTGCTGGCGGAAGACGCCTTCGAACGCAAAGCCGAGGCGCTGTGCGGCCCGTTGCGAGGCATCGTTCAGAACGTTGCACTTCCATTCGTAGCGGCGATAGCCGAGCTCCTCAAAAACATGGCGGGCCATCAGATACATGGCTTCTGTGGCTGCGCGGGTCCGCTGAAATGCCCTCGCGTAAACAATCGACCCTACCTCGATTACACGCTGCGCGGCATCGATCCGCATATAAGCTGCATGGCCCCCGGCTTTGCCCGTCGACTGATCTATGAATGCGAAGAACATCGGGTCGACCGATGCCGCCTTGTTCGAAAGATACGCATCGAACGCGTCACGATTATCCATGGGACCGCTGTGCATGTAGCGCCAGAGGTCGTGGTTTGCAGCGCCGCCGCAACCTTCCCAAAGGGCATCGGCATGATTGGCGGGGTTCAGCGGCTCCACGACAACGTGGCGACCGGTAATGGTGATCGGCACAGGCCACTTCGCCTCCGGACCGGTTACCGGCGGCCCAACTGGGCTTGTTTCCTCGTTCAGCATTGTTTTTGATTCTATCTCCCGGAAAATGGAGTTACTATTTGTAGAGGAAGGAGTCGAAGGAATATGCGATCGACACTGGTTCTTCTTGCCCTGACCTGCGTCCCGGTTTTTTGTCAGGATGCCGCAACTGCTCCGCCACCACCGGACAACAGCTCCAGCGTCGAAGTGAGTGCGCCCTCGGCGGTCGTGACGCCACTACCGCCTCCAAAAACTCTCACGTTCCCTCCGGCACCGGCGATATGCTCCATCCCGCTCCTGAACGCGGTCGCCCCGGGAAAACCGGTGTCTATGCCTAATCTCTGGCCGAAGGGTCGTCAGTTTGCGCCCGCGCCGGCTGACCGGATGAGCGTTGTGGCTCCGGCTCCCGCCTGCTCCGCAACGGTCCGTAAAGCGGCGCCTGCGGAGAAGACCACCCCGGCTAAGCCATAATGCGAACTTGAAGCATCTCGAAAGTACTTCGCTTGAAGCATTGGTCGAAGCGTTGCGTCATCTCGACGCCGGCTTCGCCAAACTGCCGGAATTCGAATCGCAGGCACCTGCGCTCGATGGCGTTCGACCCGTGTTACTCGAAGCCGCCGAAAGGCTGCGCGACAACTATCCGTATTTCCACCCGCTTTACGCCGGCCAGATGCTGAAACCGCCACATCCGGTGGCTCGCGCCGCATACGCGCTGGCGACGTGGATCAACCCCAACAACCACGCTCTGGATGGGGGCCGGGCCAGTTCCGCTATGGAGAAAGAGGCTGTAGCGCAGCTTGCCGCGATGTTCGGCTGGAATGACTGCCTGGGTCATTTGACCGGCGGCGGCACGATGGCGAACCTCGAAGCGCTGTGGGTGGCTGGCCGGCTGCAACCCGGTAAGACCGTTGTAGCGT
Source organism: Bryobacteraceae bacterium (assembly GCA_025928545.1). Taxonomy (GTDB): domain Bacteria; phylum Acidobacteriota; class Terriglobia; order Bryobacterales; family Bryobacteraceae; genus BOG-234. Next base: position 32,153 of record JAICJH010000070.1, on the reverse strand, counting down.
CGGCTGGCGCGCACTATACTCACCAGCGAATCAGCGGCGTCTTGCAATTGCCTTTCGAGGCCATATCGACGAATTCAACCGGCGGTATGGATTGCGAAGCTCTTGAGCAACGAGCCACGAAGGGAGATATCGGATGCGTGGTGGCGACGCTGGGCTCCACCGGAACTGGTTCTATCGATGACTTGCCCGCGATTCTTCAACTGCGGGAGAAGTTTGGCTTTCGCGTGCATGTCGATGCCGCTTACGGGGGATACTTCACGCTGGCGGATAATCTGACCGCTTCGACGCGGGCGGCCTTCGATTGCATTCAACAGGCCGATTCGGTTGTGATCGATCCACATAAGCATGGGCTGCAGCCTTATGGCTGCGGCTGCGTGATGTTCCGCGACCAGACCGTCGGCCGCCTTTACCGGCACGATTCGCCATACACGTATTTCTCGTCGAAGGACCTGCACCTAGGGGAGATCAGCCTGGAATGTTCCAGGCCGGGCGCATCCGCTGTGGCGCTCTGGGCGACCCAGCGTCTGCTGCCGTTGGCGCCCGGTGGAGAGTTTGCGAAAGGTCTGACTTCGTCGCGCGCCGCGGCGCTGGAGCTTGCACAGCGTCTCGGGCAGGATCCCCGCTGGGTTGTGCCGTTCGCCCCCGAACTCGATATAGTCGTTTGGGCTCCGCGCGCGGATTCGGTGGCGGCGGCATCAGCGATGTCTCAGGACTACTTCGACCGCGCGGCATCGAGAGATCTGCATCTCGCGCTGACCAGGCTGCCTGCCCACTACTTCGGAGAGAGTTACCATGGAGACGAGGGAGAGATTCTCTGCCTCCGGTCGGTTCTCATGAAGCCTGAACACGAGCGTTGGCTCGATGAGATTGTCGACCGTCTCGGCTAACGACGGAATAGCCTTTGACGATCCTGCGTTATTCCAGGCAGGGAGACCATAACCGAACCGGCTGGTTTCGCGTAATATAGAGCAGAGGGTCCAATGAAGGTCAATTTGAACCGTAAGTTTCTTGTTTGCAGTGTGATGATTCCGGCGTTCGCGCTCAGCCTGATGGGTGCGGGTTTTCCCGATCCCCCTGATGAGCAACTCGCTCCGGCAGGTTCGCCCAAAGCCGTGGCCGTGTTGGCCGGCGGCTGTTTTTGGGGCATGCAGGGCGTTTTCGAACACGTAAAAGGTGTCACTGATACGACTGTCGGCTATGCCGGCGGCGACAAGAAGACGGCGGAGTATGAAACCGTGAGCACCGGCAAGACGGGTCATGCCGAATCCATTCAGATCACCTATGATCCTTCGGTGATTACCTACGGTCATTTGTTAAAGATTTACTTTTCGGTGGCGCACAACCCGACCATGCTGAACTACCAGGAAAACGACGTAGGGCCGCAGTACCGGTCGGAAATCTTCTACGGCAACGACGCCCAGAAAACCATCGCCGAACAGTACATCAAGGCACTGAACGACAATAAGGTGTTTCGCAAGCCGGTGGTGACGAAAGTCGAGGCGCTGAAGGGTTTCTATGCGGCGGAATCGCACCATCAGCACTATCTCGACCGCAACCCGACCGATGGCTATATCGTAGCCATGGATCTGCCCAAAATCGACGCCCTGAAAAAGACTTATCCCGAGGTGTACAAGAAATAATCATGCGAACACTACACATTTCATCGTCAACACGCCGTGGTTTTCTGGCTACCGTGGGCGCCGGAGCGTGCGTGGCACTGGCGGTCGCGGCCGAAAAGTCAGCCGGCGGAGCCAAGACTGTACGGATTGTGGATTTCGACGGGACCGGCAAGAGAAAGGATGTCATGGAAGTACAGAAGATCGTCAAGAGCGACGCCGAATGGCGCAAGCAACTGGATCCGGAGCAGTTTGACGTTACGCGCAAAGCCGGCACCGAATACGCGTTCAGCGGCAAGTACTGGAATAATCACGAAGACGGCATCTATTCCTGCGTTTGCTGCGGAACCCCCCTGTTCGATTCCAGGACCAAGTTCGAATCCGGCACCGGCTGGCCGAGCTTTTACCAGCCTCTGGCGAAGGAGAACGTGACCGAGCATGTGGACCGGAGCTTCGGTTCCGTCCGCACCGAAGTGGTGTGCACCCGTTGCGACGGACATCTGGGCCATGTTTTCGACGACGGCCCAAGGCCGACCGGCCTCCGGTACTGCATGAATTCAGCGTCGCTGAATTTTGCTCCCCGCGCGAAAGCTTAATCAATTCAACAGGTTCGAACTCACGCGGCGGGTCACGATTCTTCGTGGGCCGCCGCAAGTTTTTGCAGGGAATCGCCGGTAAGCCGGTACTTCGTCCACCCATCCATCGGAACGGCCCCAAGGCTCTTGTAGAAGCCGATTGACGGCTCGTTCCAGTCGAGGACTTCCCACTCCAGACGGCCGCAATCGCGCTCGCGGGCGATGGCTGCGATCCGGCGCAGCAGAGCCGTTCCGATTCCCTTCCCCCGCCATTCCGGCCTGACGTAAAGATCCTCCAGAAAGATCCCGGGTTTCGCGAGGAAGGTGGAGTAGTTGGCGAAGAACAGTGCAAAACCCACGCATTCCTCGCCGGCGTAGGCGAGCAGGACATCGGGCCCCGGACGCAGACCGAACAGGGTACTGCGCAGCTTCTCCTCGGTGGCGGCGACCTGATCGCTCAGCTTTTCGTATTCCGCCAACCCACGAATCAAATCCAGGATCACGGGCACGTCGGCCGCATTGGCCTCCACAATCTGTATCTCCATGCCGATGCTCAAATTGCACCCTCCAGAATCTGTTTCAACTCAGCGGCATTCAGTTCCACGGGGTTGGCTTTCATGCTGCTGGCGCGGGCGGCCTTCGCCGCGACATCCGGGATATTGGCGGAAGCCATACCGTACTCCCGGAGCGGCGGAATGCCCAGCCGGCGAACCAGTTGCCTCGTCCACTCCGCGGTATCTTCGGGAATCGCTTCCGGGTCGCCCGTCAGCAGGCGGGCAATCTCACGGTAGCGATCCAAAGCGGGATTCTCCGGATCGCGCGCGCGGATTGCCCGGAGATTTGCATCGATCCCCCAGGGCAGAATCGCGGCGCATACCGCACCGTGGGGAGCCTGGAACATACCCCCGATTGGGGCGGCAAAGCCGTGGACGACACCGAGGCCGGCGTTCGCCAGTGCCAACCCGGCCAAAAGACTCGCATACGACATGCCCGCCCGGGCTGCCGCATCCGCACCGTCTTCGTATGCCTTTGCCAGGCTCTTCTTCACTTGCCCCAGGCCATCGAGGCACAGTGCATCCGTCATCGGATTCGCCTTCAGGCACACGTACGGCTCGATGAGTTGGGTGAGCGCGTCGAGACCGGTGCTTGCCGTAATCGCCGGCGGCAGGCCGACGGTCAGGAGAGGATCGACGATGGCGACGCGTGGCAGCATCATCGGGCTGCGGAGGCTCGCCTTCACGCCATGTTCCGGAGAACCCAATACGGCATTCCGGGTCACTTCGGATCCGGTGCCCGCCGTGGTCGGAACAGCCAGCATCGGGAATGGCGGCGCCGACAGCGGGCGTCCTTTGCCGATCACTTCGAGGTAATCCAGAACGTCGCCGGGATTTGCCGCGAGCGCCGCAATCGCCTTACCCGCGTCGATGGCGCTGCCGCCTCCGATCGCGATCAGCAATTCACAGGCGGAACTCCGGAACAGCTCCGCGCCCTCGCGAACCGCTTCGACGGTTGGCTCACCGGCAATGCCGAACAGCGTACACCCTAAACCCGCACCCTCCAGATCGTTGATGGCGCCGGCATGGCGGATCTTGTCCTTGCCCGTAACGACGAAGGCTCGCCTTCCTATCGCCCTCGCAAGCGGACCCAGTTCGGCAATGGTGCCGGGTCCGAAGATGATCCGACCCGCGGTTGCGAACTCGAACCGCACCTACCAGCCCTCATCGGCCGGAAAGAGGTTCTCGTACTTGACGCCATTGCGCGGCGCCGCCATCATATCCGCTACGGCATCGCGCCAGGCCGCATAATGGGCGGTTTCCTTGTGCCGGAGGGCGGCTTCGGGACTCCGGTAGACTTCAACCAGCACGAAACGGGACCTATCCGCCGTCTCGCGAATCACATCGAAGCGGGCAATTCCCGGCTCCTGGACGCTGTTGCGGGCGTTTTCCAGCGTCGCTGCCACGAAGGCGTCCTCTTGCCCCGGCTTGACCTGAACGTGAACGTGAACGATGAGCATATCGCTCCTATGATCGCCGATGGCCTCCGCCAGGCGACGGCGGAGGACCATAGGCGATCCTGTTGAATTGGACGCCTACGCCGCCTTTCGCTCCCGCGATTACCGCCTGCTGCTGTCGAGTAACGCCCTCTCGAACCTCGGCCTGCAAATGCTGTCCGTGGCGGTCAGTTGGGACTTGTACCTCCAGACGCACTCAGCCAGGGTGCTGGGCGCGGTGGGGTTCGTACAGGTTGTGCCGTCGTTCGCCTTCGCCATCCTCGCCGGACACCTGGCGGACCGCTATAACCGGCGCATGATCATGCTGGTGGCGCAATGCCTCACGGTACTGGCGTCCGCGTTGCTGGCGGCGGGTATTCAGGGCGTTCCGGGGATCTACGCCTGTCTGTTCCTGATCGCGGTCACCCGCACTTTCCAGATGCCGATCCGGGGAGCAGTGCTGCCGGAGGTGGTGCCGCCGGCGGCTCTTTCGAATGCCATCACGTGGAACGCCACCATATTCGAGTCCGCCAACGTCGGGGGGCCTGCTCTGGCCGGAATCCTGCTGGCGATGACGGGAAGCCGTGTGGTTTACACCGTCCAGGCGGTGTGCTCAGTGGTTGTCTTCCTTTGCCTCTCCGGCCTCACTTTCGAGCGCAGGCACCCGGTGCAAACAGGATCGCCGCTCGAAGGCCTGCGGTTCATACGCGACAACAAGCTGATCCTGTCCGCCGTCTCGCTGGACCTGTTCGCCTATCTCTTCGGAGGTGCGACGGCGCTGCTGCCGATCTACGCGGTGGATATCCTGCATGCCGGGCCGCGCGCTCTCGGATGGTTGCGGGCGGCGCCATCGGTGGGAGCGATCCTGATGGCGGTTACCCTGGCCCATTCGCCGCGCATTCGGCGCGCGGGGCCGGTGTTGCTGTGGAGCGTCGCCGGTTTCGGGCTGGCGACAATCGGCTTTGGCCTGTCGCGCTCGATCCTGCTGTCGTGCGCGATGCTCGCCCTCACTGGCGCCTTTGACGATGTGAGCGTCGTGCTGCGGCAATCGGTGCTGCAAACCAAGACGCCGGATTACGTGCGCGGGCGCGTTATGGCCGTCAACAGCATCTTCATCAACTGCTCGAATTCGCTGGGCGCTGCGGAATCCGGCTGGACTGCCGCCTGGTTCGGGCCGGTGCTCAGCGTGGCAGGGGGCGGTGTGGCGGCCATTACGGTGGTTGCGATCATCGCGCTGCTCTCTCCGGCGCTGCGGCGTTGGGAGCAGTAGAGATCAGACGTCGACGCAGACGCGGTTTCGGCCGGACGCCTTCGCCCGATACAGGGCGCGATCGGCCGCTTCCATGAGTTCCCGGGCTCCCATGTGGTGCTGCCAGGCGGCGACGCCGAAGGTGGCGGAGGCGGTGAAAGGAACACCCGCGCCACTCATCCCGAAGGCCATGGTGTTGAGCCGCTCGCGGATTCGTTCAGCCAGCCGCGCAGCCTCATCCTGATCCACGTTGGGGAGCACGAAGCAGAACTCGTCTCCGCCAAGCCTGCCGCTGGCGTCTTCGGAGCGCAACTCGCTCCGGACGATGGTGCCGATGGCTTCGAGGACTTCGTCGCCGGCGGAATGCCCGAACTGGTCGTTGATGTCCTTAAACAGGTCGATATCGAACAGGCACAGGGCAACCGGGGTGTGTTCCATGCTGGCCCGGCGAAGGAGACTCTGGAGACGCGTCCAGAAATGCTGACGGTTTGACAGCCGTGTCAACGTGTCGTAGTTGGCCTGCCAGGTGAGGCGTTCGCGCGCCGCATTGTGCGCGGTCACGTCCTGAGCTGTACCGACAACCTGTGTGACGCGGCCGTCGGCGTCGCGGGCAAAGGGCGACTCCCATGCCGACAGCCACACCCAGTTTCCATCGGCATGGCGGGCCCGGTATTCGATGCGCTGGATGTCGCCGTCGCGGGCGCGGCGGAGGGTTTCGTGGTGCTGGCGCAGCGCGGAAAGGTCGTCGGGATGGAAGAGACGCATCGCGATCTGGTCGAAGTCGCCGCCCTCTTCGGGTTTGTATCCAAGGACCACCGCTAGTTCGCGGTTGGCGTATATGGTCCTGCGCTCTACCAGATCGAACACGTAGAGGATGCCGGGAGCGGTGGCCGCCATGCGCCGGGTGAAGGAGTGCGCGGTGGCGAGGTCCGCTTCGATCCGCTTGCGTTCGGTGATGTCGCGCGCGATGGCCTGAAACCCGACTACTCTGTCGTCCTCGGTGAGGGTCTGCACGTTCTGTCCTACCCAGCGTTCACGTCCGTGTCCATCTACGATCGGGAACTCGTGATAGCTCGTCTTTCGCTTGCGTGCCGCTTGTCTGAGGTAGAAGCGCTCCACTTCGCGGCGCATATCGAGCCTGACCAGTTTGCTGAACGAGCGGCCGATGACCTCCTGCTCGCCGTAATGCAGGAGCTGAAGCGCCGCGGGATTGCAGTAGGTAAAGCGCCCCTGCATGTCGAGGCGCACGACCATGTCGGTAGCCAGTTCCACGGCCTGCCGGTAGTTCTCCGTGCGGAGAGCGCGGGCGCGTCCGAAGCGTTCCCGATGACCGAGGTCCAGGGAGAACTGCCAGCCGGCCACGATGATGAGGATCGAGCAGATGATCCCGGACGTCAGGAACAGCCGACGCGCTCTGGCGGATGTCGCCGCCTGATAGGCGATGCGCTCATCCAGCATCTGGCGAGCTTCGATGCGCAGGCTGTCGATGGCAGTCTGGAGCTGCGTGCGCGCGCCGGACGCGTCGCGAGCGGTCATGACACGAGCTACAGTGGCTGCGACGGGAGATTCGAGGACGGCGCCGACGCTCACGTACTGAACGTCGAGGAGCTCCGAGAGGCGGCTCTTCAGGCTCTGGAAGGCCGGCCCTTCCACGGAGGAGCCGTTCAGCGCGGCGAGCAGTCCGCGCACAGCGGAGAGTTCCGAGCGGCACTCTTCCGCAGCCTTGACGTCCGCAGTGGAGGCGAAGCGGAGAGCCGCTGCCTCAGCGGCTTTGGACGAGTACGCGATGCCATCCAGCCGATTCAGAGTCTCGTAGGTTCGGGAGACAACCGCGGCGCTGCTCTCCCAGACGAAGGTCTGAAAGACGGCGGCTATGCCGACTCCGAGCAGAACGGCAAAGCCCGCTCCGAAGAACGCCCGGATTCTGTTCGTCTGCTCCAAGGGAACAGTATGCGACAGTACGCGCCAACTCGCAAGTTGACCTTGCGGGCTGGCGCGGTATTGTCGGCGGTTGTATTACCGATGGTCTAGAAGCCGGGCTTAGCAGCTGCCGGAGCGGCGGCGCCGGCCGCGGGCAGAACCTTGATCTCGGCGCGCTGGAAACCGAACTTGTGTCCGTTCTCGTCGATGAGGTTGATCTGGCAGGTGTACACACCGGTCGGGAGGCCCGACAGCGGCACCTGGAACTTCACGGGCAGCGTCGCACCGCGCTGAGGGATGAACGTATCCAGCCTTACCGGCTGCGATTCAGACATCTTGTTCTTGCCGCGGAAGAAGGTCAGGATGGCGGCTACGCTGGGCTTCTGATCGGCTCCGAGCGTGGGATCGTAGACCTCCATGTAGACGAACAGGTTCTGGTCTTTGCGGAAGACGCGAGTGATGCTGGGAACCAGCTGCTGGCCGTCTTCGACCAGGGGATTGGCCTCGGAGACTTTGCTGTTCGGGTCCGCCTTGGCGAGAGCGCCCTTGGTCGATTGGCGCTGGCTGCTGAGAACGATGGTGCTGGTCTTGATGGCTGTGGCCTGTTCCACGGCGAGGTCGGGGATCACAAAGTTGCGTTCGTAGGTTCCCATCTTGCCGGTCTCGTTTTCACGAGTCAGGAACTTCAGCTTGTAGGAGCCTGGGGGAACAGTGAAGCCCGTGTCATAGGCGATGGTCCGGTTGTTCAGTTCCGTCAGTGACGACTGGGCGAGCTGGATGGTGATGGTATCGGCCACCTGGCCCCTCATCTGATCTTTGTTGTCGCGCAGCTGGCCGATGAAATCGAGCTCCGTTTTGGCATTGCCCTTGGATTTTGCCAAAGCGATTTCCGAGCCGGGAATCTTCACGCTGAGGGGCACGAAGTAGCGGTCGCGGGCTAGGCGGAAGTAGTTCACTTCGGCAGCCAGGCTGAGATCGGTGATGGGATCGCCGAGAATCAGGGCCTGCTGGAGCTGGTCGTCCTTATCGGCTGCGGTGAATTTGCCGAAGTCTTTTTCGGCGAAGTAGCCGTGGCGGTAGTCCATCTTCGCGGAAGAGCCGTCGGGCCGCGACAGCTTCACAGAGACGGTGCGGTACTTGCCGTCGGTCTTGCCGTTGGTGCTGTAGTAGCCAAGGATGTAGTAGCTGCCGATATCGTCGCGAGCCGCCGCGAGACCGACGGTGAGGTCGTTGTCTTCGGCGAAGAGCTTGCCGCCGGTGTCGGATGCAAGGGTGGAGAGAGTTTCCTGGGAACTGTCGTTGGCCGCGCCGCCGCGTCCACCGCCGCCCTGGCCACCGCCACCGGCGGTGAAGAGGCCTTTGCCGGAGCTGGAAGCGGAACTGGCGTCACCACCGGGCGCCGACGCTGTCATGCCGCGAGCGTCGATCGGGTTGATGGCCACGTTGGACTTCTTACAGACGTTAACGGCTTTCAGGAGCTCGGCCTGGTTATCGGTTCCCGACTGCGAAATGCCACCCGAGAAGTACATGAGGGCTTTCTTTTCCGGGAAGCTTGCCAGCATCTTGCAGGAGGTTTCGATGGTGGTCAGTTTCTTATCGACGTTGAAGATGTCGAATTCCGACTGGTCGGCACTGAAGGTGTTGTCGTCGGCGGCGTCGCCGGCTCCGGCGCTGCCGGCGAGGTCGCTGCCTTCACCGATGCGGAACTTCTTGATCGCGGCTTCGAGGGCGTCCTTATCATCGGTAAAATCCTGGGAGATTTCGAGCGGGCCTGAAGTGGTGGTGAGAATTGTGACGAGATCGGCCGGTTTGAGGCCGTTGCGGATGAAGTCGATGGCGGTTTTCTGAACGCGAATCTGATCGGGAATGAGCATGGTGCTCATGTCGAAGAGCATGGCCACCAGACGGCGGTCCTGATAGCGGATGAGTGGTTTTGCGGTGCCTGGCTTGGATTCCACCGCGGCCGGGGCGGGCGCGGAGGCCTTGGCGACAGGGGCTGGCTGAGCGGTCTGGACGATGGCCGCGCTCATGGAGGCAGGTGTCTTGGTATCGGGTTTGGTTGCCGGAACCGGGGGAGCAGTCTCGATATCGAGCTTCTGGAAATCGAACACTGCGACCTGCTGGGTCTTACCGTCCTCGGTCACGACGAAATCTCCCTTTTTGAGATCTTCCATGACCTTGCCGCTCTTGTCTTTGACGCTGACATCGATGACGACGAGGGTCGTGTTGGAGGTGAATGTCACCGGTGCGCCGCCCTGTTGTGCCTGAATATTTCCGAACGACAGGCAGAACACGAGACCGAATATAGTTGCTTTTTTCATCATGCTTGTCCCCTCTGGAGTTGCGTAGTTGGTGGTTCGCATCAGAACGTGAACCTCGCCTGGGCGCTCACGCTGCGCATCTGGCCGTATGAAGACGGCGTACCCGGAATCAGAGTCGCGGACCCGATCTGGGTCACGATGCCCGTTGTCGTCGGATGATTCAGCGGGTTGTTGGTCTGGAACGTCAGCTGCAGTCTGTGCCGTTCGCCGATCCGGAAGGAGCGTTGCATTTCGGCGTTGAGCGAGAAATTCCAGATGCCTGGAATCGTGTTGCGTCCGGCATTACCGTAAGTGCCAGGCACAACCGTGGTGAACGCCGCGGGATTGAAGAAACCAACACCGTTCTTTACCGGCTGGCCGGTTGCGTTGGCTCGCGCCGAACCGACGATACCCGTACCGGAAGGATCGCCCGCAACGGTCGCGGTGAAGGGAGTTCCCGAAGTCAGGCTGTAGGAGCCCTGAAGCTGCCAGCCGCGAATGACGTTCCAGTAAAACTGGCTCTTCTGGTTGCCGGCAAATTTTTTTTAGTTGTACGAGGTGCGTATGCTGTGGTGAGGGTCGGTGGTAATGGCGCGCTCGGCTGCGATGTTATTTTCGATCTGCACCACGCCGCTGCCAAGGATGGACGAGTCGGAAATGGCTTTCGCCAGAGTGTACGTGGCGGAACCGGAAAGGCCGCGGGCCAGACGCCGGGTGAGCTGAACGGAACCCGAATGGGCGATTGAGCTGCCGACCGCCTGATTGAACTGGATTGTCGACGATGCGGTTGGATACGGCAACACAGAACCGCCCGGCGTCAGACGGTTGGGTCCGAGCAGGACATCGAGATCGGAGCCCTTGGTGCCGGAGTAGGTGATCTGCGCGACGTAAGAGCGGGCGAACGTGTATTGCACGAGAGCATTCCACTGTTGCGCCATGGCTGGCCGATAATCCGGGCTGACGGAGTAGGTATTGGAGACCGTTGTAAGGGGCGACGCCGCCACCAGACCATTTTGAAGAGTAAGACCGGGGGTTGTCTTCGAGGCCAGGCTGAGTGTCTGAACAAAGGGTGGCTGAATGGCCATGCGGTTGCCGAGCTGCGCGAGAGCGCCGCCATTAAACGCCAGGCCATAGCCTCCGCGGAACACAATGGCCCGCTTCGCCCAGGGCTTCCAGGCAAAACCGAGACGCGGCTGGATCATCTTGTAATACGGGTTGATAATACCGTTCGGAGTTACATTGCCGGTGAGGAAATCCTGGGAACCGGGGGTTACGACCGCGAGCTTGCCACCGGGACCGAACTCAACGTTCGACATGTGGCCGTATTTTTCAGTCTGCGGCTGGAAGAATTCCCAGCGAAGCCCGAGGCTCAGGGTCAGCGCGGTGGTGGCACGATAGTCGTCGGTCACGTACGCGGCGGCGGTTTTCTGGCGGTAGTAGAACGTGTTATTACCGTTGAGATATTTATTAACGGAGGCGGATGCCGGAAGACCGAGGAGAAGGTCAGCCAGATCGTAACCAGTGGGATTGGCGATCGATGTGGTGGCGACGCCGTTCACCAATTGTTCGGTGCTGACGCCGGTGAAGCCGAAAGAACCGCGGGCGCTGCCTGCGCTCAGGGCGTTGGTGTAGCGGGAGGTGCCGGAGAGGCCGAACGAAAGACTGTGTTTTCCTTTCGTCCATGCGAGGGTATCGCTGAGATTGAAAGTTGTGGCGTGATTTTCCGAAGGTGTTCCGTCATTCAGGCCGGAGAAGTTGGAGAAGCTCAGGGACGGCGGCCCGTAAGTAGCGGGGGTTGCCTGCACACCGTTGATTCCGAGAAGCGCGGCAACGTTGGTCTTGTTCGAAAAGAACGAGAGGTTCTCCGTTACATTCCTGTTCGCGCCGATACTGGCGGTGTTCACGAGAGTAGGCCGAATGGTCCTTGAGTAAGAGAGAGACAGATTGCCACCGCTGCCGCTGTTGGGGTCGATGAATCCGAAACTCTGAACCTGCGAAGAGCTGCGGCTCTGGTGCGACAGGTTGACGTTGATGCGATCCCTCGTCGTCACGGGAATGATGACGGAGGCGTTCGTGTTGGTGTTGTTGTTCGGATTGGTTGCAATGAGCTGATAGTTGTTCCGAAGACCGCTGCCTGTGGGAAGCGGAATGAAAGCCAGCAGGCCGGTTGCCGCGGAACTGATGCGGCTCTGGGGAATAATGTTGTTCGTGAACGGAGTGTTGGTCAGAGGATCGTAAATCGTCGTCGTGCCGAGCAGACTGGAGAAATCGCCGGTACGGAAGGCCGCCGGGGGAAGGCTCGAAGTCGGATTGACTCCGTTACGATTGCGTCCGATGGTCATACCAAGAGTCCATCGCGAATTTCGAATGTTGACCTTCGTTTTGGGGACCATGATCGGTCCGCCCAGAGTGAAGCCACCGACGTTGTTGGCTGTTGCCGCCTTCACCGGAGTGATGCTTGAGGTTGCGAAGGAGTAGGGCCGCGCATTCAGAGCTGAGTTGGCGAAATTGTAATTGACGCTGGCCTGCCACTGCGGGCCGCGTCCACGGCCGGCGCGATTGCCGAACGCGGTCACGCCGTTGGGTCCACGACCTCCGCCAGGACCGCCGGGGCCACCGGGAGCGCCACGACCGCCACCGGGGCCGCCGAAACCACCACCGCCGCGTCCACCACCAGCGGGGCCGCCAAATCCGCCACCGCCGCCGGCAAAGCCGCCGCCACCGTCACCGCCACGGCCACCACGACCGCCGCCATCGCCACCACGGCCACCGCCGGCAGGAGCACCTCCGCCGCCGCCGAAATCGCCGCCGGGTCCACCGGGTCCGCCGGGTCCGCCCGCACCGAAGCCGAAGCCGCCGGGACCACCCATGCCGAAGCCGTCGCCAGCCTGCGCCTGAACGCCCTGGCTGACTGTTCCATTCACGGTGAAAGCATCACCTGCGCCGGCACCACCGCCGGCATCGGCAGTAACTGTAGGCGAATCGGAGCCGAGAGCATCGGCATTCTGTGTCAGGCTGAGAGCCTGGAATCCGCCGCCACGTCCAGCTGCTGCGGGCTGTGCACCGCGGCCATTTGCCGCCTGTTGTTGACCACCGCGTCCACCGGCCGGCTGAGCACCGCGACCTGTGGCACCCGGGGCACCGCGTCCGTTGGGCTGACCGCCACGTCCACCTGTCAAACTCGGCATGGTGCCCAAGTCAACCGGCGCAGCTGGAGCGGCTGCCGCCGGGGGAGGCGCGGTTACGGGAGCGGGGGCGACAACCTTGGGGGCTGCGCCTGGAGCAACGGGAATTTCAGCGCGTCCCTGAAGGGTGAGATCGAAAGCGAGAGGAGTAGCGGAAGCCGCCGATTCCTTCTGCAAGGGCTCGAAGCCGAAGATCAGAACAGTGTACTTGCAGGGGGTGGAGGGGAGTCCGCCCATTTCAAAACGTCCCGCATCGTCGCTAATAGTCGTGATTTTATCGGTGCCGCATTCGGCTGTGACTGTGGCGCCGGGAATGGTCTGTCCGCCGGAGCGGACGACTCCGGTTTGCACATCGGCAGAGGCGAGGCCGGCGAATATCAGCAATGCGAGACAAGTTGATCGCAACATGAAAAAGTTTCCCTTCAATTGGTGCACAGGATAAGTATATGGGGAGAATCTGAAAAACCCGCGAGGTCTTGCAACCTTTTACAAAATTAAGCACTTGCGATCAAAGTTATTTACAAAGATTGGGTAGTTTGGGGGTTGTTGAGTACAGGAGTTTAATGGCCGCCGATGCACGCCGATCCACGCCGATAAGAAAATGAGAAACGAAACCAATTTGTTGTTAAGTGCCTTTATTTTCATCGCGGATATCATAGTCGTTTCCTCGCCTTACGCTAGCATGGCGGGGTAGTGAAAAATGGCCTTTGTTTTTGCAAGGTTCTGATAACAGGCCAAATAGATTTGTCAAAAACCTGGACTGGGTGCGGCCGGCGCGGCGTTTTGGGCCGGCAGTACCTTGATCTCGGCTCGCTCGAAGCCGAACTTGTGACCGTTTTCATCCACGAGGTTGATCTGACAGGTGTAGACGCCGGTCGGCAGTTTGGAAAGCGGCACCTGGAATTGCACCGGCAGGGTCTGGCCTCGCTGGGGCAGGAAGCTGCTGAGATAGACAGGCTCGGAGTCGAACATCTTATTCTTGCCCCGGTAGAACGAAAGAGTCGCGGCTACGCTTGGGGTTTGGTTGGCTCCGAGGGTCGGATCGTAGACCTCCATATAGACGTAGAGGTTCTGGTCTTTGCGGAAGACACGGGTGATGCTGGGAACGAGCTGCTGCCCGTCCTGAACCAGAGGACTCGATTCGGCTGTTTTCGAATTCGGGTCCGCCTTGCCGACGGCGGCCTTGAGGGGCTGACGCTGGCTACTCAGGACGATGGAGCTGGTCTTGATTTTGGAGGGCTGGTCGGCCGCGAGATCTGGAATTACGACCTTGGTTTCGTAGGTTCCCATTTTGCCGGTTTCATTTTCGCGGGTGAGGAACTTGAGTTTGTAGGAGCCGGGGGGAACGGTGAAGCCGGTGTCGTAGGCGATGGTGCGGTTGTTCAGTTCGGTTAAGGTTTGCTGTGCCAACTGGATGGTGATGCCGTCGGCTACCTGACCGCGGAGCTGGTCTTTCGTGTCGCGGATCTGGCCGATGAAATCGAGGTTGGCTTTGGCATTCCCCTTCGACTTGGCGAGCGCGATTTCAGAGCCGGGAATCTTGACGCTGAAAGGGACGAAGTAACGGTCGCGGGCGAGCCGGAAGTAGTTCACTTCAGCGGCGAGGGTGAGATCCGTGATGGGATCGCCGAGCACGAGAGCCTGCTGGAGCTGATCTTCTTTATCGGCGGCAGTGAATTTTCCGAATTCCTTTTCGGCAAAATAACCGTGCCGGTAATCCAGTTTTGCGTTAGCGACATCGGGGCGGGAAAGCTTCACGTTTACGGTTCGGTATTTGCCGTCGGCTTTGGAGTTGGTGCTGTAGTAGCCGAGGATATAGTAGCTGCCGATGTCGTCGCGGGCCTGGGAGAGACCGACTGCGATGTCGTTATCTTCGGCGAAAAGTTTGCCACCGGTATCGGCCGCGAGGGTTGAGAGGGTTTCCTGAGCGGAGTCATTGGCTGCCCCTCCCCGTCCGCCACCGCGCCCGCCACCGGAACCTGTGCCGCTGGTGAAAAGGCCAGCGCCGCTGCTGGATTTGGTGGTGGCATCGCCACCGGGAGCGGAGGCGGTCATGCCACGCGCATCGATCGGGTAGATGGCGACGTTCGATTTCTTCGCCGTGTTGATCACCTTCATCAATTCGGCCTGATTGTCCTGTCCCGATTGCGTGATGCCGCTTGAGAAATACATCAGGGCTTTCTTTTCGGGAAAGCTGGCCAGCATTTTGGCCGCTGTTTCGATGGTGGTGAATTTCTTATCGACGTTGAAGATATCGAACTCGGACTGGTCGGCGCTGAAGGTGTTGTCGTCGGAGGTGTCGCCGGCGCCGAGACTGTCGGCAAGGTCGGAACCTTCACCGATATGGAATTTCTTTACGGCGGCTTCGAGAGCGTCCTTATCGTCGGTAAAGTCCTGCGTGACTTCAAGGGGGCCGCTGGTGGCGGTCATGATGGTGACGAGATCGGCCGGTTTGAGATCCTTGCGGATGAAATCGATGGCGGTTTTCTGGACGCGGATTTGTTCAGCGACAGCCATGGTGCTCATGTCGAAGAGCATGGCGACGAGGCGACGGTCCTGATAGCGAATGATGGGCTGGGCGGTGCCGGGTTTGGTGGTGACGGCGGCCGGCTTCGATGCGGCGGGGGCAGGCTGGGCGCTCTGAACGATGGCTCCGGTCATGGTGGCGGGTTTTGCGCCGGATGCGGGGGGCGTCGCAGCTTTGGTATCGTTGCCGGGTTTGACGGCAGGTACTGGTGCGGGGGGCGTATCGATATCGAGTTTCTGGAAGTCGAAGACGGCGATTTGCTGAGCTTTTCCGTCTTCGGTAAGACCGAAATCGCTCTTCTTCAGATCTTCGACAACTTTGCCGGATTTGTCTTTTACGGTGACGTCGATGATTACGAGGGTGGTGTTGGTCGTGAAGGTGACCGGGGACTGCTGGGCCGGAAGATTGCCGATAGAGAGGACAAAGACGAGTCCGAAAATTATGGTGCGCTTCATGATGTTATTCCTTCGACGTTGTATCGCAATTCGATGGCACGAAGACCGCTCCCTCGCGGTCGCGGCTCGGTAAGTGTGGTTGTCGGTTCGGCATGTTTCGCGGCTCAATTCAGAACGTGAATCTTGCCATGGCTGAGACGGTTCTCATGTTGCCGGCCCGCGTTGCGAGGCCGTAGGTGCTGGTGCCGAACTGGGTTCCGACTCCTGTTATGGAAACGTGGTTCAGCGGATTATTCGCGGTGAAGGTTAACGAGAGACGATGGCGTTCACCGATTCTGAAAGAGCGCATGGCGGAAGCGCGCAGACTGAAGTTCACAATACCAGGAATGGTGTTGCGTCCGGCGGTACCGAAGGTGCCCTGCGGGACGGAGGTAAACGCCGCCGTATTGAAGTAAGTACACGTTGCGCAGTTGCCGCCGGTCACGGGTAATCCGGTGGCGTTAGCTCGCGAACCGATGACGCCGGTACCGGTAGGATCTCCCGCGACCGTGGCCGTGAAGGGAGAGCCGGAAGTTACGTCATAAGCTCCGCTCAACTGCCATCCACGGATCAGATTCCAGTAGAACTGGCTCTTCTGATTGTTTGCGAGCGACTGGTAATTGAAGTTGACCGCCAGGTTCTGATGGGGATCGGATGTGACAGCTCGTTCCGCCGCGAGGTTACTTTGAACCACGCCACTGCCGAGAATCGACGAATCGGAAATCGCCTTAGCGAGCGTATAAGTGACGGAACCTCCGAAGCCTTTGGTGAGGCGTCGTGTGACCTGCGCCGAGCCGGAGTGATAGATGGAACTGCCGATGGATCTATCGAACTGGATTGTTGTGAGGGCGTAGGGAATCGGAATGCGGCTGGCTTCGGTGCTCACGGGACCGGGGGTCGCGCGGTTGGGTCCGAACAGAACGTCGAGATTGGTTCCTTTGGTGCCGGAATAGGATGTCTGGACCACGTACGAGCGACCGAGCGTGTACTGCACGATCGCATTCCATTGCTGGGCCATGGCCGGTCTGTAATCGGGGCTGACGGCGTAGTTATTGGTGATGGTGGAAGCCGGCAGCGTCGGGAAGCCGTTTTGCAGGGTGAGCGTTTTGCCGGTCTGGGCCAAAGCCTGCGCCGGAGTAAGACTGAAGGTCTGAACGAAAGGCGGCTGGATGGTGAGCCGGCTGCCTAACTGAGCGATCGCGCCGCCGTTGTAGCGAATCCCGTAGCCACCGCGAATCACGATAGCGCGTTTGCTCCAGGGCTTGGCGGCAAAACCAATCTGGGGCTCGATCATCTTGTAATAAGTGGAAATCAGGCCGTCCGGAACAGTAGTACCCGCGTAGCGGTACTGCATGCCTGGAGTGACAACGTTGACGCTGGCCCCATCGGGAGAGAACTCCAGGTTGGCCATGTGATTGTATTTTTCTTTCTGAGGCGCGTAGAATTCCCAGCGCAGCCCACCGTTAATGGTGATTTTGGTGCTCATCCGGAAATCGTCATTGGCATAGGCGGCCGCAGTCATCTGCCGGTAATAGAACATGTTGTTGCCGTTCAGATAATTCGTGATGGAAGTTTGCGCGGGCAGCCCGAGGAGGAAATCGGCAAGGTCATAGCCTGTGTTGGGGACACTGGTGGCGACGCCGTTCGCGCCGGTCACCTGCTGCTGAGTGTTGACTCCGGTGAAACTGAAGGTGCCGCGCGCATTGTTGGCAGTGAGCCGGTTGGACTCCTGTTTGGAACCTGTGATACCAACCTGAATGGTGTGTTTGCCCAGATTCTTCACGAAACCTTCCGTGAGGGAGAAGGTAGTGGAGTGGTTCGTACTGGGGACGGAATCGGAGAGGCCTGCCAACTGAGAACCGCCCTGAAAGCTCAGGGTGGGAGGCCCATAGGTTGGCGGTGTGGCGAGAATGCCGTTGATTCCGTACAGAGCGGCGATGTTAACGCCGTTCGAGAAGAAGGATAGATTATTGGTGGAATTCCGATTGACCGACGCCGAAAAATTATTGACGAGGGTGGGGCGCAGGGTTCTTGAATAGGAGACGGAGAGAGACTTGCCGCCACCACTGGTGGGATCGCGGAAGCCAAATGTCTGGATGGTGGCGGAGTTGCGGCTCTGCGCCGAAATATTCACGTTCACGCGATCTTTCGGTGTAATCGGGATGATGAGGCTGGAACTCAGGGTGTTACTGTTGCTGGGATTGCTGGCGTCGAATTCGTAGTTCTTCACAAGGCCCACGCCGGTGGGCGACGGGTAGAAGGTCAGCAAGCCGAGGGCTGCGGAATTCAAACGGCTTTGGGGAATAATGTTGCCGGCGAAAGGCTGGTTGTTCAGCGGATCGTAGATGACGATCGGCGTTGAATTGCCCAGCAGGCTGGAGAAATCGCCGGTGCGAAATGCGGGTATGGGCACGCTCGAAACATTTTCCACGCCGACGCGATTCCGCGCACCGGTGACGTTCACATTCCAGCGCGAATTTTTCAGATTGATTTTGGTTTTGGGGATCATGATGGGACCGCCCAGGGTGATACCGAGCTGATTGGTCGCGGTGGCAGGCTTGACGGGAGGCAGTCCGTTGGCGGATGCGGAGGCGACTGAGTAAGGCCGGGCGTTCAACGCGGAATTGGTGAAGTTGTAAGTCAGACCAGCTTGCCATTGGGGGCCGCGTCCACGGCCGGCGCGGTTGCCGAAGGCTGTGACGCCATTGGGACCACGGCCGCCACGGCCACCGGGACCGCCGGGTCCGCCGCCACGGGCACCGCCACCACCGCGCCCGCCACCGCCGCCGGCAAATCCACCGCCACCACCGCGGCCACCACCGGGCGCACCACCTCCGCCGCCGCGGCCACCGGGCGCACCACCTCCGCCGCCACGGCCACCAGTAACTCCACCGCCCGCGAGGTCACCGCCGGCTCCGCCACCCGCACCGAAGGGATCGCCGCCGAGGCCACCAGGACCGCCGGGACCAAATCCAAAGCCTCCGCCACCGCCCATGCCGAGACCATCACCGGCCTGCGCCTGTACACCCTGGCTCAGGGTTCCGTTGACGGTGAATGCATCACCGGCAGCAGTACCTGTATCGCCGCCGCCGAGGGTTGCGGCCGGAGCGTCGGAAGCCGCTGGAGCATCTTCATTCTGAACGAGGCTTAAACTCTGGAAGCCGGCTTGTCCGCCGCGACCAGCCGCGGCAGTCTGGGCACCGCCGCGTCCACCTGCACGTCCATTTGCAGTATTTGTTGGCGGTGTCGCTCCGCGCGCGGCGCCACTGGCGCCACGTGCTCCATTACGACCACCACGTCCCGCGGGCGCATTGGCGGCAGCAGCAGCCGCGGCCATACTCGGCTTGGGCAAATCCGGAGTTGCGGGAGCAGGCGTCGGAGGTGCGGCGGCAGGCGGGGCAGCGGTTGTGACAGCGGGAGCGGGTGGAGCGACAGCGGTGGCAGGCTTGGGAGCTGTCGGCATGGTTGCGTGGGTCTGAAGGCTGAGATCGAAACCAAGCGGAGTGGAAGAGGCCGCGGCATCCTTCTGGGCGGGTTCGAAACCAAACATCAGGACGGTGTACTTGCAGGAGGTGGAAGGAAGTCCGCCGATTTCAAAACGGCCGGCATCGTCAGTGGTAGTTGTGATCTTGCTGTCGGCGCCGCATTCGGCGGAAACGGTAGCGCCGGGGATGGCCTGACCGCCGGAGCGGACAACTCCTGTCTGCACGTCGGCAGCGGCAATTCCGGCGAAGATGAGCAAAAACAGGCAAGCAGATCGCAGCATGAAATGTATATTCCTTGTAAGAACCCGAATTGTCAGGATATCGTCTTTTGAAATAAACGCGCGGGCCGAACTCCGGCAATTGGCATTGTTTCCCAGGCAGAAAAAGTGCCCGGATTTACGCGCCTTTTTCGACAGGAACCTGAAGCGTTTGTTTCATATCTGGTAAAGATGACGGTAGCGGCGGGAGGGTTACGCAGCGCGGTTAGATTCGCGCGGTTTTGCGGTATTGGAGTACGAAATCTTTATACCTGTACTAAAAAAGCCGCTCTTTCGGTTGCGAAGCGGAAGAGGCGCCTGCAAAAAAAACACCGCACAGGCTGGTATCCGATTGATACCGACCTGTGCGGTTTTTAAATCAGCTAATCCGAGCGGTGCAGACGGACAGCTTTCAGACCGCCGCTTGTTCACCCTCCGCCATTTGAGGCTGTCCGTGCGGCCGCTCAGAAAAAATCTACGGAGCTTTGACGAGTGTAACCGTCATCGGCCCGCGACCGTTGTCCGATGTGATTTCGAGTTTATCGCCGGCGACTTTGCCGGTATATTCGATCTTCATCGGAGTACCATCGCGTCCGTTACGGGTGATGCTGAACGTGAACGTATCGCCGGTCACTTTACCGTCTGCGATGGGAGTTACGGTGGGTTCGCCACCGCCACGACCCGCCTGGGTAATTGAACCTGTTAAAGTGGCGCCGGCAACCTTGAATTCATAGGTGCCACCACCACCGCCGCCGCGTCCACCGCCGCCGCCAGCCGGGGCAGCCGCAGGGTCACGCGTCCATTTGCCGCTGAAGTCCGCAGCCGAGGCTGCGAAGGTAAAGCATAGAACGGCCACAAGGGCCAAGAGGGTTTTCTTCATACCGAGATGATACTACAAAGATGGATTGGTGGGAATCCCTTAAGTGGCTTTAGACGAGGCGGGAAAGCATTAAGAAAGCTACATTTAACGCGAGGTCGGTGCGAAGGAAGACAGGCGACGGCTCGGCAGAACCGCTCGCTTACGCTCGCGGCTCGGAATCAATTAAGCCGAGGTGGGCGCAACAAAAACAAGAAAGACAGGCGCGATCTTCGGTTTGGAAGATCACGCCTGTCAGTAAGTGCTCGGCGAACGATTCGTGTGCGGGAGTTACAGGCCCTTTTTCGCGATGAAGACGACCAGGTCGTTCACGCGGCAGGAGTAGCCCCACTCGTTGTCGTACCAGGCGACGACCTTGAGGAAGTTTCCTTCCATGACTTTCGTCAGCAAGCCATCGACGATGGAGCTGTTCGGATTGTGCAGCATGTCGGAGGAAACGACGGGGTCGTCGGTATAGGCGAGGATGCCTTTGAGTTCGCCATCGGCCGCTGCCTTCAGGGCCGCGTTGACTTCCTTATCGGTGGTGTTCGTTTTGAGAATTGCGACGAGGTCGACAACCGAGACGTCCGGCGTGGGAACGCGCATGGAGTAGCCGTCGAGTTTGCCTTTGAGTTCCGGGAGCACAAGCGCGATGGCTTTCGCGGCGCCGGTGGTGGTGGGAATCATATTGATGGCAGCGGCACGGGCGCGGCGCAGATCTTTGTGAGGGAAATCGAGAACGTTCTGATCGTTCGTGTAGGAGTGGATGGTTGTCATCGACCCTTTATCGATACCGAACTTCTCGTGCAGAACTTTGGCCACGGGCGCGAGGCAGTTAGTGGTGCAGGACGCGTTCGAGACGACGTTGTGCTTCGCGGGATCGTACGATTTTTCGTTGACGCCGAGAACGATGGTGATGTCTTCATCCTTGGCCGGAGCGGAGATGACGACCTTTTTCACTGTTCCGCGAATGTGTTTGGAGGCGTTGGCTTTGTCGACAAAACGACCGGTGGATTCGATAACGATCTGAGCGCCGACTGAACTCCAGTCGATAAGGGCGGGATCTTTTTCGGCGAAAACTTTGATGCGGCGCTTACCAATGACAATGGTGTCGCCTTCGACCGAAACGGGCTCCGGCATGGGGCCGAGCAACGAATCGTACTTCGTCATGTGTGCAAGCGAAGCGGTGTCGGTGAGGTCGTTGACGGCGACGAATTCGATTTCGGGATTATTCAGGGCGGCGCGGACGATATTCCGGCCAATGCGGCCGAAGCCGTTGATACCAACTTTAACGGACATGTTGCGGATGGTTCTCCTTCAGGATTTACGCTGTTGCGTGGGGTTGTTAAGGAACAGGATAACATTCGCCGGATTTTTCCCGTTTCCGCGCCCCCCCAACGGACGAGGCCTTATGGCTGGAGCACAGAAGTTACGTCTTTGAGTGAACCCGCCGACCCGGCAACCCGAACTTTCGCGCGATCACTCTCGACGCTGAACATAATGCGCTCTGAGCCATCAGGGCCGGCCAGTTTGACCACAGAAGTTCCGGTCTGATTGTTCAGCACCATTCCCAGCTGCTCATTGCCGCCTTTGCCTGGCGGCAGATTGACCGTCATTCCTGTGAAACCCGCGGGGCTTGCAAAGAGTGTCAGAGCTTCTTTGCCTGGATAATCCATGCCGAGGACAACGCCGTTTTCCGTGACGCCGAAGCCCGCTCGTTCGTCGCCACCCGCATCGTTAAAAGCTATGCCGGTTGAGGCGTGGATTCGTTTCCGGACGGTTCCAAGCACCTGGGGATCGGGAACTTCGCCGATGGCCAATTCGTCTCTGCCGTTTTCGGCGAGAATATTGCGCCAAACGCGGCGTCTTTTCTGATGCGCTCCGGAACTACGGGAATGGGACTACCTATCAAAATCCTGGGACGCCCCTGCGCATCTTCGACAATTAAGCCCTTGACGCGGACAATAGCCGGCCTTGTCTCTGGTGCCTGGGCATTCGTCTTCTCGACCAGAATCGTGCCGCCAACGGCGATCAATACGGCCAAAAGAGCAAAACGGAGATTGCGGATTTCGCGCTCCAGCCTGCGTAAACGCTCGGAATCGGACATACTCAGCTAACCGCCGGCGCGGGAGCCGGTTACAAAATACTATTTTGTGAGGCCGCGCTGATTCAGCAGTCCGTCGATTGCGGGCGGGCCGCCTCGCCAGGTTTCGTAGAGAGTTTCGAGATCCTGCGAATTGCCTCGGGACAGAATCATTTGGCGGAAGCGGTCTCCGTTGGTTCGGGTGAGTCCGCCGTGTTGAGTGAACCAGGCGTAGGCGTCGTCATCCAGCATTTCGCTCCACAGATAACCGTAGTAGCCGGAGGCATAGCCGCCTCCCCAGATGTGTTCGAAATAGGAAGAGCGGTAACGCGTCGGGACGGCTGCGAGCAGGAGCTTTTTCTTATCGAGCGCGGATTTTTCAAAAACGTCCGGCGACTGGAGGGGGGCATCTGCGGGCAGGAGGTGCCATTGCATGTCGAGCGAGGCGGCTGCAAGCAGTTCAGTGAAGGCATAACCCTGGTTGAATTTTTCCGAGGCGCGCAGTTTGCCGACCAGGTCGGCTGGCATGGGAACTCCGGTTTTGTAATGGCGGGCATAGTTGGCGAAGACCTTCGGATCGTCGCGCCAATGTTCGTTGAACTGCGAGGGGAACTCGACGAAATCGCGGGGAGTGCCGCCGAGACCGGGATACTCGGCACTGAAGAACATGGCGTGGAGGGCGTGGCCGAATTCGTGGAACATGGTGCGGACATCGCTATAGCTGATCAGCGCGGGCTCGCCTGCCACGGGCTTGGGGAAATTGGCGACGTTATAGACGACCGGCAGAGTTCCGAGGATTTTGGCTGAGCCGACGAGAGTACTGGTCCACGCGCCGCCGTTCTTGTTGTCGCGCTTGTAGTAGTCGCAATAGAAGAGCGCGAGGGGTTTGCCGTTCGGTTCGGAGATTTCGAAGACGCGGACATCGGGGTGGTAAACGGGGATGTCTTTGCGTTCCTTAAAAGTGATGCCGTAGAGCTCAGTGGCGGCGTAGAAGACGCCGTCGGCGAGGACGCGGTTGAGTTCGAAGTAGGGGCGGACGGCAGCTTCGTCGACGTCGTATTTGGCTTTGCGAACCTGGTCGGCGTAAAAATCCCAATCGTATGGGGCGAGGGTGAAGCCGCCTTTTTGCTGGTCAATCAGGGCCTGGATATCTTTGGCTTCGCGTTCCGCGTTGGCGACGGAAGCGGGGACGAGGGCATCGAGGAAATGCAGAACGTTGTCGGGATTCTTCGCCATGGTGTCTTCGAGTTGCCACGCGGAGAAGGTTGGGAAGCCGAGAAGTTTGGCTTTTTCGGCACGCAATTTTGCGAGCTGGGCGATGGTATCGCGCGTATCGTTTTCCCCGCCCTGTTCGGCGCGGTTCCAGCCGGCTTCGAAGATGGCCTGGCGGGTTGCGCGGTTGCTCAGCGACTGGAGGGCGGGCTGCTGGGTGGTGTTCTGTAGCGGAATGACGTAGCCGGGCACTTTGCGCGCTTTCGCGGCTTGTTCGGCGGCGGCGATCTGGGCATCACTCAAGCCCGCAAGCGCGGCTTTGTCGGTGGTGGTGAACGCGCCGGCTTTGGTGGCGGCGAGGAGTTTGCGGCGGAAGGCGTCGGTCAGAATCGAGAGCTGTTTGTTGATCTCTTTGAGGCGGGTTTTGCCGGCATCGTCGAGACTCGCGCCAGCGTGAAGGAAGCGGGCGTGGCTGCGTTCGAGGAGGCGGTTGGACTCGGCATCCAGCTTTAGTGTGTTGCGTTGTTGATAGAGAGCATCGATGCGGGCGAAGAGCCTCGGGTTCAGATTCGTGGCATCGGCGAGGGCGGCGAGCTTCGGAGCTTCGATTCGCTGGATCTCCTGGAGTTCAGGATCGGTGTTGGCGCCGGAGACAGCGCTGAAGGCGCGGTCGGCGCGGCTGAGCAGTTCCCCGGCTTTTTCGAGCGCGACCATGGTGTTGGCGAAGGTTGGCGGGGCGGGATTATTGGCGATATCCTCAACTTCTTTCATTTCGCCTGCGATGCCGGCTTCGATTGCAGCCTGGTAGTCGGCGGCTTTGAGTTTGTCGAAAGGAGGCGCGTGGAACGGCAGCGTGCTTTCGGCGTAGAGCGGATTGGAAGGGCCGAAGGCGGGGGCTGGCGTCTGGGCTGAGACGGTCAGAGTGAAGATGAGCGCGGCTATCGCGAGACGGCGGACGTGCATGCTTTAGTTTACGGTGCGCCGGGGCACACGAAAGCAAGATGCGTCCGCCCGCTTTTAGGCGTTGTACGTGGTGGAGGAGACTCGGCCTCCGCGGCCTGTCCAGTTGGTGTGGAAGAACTGGCCGCGCGGTTTGTCCACGCGTTCGTAGGTGTGGGCTCCGAAGAAATCGCGCTGCGCCTGTAGCAGATTGGCGGGAAGGCGCGCGGTGCGGAAGCCATCGTAGAACGACATGGCGGTCGAAAACGCCGGCACGGGCACGCCGTGCTGAATGGCGCGAATACAGCCGCTGCGCCAACTGGCCTGGTACTTATCGAGCGTGTCGCTGAAGAAGCTGTCGAGCAGGAGGTTGCTGAGCTTCGGATTCTTATCGAAGGCTTCTTTGATGCGAGCGAGGAAACGGCTGCGGATGATGCAACCTCCGCGCCACATGAGTGCGATGCCGCCGAGGTTCAGATTCCACTTATATTCGCGGGCGGCCGCGCTTAACAGCATGTAGCCCTGCGCGTAGGAAATGATTTTCGAACAATAGAGAGCGCGGCGCACGTCTTCGATGAAGGCCTGGCGGTCCGTGTCTTTGGCGGCGGCGGGTCCGGTAAGAACTTTGGAGGCTTCGACGCGGGCGTCTTTGAGGGCAGACAGGCAGCGGGCAAATACGGCTTCGCCGATCAGAGTGACGGGCATGCCCATGTCGAGGGCACTTTCGCAAGTCCACTTCCCCGTGCCTTTTTGACCGGCGGCGTCGAGAATTTTGTCGATCATCGGCGCGCCGTCTTCGTCTTTCTTAGCGAAGATTTCGGCGGTGATCTCAATGAGGTAGCTATCGAGTTCGCCCTTATTCCATTCGGTGAAAACGCCGTGGAGCTCATCGGGAGTCAGGCCAAGTCCGTCTTTGAGAAGCTGGTAGGCTTCGCCGATGAGCTGCATGTCGCCGTATTCGATGCCGTTGTGAATCATCTTCACGTAATGGCCGGAGCCGCCTTCGCCAACCCAGTCGCAGCAGGGCGTGCCGTCTTCCACTTTGGCGGCGATGGACTGGAAAATATCTTTCACGTGCGGCCATGCCGCGGCATTGCCGCCGGGCATGATGGAGGGACCGTTGCGGGCGCCTTCTTCGCCGCCGGAAACGCCGGTGCCAATGAACAGGATGCCTTTTGCGGCAAGGGCGGCGTCACGGCGATTGGAATCGGTGAAGAGTGAATTGCCGCCATCGATGACGATGTCGCCGGCTTCAAGGTGGGGAAGGATGGAATCGATGGTATCGTCGACGGCCTGACCGGCTTTGACCAGCATCATGACGCGGCGGGGACGCTTCAGCGCGGCAATGAATTCCGGGATCGTATGGGCGCCGACGATGGCTGTGCCTTTAGCTTCATCGTTGATGAATTCGTCTACTTTGGAAACAGTGCGGTTGTAAACCGCTACTTTGAAACCATGGTCGTTCATGTTGAGGACCAGGTTCTGGCCCATTACGGCGAGGCCGATCAATCCGATGTCACAGGTATCCGTCTGCATAAGTGAATAACCATTCTAAAGGGCGGCCCTGTTGCGCTACATATTGGTTGCGCTACATATTGGCGATTTCTTCGAGGATGGCGGCAAGTGCCTTGCGGAACTGAGCCGCGGATTCCACACGGAATGTGCGCGCGCCCATAGGCTTCAGGATGTGCTCCAGATCGTCTGCGTAGAAATAAGGCCGGGCTTCGCGCGACTGCGGGGGAAACTCGGCATAGCGGATATAAAAGACTCGGCGCGCGGGATCGGGAGGCAGATCGGGTAAGGGCGGCCGTTCCTGGCGGGTGAAATAGACGGGCGCGCTCAGAACGATGAGAGCGTGCGGACGCGTATCGGGATTGTCGGCCGAACCCAGCAGGCGGGTTACCTGGGCGGAGAAATAATCCAGCATTCTTCGCTGGCCGGCGAGAGTTTTCGCATCCACCGTCGCGTTACTGAATTCATTGAAAACGGATCGAAGGCTGCTCCACTCGCCCCGGCCGGCGCTGCCTCTGCCCTGGCTCGCAACATTCGCGATATGGAGGTCGGGCTGGTTATAGGTGAAGGCCTGGCGATTCAGATCCACAATGCCCGCACCGATGGAACCGGCCGCAAGATCGATCCCCATGAGCACTTTCAGAGCGGGCACGACATATTGCATGTTGGCGCGAAACATGCCGATGGAGCCGAGTTCAGAGGGCGTCGTATTCACCAGCAGTTCGACGCGAACGGGGTGTTCGTTATCGACCGGGAGCCGGACCAGGGAACGCAACTGCGGCAGGAACCAGGAATAGGGGATGCCACCATCCGGGACGAATTCGACAGAGGGCAGGCCCTTCCATGCATTCGGCAGCGGCTCGGGCCGGAGACTGGCAACGTGGAGACGCTGGCGGCTGAAACTATGCTCCAGAGTTTTGCCGTCACAGACGGCGAGCGAGACGACATAGTCGCCGGGAAGCACGAAGGCGGAGACGTTGTATTCGAGTTGGGCGAATTTCTCGCCCGGGCGAAGATTGGCGAGGAAGCTCTGGTTGCCAATCTGAAAACGATGTCCGGCGGAATCTTCAATGCGGATAAAGAACACGATCTGACCGTCGGCACGGCGCTTCTGAAGCTCAGAGCCATCGAGCTCGATGTGTATCTGTGAGACAAGGCGCTGATGGGGGGAGAGATGAGCTGGTGCGATGCGGACGCCCCAACGCAATTGCGGTTTGGCGTTTTCAGCGGCCCACTGGTCGAACGGGTAACGAAGGAATTGTGTATTGGCGAAGCCGCGCTGGGCCTGGACGGGCAACGCGCAGCCGCAGAGCGTGACGACTGCGAAGATCGCGCGGACGTTCACAAAGAGGCGTGTCAATCGGCGGCCGAAATTTCGTCAATCAGCGATGCGACGCTTTTGCGGAAAACTTCCGGCGATGTGACGCTGACGATTTGCGCGCCCATGGGTTTCAGGACTCGCTCGAGATCGTCGGGAAAGAGCGGATCGAAAGAACCGCGGCCACGACCGCCGCGACCGGAGATGCTGAAGCCGGGCATGGGGCCATGAATACGCTGAACGGGGGCAATCTGCGCGTCGGTTCCGGGAGTTGGCCGAAAGCCGAACGCCGGCGTGAAGCGCATATAAACGATGTGACGGCGGGCATCGGGCGCGAGGACCGGCGGGGGCGTATCTTCCTGCTTCTGAAACATAACGGGCCCGCTGAGAACAATGAGCCAGCGCGCGGGACCGGAATCACCGGCGCGGCGCGCGACTTCATTTGCGAAGAAATCGCGCATGGTCGCCTGAGCTGCCAGAGCTTTGGCGTCGATGATGACGGGATTCGTGCCGGCCAGAACTTTGCCGAGAGCGTCCCAGTCGAGCGATGCGGAATTCGATGTTTCGAAATCGGTTCGCTGGTGGGTCAGGTCGATAACAGCCGCGGAGGGAGGCCGGAGGATTGCATTCAGTCCGCTCAAAACTTTCAGGGCCGGAATCACCATGGCCATATTCCGGCGCAGGGAACCGGCGGGAGCTTGTGACCATTCCGACGGCGTGGTATTGACCAGCAGATCTACACGGGCAGGCGAGGCGGCCGATGCGATCGCCCGCTTCGGGGTTGACGGTTTGGCGGCGAATACAACAGGCTGCGCCGTGATGCCGGGAAACGGCGCGTCGGTTTGAAGATCGTTGACGGCCAGCTTGTTGTCGCCGGCCCACGCGCCTCCCTTTCGGACGGGGAGATGCAGCAAACCTTTGACGGCCGGCAGAAACCACGAATCGGGGCCTTCGACGGCGGGAAGAACTTCGACGGCGGGCAAGCCATTCCAGGCGTCAGGTAAGGGGTCATTCTTAATGGCGGCGACATGGAGACTGCGGCGGGCAAAGCTGTGTTCCATTGTCTGGGTGTCGAGAAGCGCAATCTGGACTTTGTAATCGCCGGGCCTGACGAAAGCAGCCAGGGTAAACGTCAGTTCCTGAGATTTCACCTCGGGGCGGATTTTTTCGAGAAAGATACGGCTGCCAGTACGCCACTGTCGCCCGTCGGAATCTTCAAAACGTGCGAGCAGCACCAGTTCACCACGTCCCCGGCGTTTGGCGAGTTCACTGCCGGGCACGATGGCCTGGATGCGCGACATCAGACGTTGATGAACGGAGAGTTCGGCGGGCGGAAGACGGACTTCCCACTTGATGGTGGAGCGATCTGGCGCGGCGACCCACTGGTCAAAAGGATAATCGGAGAAAACCGGCGGCCGGGGCGGGAGCAGTTCGGTGGCGCAAAGGATAGCGGAAACCGCGAAAAAGATTGCAAGTCGCGACCGCACCGGAAGTTTCACCTGCGCCAGTTTCTTACGCACCGGGATTTCCAGATTATACCCGTAATCCGGTGCGAGGATGCAAGATCCCCGGCAAAAAAAGCACTAAGGCAATTTACATGGCGGACCAGGTGAAAACGGACGAGTGTGAGTTGCGAAGAATTGTGCGGGGATGAGGCGCCGCAGACGCGGCGCGGGCGGATTGCGAATCCGCCCGACATCCGCGCGTGGGGAGAATGCTATTTGCCGGCGAAGAGCTGAGGAGCGAGATCCGTCAGATTCTGGCGCCACAGGGGCCAGACATGCGCCATGTCCTGGACTTCCTGCTCGGTGAACTTGACGTCCTTGCCCTTGAGCCAATCTTTGAACTGGCGGTTGACACCGATTAAGCCGTCGGCTGTGCCGCAGACAATCCAAAGCAATTTGATCTGCGGATTGACCTTCGCGCTCAGAGTTCCGAAATTGTTATCGATGATCGCGGGATTGAGCGACGCTTGCCCGCCGCCTCTGCCACCACGTCCGCTACCCGAGGCTCCGGGTGCTCCTGCGGGTGGAGGACCTGCCGCCACAGCTGCGGGACCACGGGCAGCTCCGCCCGACGCTCCGGCAGCACCACGTCCGCCGTTGTTGGCGCCCGGCCACATGACGTATGCGCCGCTGAAGGAACCGATGTAGGCAAACTTGTCGAGGTGGTTCAGTCCGGTGTAAGTGGCTTCCGCACCACCCATGGACAGACCGGCGATCGCGCGATGATCACGATCCTTTGCGACGTTATATTCCTTTTCCACCTGCGGCATGACTTCGTTCAGCAAGGCGTCGGCGAAGTGCACGATCATGTCGGTAGCTCCGGCGCCGCCTCCGGGATGCCCGTAGCCGAGCGGATTCACCATGATCATCGGTTTGGCTTTGCCCTGGGCGATGAGGTTATCCAGAATCACGTTGGCGTTGCCCTGAGTCAGCCAGGATTGTGCGTCGTCGCCAAGGCCGTGCAACAGGTAAAGCACGGGATAAGCTTCTTTTCGCTTTGGATCGTAGCCGGCCGGAGTGTACACAAAGAACTCACGGTCGTCGCCGATGGAAGCCGAGTGGTAGGGATGGCGGGTCACCGCGCCCTGCGGCACACCGGGAACCGGAGCCCATGCCACTGAACCTGGAACTGTAACCACGCTGCGCCCACCGGTTCCGAAAGATGTCGCAAGTTTCGGGTTCGACGGATCGTTGACCGTCATGCCGTCCACGGCGAACTGGTACATGTAAACGTCCGGCTTCAGAACATCGGAAGTCGCGGTCCACACGCCCTGCTCATTCTTTTCCATGGGAGTTCGCTGGCCCAGGCCGGTGACGAAAACTTCCTTCGCGTTGGGCGCGCGCAGACGCACGGTGACTTTTCCATCGGCCGAAATTTCAGGCGATTTGATGGCGGGGCCGCCGCGTCCGCCGAAGCCGGATCCACCGCGTCCGCCACCTGCCGGCGGCGCCTGTCCAAACGCGGTCAACGCCGCCACCGCAAGAATCAATAGTGTTCTTTTGATCATTCTTTCAACTCCTGAAATTTGCCGTACCTAAAGGATTACCGGAACATCTGGGGCGCAACTTCGTAAAGCGCGTGCCGCCAGACCACCCACTCGTGCCGGCCTTCCGACACCGAGTAAACGTGCTTAATGCCCTTCGCTACGAGCGTAGCTTCGAGAGCCTTCGCCATGGGGCCGACCAGGTTGTCGTCTTTGCCGACACCGAGCCACAACAGCTTCAGTGTCTTGTTTGTGACCGCGGGATTGGCGAAGAAGGTGGGATACGCGGTATCGGCGTTCTGCGCGCCCATGCTCATGATAATCAGTGTATGGAACAGATCGGTATGCGGGAAGCCGACGGAAATCGTCTGACCGCCGCCCATCGAGAGACCGCCGAGGGCGCGGTGATCCGGGTCTTTGAGTGCACGGAAGTTCTTTTCGACGTAAGGGATCACATCGTTGATGAGATCGTTGCCGAACGCACTTCCCTGAGCCGCGCCCGCCGCTGGGGGCTTCACCGGACCGAGACCGACACCTTCCTGCACATATCCGAGCGGGTTGACGATGATCATCGGCTTCGATTTGCCCGCCGCGATCAGGTTATCCATGATGTAGTTTTCACGCCCGGTCAGAATCCAGCT
The DNA here is from genome assembly GCA_025928545.1 of Bryobacteraceae bacterium. Classification (GTDB taxonomy): domain Bacteria; phylum Acidobacteriota; class Terriglobia; order Bryobacterales; family Bryobacteraceae; genus BOG-234. The sequence goes on along the minus strand of JAICJH010000070.1, from coordinate 1,065 downwards.
GGAATCGATGTTACCGGAACCATGCAGCAGATAGAACACCGGGTATTTCTGATTTCCCTTGTCATACCCGGGCGGCGTGTAGATCCATAGTGTGCGTGGGCCGCCGATAGTTTTCGAGTCGTAAGTCTCCAGGCGGACGGTGCCGTGCGGGACTGGCTGGGCGTCGTCGAAAACCAGACCGTCGCCGGGGACTTCCACCAGGCTGGCGGGGGGAAACGCGCCAAAGCCGAGTTTGACCTGCGGATTCTGGGGGTCCATGGCGACTACCCCATCCACCTGAAACTGATAGTTGTAAACGTCGGGGGCGAGCGGCCCAATTGTGGCGCTCCAGACGCCGGCGTCGTCTTTGGTCATCGGGTGATTCTTGCCGTCGATTTCGCCGATGACCTGTACGTCTTTCGCGTTCGGCGCGCGGAAGCGCACGGTAATCGTATGGTCCGGATTAACCTGCGGAGAAACGATGGCGGGGCCACGCCCGCCGCCCCCACCTGCTCCGCGGCCTCTGCCCGAGGCGCCTCCAGGCCCGACTGGACCTTGTGCAAATATCATGACGGCCGCTGCGGCCAGCACTGTTACCAACCTGGTGGTGCGTCTCAACATCGAATCAGCTCCTATGAAAATGATCGCGGTCAAGTCTCAGACCCGTACGCAGAATCATATCTCATTGGTGTGGGTGGCGTGTGAATCCTGCATGCCAAACGGACCCAAAAAAGCCAATTTCAGGCGGTTGAGTCCTGAAGAATTGCTTTTTTGCATGCAAAAAATTGATTCCTGCCCCTGGAACGGGATACGATTGCTCAGTACGTTATGGCAACCAGCATGGACAGTTCACTCAACGCCGCAGCCATGAGTCAGACGGATCGGGCAGTGCTGACTATTCGCGAGATGCTGCTGCGCGGCGATTTCGAACCGGGCGAGCGCATTTCGGAACTTCCCCTGACTGCGCGTCTGCTGGCGGTTAATGTGAACGTATCCCGCACGCCGTTGCGACTCGCGCTGGACAGGCTGGCCAATGAAGGCTTACTGCGTCCCTGGCCCACCGGCGGCTTCGTCGTCTGTGAATTT
>JAICJH010000162.1 GCA_025928545.1 Bryobacteraceae bacterium | reverse complement strand
CCGGGCTTGCAGGAGGTGTGGCAACTCCACTACTCCGTCGCGGGCGGGAAGGAGTTGAACGCGGCCGACCCGTATATCGCAAACCTGGATGAAATTTGCGAGGGAAAGTGGCTGAAGGTCACAGCGATGAAAGACGGTTCGTTTACGATCGAAAACTCGCGAAACAAACACCAGAAAAATTACGCGAGATAGGGTATGCAGGAGTTTTCGAGAACTTTCGACGTGGATGCGCCGCCCGACCGGGTATGGAAGCACATGCGCGATGTCGAGCGGTGGAACGAGTGGACTGCGTCGGTGCGCGGGATCAAGATCTTCGGCGGCGGACCGTTGCGGATCGGAAGCCGCGCGTTGGTGCGTCAGCCGAAATTGCCGCCGGCACTCTGGAAGATTACCGAGCTGAATGACGGGGGCAGGAGTTTTACGTGGATCAGCGTCGCGCCGGGGCTGCTGGTTACGGCGAGGCATGGGGTTGCGCCTTGGGGCGCGGGCAGCCGCGCGACGCTCTCGCTGGGGTACCAGGGAGTGTTTGCGGGATTTATGGCGCGGATCACGCGGGCCATCACGGAGCGGTACCTCGACATGGAGGCGGCAGGGTTGAAGAAGCGGAGCGAGCGTCCCGCTTAGGAAGCGCGAGCAAAAACTATCGGCCGCCGATGAACGCCGATGAACGCCGATCGATGGGGTGCACCCCTTGGGTGAGGCACGGGGGAAAAGACGCAGTACCGTTCAATGCTATTTCCTTCTGTCGATTGTGTCCAGTGTTTAATCTGAGGGTGCCGGTGAAGCAGAGACGGGCTCTGCTGGCGAGCAACCCGATCGAGGAATAGCCGGCCGGAACTCATCGCGGACGATGAGCCAGGCGCGTTGTATCCTCCCGTCGCGTCTTTACCGGGGCTCGGGGCCGACCAACGGGAGGCGGCGCCCGCCCCCGGGTCTATCGGATCGGACGTTTCAGGTCGCATCGGACCGATAGATTCCGCATGCCTGAGAAAACGCAAGCCGCCTCTCACGATGTGCTCCCAGGCGCCGGGGCTGCAGTTGTCGGCGAGCGGAAGTACGACACGGTTGCGCCACGATCTGCCTGGCAGCACGTCGCGACGGCCGCCTGCTCAGCTTCGAACTCCTCCGGCGTCCGATATCCGAGCGCGGAGTGCAGCCGTTGGCGGTTGTAGTAGGTCTCGATGAACTCCTCTACGTGCGCCGAAAGTTCCTCGAAATCCCGATACTGATGACAGTAGATCTCCTCTTGCTTGAGGGTCTTCATGAAACTCTCGCAGGCGGCGTTGTCGTAAGGATTGGCCGGACGGCTCATGCTTGGGACGAGCTGGCGCGTCTGGAGCAGTTCGGCATACTCGCGACAGGCGTATTGCACACCCTGATCGGAATGATGGACTACTCCCGGAGGCGGCTGCCGCTGCTCGATCGCCCGTTCCAATGCCGACACCACCAACCGCGCCGCCAGCGTGCGGTCTAACGCCCAACCCACGACTTTGCGCGAGAACCGGTCCATCACCACTGCCAGATAAACGAATTCGGCCCGCAGCTGAATATACGTGATATCGGCTACCCAGAGCTGATCGATACCGGTGAGCTTCAGTCGCGCCGCCAGATTGACATACACCGAAAAGTCGTGCTGCGAATCCGTGGTCAGGATGAACTTGCGGAAACGCACCGCCAGCAGGTTGTCGGTGCGCATCAGTCGCAGCACGCGTTTGTGATTGACCAACATGCCGCGCCGACGTAGTTCGGCGGTTACCCGCCGGTACCCATAGCGGCGGTGGTGCGCCAACACGATCTCCTGGATGGCGCTTCGTTCCGCCATCTCGGCTGCGTCCGGCTCATGGCGGGCGAGGTCGCGGTAGTAGCCGGCCCGGCTCACCTCCGCCAGGTGACACATCCGTTCCACCGTTAGTCGGCGTTCTTTGCCTTGCTCTTGCGCCCACGTCCGGATCGTGGCGTAGACGCTGGCCCGCCAGGATTGGTGCTCGCCGGGCGTGCGCGGTCGACGTTGAGCAAGGCAGCTTTGAAAAAATCGTTCTCCAGGGTCTTGTCCGCCAGCGCCCGCTTCAGCCGGACAATCTCATCCTGTAAGTGTTTCTCTTTGCGTTCTTCTGCGGTCGTCGCCAGATTCGCGTGCCGGGGTTCGGGCCGACCTTCGAACTGGTATCTCCAGGTGTACAGCAGCTTTCGCTGGATGTTCAATTCCCTGGCCAGCTCATGAATGTTCTGGCAGGTCTTCATGCGCTCGACGACCTGCCGCTTGAACTCCACGGTGTGACGACGCCACTTTGCCATCTTCGCCATTTCTACGCCCTCCGTTGGCTGCAGAGTGCGTCTTTCTAGCGTGTCTCACTTTTGGGGTTCACTCCATCGACAAAGTTCTTTCAGACTTCTCCGGTGTGGCCGGGTTCGGGTAGGATTGCCGGGTCGATGCGTGCGCGCTCGTGGCGGCGCGTGTCGCGGTTCAGGTGGGTGAGGAGCAGGCGGGCGACGCCGCCTTCAGCGGCCATCGCGATGACGCCGTCAATGTCGCCGTGGTTGGGGTGGGGCTGGAAACGGTAGGCCTCGTGGAGGAGAACATCGACGCCGCGGAAGAGATCGCGGCCGGCGGGTGTGAAT
>JAICJH010000111.1 GCA_025928545.1 Bryobacteraceae bacterium | reverse complement strand
GCATAAGTATGGCACGCATGAGTGATGACACGCACAGCTCACTAGAGTACGATTGATGTCCTGGAGATTTGAAAATGCCACTCCGGCGCTTGTTTGTATTATCCGTGTTCCTGTCCACCGCCGCGCCTGCGCAATGGCTGAACTATCGCACGCCCGGAACGCCCCGCATGCCGGACGGCAAGCCAAATCTCACTGCCCCCGTGCCGCGCACGCCCGATGGGAAACCGGACCTCTCCGGCGTCTGGATGCACGAGATCACCTCCGTGGTGGAGGTCAAACGCCTCTTCGGCGATCGCTTTGACGAAGAAATCAAAGTGGACGTGCCTGGAATGGAAATCGGCACTCAGCACAAGTACGCCTTCAATATCCTCCTCGACTTTAAGCCGGACGATTCGCCGATGCGCGCCGAAGCCGCCGAAATCCTCCGCCGCAGCACCGCTTTCCGCAACCCGGCGGCTGTTTGCGTGGGGGTGCCTGGTATTCCGCTCGCCGGTCTCCTCTCCGAACCGATCAAGATCGTTCAGTCCCCGCGGCTGACGATGGTCTTGTACGAAGCCGGCAACTCGCATCGTCAGATATATATCGACGGCCGCGCTCTCCCCCAGGATTTTTCACTCCCGGCTTGGCTGGGCTACTCCGTAGGGCATTGGGAACGCGACACCCTGGTAGTGGAGACCGCGGGGTTTAATGATAAGGCGCCGCTCGACGCAATGGGCCATCCGCATAGTGAAGCGTTGCGCGTGACCGAGCGTTACCGCCGCCGCGATTTCGGGCATCTCGACGTAGAAATGACCTTCGACGATCCGGTGATGTACTCCAGGCCGTTCACCATCAAGGTGCCGCACGATCTGCTGGCCGATTCCGATATCTTCGAAAGCTTCTGTGAGAACGAAAAGGACAGCGCCCACCTCGGAAAGAAGTGATCCGGCGCGCAGCCGCACTTAAGCACTACCCAAGGTTCTTTCTAAGCAGTGGGATCGTCCGCTGCGTCCCCGCCACGCGGTTTGGTGGTCGACTTCTTCTGGCGGCTGGTGTTCTGATAGTGCGGGCTGTATTCTAATCCGTACGGCGTCTTAACCTTTGTTTTCGTCTTTTCGTCGTAGAACGCCTGAGCGGATTGGTGTCGCGCGGCGATCTCTTCTTCCGTGCCCTCGCGGAAGGTGATCTCTTCTCGCGGCACGAACATCACCTGCCCGATCGGCATGCTGTGTGACGCAGAAATCGTTTCACCCGGCTGGAGGACGTAGCGGAACTCGGAGTCGTGAACGTGCCAATCGGTCTCGACGCGTATCACCAGCATCGGGGCGAAGGGCCGCTCGATATTATTGAAGACCGGAGTGTAGATCGTATCCCAGCCCGGCGGAGTCTGGAAGTTCCACGCTCCCCGCAGAGTCACGGCGCCTGCCGGCGTCCCCATATCATCCTGAGAGATGAACATGCCAGGCATCAAATGGGCGATCTCACGGGTTTGCGGCGTATCCTGGATGTGCAGCTTGACTTCGCGTTTGGTGGCGCCGATCCCGCCCATGGGCAGCAGATACGTCACGGTAAAGATAGGATCCCACTTGGTTCCTTTGGTGTTCACCGAGTAGACCAACTGATAACGGCCTTCTCCCTCATACGCCACTTGAAATGTCTCTTTTTCAGCGAGCGGAGGATGGACCAGGAAGCCCGCGGCGCTTCCGGCTTCGAGCACGGGACAGTGGCGGGCGTGCTGTGGGAGGAGGGGGCGCTGCGGTTCGCGGCGCGGTCGCAGGCCAATTCCGGGCCTGTACGGGTTGGGAAAGAGCCCTACTTCCATCTCCGAAGTATCGCACCGTCAACACGCGATGTTCGGAGGACGACAATTCCAGGTCAGGCATTGCCTTCGGCTAAGAAAACCTTGATGCGGCTGTGAATAAGATCGCGAATCTTGCGGAAAGCGTCTTTGCGATCCTCTTCGCTGCCCGTCACCGAAGCCGGATCTTCAAGCGGCCAGTGCAGGCGATGCGTCCCACCCGGAAAGACCGGGCAGGATTCCTTGGCGTGGTCGCAAACCGTAACGACGGTATCCAACGGCTGGTCCTTGAACTCGTCGATGGACTTCGACCGGTGGCCGGAAATATCGATGCCGATTTCGTTCATTACCGCAATCGCCTCGGGGCGGACGAGGGTTGGGTGCGTGCCGGCGGAATATACTTCATAGCGGTCGCCTGTCTCGTGTCGCAGCAGTCCCTCGGCCATTTGGCTGCGCGCGGAGTTGCCGGTGCAGAGGAATAGCAGGCGCTTCCGCTGGATCATTTCACCAGCTCCGGTTCCGCGTGAGCCGGGATCAACCAAGCGAACAGGACCGCGGCTGCGATTGCGCCCGACAACTGAGCGGCGATAAAGCCCGGAACGTCGGAGGGGCGGATGCCGGCGAACGTATCGGTCAGCGATCGGGCCAGCGTCACAGCCGGATTCTCGAACGAAGTGGAGGCGGTGAACCAGTACGCGCCGGTGATGTAGGCACCCACGGGAAAGGGAACCGCGGACGGCCGGAACTGCGCGCAGCTTCGAATTACAGCCACCAGGCCGAACGTCGCCACGAATTCGCTGAAGACCTGACTGCCGCCCGAGCGAATGTGCCGCGATGCGGTGAATAGAGCCTCACCGAACATCAGGTGGGCGCAGGCTACGCCTGCCACGGCTCCGGCAAACTGCGCAACGATGTATCCCGGAACGTTCTGCCACGCAATCACACCATGCCACGCTTGGATTAACGTAACTGCGGGGTTCAAGTGCGCGCCGGAAATCGGACTGAACGTCAGAATCAGCGCCACCAACATGACCCCCGTCGCCAGCGTGTTAGCCAGTAGAGCGATGGCAACGTTGCCGCCAGCCAGCCGCTCGCCCATGATTTTGGAGCCAACGACAGCAGCAAGCAACAACGCTGTTCCGATCGCTTCCGCGACCATCGGGCGCGCGGACATTAGACGACTTTCGCAGCCGGCTTTACCGCGCGAACAAACGCGCTCATGAATTTTCCATCGACCGACGGCGCGATCACATCGACATCGACGCCGGCGCTGGCCAGAAATTCGCGAGCCTCGTCTATTCGATAGATGCGCGTCGGTTCCATGCCGATATCCACGAATCCGGCCGCATCAAGTTTCTTCCTATAATCGTTTTCTTCCAAAGCGCCGGCCAGGCAACCTACCCACAGCAGCATGCTTTGGCGAATGTCGAGCGGAATCTCACCTCTGGTGACCACGTCGGAAACGGCCAGGCGGCCACCGGGTTTTAGGACGCGAAACGCTTCCCGCAAGACGCGATCTTTGTCCGCCGAAAGATTGATCACGCAGTTTGAAATGATCACGTCGACGGAATTGTCGGGAAGCGGGATGTTCTCGATCTCGCCTTTCAGGAACTCGACGTTGTCAACACCCGCCTGACGTTTGTTCTCGTTCGCCAGAGCCAGCATTTCGTCGGTCATGTCGACACCATAGGCTTTGCCGGTGGGACCGACTCTGCGAGCCGACAGCAGCACGTCGATGCCGCCGCCCGAACCGAGATCCAGGACTATTTCGCCAGCGCGGAGCTCGGCCAGCGCGGTCGGATTCCCACAGCCGAGCGAAGCGAGCACAGCCGTTTCGGGAAGTCCATCCGTCTGGCGATGATCGTAGAGGTTGCTGGTAATGGGATCGCAGCAATCTGTCGCCGGGCCCGCGCCGCAGCAGGAACTGCCGCCGGTATGCACTCGCAGAGCCGCCTCTGCGTACTTTCCTCGGACAACGTCTTTAATGTTTTCCATAACCTATTTGCAGATCTGAACGATCTCCTCCGGTCGAATGGCTTTGTTGCGAGTGCAGCATTCCGCGTAGAGGAACGACAGCAATTCCTGTAGTGCGTCAGTATTGGCGGTGCAGCGCAGGAACGTCCCTTCCCGGCTGACGTGAACCAGATCCTCATTTTTAAGCTTTTCGAGATGATGCGAGAGGGTCGAGGCCGAGGCTTCGAGCTCCGCCTGAATCTCCCCCACCACGAGTCCTTCAGGATGCGCCGAGAGCAATAGCCGCATGATGCGCAGCCGGGGCTCGGCGCCCAGAGCCGTGAACATATCGGCGAAGCGGGCGACATCTTTCGTAGTCGTTCTTGGTGCGGTCATTCGAGACTTCTATAATAATAGAAGTACCGAATCTGTCAAGAGCTAGTTACAACTTCACTTCGCTGATCTGGACACTCGGAACGATATCGGTGAAATGAGGAATGTCGCCGGTAATCTCTCCCGCAAACGGGGTGAAAGCGCGCTCGAAAGCATCGACGGAATCGAACGTCAGCGCCGTAATCACCCGATAGGCCGCGTCAATTCCCGGCTGCGCGCCACTTAACGCGTGGTCCACGCTCATGCCTTTCAGGGCCGCCCCAAGCTTCTGCCGCACCATGGGCATGTGTTTGTTCAGGTAGTAATCCATGTCGAAAGTACTGCCGGAGTGGTTGGGATAGACTACGTAGACTTTGATCATTGCCTCAGTATAGGCGCACTATTATAGGATCTTGAAATCGATTCGAACCGCGCTGTTTGTCGTCGCTACGGTTATGGCTGCGATAGTCGCGGTGCGGGTGCTGGTCGGTCCCTTTCATTTTGGTCCGCTGCCGGTCACGACCCCGTTGAATCCCGAAGGATTCTTCGGATTGGCTGTGACTTTCTTGCTGTGTACCGGCGCGGGAGTCAGTTCGTCCGTGTCCAAATCGAGCCGGCGTAACCTCGTCGTTGTGGTCCTGGGCGTTGTCGTTCTCGGCTTTATCGCGCTACGCCGAGCTTTGGGAATTTACTTCTTATCCGACGATTTCATCCTCGTGAAGATTGGTGAGGGATGGAGCGCGGCCGCGTTCCGGTATTCGATCACCCACGGCGGCGGAGATGGCTTTTTTCGCCCTCTGGGTTACGCCTCCTTTGCAGTGGATGCTGTTTGGGGTGGACGAAATCCGCAGTGGTGGCACGCTACGTCTCTGGCGATTCACTGTGCGAATGCCGTAATGGTGCTTTTGATGGCCAAGCGGCTGGGAGCGTCGGTGATGGGAGCCGGATTCGCGGGAGCATTATTCGCGGTTCATGGGATCCATCCTGAAGCCGTGGTCTGGATCGCAGGGAGATTCGATCTGGTGGCTACGTTCTTTCTGTTGGCCGGGCTTCTGCTGTTCACGATGACCACGGAACATCACAGTATCCTGCTGCACGTCGCGGCGCTGGGGTGTTTCGCGGTGGCGGCTCTAAGTAAGGAGTCGGCATTTGTTTTTCCTCTGCTTGTCATGGGATACGCACTCACGAAACGCCTGCCGTTAAAACCCGCGGTTTGGTACTTCGTACTCGCAGCGATTCTATTCAGTTACCGACGGAGTTTGTTCGGTGGGATTGGGGGATATATCAATCCGGCCACAGGACGTCCCGCGGCTCTGTCGCTCGGCTTTGGTTCGACGCTGAAAGCGGTAGCGGTACGGCTGTGGACGGCGCTGTATTTTCCGCTGAACTGGAGCACCGAGGCTTCTCTGCCGCTGGCCCTTCCCCTAGCCTTGCTGGCGGTGGCGTATATGGCCGCGCTGATGTGGCTGGCGCTGAGATCGAAGTCGTCAAGCCTGGCGTTTCCGGTGGCGGCGGGCATTTTGGTTTCCGTGATTCCGGTGTTATCGCTGTTGGCCGGATCGTCTGGATTGGCGGGATCGCGGGTACTGTACTTGCCGTCGGTCTGGTTCGCGATTTTGCTGGCGACGGCTGTGGACAGCGTTCCGGGACGTGCGCGATACGCATTGGGTGCGATCGTGCTACTGTTTCAGTTCGCGGCGCTGCAGCACAATCTGAGCTTCTGGGAGGCAGCGTCGACGCAGGTCAAGGCGGCATGCGCTACGGGAGATCCATCGCTTCCTGCCTCGATAGACGGGGTGCCGGCGCTCGCTAACGGCAGGCAGGAATGCATCGAAATCGCCCACAAACAGATTCGGCCCGCCGTGATATCATCGCCTGAAGCGCATGGCAAATACGCACGGCGCGATGGCTGGCTGTGGGATGACGAAACGGCTGTGGAGAAGCATGAGTGCTTAGCAGTTCGTCGATGGCTCCGGCCTTCCAGTGGTTCACGCCAAGCGTGGCGGCGGCGACGGTTTTCGTGCTGGTGACTTCCTGGCTGTTTTACCGCGCCCGCACAAACTATCTGCGCGTTCCGCTGCTGCCGCGGGTTCCTCCCGGCAGAACGCCAAGTGATTGTATGGTGGTGATCCCGGCGCGGCAGGAAGAAGGCGTTGTGGGTAGCGCCGTCAATAGTTTTCCTGCCGACACTGTGATCGTGGTGGACGACCACTCTACCGATAAAACCGCCGATGAAGCTCGTGAGGCGGGCGCCGGCGTGTTGGACGCTCCACCTCTTAAGGGAGCACAGGGGAAAGCGAACGCCTGCATGGCCGGAGCGCGCATCCTGACGTCGCGCTGGATCCTGTTCGCGGATGCCGATACGCGTTACCAGGAGGGTTTCCTCGAGTCCGTTATTGAAGGCGCCTACCAGTCCGAAGTAACTTTCCTATCGGTGCATCTCACGCCACGGCCTGCGGCACTTGCCGAATACCTGCTCCATCCATATCTCGACGCACTGCTATTCGCGAGCCCAAGGCTCCGGAGGGATCCGGCTCTGCTGTTCGAGGGCCAGTGTGTTCTGGTGCTCCGGGAAGCCTACGAATTCATCGGCGGTCACGCAGCGATAAGTAACTACATAGCGGATGACTTACAGCTTGCGATGTCGGCGAGCAGACACAAGATGGGAATCGGCGTCGTGCGGGCCGGCGCGTTGGGTCACGCGCGGACCTACAGCGGGTGGGAGGGCGGCTGGCGATGGATGGAACGCAAAGCATTCCGCCTGTTCCATATGGACGCGCCGATCACGGTGCGGATCGTGCTGACGGCCTTGATCGCGGCGCTGTGGCTGCCATTGGCGGTGTGGCTGTGGCTCGACGGGCACCGGGCGGCGCCTTTCCTGTTGATGCTTGTGGTGTTGCTGGCGCTCAGACCGTGGTACGGAAACAGGCTGCACTTATTGCTCGCGCCGGTGGCTATTTATACCGCTCTTCCCTTGCTCCTGCACGGCCTGACCACAGCGTTTTTCAAGAAGGAAATAGTATGGAAAGGAAGAAAGGTCACAGCGGCTTAAGTGTTGGAGACAACCTCGCAAACTCTGGCGGATATCGCCGTCCTGGACGACGATCTCGACTTTCGCACCTACCTGGAGGATTTCTTAAAGGACGAACGTACTTACGCGGTCCGCACTTTCGGTAACGCGGCCGAATTTTTCGCGGGCTGCGAAGAGCGCCTGCCGGACATCGTGCTGCTGGACATGAAGATGGGCGACGTGACCGGCGATAAGGTGCTCGAGCAGTTATTGGCACGCTGGCCGGGGCTATGCGTAATCGTGATTACGGGATATCCCTCGCTTGAAGATATGCGGGCGACCTTCAAGCTGAAGGTATTCGATTACCTGTCCAAACCGTTTTCGCTGGCGCAGCTGCGACAGGTGCTGAAGAATGCCGTTGAAGCATTCGGGTTGGGTCAGACGGCCCAGGATCGGTTAAGAGAGCGGCTGGGACATGCGATCAAGCTGATGCGCGTGGCGCGGAACTGGTCGCTGAAAGAGCTGGCGGCGGAGACCAAGTTGAGCGTGTCGCAGATCAGCGCGATCGAGCGGGGCACCAATCTGCCGAGCATCGAGAGCTTCCTGGCCATCTGCGGAGCGTTTGAAAAGAAGCCTTCGGAGGTCCTGGGCTCGATTGATTTTTAGACCTCACGGCGGACTAAGAACCATCGGATTATCGGAGGTTCGTACCCGAAAGTTGTGAGACAATTGCACGTGAAAACCGCGCGGAGATGCATATAGGACGCAGTTTTTATGCGTGACCCGAAAAGAGGCCGCAGGCCGGCGTCAACTTGTCCAGCACAACTCTTACAGTTGGTCGTGGGCGGCTTGATTTTCGTCTTCTGCATTTCGGCTCAGGATTCGTCCAAGCGCCTGGAGTACGAGGTCGCATCCATCCGGGCAGCCTCCCCCGACCACCCCAACGGCGTTGGAGAGTCCGGCGGGCCAGGTACCGCCGACCCGACTCTTGTCCGCTATAGCTTCATTCCCTTGAGTCTGCTAATCATGACGGCCTACGATATGAACGTTCATCAGATCCGCCTTCCTGACAGCCTATACAGCGGCGATCGCTATGACATCGTCGCGAAGGTGCCGCCAGGTACCACTAAACAGGACGCTCTGGTGATGCTCCAGAATTTCTTGATCGATCGTTTTCATCTGAAGCTGCATCGCGAGAGCAGAATCGTGCGTCACTTTGAGCTGACCGTCGCCCAGAACGGACCGAAGTTAAAGCCCAATCGAGCTGAGGCCGCATCAACTATTCCCGCGGTTCCAGATGGAGTGATCGGCGTCAGGATGGGCGCGGATCGGAATTACATGCGCGCAAGACGGGTATCCATGAAAGAGCTGGCCCGGGTACTATCCGACGAGTTGGCGACTCCGGTTGTGGACAAAACCGGCCTTGTGGGTGAGTATGACTTCGACTTCGAGTATTCGCGCGAAGGGCTGGATGGATTCCGTCGCTCTCTTACTGACGCGCCGGAGGTAAGTGGTGCGCCTACGCTCCAGATTGCGCTCCAAGAGTCGCTCGGACTGAAGTTGGCGTCCAAGAGAGGGCCGATCGACATGCTGGTGATCGATTCGGGTGATAGGGCTCCGGGAGAGAACTGAGTTGGACAGTTTTATTAAACGATAGAGCATGTTATTGCCTAGCGCGAGAACATCCCGCCGAGCACCAGAATGTTTGCAGACCTTACGGCCTGGGCTTCTGGACTGCCGTCATCCGACGGAGAGGACTAGATCTTCAGCGAGCCACGGAAGCCTCTTCCCCGGTAAAAACAAGGGGCGGTATTGTGGTACACAAAGACACGGCCGAAGCGACGGTCGCCGAAGATAGCTCCGCCTAGTTTGGTAATTT
>JAICJH010000063.1 GCA_025928545.1 Bryobacteraceae bacterium | reverse complement strand
TCTGGAAAGTCCTCTCGTCGACACGGTCCCAAGGGCCGCTGCCGTGAGCCTTTAACGGGCACCCGAGAGTCCAGTTTCACCTCAGTCGACGTTTCCTGGCCAGGAAATAATTGTCAGGAGCGGCCGGCGAAGAACCACTCCCTGTCTGGAAAGTAGCACACGGTGTCAAGAAATCAGGGTGCTAACGGGGCGGTATTGATGGGGCTGGACGGGTGAAGTTGCTTTGTGCTCAGAGGGATGCGGGGATTTGCAATATTTTTAACTTCGTTGTGACCGGCGACGACCTATTCTGCCGCTACTTCATGCTCGCCATGCGGGAGCAGTACGGAGCAGTTGCTCGATTGCACGCAGCCGAAAGGAACCGGATGCCCGTCGAGGGAAATGACCGAGGGTTTGCGATCGAAATGCACGATCGCCCTGCCGTCACTCGAATAAACGAACCGAATCCTGGCGCCCTCGACGGATGCGGCCCGCAGGGTTGCGTTCAGATCTGTTACCGCGATCCCATCGCGCCGTGCCGCTGGTTCCACCGTGTGGACGCCGGCTGGCAGCAGAACAGCCGTTTTCGACACCAGAGGCCAAGGCTTGCCATCCACCAGCGCACCCGCCGCGGGCCAGGTCAATTCCACGCCTCCGGCGGAACGGATCCTTGTGCGCTGTTTATCGGACGAATAGTCGGTGACGACCACGTCCGCAGCACTCAAAAGCGATAGGTCGGGCTTGAGGAGACTGTTTTCAAAATACAAAGCCACACGCGAGAACGCGGTTGCGGCCATGTGTACAAGCTCAAAGAGCTCGGTTCCGGTCTGCTGCTTGGTGGGGTAGACATCCTGATAACGATCCACGATATTGATGTCGATTGCCAGCTTGTCGCGGTGCTCCGTCAGCGGCGCATAGCGTTTGGCAATTTCCGGATAACGTTGCGGCCCGAGATTCCAAACGGTTGCGGGGTCCTCGATCAGGAAGGAAAACGAGTGCGTATTCAGCAGCGGCAGGACGCGGGCCGCGTCGGCACCGATTGCATCCTTCATACCGGTGTCGAAACGATCGTCGACGTGGGTCAGCACAATATCGAGGTCCGGCTTCGTCGTGCGGAACCCGGCCGCGAAATTGAGCCAGTCTTCCTGCATGGCGCGCACCAGGCCGGCGCGGAAATCGAGAAACTGTCGCAGCGAGCCGGCGTCCGTGCGTTGTTTCCAGATTTCGATGGGATCCCAGCCGGCTTTCTCGCGGAAGGCCGCGCGCACGTTGTCATTCATCGGGGTGAAGCGCGCAGGATTGCCGGCGCCTTCGAGTGATTCGAAATACAGCTCGGCGAGATTCACGCCATCCCAGGCGAAGCGCTGCATCATGGCGGCAAGCCCGGCGCGAATCGCCGCAACACAATCGGGATTCTGGAGGTTCACAAGCTTGCGCCAATCGAGCTGGGCATCCTGCAACAGGCCCGTCTTTTCACGCCATTCCGGATGCTCGTTCCAGAACCGCTCACTGGCGTGGGGAAGTTCGATCCATGCGTAGACCAGAATCCCGTGCCGGTGGCACGCCTCGATCAGTTGCCCCAGATACTCGTCGCGGCCTTTATCCGCCTCATAGAAATGCCATGACGCGGCGTGAATCGCACCGATGCCGGCAGCGCGCCAGCGCTCGGCCAGATAATCGGGATCGGCGCGAGTCCGGTAGGAATAATCGAAAAAAGCCCACAGCCGCGAGGCCCGAAAGGAGGGACCGAAACCGAGATCGGCGAGGGCCTGCGGCAGATACGGGAATCGTTCATAGCCCGAGTCCCCGGGGCTGGTGGCAAGCCACAGGACCGCTCCCTTGCCGACGCGAACGCCGGCGATGACGGGCGCTCCTGTCCAGCGTTCCTTCGCGAATACATGTGCGCCTGCCGGAATGGCGTGCCGGGGCAGGTCGACCGGTTTACTCCAAACCACCGTCAGGGATGGGTTGTGCTCGTCGACAATGTGGATGACCGGCACCGTCTTGCCGTCCGGCGTGAAGCCGAAGCTGGCTGCCAGCGGCGATGCGCCTTCGAGGATGATGGCGGCGCCACCCGCAGCTTTCGAACGCCAATCGGGTGAGGCCGGCGCATTCAACGGCGCGACGTAAATATCGGCGAGAGTGCCGGTTGTTGCCGGGGCATGGCCGGTGGCGGATAAGATGGCGCTCCATGGGCCGCGATCCGGGGGCAGAGCAAAAGTTCCGGCGCAGGCAATCGAAGCAGAAAGCAACAGAAAACCGAGCGTCAGATGGATGAAATTATTTCGTGACGGCATACCAGAGTCCGATACGAAAATCGTTAAAATTCGGCCGACGCGGATTTCCTTCATTGCGCAGATAAACACCGCGAAGCACGCCCGCGTTCAGCCATACGGAAGGCGGCAGACCGGGCGGATGAACGCGGAAACCCGGCCCGGCTTCGGCAAATTCCGCCCAATATTGCTGCCGGGTATCGAAGGTAATGTTCTGATTCCAGAACAGCTGGGCCTGTGTCGTTCCAACGGGCAGGGTGAAACCGGCCCGCGATTGCGCGTAGTTAATGACATCGTTCCCGAAATGGCTGATGAAGACGCTGTCGGCAGTCGCTTCAAAAAACCATCCCCGACGATCTCCTCCAGGCTGAGTACCCAAAGTACGGGCCCAGGATATTCCTCCGCGATAATCGCTCCAGTGTCTGGCGGTGAGATAGGTGACAGCAACGCCCGCTTCGAACCACGCAGTAGCGCCCCGCCAGGGATTGCCGGCGATACCGACACCGGCGATGAGCGCGTTTTCGGACAGGCTTTGCGTCAACAGGCCTGTAGTGGTGCGCCGGATATCGCCGGCAAGGCGGAGCGAACCATAAGGATGGAACGGAATGGATTTCAGAGGGAATTCCGTTTTGATCTGGCCGTAGCCAAACAAATCGCCCCAGCGGGATGAGTACAACGGATAGAGCCACACGGTGGTACGGATGCCGGGTTGCTCTGGGCTCAGGTTTTTCCATGCGCGGCTCGCCTCGGCGGCAATAGCGGGATCGTCACTCTGCCGGGCAATGGCAAACCAGCGCAGCGCTGCCTCGTCGTCATGCAGCATGTTATTTGTCCAGCCAAGCCGGAGAGCCAGTGAGGCATCTGCGGGATTGGCCTCCTGAGCCTGGCTGAAATAACGCAGGGCGTCTTTCATGTAGCCCGCCTGATAGCTACGTTCGGCGAGCATTCGCGGATCGACTGCCGGGACAGAGGTGGGCTCGCTCTGCGCGCGCGCCGCCGGCAGTTGCAGGGCCGCGCGGACGTGATTGGCAGTGGCTTCGTCGCCCTCGTTCAGGACCCGATTGAGCAGGGGCATGGCGAGGTCCGGACGCTGGTCGCCCAGATAGAGGAGCCCTAACTGAGCTATGTCACCGTAATTGGGCGTCGAAGCGGCGAGCACAGCGGAGAATACTTTCTCGGCATCCTGCCTGGAGGCCTGCCCGTTTTCCGACATCTGAACCAGCAGATAGGCTAATTCTCTGCGAAGGACTTCATTTGTGGGGTCGAGTTCGAGGGCCTGGCGGAATTCGTAAACGTAAGGATATCGGGCGGGAAGTTGTTCGCGGGCAAGTTCGGCCGTTCGCGGTTCCCCTCCCCGGGAAGCTGCGATCAGGGCCGCAATCATGCCCTCCGGATTGCTCCGAGTCCTCTCGACACGGGCCAATTCGAGCAACGCCGATTTTCGTTCTGGAAGCAGCCGAAAGGCAGATCTGTAGTTTGCGGCAGCGAGTTCCAGTTCGTCTCTCTGTTCGGCGAGCTGAGCCAGTTCGTAGTGCGCGCTGAAAGACGGAGCCGACGCGGCAAGCGCTTTTTTCCAGCGCTCGATTCCGGCGCGAAGCGGTTCATCGATACCCTGAAACGCCGCGTCCGCCGTTGCGCGCGATTCGGCGTCGCCGGTGTCGCGAATATTTGCGAATATGCGCCGCGCCTCCGCTTTGCGGGCCGGGGCATCGTCTTTTGCCTCGAAGACGAGAAATGCGTATTCCAGGGCAACGTGAAAGTCTGCGCGATCAAGGCGCATGGCGTCGCCGAAGGCTTCGCGGGCAGCTTCGCTGTCGCCCGTTTTCAGTAATGTATAGCCGAGGTTCTTTCGGATATCGGGACGTTTTGGCGCCAGCGCGGCTGCCTCGCGAAAAAGAACGATCGCCTCATCGTAGTTGCGAAGTTGCAACGCTGTGAACGCCTTGGCCAGCGGTGCATATTCCGGGCCGGCTGGCTCATCTCCCGGCGCGTGTCCGGACGCCGCGAGAAGTAGCGCGAGGATTAACGAAGTTCGCATGATGCCCGATAGTGATCAGTGGCGCCATGGGAGGAAAATTCTCATATTAATTGTGGGCGGCTCTCTCGGAGTGGTTTTCGGCGGTTAAGCGGGTGTGGAAAAGCTTGCTCGCGCGCGCGGCTAGGCCTGTTTAGTTTTGTTTACAAAAGGCCCGGATTTACAGGGTTTTACTGACATTGCCTGACTAAGTAAACCCTTGTGAACTCTCCGCCAATCGCGTAACTCCCACCGGCGTGCCGGCGTTCTTACATGCAGAAGGCAACGCGAGGCTGAACAGAAAGCCAAGCAACCAAATCAACCAAAAGGGAAGACAAAGACATGAGCACACTGAAAAGCATCGGAACAAAATTGATGGGCGCGATCATTGCGACGGGCCTGGTTGCGGGCTCCGCGTTTGCGGCCACAGGGTCCACCCTCACCGTCACTCTGCCGCAGTCCATCAGCGTCGGCAGCACGGTTCTGCCGAGCGGCGCGTACAAGATTACGGAATTCACCATGAACGACGGCAGCACGTTGTTCGTGTTCCGCTCCGATAAGGGCGAATCCACGTCGGCACTGGCGATGAAGAACGCCGAACCCTCGGCCGATCAGAAGACCGAAGTCATCCTCTCGAATTCGAACGGCACCCTCCACCTGGACAAGATGTTCATTGAAGGCGAGGCGACCGGTTATCAGTTTGCAGACTCGAAGTAGTCGTAGTTGAACAGTTGATTCCTTCGCGGCTGCCCGGCTCACTCCTGAGCTTCGGCGGCCGCGAGGGATTTCGTTATCGCCGGCGAGCTTTCATGGTTTCCCAAACCACCGGTGAGAGCGAGAGCAGAATAATCCCCAGCACAACCTTCTCGAAATTCTTCCGTACCAGTTCCACCTGCCCCAACTGACTACCCAGCGTCAGAATAGCTGCAATCCAGACGATCCCACCTGCAAGGCTAAAGGTCAGAAATCTCACGTAGGGCATTCGCGCCACGCCGGCGATGAACGGAGTGCAGCTTCGAACGATGGGGATGAAGCGCGCATACATGATCGCCCGGGCGCCGTATTTTTCGTAGAACGCCTGAGTCCGTTGGATTTGATCGGGATGGAAAAAGCGCGACTTCGGACGTCTGAAGATTCTGGGTCCGGCGTGAAAGCCAAGATAGTAGCCGAGATTGTCGCCGAGAATGGCGGCGACCATCAGGATGGCTCCGATCAGCCAGACGTTAATTGAGGCCGCGCCGCTTGCCACGCCCACGCTGAAAAGCAATGAATCGCCCGGCAGGAAAAAACCCGCGAGCAGACCGGTTTCCGCGAAGATAATACCGGCCAGACCCGCCAGACCGAACGAACTGGACAGCAACGTCCGCACCAATTCGAGCAAACGTTCGGCGTTATACAGCGTTTTGATGAATTCGACGATCGAGTGCATTCGGACTGAGGTCTCCGCAGCCGTTTGGGCGCTTCGCGCCAAAGGACGCTGTCCCGCTAGCTGCGCTGCTTATAGTTGGCCAGGAGCCGGTCGATGACATCCTGGTGAATCTTCAGCTTGCCGCTGGACGTGAGACTGTCGCGAAGGCCCTGCTGGAAGAAAGTTGCGCGTTCGCGCTTCTTTGCCTGGAGCAGGTCATCCATAATTTTCTGACGCTGCGCCGAGAGACCGGCAGCGTCTGCGGGCGTCTGCGTGAGGATTTTGGCCACTAACTGGCCACCGCTCACGCCCACCGGTCCCACAACACTTCCGGCCGGCTTGCTAAAGAGATCGGGAACGCTGCTGGCGGAACCAACCGACTCAATCGGGTCCTGACGAGTTACGTCGTTCGAAGTCTTCAGTGTAATTCCCATCGACTTGGCGGCCTTCTCCAGGTCCCCACCCATCGCCAGAGCCTTCGAAGCAAGGTCCGCGGATTTCGTGTTGATCAGTTTCTGCGCCTTCGCCTGCTGCGCCTTATTCCTGACATCGGACTTCACTTCATCGAGAGTGCCCTGATGAGCGGGTACAAGCGCGGTAACTTCCGCGATGAGCGCTCTGCCATCGGGCAATGCGACGGGGCCCAATGCTACTTCGTCCTTCTTGAGCGCCGCCACCGCATCCGCGAGATCCTTCGAGATTCCGATTCCAGGAACCGGTTCGTTCGGCTTAATGTCGTCCACGCGCACCAGCGTGCCGCCCACAGCTGCTGCCGTCTTATCCGGATTTGCGGGATCCTGGCGCAGACCGGCGATGGCCTTGTCGGCGAGTGACTGCATGAGCTGGCTGGCGGCCTGCTTCTGGATTTCTACCGCAAGCTGCGCCTTCACTTCGTCGAAGGGCTTCATGTGCGCCTGCTCGTGGGCTTCCACCTGAATAATGTGATAACCGTATGTGGTCTTCACCAGACCGCTGGTCTCGCCCACTTTGAGCGAGAACGCCGCCTTTTCGAATTCAGGCACAGTCATGCCCTTGGTGATCCAGCCAAGTTCGCCGCCATTGGCGCCGGAGCCGGTATCTTCGGATTTTTCCTTAGCCAACTTGGCGAAATCCCCTCCACCCTGTACCTGTTTGAGAAGTGCTTCCGCTTTAGCTTTGACCGCGGCATCGTTGGTGGCGTCGGATTTGAGCAGAATATGGCGCGCCTGAACGCGCTCTTCGGTCTGAAAATCGGCCTGATGCTCGTTGTACGCGGAACGAAGCTGCGCATCGGTGATCTGGATTCCCGCTCCGACTTTTGCCGGATCGAGAACGATGACGGCCAGACTGCGTTTATCCGGCACCTGGAAGCTTTGCTTGTTGGCGTCATACCAGGACTGGATTTCCGCCTCGGTGGGCTCCGCTTCCTTCTGGACATCGGCGGTCGCGATCACCGCGTACTGGAGCTTTACTTTGTCATTGCGCTGACGGTATTCCTTTTCGACTTCCTGATTCGAAACCACGACGCCGCCGGCCACGATTTCTTCCAGGCGGGCGATGAGCAACTCACGCGCGGTCGAGGCCTTCAGATCGGCCAGCGTCGTCCCCTGCTGCTGGAGCACTGCGGAGAGGGTCGCCGGATCCACCTTGCCGTCTTTGACGTACTGGGCGGGAATCGAATCGATGATGGCGTTTTCGGCGTCGTCCGAGCTGACCTTCATGCCCATGTCGGAGGCCTTCCAGGCCATCACGCGCTGGTTGATCGCCTGCTGAATCACCTGAGGGGCGTAGATCGAGAGCAGTTCCGGGGGCAGCTGGCGATTCTGGGTCATCCGGCGGATGGTCGCGTTGATCTCGTCGGCAGTGATCTTGTCACTGCCTATCTGCGCCACCACGGCGGTATCGCCGGTTGTGCCGGTGCTGGTACCTGAGTTTGGAATCAGGTAAGTGACCATCGATAGGGCCACAAGGCCCAGAAGGAAGATCAGAAACGCGCGAACTGCCTTGTCACGGCTGCGAAATACGTCAAACATTTTAAGGGAATTCTCCTGCTACAAACGTGGCTTAAACCAAACTTCCTATTGTAGCAGTGCAGCGCACGATTGACGCGGAAAGTCTGCCGGCGCCGGCTGGTTCAGTTACCCCCGGATTGCGATCAGGAAGGGCCCGCCTTTCGCACAGTGTGCGAAAATTAACACTTCCGTCAATCATGAAGGCCCGCAATCGAAAACCCGCGGCAACACATTCCGGGGCGGCCAGGCAAGCTATGTGGCAGCCGGTAATCGTTGCAGCGGGAGCGGCATTGGCATTGGCCCCGCTCGCCCTGCTTCCTGGTGTTTTTATCAGCCACGATGTGATTCCAAAGGTTTTGATTCTGACCGTGACTGCCGCCGCGATCCTGGTGCTGATGGAAAAGTGGGCAGGTTCCCTGCCTCTCCTTTGGAGCCAACCTGCCGGGCGAGCATTCCTGGTGTTGCTTCTGGCTCAGGTGGCATCATTAGCGGTTTCCACGCTGTTCTCCAGTCAAATACCGCTGAGTGTTGGCGGAACGGTGTGGCGGCGGTTCGGGCTGCTGGGGCAGACAGCCACTCTCGTCATTGCGGTTGCCATTGTGGCCCTGGCGGCGTCAACGGCCGCGTGGTTCCGGATTCTATTCCGATCTATCGCGATTGCCGGCGGTCTGGCTGCCGCTTACGGCGTGCTCCAGTACTTCAATTTCGATCCGTTCCTGGAACGCCGCCTCTACGCAATCGATTATTTCGGCGGCATTGCCCGGCCGCCCTCGACGATGGGACATGCGCTTTATTTTTCGGCGTATCTGGTGCCTGTGCTGTTCATCGCTGTGGCATCCGCGATCGACGAGATCGACCGGCGCTGGAAGCGAATTCACGCGATCGTGGCGGTCCTCACCGCCGCTGCCATCGTACTTTCCGCGACCCGAAGCGCCATGCTGGCGGCGATTGCCGGCGGGGTGTATTTTGTGTGGCGCACGATGGGTTCCCGGTTGCGGGACGGGCAGACGCAAAAACTTCGCGTCAAGCTTTTTGCGATACCTGCGGCGGCCGCTGTGGCGATTCTTCTGTTCGCGTTGTCTCCGGCCGGAGCAAATCTCCTCGGCAGGGTGCGGCAATGGCGCAGCGATCCGGGAGGTCCGAGGCTGCAAATGTGGAAGGAATGTCCGGGTCTGATTGCACTGCATCCTTTGTTCGGAGAAGGCCCCGAAGTATTCGCGGGCGAATTCCGGAAAGTTCAATCCGCCGACCTGTCACGCCAGTATCCCGACTTTTACAACGAGACTCCTCACAATGCGTTGCTCGACGCGGCGTGCGCGCAAGGCATCCCCGGCGCGCTGATCCTAATCGGAGTCTTCGCTCTTCCCTGGCTGCGGCGCGAGAACAGAGCGTTTTCCGCCGATCCGATCACGTCAGGCCTGAACGCGGCGATGCTGGGTATCTTTGTCAGTTCCATGTTTGCTTCGCTGACATTGGTAACGTCGCTGTATTTGTGGACGGTGGCCGGGTTATCCGTGGCATGGAATGTTGGGAGCGCGAAGGCGAAAGACCGGGTTGCAACATCGGCGCTGATGGGACGCGTTGTGCGCGTGGCTACGATCGTCCTCGGCGCGGTGATTCTGGCCGGTGGCGTCATGCTCGGATTGGAGGATGCCGCGTGGGCAAGACTCGGGGCAGCAGTTGAAGCCCGCAATTTCCCGGCAGCCCGCGAGGCATACAATCGCGCGATTTCAGTCGGCTTCAGGATGCCAGGTTATGAGTTATGGGGGTCGAGGGAGTTGTCGCTATTGGGCAAGACGCTGGGCGACTCCGGAAATCAGGTGGAGTCCGCGAGCGCCTGGAAGATGGCCGGCGCTTCCGCCGCCATAGCCGAGGCCGATGGCGAGGAACGCTCCAGCGCCGCCTACCAGGCTTCCGTGCTGGCCGTGGCATCGAGCGATGTCACGCGAGCCGAGGCTGAGGCGCGAGAGGCGATCCGACTTGCGCCGAACTGGTACAAAGGGCATCTGCTGCTGAGTCAGATTCTCGGGTTCATGGGACGCAATGAGGAGGCTGGCCGCGAGGCGGAGGTGAGCGCGAAGCTCGGCTGGCGGAAATAACCGCTCCGTCACCGTCGCGGCGCAGAACGAAGGTTACAGGCCCGCATCTCTGATGTCGCTGGCAGGCAGCACCATCCGCAATGCATTCAGCACGGCCGCCGCATCGATGATCTCCTGGGCAATGGCTCCCGCGATCGGCGGCAGGAGACCGGCCGCCGCCAACCCCATGCCAACCACGCTCAGCGCCATGCCTCCGATGGCGCTCTGAAGCCCAATGGCGCGCATCCGGCGGCCAATGTGAATCAGCTCATCCACCCTGCCCAACGAGGCTTCGAGCACCACCGCGTCGGCAGCCTCAGACGTGATGTCGCTGTGCTGCCCGAATGCCACGCCCACAGTGGCAGCCTGCATCGCCGGGGCGTCATTGATTCCATCGCCCAGAAACAACGTGGGGCTTTTCGCCGCTTCAGCCCTGACGATGGCGATCTTGTCTTCGGGACTCTTGCCGAAGTGCACCTCATCGATACCCACACGGGCGGCGAGATAACGGACTTCCGCTTCCCGGTCGCCGGATAACAGCATCACCTTGTTCACCCGATGGCGCGGACCAAGGTGATCGATGAAAGCGCTGCTGTCCGTCCGGGGCTCGTCGTGGAAGCGGAATACCGCGGCGAATGCGCCGTTGACGAGCAGGACACATTCCATGCCGGGAACTGCGGACGGCAGTCCGGCCTGTTGGGGATCTGGCACCGCGGAGCGTCCCGTAATCTGAACCAGAGCAGTTCCGATGGAACCGATCAGGCCGTGCCCCGGCTTTTCGCCGATGCTCGACACCGGCGCCAATTCGATATTTTCCTCGCGCGCGGCTTCGAGAATGCTTCGCGCCAGAGGATGCTTCGAATACTGCTCCAGACTGGCCGCCATCCGGAGCACATCGCGTTTCGCGAAGTCCGCCGCGCAAACGATCTCAGTCAAAGCCGGTTTGCCGTAAGTGAGCGTACCTGTTTTGTCGAAAATGACCGTAGTGCACGAGCTGATTCGTTCGAGCATGGATGGGTCCCGGATGATGATGCCGCGGCTGGCGGCAACCGAAATTGCGCCAATGATCGCGACCGGAATGGCCAGCAGCAGCGGACAGGGCGTCGCGATGACCAGAACCGCGAGAAAGCGGGTGGGATCGTGTCCGAGGAGCCAGGCCAGAGCGGCAACGCTCAGCCCCAGCAGCGTGTACCAGGCTCCCAGTCGATCCGCCACGCGGCGTATGCGCGGACGATGCGTCTCAGCCTCATGCATGACCTGCATGATCTTCGCGTAGCGCGAATCGACCGGAAGCCGGACAACGGAAAGCGTAACCGAGGTTTCCCCATTCACCGCGCCCGACAGAACTTCCGAGCCGGGAACTTTGGCGATATGAAATGGCTCACCGGTCAGGTAGGATTCGTCCATAGTTCCGCGGCCTTCGGTGATCACTCCATCCACCGGGCAGATTTCATGGGGAAAGACGACAAGGCGGTCTCCGACGCGCACTTCGTCGAGACCGATATCGACGAGCTCGGAGTCGCGCTGCTTATGGGCGATTCTGGGTAAACGGCTGGAGAGGGCCGCCAGGACGGACGATGCGCGCCGCATTGCATACTGCTCAAGCGCGGTTCCGCCGGCAAGCATCAGGACAATGATCGACCCGGCCAGATATTGCCCCAGGACAACTGAAACGGCGATGGAAATACCGGCGAGAAGATCAGAGCCAAACTCGCCCCGGGTTAAACGGCGAAGCAGATCGAACAGCAGTGGACCACCGCCGATGACGAGAACCGCGAGCAGGGGCCACGCAGCCTGTCTGATAGCGGCATTCAACGCATATCGGGCGGCCAGGTGCGCCAAAATCCCCAATATGGCGAACAGGGCGATCCAGGTTTCACGCGACCATTGGTGTTTGCCGGCGTCGGCGGATAGCGGTCCCGACCCATCGTATGAAGGGGATTCCGCTGTCAGGGGGCTCGATTTTTCCGCTAGTCCTGATGCCACAAGCTGGATGACAAGGGCATTTCATCCACCACGACGGAAAAGCGCAAAAGCGCGCCGGGCGGAAAGTGAGTCACAAGATTCTTCAGAAGTTCAAAAATACTTGTAAGTATCCTGTTTGCATAGAATTGGTCGCCATGGACAGCCGGAAACACAGGTTCGCCGCGCACGATTTTCTGCCGCGGCGTGCTAATTCATATACGGGACTAACATGATTCTTCAACTCGGTTCAACGGGCGACGATGTCGGGCGGCTGCAAATTCGATTGCGCGATCTCGGGCTTTACCCGGGACCCGCAGACAATGTCTACGGCGGAGGAGTTGAATCCGCCGTCAAAGCTTTCCAGCGCTCGCGCGGACTGGTGGTGGATGGCGCCGTCGGTAATCAAACCGCCGCGGCGCTTTTCCCGGACGGGCAAGGGTCCCCCGATCCCGCCAACCCACTCCTCAGCGCGCCACTTGTGGAGCGTTGTCTCGCGTTAACTGGTGCGTTCGAAACCTCCTCCGGTGTTCCCGACTGTTTCGCCGGTCTCTGTGGCGACTTCGACGGTCAGGGCCTGAGCTTTGGCGTCGCGCAATGGAACATCGGCCAGGGTACTTTGCAGCCACTTCTCTCACAAATGCTGGTCAAACACGAAGACGTGATGGCTGGGCTGTTTCACGATCGGCTCGACGAGCTCCGAACGATGCTTGCCTCACCCCTCCAGGCCCAACTCGCCTGGACCCGGAGCATTCAGGATCAGCTCCGTCACAATATCTCCGAGCCGTGGAAAGGGCTTTTCAAGACTTTGGGGCGAACGCCCGAATTTCAGGCCATTCAGGTGGAGCATGCAGACACGATCCACACGGCGGCGCTCCGGCTATGCGACAGATTTGGCGTCACCACGGAGCGGGCTATGGCTTTGATGTTCGATATTCGGGTTCAGAACTACTCGATCGATGAAGCAACTGAAGCGAAAATCCGCGCGGATTTCGCGGCAATTCCCGTTGACGACGAAGTGTCGAAATTGCGGTCAATCGCCAATCGTCGAGCCGACGCCGCCAATCCGAAATATGCGGAGGATGTCCGGATTCGGAAGCTGACCATTGCGAATGGCACTGGAACCGTTCACGGGATCGTCTACGATCTGGAAAAACAATTTGGAATACGGCTGAAGTGAGCCGGGTTATTTCGCCGGTTGTTGCTGCGTGGGAGCACTTTGGCCCTGCAGCTGGTCATTCGCAGTGGCGGGCTCCTGCCCGTTATGGACGTGAAGTCCCATTCCCTCATCCGAATAGAATGTCTTGGAGCCGTCGGTGCCGTAATGGATCGGTACGGCCGAAATCGCATAACCGGTGGGAGTAACCGTAAGCGTATATTTATATCCGCCCTTTTCGCCACTGGCCAGATCGCGCTCGATCAGGCCGGCTGCCGAGGGTCCGTCGGCGCCGCTTGCCGGCGGTCCAAGCTCCTGGAGGGATGCGGCAAACCGGTTATAGGACGAGTAGTACTGAACTTCAGCGGTATGGATGGTGGAGATAGCCTTCATAGCGCCCGCTTCCCTCGCGCCCATGACGGCTTTCGAAAACTTAGGGATCGCGACCGTCAGAATCACGAGAATGATCGCGATGACGATGAGGAGTTCGATGAGCGAGAAGCCCCCGCGCTGCCCTTTGAGTCGCCTGCCGCGGCGTCGGTCGGAAATAGATGCTGCAAGTCGGTCAACAAACATGAATAGCCTCTCCAAGTCTATGACGTTCCGTATGGCGAAAGCGTTCAGACGGAACCAGCGGCATCGTGAATTCGCCGCATCCGCCGCAGGAATGCAGGAAGAAGATCGAGCCGGAGGGCGTTCGGTCCATCGGAAAGCGCATTTGCCGGGTCATCATGGACTTCGACGAAAATACCGGAAATCCCGACCGCAACCGCCGCGGATGCCAGCGGTTCGATGAACCGGGCCTGCCCCGCCGACGCGCCTCCCGCCCCGCTCGGAAGCTGGACGCTGTGCGTCGCATCGAATACAACGGGCCAGCCGGCATCGGCCATGACGCGCAGACCCCGCATATCCACCACGAGGTTGTTGTAGCCAAATGTAGATCCGCGTTCCGTCAACACGACCTGGCGGTTGCCGGTAGACGCCACCTTATCCGCCGCATGGTGGATGTCGTGGGGGGCGACGAACTGGCCCTTTTTCACATTCACGATGCGACCCGATCTGCCGGCTTCGAGCAGCAAATCCGTCTGCCTGCAAAGGAAGGCCGGAATCTGGATGATGTCTGCCACCTCGGCTGTAGGCGCGACCTGCGCGGTCTCGTGAACATCGGTGACTACGGAAAAGCCGCGTTTGCGCACATTACCCAGAATCCGCAGGCCTTCCGTCAGACCGGGCCCGCGGTAGCCTTTCAGGCTGGTCCGGTTGGCTTTATCGAATGAAGCTTTGAATACGAACGGAAAGCCCTCTGCGGCGGCAATCGACCCGATCGCATCGGCCATTCGGTTGACGTGTTCTTCGCTTTCGATCACACAGGGCCCGGCCAGCAGAACCAGCTGCGCCGAATCTGTGAAGTTTTCGAAAAGGATGCTCACTCGGTATCCGGCAGCAGCGGCGCCAGCTCCCGGGCCAGACGTTGTTCGCGGAACTTGTAGGCCGCTCCGACAAACGACCGGAAGAGCGGATGTGGTTCGAGCGGCTTCGACTTGAATTCCGGATGGAACTGGCAACCGAGATAGTACGGATGCCCCGCGATCTCGCAGATTTCGACGTAGGTTCCGTTCGGCGTTTCGCCCGTGATCTTCAGACCATGCGACGTCAACACTTCCTCGAATTCACGGTTGAATTCGAAGCGATGGCGATGGCGTTCGCTGATTTCAGTGGCGCCATAAGCCTGTTCCGCAAAACTCCCCGGCTTCAGAACGCAGGGCCACGCGCCGAGACGCATAGTGCCGCCGAGTTCGTCGATACCCTTGAGTTCTCTGAGCTTGTAGATCACGCGATGCGGTGCGACCGGATTGAATTCGGTGGAATCGGCGTCCTGGAGCCCGCAGACATTGCGCGCATACTCGATGACCATCGTCTGCATGCCGAGACAAATGCCGAAGTACGGCACTTTCTGGACGCGCGCGAACTCGATGGCATTAATCATGCCTTCAATGCCGCGTTTGCCGAAGCCGCCGGGCACCAGGATTCCGTCGTAAGCTTCCAGTTCGCGTTCGAGCTTGCCCTTTTCGAAAGCTTCAGCCTCAATCCAATGGATCCGGACCTTGACGTTGTGCGCCGTGCCGCCGTGCAGCAGCGCCTCTTTCAGACTCTTATAGGAATCTTCATACTCGACGTACTTACCGACAAGAGCGATATCGACGGTATCGACCGGATTCTGCATGCGATGAATCATCGCTTTCCAGTCATCCAGTTCGCGCGGCACGGAAGTGTCCAGATTCAGGTGGCGGAGAATGATTTCATCCACGCCTTCTTCCGCGAACACCAGCGGAATTTCGTAGACCGATGAAACGTCTTTGGCCGCGATGACGGCGTCTTTGTCGACGTCGCAGAACAGCGCGATCTTGTCTTTCATGTCGGCCGGCAGCGGGCGTTCGGTGCGGCAAAGCAGGATGTCAGGCTGGATACCGAGTGCGCGCAGCTCTTTGACGCTGTGCTGTGTGGGCTTGGTCTTCAGCTCCTGTGCGGCGTTGATCCAGGGAACCAGAGTGACGTGCACGAAGATGCAGTTTTCGCGGCCCGCCTCATGCCTGACCTGCCGTATGGATTCGAGAAAAGGCAGCGACTCGATGTCGCCGACCGTGCCGCCGATTTCGCAGATCACTACATCCACATCTCCGGCCAGCTTCTTGACCGCGGCCTTAATCTCATTGGTGACGTGGGGAATGACCTGGACCGTTTTGCCCAGATAATCGCCGCGGCGCTCGCGGAGAATGATCTGCTCGTAGATGCGACCGCTGGTCAGATTGTTATCGCGGGTCAGGGGTGAATGAGTGAAGCGTTCGTAGTGGCCGAGATCGAGATCCGTCTCCGCGCCGTCATCCGTGACGAAGACTTCGCCGTGCTGGAAGGGGCTCATTGTGCCCGGATCCACGTTTAGATAAGGATCGAATTTTTGCAGCGAGACAGTCAGGCCGCGGCTTTCGAGCAGGCATCCGATGGAAGCGGCTGAGATCCCCTTGCCAAGCGAGGAAACCACTCCACCGGTCACAAAGATAAATTTGTTCGGGGCTCCGGATGTCTTAGGCATTCCGCACTCCGGAGTCGTTTATGGCCTGCCGGCCGGCACGCAACATCAACTGAACACGCTCCAGATCGGCTGGTGTGTCTACTCCCATCGATTCATAGTCCGTTTCCACAACGCGTATTGTGAAGCCATTTTCGAGAGCCCGCAGCTGTTCCAGCTTTTCCGCTTTTTCGAGCGGTCCGACGGGCAAGTCGGAATAACCCATGAGGAATTCACGCCGGTAAACATACAGGCCTGTGTGCTTGTAGTGCGTGAAGTCGCCCGGATCGCGCGTGCAGGGGATAGCCGCGCGCGAAAAATAAAGGGCGTTACCGAAGTGGTCGGTCACTACCTTGACGACATTCGGGTCTGAGATTTCGCGTGGATCTTCGATTCGTTTCTTCAGCGTTCCCATCGGAATCGCCGGATCGTCGAGCAGGGGGAACAGCGCCGCATCGATCGCGCCCGGATCGATGAGCGGTTCATCGCCCTGAATATTCACCACCAGTTCGACATCGGGAAAAGAGGAGGCGACTTCCGCCACCCGGTCGGTACCGGAAAGATGGTCCTCGCGCGTCATCTGCACACGGGCACCAAAGCGCCGGGCTTCATGGAGAATGCGTTCGTCGTCGGTTGCGATTACGACGCTGGAGAGATAGCGAGCCATGGAAACACGGTCGTAAACGTGTTCCAGCATGGTGCGGGAATCAAGATGGGCCAGTGCTTTTCCGGGGAACCGGGATGATGCGTACCGGGCCGGAATAACGCCCAGGATTTTCGACGGCACACGCGATCTTACCATACGGCCAAAAGGTGGCGTTCACCGGCGGGTACGGGGACAATAAAGTGTCCCTCAGGGAAGCAACTGCGGACGTCGTTCCTGGTACATTGGCGGTGGCCCCGCTGTGCTATCCTCCTTCCAGAAGGGGAAGCACACGATGCCGTCCCGTTATATCTTCGTTTTACTGGCAGCCGTAGCCATCGGGGGCTTCGCGGCAGATCCGCCAGAGACGCCTCCGACATCTGCGCGGGAGATCAATCTGACTCCTCAGCCGAGCGTGCCCGCGAGTTCTTTAGCCGCGGAAACCAGTTCCGGCGGAGCACCCGCCAGTATCGTTCCCCGCCCCAAACCCGCGGCCGAAGAACCGTCCGCGCCGCAGCCGAAAGCCACGATCCGGGCCGACGTAAATGTGGTGCTGGTTCCGGTAACTGTTACCGATCCGCTCAACCGGTTTGTTACCGGTCTCGACCAGGATGCTTTCGAAATCTACGAAGACAAGGTGAAGCAGAAGATCGTGTCGTTCGGCAGCGAAGACGCGCCCCTTTCCATTGGGATTGTGTTCGACACGAGCGCGAGCATGGGAAATAAGCTGGAACGGTCCAGGCTGTCGGTGGCGGAATTTTTCAAGACGGCGAATCCGGAAGACGAAGCGTTTCTCGTCGAATTCAACGACCGGCCGCAGCTGGTTGTGCCCATGACGCACAATCTCGAAGACATTCAGAATCGCCTGACATTCACGCAGTCCAAAGGCCGTACGGCTCTACTGGATGGCGTTTACCTCGCGCTGACCACCATGAAGAAGGCACGCAATCCGCGCAAGGCCCTGATCGTGATTTCCGACGGCGGCGACAACAGCAGCCGTTATACCGCGACCGAGGTCCGGAATCTGGTCCGTGAGGCCGATGTTCAGATCTACGGGATCGGCATCTATGAGTCCGGTGCTTCCCGCGGCCGCACCCCTGAAGAGCTTTCGGGCCCGGAAATGCTTAAAGATCTTGCGGAGCCGACCGGCGGCCGTCATTTTGTGGTCGAGAACCTTGCCGAACTTCCGGACGTAGCGGCTAAAATCGGAATTGAACTGCGTAACCAATATGTGATCGGTTACAGTCCAAGTAACGAGGCCCGTGATGGGAAATACCGAAAGATCCTTGTCAAGATTATTCAGCCCAGAGGACTGCCCACACTCCGTCCGTTGTTCAGAATCGGCCGGTTTGCCCCGACTAATTAGGATTCTTCTGCGAAAAACTATCTCTCCTACGATTCCTGGCGTTCTTTTTGTCTTTCTCGTATTGCCGGCATGTGTGTTGAGCCAAAGCTCACCTCCGGCCGCACCTGCATCTGCGCCTGCGCAGCCAGATTCCGGTGTCACGATATTTTCCTCCGAAACGCGTTACGTGCCGCTCAACGTAACGGTGACCGACAAGAACGATCACCTGGTCACGAACCTGGCGGAAAGCGCTTTCCAGGTCTTCGAAAACAACGTTCTCCAACCCATTAAAATCTTCAAGCATGAAGACGTGCCGGTCTCGATGGGGCTTGTCATCGACAACAGCGGCAGCATGCGGAGTAAGCGCGCCGGTGTTGAGGCTTCGGCTCTCACGCTCGTCAAGGATTCCAATCCGCAGGACGAGACATTTGTAGTGAATTTCAACGACGAGCCTTACCTCGATCAGGATTTCACCGGCGATATCGAAGTCCTGAAAAAGGGCTTGGCCAGAATCGATTCCAAGGGCGGCACCGCGATGCGCGATGCGATTCGCGTATCCATCGACCACCTGCACGATAAGGCTAAACGCGACAAGAAAGTCATCATCGTCATCACGGACGGCAATGACAACGCAAGCATGGTGACGCTGGAGAGCCTGATCAAACTGGCGCAACAGGATGGAACGCTGATCTATGCGATCGGCCTGCTCGGCGAGGAAGACAAATCTGAAGCGGCCAAGGCGAAAAGGGCGATCAAGCAACTGGTGGACGCTACCGGCGGACAGGTCTTCTATCCGAAGGATGTGAGCGAAGTGGAGCCGATTGCGCACGAAGTAGCGCACGATATCCGGAACCAGTATTCGATCTGGTATGCCCCGCTGAATGAAACGCTGGACGGCTCATTCCGCCAGATCAAAGTCGCGGTAAAGGCGCCGGGCAACCCGGTGGCACGCACCCGCCTGGGCTACTGGGCGACGTCTTCCCGCAGGCCGAATGGCAGCAAGAACCCTCAGTAACCACGATTGGATTTGAATGTTGGGTGAACTCGCAGTTGCCTTTCGGATGGCAAAAGGCTATCGCCTGCGGCCGTGGGAGAGTCCATATCTGAAGTGGCGGGTGGAAACGTGGTCCGGACTTCATGCCGAGGCGATTACGCCTGGCGCGTTCGCCCGCTTCGCCTGGGTGCACCGCAGGGACCTTTGGCGGTATCTGCACTGGGCATCGGCAAAATCCGATCCAGGGCGCGGTAACTGATGCCTACTTCGAATCCGTGGAAGTAGTGCTGCTGGAAGCCGGTTTCGACTCTGAAGCAGCGGGCTTGGATTCGGTCTTCGTCTCGGCCTTCGATTCCGCCTTCGATTCGCCGCCGCCATCCGACTTACCGGAATCCGACTTAGTCTCCGCCTTGGTCTCGCCAGGCTTGCTGGTCGCGCCCTTCGCGTAATCGTTCACATACCAACCTGAACCCTTGAACTGCAGCGCGGACGTGGAAATCAACTTATCCACCTTGCCCCCACACTCGGGATGGACCGCAAGAGGCTCGTCGGAAAACTTCTGGAGAACTTCGAACTTCTTACCGCAGGAATGGCACAAGTACTCGTAAATCGGCATGTTTCGCTTTCATTTTAGCAACTGGGCGGATGACAAGACAAAAAGAAACCGGGTACAACCCGATCAGGTTGCACCCGGTTTCTTATTCAAATCCGAGCAAAAAGCTACGGGGCCTTCTTGGCGGGTGCTTTGGGAGCAGTCTTCGCAGGACCCTTGGCGGGGCCTTTGGCAGCGGGTCCTTTAGCGGCACCGGCCTTCGGCTTGGCGGCGGCTGCGCCTTCGGGAACAAAGGTCACGCCGTCCGGCAGGCCGACCAGATCCGTCTTCGGCTCCTGAACATTCAGGGCCAGAACATATGGCTCTTTCGTATAGGAATCGACTACGCCCTTGAACTGGAGGGTCGTGCCCGGGGGGATTTCACCCTTGATCGTGTCTTCGAACTTCAGCAGCGCATCCCCGGTGGGAACGTTATCCACACTCACCAGAACCTGCTTGTTGTTCGGCATGGAAACCACGGTGCCTTTGAACATGGCCGGTCCCTTGTAGGTGTCGCTCGGAGGCGGCGGGAAGCCAACGTCCTTGAGGTTCGCAAAGTACGCATCCCCCTGAGTCGTCAGAGCCGTCTTGATGTTTTCCCAGAAATCGAGGTCCGGATGCTGCGCTGCCCACGCGGCATGATCTTTTTCCTTGGCGGCTTCGATATCCACGATGCTGTCGATATGGAAACCTGAGGGAGGCAGGGGCGAGGTGGAGGCAGTCTTGATCAAACCATCCATGCCATCGGTGCTGCCGTGATAATTACCGTAATTCTTTTTCAGCGCATTTTCGGCCGATGTCTTTGCCGCGGCCGGCAGAGCGTTGGGTCCGGTGACAGCGAGAGACCGGGCGAGATCGTAAAGCGCTTCCGAGTAACGCGACAGGTCTTTGCTGACAGCCATTTCATGAATGATCGTGCTGCCGAGCTGATAAGACGCGGAGGCCTGCGTCGGATCGACGGCGAGAACCTTCTTTAGTTCGCTTTCGGCATCGGCATCGTTCTTCTGGGCCTGCGCGATGTAAGCCAGCACGAGGTGGACCTGCATTTCCGAGGTCTTCCTGGCGGCCGCCCACTGGTCGGCCGTTGCCGCCGCGGGCTTCACGGAGTCGTCGAAATAATCTTTAAAATGGTCGGACAAATCCTGCCCAGCCTTTTTGCCTGCATCGAGCACCGCGGGGTCGGTCTTGCCGTACGCCTGGCCCATTACGGCGAGAAGCGCTTGCGCGCGCATCAGGGTGCGCTGGTTCTTCAGTGCCGAGTCGGGATACTGCTGTTCCCATTTCTTCAGCAGGTCCAGCTGCTTGACAGGATCTTTCTCGTTGCCCGCCGCGAGGCCGATGTCGGATTCTCCCTGATCCTTCCAGGCCGGGGCCGCTTGCGCCCAAACCAGGGCTGTCAGGGTGCCGGCGATCAAAATTCCGGCCACCAATCTTGTCAATCGATTCAACACTTTCTTTGCCTCCCCATGTAACGTGACTGCTGCCAGAATGACGCCCCCCGGGAATGATATGGAGGGTAATAGCGGAGTATACCAAAATCCTGCTTATTGTATAGCAATCCCTTTGCCGCATTATTGAGACGCGATGGCTGGACCGAAGGTTCCCGGGCGTGGCTCGTTCCGGACGCGCACGATTCGTCCCATCCGTCACGTTTAAGGTGTTCCCCGGGCAGCCATGCTACTATCGCTTGGTCTGCGCGGCCCGTTCATGCGGTTTGTCATTCTTCACTACCACATTTTCAAGAATGCCGGCTCGACGATAGAAGACATTCTGGACCACAGCTTCGGTGAGCGTTTCGGGCAACTCGAAACGACTGTCGAAGGCGGCCTGATTTCGAATTCGCAACTTCTGGAATTTCTGGATTCGCGGCCAGAGCTGAAAGCGTTTTCCAGCCACCAGATTCGCTACCCGATGCCCGTATCGCCGGACTATCTGTTCTTCGATATCTGCCTGGTGCGCGACCCTCTCGATCGGCTGCGTTCCTTCTACGATTATTTTCGTCAGCGCCCCAATCCGGCGGATCCGATGAGCGATATCGCCAACAGCAATTCACTGGGCGATTTCGCAGCAATCATGATTCGCGAGCATTCGCTCTTCGTGCGTAACAACCAGGTGAATCTTCTGGCATGCGGCGGCGATTCCGACGAACCCGGCGAACAGGATCTCGATCTCGCGATCCGCCGAATGAAAGCCAGTTCTTTTCCTGGCGTGGTGGATCGTTTCGCGCAGAGTGTAGCGGCCGGTGCAGCGCGGCTCAGGATGGCTTTTCCGGAACTGGATTTTGCACGACCGGCGGTGAATGTCTCGCGCGGAATGCGGGGTACCGTCGCCGAAAGGATTGCGGAGTTGCGTGCAGCGTGCCATCCGGATGTGTACGAACAAATGGTGCAAATGACGGAACTCGACCGCCGTCTGGTGGACGAAACCCGAGCCGAGGTCGATCGCCGCGCGGCCAGCGCGACCGTTTGCGAGCCATCCCGAAGCCGCAGTCCGAAAGTGGAACCTAAACCTGAACGAACGACGTTCTTCACAAAAGCAAGGCAGTTCGTCAGTCTGGCGCCGTACTGGCGAGAGCTGGCACGCTACTCTTCGTCCTCGTTGCCGAAACGGTCCACAGAAGGCGCTCCGCATGGCCCTCGGCCACGTATTCTGTTCGATCCGGCCTTCTATGTGGCGAAATATCCCGAAGTCGCAGCGTCGGGGATGAATCCGCTGATTCATTATCTGAAGCACGGCGCCAAAGAACTGCGCCAGCCACACCCGCTCTTCGATCCCGTCTTCTATCTCGACCAATACCCGGACGTTCGACGCGCGGGACTGAATCCTTTGCTTCATTACCTGCGCAACGGAGCAGCGGAAGATCGAAAACCGCATCCGCTGTTTGATCCGCTATACTACCGGGCCAATTGCCGGCCACCGATTGCGGCCGACGAGTATCCCCTGTTTCACTTCCTGCGAGCCGACGCCAGCGCCGCCAACCCCCATCCCTTGTTCAATTGCGGCGCCTACCTGGCTGCCCATCCCGATGTCGCTGAAGCGGGCCTGAATCCCCTGGTTCATTACCTGTTACCCAGGCCCGGGATGAAGCCAAAGCCGGCAGCCGCAACCGGTCGCCTGCTGGAACTCGAAATAGACGATGTAAGACTCGAAGCGACCTGCCTGGACGCGGCCGGAGGGGTGGACTGGATCGCGGAACCACAGCAACTCCTTTTTTTACAGTCACTTAACGCCGATCAGGTTCACAGCAGGCTGCTGTAGAGTTCGTTTTGTAAATCGGCTATTGCATCCCAGCCATACGATTCCTCCACTCGCCGCCGCCCGGCTAAACCAAGACGCTCTCGTTCCTCGGGCGACGCGAAAAGGCGCGCAGCCGCTTCTGCCATTTCGCGCCCCGAGTGGACCAGGATAAAGTCTGACCCGGGAGTCAGCGCTAGTCCATTAACTCCACCAGGGGTGCTGATGACCGGCCTCCCGCAGGCCATGGCTTCCAGTATCTTCAGATTGGTTCCGGCCGACGCCACCAAGGGAGCTATCACGACAGCCGCCCGTGCATAGGCGGAGCGTACATCGGACACAAAGCCTTCCACCTCGAGTCCAGGCTGGTCGAGATTCAGCCGGACCTGCGAGCTTTGGTATTCGAGGAAGTATTCGTGATTCGCTCCCGCGATGATGTGGAGTTGCGCATCGGGTACGGTCTCACGCAGCAGCTCCCAACCGTCTTTCAGGAAGAAATCCAGCGCCAGGATATTCGGCAGATGCGAGAAGGATCCGACGAAAAGCAGGCGATGTGGCTCCGGTGCGCCTTCAGAAACGCGGAACCGGTTTAAGTCCACTCCGTTGGGCAACGTTTCGGCGCGCGTCCCGGAGACCTGCGCTTTATCGGTATCCGACATAGTCACCACGCAAGCCATGTCGCGCCACAAGGCTGTTTCAAAGCGCCGCCACAGCCGGAGTTCCCTCAGCAGATCCCAATCGGGATTGTTCTTTGCAAGTTGCCCGTAGAGGTCGAAGGTAATATCGTGCTCTACGAGAACGGGACTTGCCGGCGCACAATCGGCTGCATACTGCGCCATCTGGGTAAACTCCAGTTGCGCAATCGCGGGTTGCCATTTACGCACGGTTTGCCGCAGCGCCGCGCTGAACGATGCGGAGGCGAACTGCTCGACGACTTCGGGCCGGCCTGTTTGCGGCACCGAGTGCGATCCCTGGCGCTTCACCAGTACGATCTCGATGAATCGTGCCAGCAGTTCCGGTGGTGGCGGGGTGTCGGTTTCCACGAAACATACCAGGATCTGATCCCAGGAATTGGCCGCGCGCTCAGTGAGGTTGTGGATCCGGACGGCCCCGCCGTGGGAAAGCGGAAATGGAAGATAGGCGCTGGCAATAATGATCCGAGGCTTGCCTGTCGCGGCCTTACCCCTGTGGACGGTTACCGATCCATCGGCGAGCGCAAGGAATTCTTCTTCTGCCACTGCGCAGGTTAACGACGGCGCGGGCCGGAACGCCATCCCTGCAGCTTTTCGGAGTACGCCGATTGCCGCCGGATTCCCTTTAGCGCAGACATGCACTTCCCGAAGGACACGCTTCCATTGCGAAGCGAATACGCGCGGGCTGACAACCGTTCGCGCGAGAAATCTCAGATGGTCTTCCGTGTCGAAGCGCGCTTCGTCCAATGGCGCTGAAGCGGAAGAAACGGTCGGCCAGCCTTGTTGCCAGGCACGATGACTGAGATCGAGATAACGCAGCGACGGTGTCGTATACGCCGAATCAAGTCCGTCGAGTGCTTCGAGTTTCACCGGATCGAAATACGAGTGTTCATCGCCATGAAGCGCGTACCGGAAGCTCGCTGCATCCGGAGTGTCTGCGCAAAACACCTCCAGCCCCGCATCTGAGCGGCCTTTCGCAACCACGCTTCTGCGCCTGACCGTTGCCAGAAACCCCGCGAGGCGCGCGATCAAATACGTGAAATCGTGCAGACCGCGACCCGCCAGTGCGCCGTGCTCATTCAGGTGCCAGCGCACGAAATTGCGCACTCTCCACGCAAAATGCCGGCCCATGGCGGGAAGACTGCCAGGCCGCAGCATGAAGTCGTTCAGGTTCTCATTGATCGCGAGGAAGTACAGCGGCGCCAGCAGAAAAGCCAGCACGCGCATCCTCCGAAAAGGCACATTGGGCACCAACAAAACACCCGCCAGGCGGATGGATTTGCCGCGAAAGGTGTGACGGCAGCGCGCGAGGTTCTCCGTGAGACCGCCCCGATAACGAACCCAATGCAGGTCTTTCCCTGCCGGCGGAAACTCCGAGACAACGTAGAGCGGAAGTTCCGGAAATACATTCCTCATTCGCTCGATAAGCAGGACATTCAGATCGTCCGTACCCGAAGCGAATGCGATTTTGATTTTTGGTTTCAAGCCGGATCGCTCCCCAGTTTAGCCGCCTGTTACAATCGCGCAAGCCTCGTGCGTACGGTCGACCTCGCCATCATCGTTGCTTACCTTGCCGGGGTCACCTGGTTCGGCGCTCGGTTCCGCGCGAACCAGACGTCCCTGAAAGATTACTTTCTGGGCGGTCAGACGGCGCCCTGGTGGGCTATTGCGCTTTCCATTGTTTCCGCGGAAACCAGCACCCTGACGATCATCGGAACGCCGCCACTTGCATATGCGGGCAGTTATGTCTTTCTTCAGGTAGTTTTCGGCTATCTGCTGGCGCGGGTTGTGATCTCAACAATTTTCCTGCCGCGCTACTTCGAACGCCAGATGTTCACCGCGTATGAACTGATGCAGCGCCGTTTCGGACCCCATGTGCGCAAGGTTGCGTCCGGCATCTTTCTGGCTACCCGCGCGCTGGCGGAGGGAGTTCGGGTCTTCGCGATTTCGATCGTCATTTCGATCATCCTGAAGACGGGCGGCCTTGCTTCGATCGCCGTGATCATGGCGCTGACCCTGTTCTACACATTCGAAGGCGGCATGACGGCCGTGATCTGGACCGACGTTGTCCAGATGTGTATGTATGTGATTGGCGCGAGCGTAAGCTTCTTCGTGCTGATCGGCAAGATCCCGGGTGGCCTGGGTCATGCTCTGGATCTGGCATCCGCGGCAGGCAAGCTTCAGGTGTTCGATCTTCATTGGTCGCTCACGAAACCGTACACAATTTGGGCAGGGTTCATCGGCGGTTGTTTCCTGACCACCGCAAGCCACGGAACGGACCAACTAGTGGTCCAACGCCTGTTGAGCGCGAAGAACCAGCGCCAAAGCCGGGCTGCGCTGTTTTCCAGCTGGGTTGTGATTTTTGTGCAGTTCACGCTCTTTCTCACCATCGGCATGCTGCTCTGGGTCTATCGCAGCGGGCAACCACCTCTGGCGCAACCTGATCGCCTTTATCCGTCGTTCATCTGGGAATCGCTGCCAATCGGAATTGCCGGGCTCGCGATGGCTGCGATTATCGCCGCGGCTATGGCTAATCTCTCCGCCGCACTGAACTCCTTGGCCTCCGCCACCGTGGTGGATTTCTATGAGCCCCTGACAAAATCTCTCCGCTTGCCGGTGCATTACCTGAAAGTTGCGCGTTTTTCCACGGTTTTTTGGGGCATTGTACTGGGTGCTATCGCGCTGGTGGCGAGCCAGTGGGGTTCGGTGCTCGAAAGCGGCCTGCGCATCGCTTCCGTAACACTGGGCATTCTCCTGGGCCTGTTCCTGCTGGGCGTGCTGACGAGAAAACCTGGCGAAAATGCAGCTATCGCCGGCGTTGTCGCAGGTTTGGCTGCGATGCTCTACGTAAAGTTCGCGACTGATATTCCGTTCACGTGGTGGGTGATGATCGGAAGTGCGACGACTTTCGGCGCCGGTTACGCCGCATCTTTTGCGATACCGGGCGCCAGAAATGGAAACGAGGCGAAATGACCGGCGAAAAACCGAAATCCGGAATTACCGAACTCAGAAGAGATCTGGGTCTGGCGGCATCGCTCGCGATCGTGATCGGCACTGTAATCGGCAGTGGCATTTTTCGAGTGCCGCAAACCATGATCAACAGCGTCGGCACAGTCCCGCTGGTATTTCTGGTCTGGGTAGTGGGAGGCGCCCTTTCCCTGGCCGGCGCGCTCACCTATGCCGAGTTAGCTGCCGCCATGCCCGGAGCGGGTGGCGAATACGTATATCTGACCGAGGCATGGGGACCGGTCTGGGGATTTCTTTACAGCTGGGTGCAGATGTGGATTGGGAAAAGCGGTTCCATCGCGACTCTGGCAACTGCGTTTTTCGAATACACGGCACACTTCGTCCCGCAATTCGAATTGGTCTGGTTCACCATCGGGCCTTTTCCAATCAAGTACGGACAGATCTTCGCATTGGTGCTGATTCTGGCCCTCGGCCTGGTGAATTATTTCGGAGTTCGTTTTGGCGGCGGCGTTCAGGTGGCGATGACAGCCGTAAAACTGGCGCTGATTGCGTTCGTAATTGTGGCCGGAATTCTGTATACGCATCCTGTCGCAGGCGGAGCGTCTCCGGCGCCTTCAGGAGTTCCGCCGCTGGCCACCGGCTTTGTTGCCGCGCTGGTGGCGGCGCTTTGGGCCTATGACGGCTGGAATAACGTGGGGATGGTTGCCTCTGAAATCAAGAATCCAGGCAAGAACCTGCCTTTGGCGCTGATATTGGGCACTTCGCTGGTTATTGCGATTTACATGCTGGCAAACTGGGCGTATTTTCGAGTACTGACGCCGGCTGAGGTGGGGGCGCACAAACTCGTCGCCGCCGAGATGATGCAAAGAATTCAGGGACCGGTTGGCGCTGGGCTCGTTTCGATAGCCGCGATGATTTCCATATTCGCGGCTCTCAATGGTTCTATCCTGACCGGTGCGCGAGTGCCCTACGCAGCCGCCCGCGATGGACTGTTCTTCAAAGCAGCTGCCCGTGTGCACCCGGTGTTTCGGACTCCGGGTGTTTCGATCCTGATGATGAGCGGCTGGGCTGCCATCCTGGTGCTATCCGGAAAGTACGACGATTTATTCAATTTCGTGATCTTCGGCAGCTGGATTCTGTACGCGATGGCCGCTGCCTCCGTTTTCGTTCTGCGGAGGAAAAGACCGGACCTTATTCGACCATATCGAACATTAGGCTACCCAGTTGTACCGGTACTCTTTTTGATTGGAGCGGCGGCGCTGGAGTTAAGCACGTTACGCGATCGGCCGATTCAGTCGGTGGCTGGAATTCTGTTGATCTTGCTCGGATTACCGTTCTATTTTTACTGGAAGCGGCGACAGACACGCTAATATGTCTGGCCACTCACGTTTACAACTTCGCCCGCAGTCGCGTCCGCTTACCGACCTTTACAAGGGGGTAACAGTATCGCGAGCTTGCATTGATCCCCGTTTGTGGAGTACAAATTTAACAGTGAACTACTATCGATTCATCCATTTTTGTTCCGTATGAACGACCGAGTGGGGATCAGCGAATAGGGAACGCAAATTAACGGGAGGCTGGGCATGGACGTTTCAAAAATTCTGGGCGAACTGAAACAGGAACGGGAACAACTGGAAGAGGCAATTATGAGCCTCGAGAGGTTGGCACGCGGACGCGGGAAACGTCGCGGTCGACCGCCATCATGGATGGTCGAAGCGAAAAAGCGCGGGCGTCCGGTTGGGAGCAAGAACAAGAACAGCGGCCAAAAGACCGCTTCGGCTGCAACCTGATTCGGAGCTTTCATAAGACCGCTGGATATCTGGTGAAGGGCGACCTCTCGGGGCCGCCCTTTTTCATTGGAGAATGATTCCAAATCTTACCAGGGCATCACTGATACAACAGGTATTTCGCGCGCAAAGCAGAAAATCGCGCAATGCCGATGTTGGCAGCGTTCAGCGCCTCGTTGCGGGCCACCGAATTTTGGCCCGAGACAATGTTTTGACTTTCCAAAGCTGACAGAACCGCCTGACTGCCAATGAGGCGCTTGCTCAATTCCCAGTTGATTTTTCCCGGATAGAGCTTGCCGAGTGCAGTTGCCAGTTCGATTCCAAGTCTGGCAGCGGAAAAAGCCTCGCGATCCGTGATCTCGATACCTATCCCGCGAATTTTTTTGCCGCTGAAATTCGAAGAAGAAGGCGTGAACTCAACGGAATGAAACCGCACCCCGGGTATCTCGCGCGCAATCATGTAATCCGCAAGCGCGGACCCTTCAATCCAGTCGGCGCCGACCTGCTCGAACGGAGCATCAGTGCCGCGTCCCACTGAGTAATTGGGGGAGGATTCGATCAGCGCGAGCGCCGGGTAAAGAATCGCTTCGTCCAGATTGCGAATGTTGGGAGATGGATTCACCCAGGGTTGACCGGTGAAATCGAACCACTGATCGCGATGCCAGCCCGTCATCTCGATTACTTTGAGGTCCGCGCCCAGGCCGAGCTCGCCATTCTCCAGGCGGGCTAATTCTCCCATCGTAAGACCGTGGCGCAAAGGAAGCGGAAAAGCACCGGTGAAAGAGAACTTGTCCGTATCCAGCATCGGGCCTTCCACGTGATTGCCTGTCAGTGGATTCGGGCGATCCAACACACAGAATGTGATCTTGAGCTTGGCGGCCTCCTGCATTGCATAAAGCATGGTCGTTTCGTAGGTATAAAAACGAACCCCGACATCCTGGATATCGAAAACCAGAGTATCGATACCTGCCAGCATTTCGGGTGTTGGCCGCGTTGTCGAGCCGTAGAGACTCCATATACGGAGACCGGTGGCGGGATCTACTGCGTTGGCTATGCCGGGACGATCTTCTACTCCGGCGAAGCCATGCTCGGGAGAGAAGAGAGCAACCACCTTGACTCCGGCCTGTACCATCAAATCGACATTGCGTTTTCCCTGACGGTCGATTCCGGTCTGGTTTGTAATCAGCCCGACTTTCTTCCCCCGAAGCTCGCTGAATTTATCGGCCACCAATACGTCGAGACCGGTGAGGGTCTCGCTATAGCCGAGGTTGGCGGCGACCAGTGTCGCAACGGCTCGGCGAAGCGGAGTGATGGCGGGGCGTGCGTGTGGATGCACCGCGTTGGCCAGCAGAATGACATAGGACTTTGAAGTCGGATCAATCCAGATCGATGTGCCGGTGAATCCCGTATGCCCGAATGACTTTCCAGCGGGGAAAAGGTTTCCACGGTTTCCCGAATACCGGGAATCTATATCCCAGCCGAGCCCGCGAACGTCCTTTTGGCCTGCCGGAGAAGCGGGCGATGTAAATAGGCGTATTGTCGAAGGCTTGAACAAGCCGCGTCCGCCATCCAAAATCATCTGGCAGTATTTTGCAAGGTCATCAGCGGTGGAGAACACGCCGGCGTGTCCCGCCACGCCGCCCATCGAACGCGCGGTGGGATCGTGAACGACGCCGCGCAGAATATCGCCGCCTTTTTGCTCTTCGGTCGGGGCAATGCGCGGGCGAAGCTTTCTATCCGGCAAATACCCTGTGTCGTTCATACCGAGCGGCGCAAAAAGAATTCGCTCCGCGTACTGGTTTTCCGGCAGCCCACTCAGCCGATGGACGATTTCGCCGAGCAGTTCAAAATTGATATCGCTATAGACGAACTTTGTTTCGGGAGGTCCGGTTGGCTTGTCGGTCAGTGCGCGATGAATTCCTGTTTCATACCCGCTCCATGGTGGCTCGAGTTCAAGATCGGGCCGAAGTCCCGAGTAATGCGTCATCAGATCGCGGATGGTGATCGGACTGTGCCCCCCCTGGAATTCCGGCAGATACTTCGTGACGAGATCGTCCGGTGAGAAACGGCCTTCGTCGTACAGCTTCATCATCGAGCTGGTTGTGGCAATGATCTTGGTGAGTGAGGCAATGTCGAAGATGGTGTCAATCGTCATGGGCTCATGGGTGGGGACGACAGCCCGCTCGCCATACGCTTTCCGGTAGACGACCTTTCCGTCGTGACCGATCAGCAAGACTGCTCCCGGAAGTTTCTCTTCGCGGATCGCCTGATTGATAGTGGAATCCAGCTCGGCCGCGCCGGGAAAGGTCTGGGCGGACGCAATGGCGCAAGCGAGAGACAGAGCAATGGCCCAGGCGCGAAGCTGTGGCCTGTTCAGGGACGGCATATCGCTAACGACGGGCGTTACGAATGGAACGGTCGTTTCGAATGGAACGGGGCCGCGCGACGCGGTCCGTGCGCACATCGGCCGAATGGTCCCGGCAATCTCCGCAATCTTCATTTGATTATTATGCCGGAAAATGAAATTTGTTATTGGGCATAGTATGCCGTTCGGGACCGAACGACGGCTCCGGGATGCTTTGCACGTCCGGCATCGGAGAGCACGACCTTCAAATGGCGCATCGTTCCGGCAGCGGCCTCCGGCTGGCGAAAGAACAGTGTGTAGCGAGTGCGGCTTCGCTCGAGCATGGCACGCAGAGCCCCTTCCACCTCGGCAGTCTGCTGCACCACGCCTCCGGTCTGGTTCGCAATCCGGCGAACATCCTGCAGTTTCGTTCCTGAAAGGGACTGCGAAATCTTTTCATCCCAAAGAGGCCCGGAAGATACGACCATCGCATCGACGGAGACGGACGCGGCCCAAAGATCGTGGAGCACGCTGGCCTCGGTGGTATCGGCACGAGCGGCATTGTCGGTCAGGATCAGGACTACATTCGGAGCAGTGGCGCCGGCTCCCAGGTATTTGGCTGCATCCGACAGCGAGCGGTACATGTCGGTCCCGCCTCCCAGCGGCTTTCCTGAAATCTTCGCCACGCCGGCGATCACGGCGTTACGATCGGCCGTCAGGGGTACCCGCAGCGTGGCCTTCTTGTCGAACGTCATGAGAGCTACCGCGTCATCGGGATGCAACACCGACATCGCCGCGAGGCCTGTCTGGGTCAACTGCCGCGCCGCCGGCTGCATACTTCCGCTGGCGTCCAGCAACAGGACAAGGCGGATGGATCCGGACTCAGAGGCGAAATTCGCGATGGCCTGCGGATGGCCTTCGTCCAAAACGGTGAAGTCTTCGGATTGGAGGCCGGTAACGACATGGCCGTTTTCTTCAACCAGCGCCTCCGCCCTGACCAATGTGGTGGTGGAGCGAAAGGTTTGTGCGAGGAGGGCGGATGACAGCAGAACGAGTGCGAACAGGGGTTTCATTCGTGGCTATCCCCAGTATAAGGATTTCGCGATGGAAGCTCGTCCGCACAGGTTGAACCAATGCTGAAATGCACCGGTCAATTCCGGTTATGAAACCGAATGGAATTCCCGTTTGCGGCAAGGCGTCCTGGTGCTCAGTTGCATCCAGTGACGAGGTCTGGTATAACTCCACGGTATGTTCATGATGGATCTTTGATCCATGTCCGCTTATGGCTACCACAAAAAAACCTACTGTTGCACCGGCAAAGAAGACCGCAAGAGCTGCCGCTCC
The DNA here is from genome assembly GCA_025928545.1 of Bryobacteraceae bacterium. Classification (GTDB taxonomy): domain Bacteria; phylum Acidobacteriota; class Terriglobia; order Bryobacterales; family Bryobacteraceae; genus BOG-234. The sequence continues at coordinate 6,890 of JAICJH010000063.1, read as the reverse complement.
GGCACGGAAACTCGCTCCGAAGCCTGTGGCCGCGACAAAGTCCGCCGCTGAAATCAAGGCTGCGGCAGCGCTCGAAACAGCTGCCACACAGGCTCGCGTGGCCCTTCAGGCACAGATGAAACAGTGGGAGGAAGCGGTTCGCCTGTTCTCGCAGAAGAAATTTGGTCCGGCCTATACGCGTTTCACCGAAGCCAGCGGAGGGCCTGCCGCTCATATCGCGGATAAAGCGCGCTCCTATGCTCAGATCTGCGCTCGCAAGACAGATGGGGGTGAAGTAGATCTCAAGACGTCGGACGACCATTTCAACTATGGCGTGGAGCGTTTGAATGCCCGCGATATGGATGTGGCACGCCGTCACCTGGATCGCGCCCTGGCTATGGAACCCGCCGGCGAACATATCCTGTTCACGCTTGCGCTGTGTTGTGGCCTCTCGGGTGACAGCAACGGGGCTTGCGAAAACCTGAAGCGGGCCATTGCGCTGGAGCCCAAGAACCGGATACTGGCCCGCCAGGATCCTGAATTTCTTGCCCTCGCGCAGCAATTACCTGGCTTGCGTGCAATATTGGCATCGGAGTCTCTGGAAAGCTATTGATTTGGGGACCACCGCCACGGAACCCCGGCGGCATTTCAGGCCGGCTGCGGGCACGGGGCACGACTGCGATGAACTCGAGTTCCGCAACAGCGGTTTTAGTCCACGGGCGCGACCGAGCCATGCGGCTTATCCTGAGAAATCATGGCTGACGCACTGCGCGTTGTGTCGATTGGCGGAGGCACCGGTCTTTCCGCGCTGCTGACCGGTCTGAAGCGGTACACTCGTCCGCTAAACGCGGGCGATACCTGGCTGGATATTACAGCTATCGTGACCGTTACAGATGACGGCGGAAGTTCCGGCCGGCTGCGACGCGAGTTCGACGTACTGCCTCCGGGTGATATCCGCAACTGCATGGTCGCTCTCGCGGAGGACGGCGCATTCCTGTCGCGCTTGTTCCAATACCGGTTTAACTCCGGACGCGGACTGAAGGGGCATAGCTTCGGCAACCTTTTCCTGACCGCCCTGACCCACATCACGGGCGACTTTCCGGATGCCGTGCGCCAATCCGCCGAGGTGCTGAAAATCGCCGGGCGCATCTTTCCGTCAACAGCCGCCGACGTTTCTCTTTCCGCTGTCCTGGCGGATGGCAGCGTGGTTCGGGGGGAAACGCGAATTGGCCGGAGCAGCCAGCGGATACAGGCGCTGCGGCTGGAACCGCGTGACGCGAAACCGCTTCCCGAAACGCTGGAGGCTATCGCCAACGCCGACCTCATCACGATCGGTCCCGGGTCACTCTATACGAGCCTGATTCCGAACCTGCTGGTTGCCGGGATTCCAAAGGCAATTCGGGATTCCAAAGCACTGAAGGTGTGTTTCATGAATCTCATGTCGCAGCCAGGCGAAACCACGGACTTCACGGCGGAAGACCATCTGGGTGAATTGCTGAAACATGGCGGGGCTGGTCTGATCGATTGCGCCGTGGTCAACAGTTCCGATGTTTCATCGACGATTCGCCGAAGGTATGCCGCGCAGGCTGCCTCGCCCATCGAATACAACCCCAAAGCGATCCGCGCAATGGGCATTGAAGTACTGGAAGCCGAGTTGCTGGGCAAGGCCTGGAACGGGAGGGAGCGGCGGAGCAAAGTGCGCCACGACGCCGCCGCGATTGCTTCAATAGCGCTCAGTCTGGCAAAGCGCGGCCATGCCGCAAGGCACGGAAAGAAGGCGCCGCGCACCAGAAAGGCTGCGATACGGCAGACTGGTAAATGAAATGTCCAGTGACGTCACGGTCGTAATTCTTGCAGCGGGACAGGGAACCCGCATGAAATCGCGTATGGCGAAGGTCCTGCACCGCGCAGGCGGACGGGCCCTCGTGGAGCACGCGATTGTCGCTGCCTTAGGGGTGGCGCCGCCGGAACGCATTTTTGTGGTTGTGGGACATCAGGCAGAGGCAGTCCGCGAGGTTGCCGAGGCGGCCGGAGTACGTACTTTCGAGCAAAAAGAGCAGCTGGGTACCGGGCACGCGGTGTTGTGCGGCGAGTCGATGCTGGCAGGTTTAGGCGGGCAACTGGTCGTTACGGTCGGAGATTGCCCGCTGATTCGGCCGGAAACTTTGCAGGTTCTCGCGGAGCGTCAAAGGAAGAGTGGCGCCGCGGCAGTCGTGTTGACGGCCGACGTGCCGGATTCAACAGGCTATGGCCGGATTATTCGCGATCAGAACGGCGCGGTGGAAGCAATCGTCGAGCATAAAGCCGCAACGGAAGCCCAGCGCGCGGTAAAGGAGATTAACTCCGGAATCTACTGCTTTGACGCAGGTGAATTCTGGAGGCACGTGCGGCTGATCCGGCCGGATAATCCCGCCAATGAATACTACCTGACCGATATGATTGGCATTCTGAACGGCGCCGGGCTGCGGGTGGCTGCCACAAAGATTTCGGATGCCGGCGAACTGCTGGGAATCAACGATCGCGTTCAGCTCGCGGAGGCGGACCGAATTCTGCGCGACCGCAAAACACGTGAACTGATGCTGTCGGGCGTGACCATCGAAAGCCCGGAAACGGTTGCCATCGATGCCGACGTGCAAATCGGAATGGATACCGTGATCGGGCCGTTTGCCCGCATACTCGGGGACACGGTGATTGGCGAAAACTGCAGGATCGGCGCGTACTGTATTCTGCACGATGCGGCTCTTGAGAATGGCGCGGAAGTATTCGCGTTCTCGATGGTGTCGTCCTCCAGACTCGCGGCGAACGCGCATGCCGGTCCGTACGCGCGGCTGCGTATGGGGGCGGAAGTGGGAGAAGGCGCTCACGTCGGCAATTTCGTGGAATTGAAGAATACCCGGATGGGCGCCGGTTCCAAATCCATGCATCTGGCCTACCTGGGCGATTCTCAAATCGGCTCCAAAGTGAACGTCGGCGCAGGGACAATCACCTGCAACTATGACGGAAAAAAGAAACATCGGACGAATATTGGCGACGGCGCGTTTATCGGCAGCAATTCGACCCTGGTGGCGCCGATTGAAGTAGAAGGCGGAGCCTACGTAGGCGCCGGAAGCGTGATTACCCATAAAGTGCCCGCCGGCTCACTGGCCCTGGGGCGCGCCCGCCAGGTGGTGAAAGCGGGCTGGAAGAAAAAGGAGGCGTAATGAATTCCGCTTCACAGCCGGTGCGGGAAATAGACGGGCTGCATTGCACATTCGCAATTCGGAGATATCCGACCGGCGTAGTCGTCATGAAGATTTCCGGCACCGACATCGGCGAGTTCGGAGACCGCCCGATGCTGGAACTGATGGAGTGCGTCAGGGGACACGACCGATCCCGCCTTTTTATCGATGCGCGCGACGTCCGGGGGGCGTCGATAAACGTCAGCGCCGCCTGGGCCGAGTGGCTGCGGGCGCACAGGCTGCACTTCGAAGACATCGCCATGCTGACAGGAACCCGCTACGTGGAAATCACAGCCGATTTTGTGCGGCGCTTTGCGGCTCTCGAAAGCATGATGCGGATCTACACCGAACCGGCGATATTCGACGCCGTGCTGTCGGAAGCAATTGCCTGAACGCGGAAGCCGCCGTTCAGAGCCGGTTGATCAGGCTCGCGACATAGCCCGCACCGAAGCCGTTATCGATATTCACCACAGTCACATTGCTGGCGCAGCTGTTCAGCATGCCCAGTAACGCCGCAAGACCGTGGAAACTGGCTCCGTAACCGACACTGGTGGGCACGGCAATCACCGGTGACGACACCAGGCCACCGACGGCGCTGGGCAGCGCACCTTCCATTCCCGCGCAAACTACAACCACGCGGGCGTCTTCGAGGCGCTGCCGGTGATGGATCAGCCGGTGGATGCCGGCAACTCCGATATCGTGGATCGCATCCACCTCATTGCCCATCACTTCGGCGGTGATCTGCGCCTCTTCGGCCACGGAAATATCGCTGGTCCCGGCGCAAACCACGGCAATTTTCCCCTTGCCCCGCAACTCGCGATTGCGCCAGAAACGAATAGCTCCGGACATGGGGAAATGCTCGCCGTGCGGAAAAGCATCGAGAAGCAGCCTCGCGGCTTCGGTAGTGGCGCGCGTCACCAGAACGTTCTCCGAGCGTTGGAGTAAAGCGCCGGCAATAGCCAGAATCTGGCCGGGGGTCTTACCCAGCCCGAAGACGACTTCCGGCATCCCGTGGCGCAGGGCGCGATGATGATCTACCTTTGCGAAGCCGAGATCCTCGAACGGCAGGTGCCGAACCCGCTCCAGAGCGTCGTCTACGCCCGTCGATCCGGCCCGGACGTCTTCGAGCAGAGCTCGCAGCTGATCTTCACTCATGCAATAAACCAGTCACCGTTGTAAACATAGCAGAGCGACGTGACAGCGATAAACTGGAAGTTCCCGCCGCATGTTCCTGAAACGCCTCAGACTGACGCTCGACATGATCCGCTTCGAGCATTCCGTGTTCGCGCTGCCGTTCGCGCTGACCGGCGCGCTGCTGGCATTTCGGGAGAGTGGCTTTGCGATTCCGCACAAAAGCTGGATCGTCCTCTGGATCGTCGTGGCGATGGTTGGCGCGCGTTCGGCGGCGATGGCCTTCAATCGCCTGGTGGACGCCGAAATCGATGCAAGGAACCCACGCACGAAGGGCCGGCACCTTCCCGCTGGTTTGCTGTCCCGGCGGTTCGCCTGGGGCTTCACTCTTGCCAGCAGCCTGGTGTTTTTGCTGGCGGCGTGGGAGCTGAATCCGCTTTGTTTCCACCTGGCGCCGCTGGCGCTGGGGGTGGTTTTTACCTATTCTTTCACCAAGCGCTTCACCCATTTTTCCCACCTGGTGCTGGGGTTCGCGCTGGGGATTGCGCCCGCCGCGGCCTGGATCGCGGTGCGTGGTTCGCTCGACCCGCGAATTCTCTGGCTTACCGCCGCCGTCACAACCTGGACGGCCGGCTTCGACGTCATTTATTCCTGTCAGGACTACGAATTCGATTCGGAATCGGAACTCTTCAGTGTGCCGAAGGTCTTTGGCATCGCGAAAGCGCTTGGCATTGCGAAACTGCTGCACGTCGCAATGATTGCCTCCCTGCTGATGCTCGTGTACCAGATGCATCTGGGCGGGCTGTCGCTGGCCGGCATCGCGGCTGTCACCGGCCTGCTGATTTACGAGCACGGGCTGGTGAAACCAACCGACCTTTCACGCGTGAACGCGGCCTTTTTCACAATGAATGGCTGGGTCAGCGTGCTATTCTTCGTGTTTTGGGCCGCTGATATTTTTCTGATCCGTCAACCGCTGTAGAAAACCATATGCCAGTCACCTTTGAAGACCGTCGGTTATCGCCAATTCGCGAGAAAGTGGAAGCCGGCGAGCGTCTCTCGTACGACGACGGTCTTGCGCTCTATCGGTCAGGCGACCTGCTGGCGCTGGGACATCTGGCGAACATCGTCCGCGAGCGATTGCACGGCGATGTGACGTATTTCAACGTCAACCGCCACATCAATCCCACCGATGTCTGCGTGGCCAGTTGCCGGCTGTGCGCCTTTGGCAAACAGAAGCGCGATCCAAATTCCTACACGATGTCGCTGGAACAGGTTTGGGAAACGGCGGGACGCGGGTGGAAAGAAGCAATCACCGAATTCCATATTGTGGGCGGTCTGCATCCCGAACTGAGTCTGGACTGGTTCTGCCAGATGCTGAGCGGGCTCAAGGAGCGATATCCGCAGATCCACCTGAAGGCCTTCACGATGGTCGAAATCGGGTACTTTGCGCGCCGCGAGAAGATTTCAGTTCGTGAGGTCCTGACGCGGTTACGCGATGCGGGCATGGATTCGTTGCCGGGCGGAGGCGCGGAAGTTTTCAGCGAGCGCGTCCGGCGCATCATCTGCGACCACAAACTGACGGGCGATGAATGGCTGGATACCGCGCGCATTGCGCACGAGATGGGGCTGCATTCCAACTGCACCATGCTCTACGGGCACATTGAGAACGACGAAGATCGCGTGGATCATCTCGTTCGTCTGCGGGCACTCCAGGACGAAACGAATGGCTTCGTTACGTTTATCCCGCTGGCTTTTCATCCTGACAACACGGCCCTTTCGCACGTGCCGAAGACGACGGGTTTCGACGATCTGAAAAATATCGCGATTGCGCGCCTGATGCTCGACAACGTTCCTCACATCAAAGCCTATTGGGTGATGCTGACTCCCGCGATTGCACAGATTGCCCTCCGCTTCGGTGCCGACGATATCGATGGAACCGTAGTGGAAGAGAAGATCTATCACGATGCGGGTTCGACTGTGGCGCAATCGCTGCGGCGCACGGATCTGTTGCGGCTGATTCGGCTGGCAGGCAGGAATCCCGTCGAGCGCGACACGCTCTACAGACCCGTGCAACGCACGGAAACCGCGTTTACTGTGCTGGTGTAATTACTTCACCACCAGCAAGCCGCGGTACATCCCCATGCCGCATGCGAATTTCAGTTCCTTCGCGGCCAACGGCGGCAATTGAATGAGTACTGTTCTGCCTGGCGGCAGTTCGCGATCGATTGCAAGATCCGGGAAGACAATTCGGCCGGCGCAGTTTGGCTGCATATTGCGGGTCACCGCCAGAGTGACTGCCTTACCTGCGGGGATTTCGAGCCTCGCAGGAGAAAATCCGGCAGAACCCACAGTCATAGCAATCGCGCCTTTCGGTGGCGCTTTAGTTACGGCCTTTCCCGAACTGTTCGGCTCTACCCGCAGCACGAATGGAATGACCTCGACCTCTCCGTTGATCTGAAACTGCGCCCATAGTTTGTATAGTCCGGAATGTGGAAATGCAACCGGCACTTCGATCTTTTCCGGCGGAGGTTCGGTACTCGGACTTGCGGAATGTGGGTGGGG
>JAICJH010000133.1 GCA_025928545.1 Bryobacteraceae bacterium | reverse complement strand
CCGCGGCCGGCGACGCGAACACGTTCGATGCAACAGACGTCAGCGTCACCACTTCATAAGTGTCTTCGGTGAGTTCGTATTCGCGAATCCCGTCAGAACCCTGCACCTTCAACCGCTGGTGAACAGGATGCCAGTCTGAAGACCGGACCAAAAATTCCGCCTCCACAATCCCATCCGTTCCTACCGGTCCGGCCGGAGTTGCTGTCAGGGCAAAAGCCTCTTCTCCCTGCTGTGTGCGCGCCTGCTTTACCGACTCTATTCCCTTATTAGCGGTTCGCCAACTGGCAAACGCGCCGGGCGAGAGAGGTCGTTTACCGTCCACCCCGTTTTGGGCGTACACATCCCGCAATTCAGTGACTACTGACGAATCGTCAGTCGCAGCCTGGTCATTCGTCCGCGCCATCTCCTGGCCAACCCGTCCCGATTCCTCCCGAAATCGATCGGCGCCCACCTGATTCCACAACTCCCATGTCGCCTCCACAGGTGGTGCGGCTGCCTGCCGGCGACTTACCACCAGGCGTTGATGAATGACTGGCGTGGCGACGGCCCGAATCTGAACCAGCTCGGCACCGGCGCTCCGGCGCATGATCTCGGCTGCCGAAACTTTCCCTACAGACTGGCGCCCCAGGAACCAATAGGACACACCGGCCGTGGCAAGCAGGCATGCGGCGATGCGGACCCACGGTCGGGAAGGAATCGACTTCATCTCAACACGCGCTGCAAGCACAACTGGCGTCTTCTTCTCGCTCGTACGCTCCCTGTTGAGCCGTTTGTGAATCGCTTCCAGCGCTTCATCCGCCCGCGGGAAAACAGGCGTAAGCATGGAAGACATCGCATCGCTGCCTAATGCGAGGTCCTGCTCCATCGCCTCTAACCGGCTTCGCACCTCAACCGAATCTGCCGCCAGGTTTGCGACTTCGAGCTTCCGCGCGCCAGCCAATTCGCCATGCAGATAGGCCAGTAATTCAACATCGTCCGGCCCGCCATGAGTCGGCTCGTGGTCGCTTTGGTACGGCATTTCTTTCACGTGTTTCTGCCTGTCGGGAGCCCAACTCTCAGACTTGTGACGCACTGAGCGGTTCGGCATCCACCGCTGCGACAATCCAAGTCTAATACATCGGGAAAATCATGACATTCGATTTTTGTCGCCTTTGCGAAAAATAAATTTCGTCCTGAACTTGTCCTGAATCGGGTAGTCGCGCGTAGCAAATCCATTTGCTATTTCCGAACCGATCGGGTAATTACCGGCGTCACCAGCCGGCCTTCGCCCTCGACCTGGCGCCCGTCGTTTACCCGCTCTCTGGCTCGCGTCAACTCGAGATAGGCAACCCTGAGTTTCCGCAAGGCGCGTGTAATAGTCTGTCCTACCGAGCCCGGATGAATATTGAGAATCTGAGCAATATCTCCATAGGAATGGCCCTCGTTTTTCAGGGCCAGGCATTCCACCTCCCGTGATTTGAGCTGTCGAAGAGCATCGCGCAGGTGAGAATGCCTTTCGTTAGTCAGTAATTCCTGTTCCACCGTCTCCCTCAGCGGCATCATCACGATCCTCGCGTTGGTTGCCTCATACCGTTTCCTTGTCGTCCGGCGGCGAAGGCAGTCGATCGCTAGATTGCGCGCGATGCGATAAAGCAATACACGGGACGCTTCGGAAGTTTCTCCCCTTGTCCGCATCGCGTGAAACCGAAGAAAGGTTTCCTGGACGATCTCAGCCGCGTCTTCCTGGTTGTGGACGATCCGCCAAGCGTAACGGCACAGCCCCGGGTAATCGCGCCGAAACAGGGAGTCGAATTCGTCAACGATGATATCTGGAGAATCGGAGTTATCAACGATGATCCCTGGAGAATCGGAGTTATCGTCGATGATCGGGTGCATGGCTGTCGAAGCAAGATGACAACGCGATCAACGTCATCTTGACCAAACCAGCATACTCTAAATTTCTCCCAGCGCAACACCGCGCGAAAGAGCGGGGACGGATGTGTCCAGTCATCCGTTCCGGCCTGGCAATTGGCCGAACCTTCTCGCTCTTTCCAGCCGGGAAAAATTGTAATTAAATACTCAACCGGCTGTCCTGATTTCTTTTGTCAGGCGTTCTTATTTCGAGAGAGGGGTTTGTTCAATGTCCAACACGATGATGTTCCCCGGCTTTTGGAGCGCCACGAAGCGCCTGGCCGCACCCGCGATTGCCGTCTCCGTCTTTTGGCTCCTTTCCGGCACGGGGATCGTCAGCGCCCAGACCGTCACCGGGCAGATCAGCGGCGCTGTCGCGGATTCCACGGGCGCCAGTGTAGCCGGCGCGTCGGTCACATTGGCCAACGAACTCACCAAACAGATGCGGACCTTTAAAACCGGGCCGGAAGGTTCGTTTATTTTTCCCGATCTGGTTCCCGGCGATTACGATCTCACAGTCACGCAGGCTGGCTTCAAAACTTTCATCCAGAACGGAATCAACGTTACATCTCAGGAGCGCGTCGACGTCCATACCCTGAAACTCCAGGTAGGAGACGTAAGCTCATCGGTGGAGGTCACCGCGGACAGCGCGCACGTGGCGACCGACAGTTCGGACCGCTCCATCACTGTCAATACCACTCAGATTGAGGACACGCCCAGCCGCGGAAGGAATTATCTCGACGTCATGCGGTCACTGCCAGGAACGCAGGCGACCACCAGTAATGATTCGCGCGGAATTATCAGCCAGGGCTCGCCGACCATCAACGGCGGCGCACAGGGTCAGGTACTCGTCATGGTGGATGGCGCTGCCAGTCAGGACAGCACCGCGCCGGGCACGGGCGGCTACGCAACTCCCAGTATCGATGCGATAGGTGAGGTCAAAGTTCTGGTCGCGAATTTTCCGGCCGAATACGGCGCCCGTAACGGCGGACAGGTGAACGTCACCATCAAGAGTGGAACGAATCAGTTTCACGGCACCGCGTATTACTATTTCCGCCATGAGGAACTCGACGCGAACGAATGGTTTAACAACGCCGCGGGTCGCAACGCCCTGGGTCAGTTAATCACTCCCAAACCTCGCTACCGATACGGCAACCCCGGCGTAACGTTCGGGGGACCGGTGCTGATTCCCGGTACAAGATTCAACAAGAGCAGGACGAAGCTCTTTTTCTTCTTCTCCGAAGATTTTCTTCACAATCAGGGTGTAGGCACGCCGCAGAAGTTCACCATGCCGACCGCCCTCGAGCGGGGAGGCGACTTCTCGCAGACAGTGACTTCCACGAACAAGGTGATCCCGATTCTCGATCCAACGACCGGCAAACAGTTTTCCGGCAATCTGATCCCCGCCAGCAGAGTCAGTCCGCAGGGGTATGCGTTGCTGAATCTCTTCCCGCTTCCCTTTACCACCGATCCCACAGGTCAGCGCGCGTACAACTCGATTTATCAATGGACCACCAACAATCCCCGCGAAGACCGAATCATTAAGGTGGACTACAACCTCGGGTCAAAAACAACTTCCTACGTCAGAATCATTCAGGACTATGCGGGAAATGAGGGTAATGGGACAACGTCCGGCCCAACGGGAAGCGGCTGGGGACAATTGCCCTCGTTTTTCGATGCTCCCTCCTTCGGCGTTTCGGCGGCGATGGTTCACACGTTTCGCCCGAACCTGATCAATGAAATGACCTATGGCCTCATCCGCGGATCGGAGACCGCGGGAGCGCTGGATCCGGCCCAGTACGCAAAGCAGACCGAGCCCAACCTCCGCGGCCCCAACGGACAGACAATTTCCCTGCCGGCGGTAGTGCCCGGGGCGAATCCCATCAAGCTCCTGCCCAAAATTGCCTTTACCGCAAACGCCGCGCAGTCGCCAGGTCAGGCTGTTACCAATGCGCCGACTTTTGGCTGGGGCGGATTCTGGCCCTTCGACGGTGCCGACTATTTGACCACCGTGACAGACAACGTGACCTGGGTAAAAGGCCGCCACACCGCGAAGTTCGGTGTCTATTTCGAACACGATAACCGTCCGTTCGGCGCGGGGGGCAACTGGATGGCGCAATACTGGTTCGGCTCCGATGTGGCAAGCCCGGTTGACTCCGGCTATGCCTATTCCAACGCCTTGCTCGGAAGCATTCAGTCGCAACAGCAGGATAGTTCCCGGCAGTACACCTACACCCACTACAACCAATACGAGTGGTTTGCTCAGGACACGTGGAGACCGGGCAGGCGTGTCAGTCTCGATATCGGTGTCCGCTTCCAGATGCCGGGCCCTTCGGACGACGCGGGCCAGACGATGGGCGTCTTCACTCCGTCGGCCTACAATGTGAGCACCGCAGGGCAGTTGCTTTATCCCGCGCTGGTTGGCGGCCAGAAGGTCGCGCTGAACCCGATCACAGGCAAGACATATTCATACGCCAGGATTAATTCCTTCGATCCTGTCTCCTATCCATCCGGCAACCCCTACTCGGGCATTGTCCAGTACAAGAGCAATTTCTTCCACTGGCCCGGAGTGGCGGTCGGCCCCCGCGTGGGTCTCGCGTGGGATGTGTTCGGAACCGGCAAGACGGCCGTTCGGGGTGGTTTCGGAATTACCTACGGCCGCGCCTACAACCCCAATCTGGCACAGACGCTGCAGCAAACCCCGCCAAACTATACTTCTCTGACTTTTTACAACACCACGTTCGACACGCTGCTTTCAACCCAGGCAACGCTCAACCCGATCGCCGTTCCTACCGGGTCGCCCGATTATAAGAATCCTTCAACAAACAACTGGAGCGTCGGAATCCAGCAAAACCTCGGCAAGGGCTTCATCGCGGACGTTGCCTATGTCGGGAATGTGGCTCACCATCAATTCGCAACGAATCTCGTCGATATCAATGCGGTCAAGCCCTACACCACATGGTCGCCATCCGCGGGCGTAAATCCGAAGTATCAGGATCCGACGAATGCGACGGGTGGACTCTACAACGCGAATCTGATCCGGGCTCTATCCGGCGGCTATGTCGGTTACGGGAATCTGAACCAGTTCACCAGCAAGGGCGAATCGAACTACAACGCGCTCCAGGTGCAGATCAACAAGCGATTTGGAAAGCAGTTCCAGATGGGCTCGAATTACACGTGGTCGAAAACCATCGTCTTCTCTCCGCAGCAGTTCATTCCCGATAACCTGACGAAAAACGTCGCGGCCGGCAATCGCCCGCAGGTCGTGAACATCAATTTTGGATATAAGCTCCCGAACGGAAGCCGGCTGTGGAAGAACGTAATTGTCTCGCAGGTTCT
>JAICJH010000117.1 GCA_025928545.1 Bryobacteraceae bacterium | reverse complement strand
GCAAAGGCAGGCGGGAGCCGAAAAGATGCCGCCAAACAAGCGAAAGGGACACCGGTGGCGATCAAGAAGTCAAAGCGAAGCGCAAGGTCTCACGCCGGTCTGCGCCCCGCTGGGTAATGTGGCAAGGTACTTCAGGCAAAACACATTCGGTTGCGCCGTGGCATGCGCAAGGATTGTACAAGAAAAATCGCTCAGTTGGCTGTCCCCTTTTTCCCCTGAAGCGTGGGATCGCCGCCATCGCCGTGAGCGCGCGTCATCGCCGACATCGGAAAAGTATCACCAGAACGTTACCGCTGCTCCGAATTGCCGACCATCCCGAGAGTAGATCCCCATCAGCTTGTTTCCTGGTAACCACCAGTAGCCCGGAAATTACCAAGAATCGTGACATCCGATGGGATTGTGCTGCACTGCGCGGACTATAATTGCGCTCGCGAATGGCATTTACTTCCGGTAGAAAGCTTGGTCCATACGAAATTCTTACTCCGCTGGGGATGGGCGGGATGGGCGAGGTGTACAAGGCTCGCGATAAGCGCCTGAACCGTGTAGTGGCCATTAAGGTTTTGCGCAGCGATTGCGTCCCTGACCCCAGCCGCGCGGAGCGCTTTGTGCGAGAGGCGAAGTCTGCTTCGGCCCTAAACCATCCCAATATCGTTAGCATCCACGATGTGTTCCGGCACGAGGACGTGGATTGCCTGGTCATGGAATACATCACGGGCGCCACGCTCCAGGCGCTGATCCCACGCGGGGGCATGCGTTGGAAAGAGGCTCTGGGCATCGCGGTGCAAGTTGCCGATGGCCTCCGGAAAGCGCACTCGGCAGGCATCATTCATCGCGACATCAAGCCAGCGAACATCATGGTACCGGACAGCGGGCCGGTGAAGATTCTCGATTTCGGTCTGGCCACCCTCTCCGCATCAGCGGCCTTCAACGGCTATGACGCCACTCTCACTACAGGTCCGTTGACCAGGGAAGGAGTGGTATTTGGGACTATCTTCTATATGTCTCCGGAGCAGATACAGGGCAAACCGGTTGACGCCCGCTCGGATATCTTCAGCTTCGGCAGCATGCTGTACGAAATGTTGACGGGACGTCCGCCGTTTAAGGAAGATTCGGCGGCGGGCACACTGGCGGCCATTCTCCACAATGAGCCGACGCCTCTCGCCGTGCCTGACCTACCACAAGCGATCTTGCGTGTCCTCTCCAGGTGTCTGAAGAAAAAACCCGAGGACCGCTGGCAGGATATCGGTGACGTGAAACAGTTGCTGGAGGACGTAGTCAAGGACTCGGAAGCGCCCGTCGGCGCGCAGTCCGCTCCGGGCGGAGCCGCTAAAAGTCGCGCACGGCAGCTTCTCTGGCCGGTGGTTGCTGCTGCGTGCGCAGTCGCTGCGATCCTCGTGTACTTCATTCCTCAACTTCGCCACAGATCCAGCACATCGTTACGCGCAGACAATGATGCGGTGTTGCACCCGCTCACCAGCGACGGCGGGTTAACCGCATACCCGGCCATTTCGCGGGACGGAAAGTTCGTCGCCTTTGCATCTGACCGCTCCAAGGAAAACAACCTCGATATTTGGATCCAGCAAATCGGTGGTTCCGACCCCATTCGTCTCACAAGCGACCCGGCGGATGAGACCGATCCGGATTTCTCGCCCGATGGCAGTGTTATTGCTTTCCGGTCGGAGAAGGATGGTGGCGGCATTTACACCGTGCCTGCTCTTGGCGGCTCGCCGGTTCTTCTTGCTCCGCTGGGCCACAACCCACGCTTTTCTCCTGATGGCCTCTGGATCGCGTATTCGGTAGGCGGAGCAGCAACTTCGAATCCGGGTTCGGCGGGAGTGTATATCATCAGCGCCCGCGGCGGTGTTCCGCGTGCCATTCATCCGGAAATGGCCACCGCTACCAGCCCCGTGTGGTCGCCGGGTTCCGATCGGCTTTTGGTATTGGGACGGCAGGATGGGAAGAGGCCGGCGGGAGAACAGTTGGATTGGTGGATACTTCCCATTGAAGGCGGCACTCCGCAACGCACTGGCGTGTTTGCGCGATTGCGAGCTCAGAAATTGCTACAAGCGCAATTTCCCCATGACTTTCCGATTCCATGGGATTGGCGCCAGGGGGATGGGGACCAAATTCTCTTCGACGCGTCGTCTGTCTGGGGCCAAACGGACAACCTCTGGGAGATCAGTCTCGAGGGAACGGGCCCAGCGCAGCGGGTAACGCTTGGACCAGGGCTGCAGCGGCACGCCAGTTGGTCCGCTGATGGCAAGCGGCTGGCCTTCGCAGCGGAAGAATTGAACTTCAGTGTGTGGTTACAGTCCCTGGATGCGGCCACGGGCGGCCCACGCGGAGCGCCCACTCGTTTGACTGCCGAAGTTTCAGAAGAGTTTACGCCGTCCATCAGTTGGGACGGTACCAGGATCGCCTACGAGAATCACGGGCCGGACCATTGGTCTTTACTGGTTCGGAACCGTGCTTCGGATCGCGAGCTCAAACTTCTCTCCAGTCAATATTGGCTTCTCACGGCCAGGCTCTCCGGCGACGGCAGGCAAGTTCTCTATACAGACTTTGACCACTCGGATCTGATATCGATTCCTTCTACGGGCGGTATTGCCGAAACACTATGCGGCGGCTGCGGTACAACGATGGGCGCTTCAACCGATGGGCGCGAGATCTTGTATGAGCCGCCGGAGAACGAAGACGTCTTGATGTACGACGCTGCCCGCCGCAGCACGGTAAAGCTGGCGCTGCGTCCCAGTCCGGATCTGATCCTTTCCGGTTCGCGCTTCTCACCCAACGGCAAATGGGTCGCGTTTCATGCCCTTCGCAACGCAACCAATACTGCGCAAATCTGGATTGCTCCCATCGGGCCGGTGCTTCCAGTTCCGCAATCCCAATGGATTGCTGTGACGGATGGCTCCAAATTGGAGCGGGACCCAGCCTGGTCCGCCGACGGCCGGTTCTTGTACTTTATCTCCGAGCGGGACGGCTTCCGCTGCATTTGGGCCCGGCAGTTGAATGCTCTGACCAAAAAGCCTTCGGGCGAACCCTTCCCCGTGCATCATTTCCACTCCGCGCGCTTCTCGCTCCGGCATTTCGGCAGTCAGGGATACCTGACCGGGCTCTCCGCGGGACAGGGCGCGCTGGTGTTTTCCATGGGAGAGTTGAAAGGCGATGTATGGCTGGAGGAGCGTGGCCGATAAAATCAGCGTGGTCGTGATCAGCCGCAATGAAGGACGTGAATTAAAGCGGACGGTGGAGAACTTCGACGACACACTTCCGGCCGGCAGCGAGATCATCGTCATCGATGACGGTTCCAGCGATGGCTCCGCCAATCATTTAGCGCGACGCCGCGGCCGCATCAGGCTGCATCGTGTGCACGGATATGGTGTGGCACGCGCCAGAAATTTTGGCGCCAGCCAGGCACGCGGCGATGTCATTGTCTATGCCGATGCGCATCTGCGCTTGCAGCCCGATTGGTGGCGTCCCATGCTGGACCTGCTGCAGAATCCGAAAGTAGGAGGCGTTGCGCCCGCTATTGAGGGATACCGAGGCGGGTGGATTGGATACGGGTTGACATTTAAGGATGCGAAGCTGGAGGTGCGCTGGCTGCGGCGCAAACCGCGCGGCGCGGTAGCTGTGCCGATTATTCCGGGATGCTGCTTCGCAACCCGGCGAGACGTGATTGAAGCTACCGGGGGATGGGACGATCGCCAGTTGCAACGTGGAAACATCGACAACGAAGGCTGCGTGCGTTTTTGGATGCTGGGCTATGATCTGATGATCACGCCTGAGACGATTGTATCGCATAAGTTTCGCAAACGGTCTCCGTATCACGTGGGGTGGCCCGAGTTTCTCTTCAACCGGCTGCGTCTGGCCTTTGTTCATTTCAATCCTGAGCGGCTGGGGAAAGTAGTAGGCGCCTTGCGCGGCTATCCAGGCTTCGGTGAGGCGCTGGCGCTTCTGGCCGCGAGTGACATTGCCGAGCGCCGCAGAAGTGTTGATGCGCGCCGCGTTCGCGATGACGATTGTTACTTCACGCGTTTTGAGATATCGTGGTGAACCCGAGTACGTTTTACCAAATAAAACCAAGCGAGAATCACACATGGCTACCAAGAAAAAGGCCGCTAAGAAAGCCGCCAAAAAAGCAGCTAAGAAGCCGGTGAAGAAATCTGCCAGGAAGGCAGCGAAGAAACGCGCCAGGAAAACGCAACCCCCACCAACCGGTACGATTGCGGGCGGTAGAGGCTAGTATCGGCGTCCGCCAGTTGTTCGCTTGGCACGCTGCCGGGCGTGCCAAGCTTTATCGTCATGCGCACAATTAAGGCTCCCCCCGTCCACTCGCGCGCGCCGCAAAAGGACCGCTCGCTTTGGTTCTACCAAAACGTGTCTTTCCCAATGCGCGATACTCCGCCTGTGGAACTGGAGAAGTTCTGGTCCGCCCAGCTCCTGGCAGACAAGAATCCCGCGCACCAATGGCAGTGCTGCGGACCTGATAATGTAGCGGGCCGCGTGACCGCGCTGCTGATCCATCCCGACAATCCCAACCAATGGTTCGCCGGCTCCGCGACGGGAGGCGTGTGGGTGTCCCACAACGCGGGTGAGTCATGGAAGCCGAGCTGGAGTCCTTTTGCCAACCAGAACATAGGGGCATTGGCCTACCTCAAGTTCACCGGCAACTTCGTGGGCAAATCGATTTTGATAGCCGCTACCGGGGAAGCCAATATGTCCGGCGACTCTTATCCCGGAAGCGGAATGTACAAATCCGAAGACGACGGGCTTACCTGGCAGCCGTTATTCCTGCAGCCGCAGGGAATTACCCAAACGATCGAGCAAGATGTGCGCACATTTCCGCGCCGCATCGGGAGCGTGGATTTTGCGGAAAACGCAATGGCCGTGGGAAGCGTATTTCTTGACGACAGCCTTCCCGCCGGGCTGTATCTGATGGCGGATTTGGTGTCCGGATTCCGCGCTTGCGAATACTGGGGGCAACGCAGTTATAACTGCCACTCCGTGCTGTTTCACCCACGCGACAAGAAGACGATTTTTGCCTCGATTGAGCCGGATGGTTCGCTGAACGGAATCTGGCGCAGCCGTGATTTTGGTAACACGTGGGAGCACTTGACCAAAGGACTTCCTCCGGCCGACCAGTTCCGGCGGACCACTCTGGCCTTCGCGCCTTCCGACCCAGATGTGATCTATGCCCTGGCTTCCGACCGATCTGACCATGTGCTGGGCGTATTTCGCAGCACCAACGGGGGAAACTCGTGGCGGCAGATCCTCGATCCGCAGCGCTGTCCCAGGGAACGCCAGATGTCGTACAACAACACTATCGTCGTGCATCCACGCAAACCGGAGTGCGCAATCTGGGGTGGTATGCACTTGTACCACACCGACAATGCGGGACGCCGTTGGCGCATACTCACCAGCTCCGATCGCAACAAAAAGAATTACGTGCACGGAGACCATCACGCCTTGTTATGGCCCGAAGACGACGTCATTGTTTCGGGAAACGACGGCGGTGTTTCGGTGAGCCGGGATGGTGGCAACACGTGGCGGGAGCGTTCAAGCGGGATGGTTACCACAATGTTCTATAGTCTTGACGTGGCCGCCTCCAACGGAAAGGTCTTTGGCGGAGGCACTCAGGATAACGGCATTCTGATTGCCGGCGTGGGAGACGCGAAAGAGCGCGATTTCTACCGGGCCGTCCCGGGCGATGGCGGCTGGATCGTTTTCGATCCCGCTCAAGAAGGCAACGTGTTCGGCTGCATTGCCGGATTCGAGGTGTTCCGGCACCGGAGGGGTAAGCCGTGGGATTTCGCGCATTGGAAAAATGTAAAGCCTAAGCCAAGCCAGATTCCGGACCGCGAGACTCGCCAGCGCGCTTTCAATGTCCTGGCCATTGCCCCATCTGCGCACCGCGGCGCGAGAACGCTTTGGGCGGGTACGAACCGGCTATGGCGCACGGACAACAACGGGCAGCGTTGGAGGACCGTCTCGGGCTCCTTTGACGGCTCGCCGATTTCAGCCATTGGAATTGCCCGCGCGAGACCCAAATTGATGTTCGTGGGTACCACGCTCGGCGGTATTTTTCGCAGCCAGGATGGCGGCAGCACATGGTCGCAAAGCCTCTCCTGCGCCGACATTCCCGCACGCGCTATCACGTCCATTGAGCCCCATCCGAAGTTCGCCGACACAGTCGTAGTGACTGTCGCCTCCAGCGGAGTTCAGAACTCCGGCGTGGAACTCCTGACAGGATATGACTTGCCTTATCGCCACGTGTTCCGTTCCCGGGACATGGGCAATACCTGGGAGGACATCGACGGCGGCGCGCTGCCGAATGTTGTCTTCTACGCGGCTGCTTTCGAAACCCACCCACCGTATCGCCTCTTTGTGGCGGGCGATGCGGGTGTCTGGGGCGAGACAGAAGGTAAATGGTTGAACGTCAGCGGGAATCTGCCAACTGTGGTTGTGTCCGATCTGGTCTACCACGATAAGGACCGTACGCTGACTGCCGCGACCTATGGAAGAGGCGTCTGGCGCATGCGGCCGGGGAAGCAGGCTATTGATGCGGTTGATGCGGGCCCGGCCCAGGAGCAAATCCACATCGCGGTTGGCCTGCGCCTGGATCCGCGCGTCGCGGCTCCCGCTCTATTGTCCCCGCCGGATGGCATGGCCGTCGATCGCTCCAGCGAGCAAACGCTGGTGAAGCTAACGCCTGTCGCCGATGCGGTGGGATACCAACTCGAGTTCGCCGGGGCCGATGGCTTTACCTCTGGCTTCACGTCCACGACACCGGAAATAGAGCTGCCTAGATTGGGAAATGGCAAGTGGCGGGTTTGGGCCCTGCTCCCAGGCGGCTTGCGGTCTGCCGCATCGAAGTGGCGCACTATCACGTATCGCTAGCTCACCTTCGCGAATCTCGGAGGAACATCAAACAGCGCCGGATCGAGCGGCTTCTCTTCCAGCTCGGTCACCTGAATCTGATTTATAGAGGTGAGGGAGAGAAAACCTGACGGCTGGCTCACCCGGCACAGAATCTCAAGCTGAAACAGTGAGAAGATGAAAGGATGAAACGGGAAGACTTTGTCCGGCTGGTGGAAGAGGCGCTCGATTCGCTGCCAAAGGAGTTCCGCAAGCGGATGAGCAACATTGCTGTTCTGGTGGAGGACCTGCCGCCTGAGCCATTGCCTTCAGGAAATCTGCTTCTGGGGTT
>JAICJH010000148.1 GCA_025928545.1 Bryobacteraceae bacterium | reverse complement strand
CGTGATCAACGTCCAGCGGGGCGGGCTGGCATTTATTGGACGGCTCGCGTGGGTTGCGTTGCGTCCCGGGGTTGGCCGGCGTCGGCCGGCGGACGAGCGCGCGCGCCTGTTGCGTGTGGTGTTCGTTCTTCGCGGACCAGGTGCCTCCGGAGAGGTTTGGTCGTGGCTCCTGAGCGGCGGGTTCCCCTTTGCGGCGCGTCATTAGCGGTTGCACTGCGGTACACGTCGACGACGAATCGGCCAGAAAGCTGTCGGTTGAACGCCGGCTTGCGAACCGTTTGGCCCCCAGGCCTGGGAAGGCAAGCGAAGGGC
Organism: Bryobacteraceae bacterium; assembly: GCA_025928545.1. GTDB lineage: Bacteria > Acidobacteriota > Terriglobia > Bryobacterales > Bryobacteraceae > BOG-234. The sequence continues at coordinate 3,301 of JAICJH010000148.1, read as the reverse complement.
GTCGCTCAGCAGCGGTGAGCGCCAATGTGCTGTTCGAGCGCTAGAGCCGCGCCTGCTCGGACTTGACGCGTGCCTCGTCGGCAGCTCGTGCCAGGCGGTCATACTCAGCTCTTGAAGATATGCCCATTTGCTGTTGAAGTTCCGAGACGGCTTGAGAGAAGTTCTTCGTAGCAATCTCGTACTCAGACCCGAGCCATTGCTTTTCCTCGCAAGCCATTACCGGATTATCGCAGATGATATGTTCGCCCCCGGCGCGCACGTCTTTCCGACGCTGGGGTCTGGTAGACGGCGCAGGGCGGAAAAGCTACGTTGAGGCTTTTCGCTTCAAACTTGATCGCGCCCCTCGGCTTTCCGGCGAACGTCAAAAATTGACGCTCTCTGATGACCGGTAGCAGACTATGGCCGGAACGAACAACCCTCCGAGTTTGCAACTGGACCAAGCCGACGGGAAGGCCGCGCTGCCATTACCCCCCTCAGCACCCGGCACTCGAGCGCTGCCTAGGCGCGCCTTCCGACGGCAACGATGCACTCCTTAACCTTCCTCGCGAGTTGCTTGACGGTATACGGCTTCGGGAAGAAACCGGCGATCTGTTTTCCGGCGAACCGTGCTTCAACCTCCATGTCGCCGAATCCGCTGCAGACTACCACAGGCACATCAGCTCGAATATGGCGGATCCGCTCCAGAGTCTGAGATCCGTCCATTCCAGGCATCGCTACGTCGAGCAGCACCAGTCCTATTTGATTAGCTTTCTCCTGGAACAATTGGATACCTTCCGCGCCGTCCCGCGCCAGCAGCACGTTGTAGCCGTAGGACGCTAATGCGGACTTGCAGTAGTTTCGAATCAGTTCCTCGTCGTCAATCACGAGAACCGTCCCGGAACCGCGCAATTCAGCCTCGCTGACATCCGTCGAGACCGGCGTCGGCTCCTTCTCACCCACGCAGAGGAGCACCCGGAAAGATGTTCCCCGGCCGGGAACACTGTGGAGTTGTATGGCGCCCTTGTGCTGCCGCACAATTCCCAAAACGGCCGCTAAGCCCAGCCCTCTGCCGGTAAACTTGGTGGTAAAGAACGGATCGAATATCTTCTGGATCGTCTGTTCATCCATACCCGAGCCGTTGTCCCGCACTTCCAGAAAGACGTAGTTTCCGGGAACTACAGCTTCCTTGAAAAACAGATCCGGCAACGATTCGCCACGGACGGCCTGGCGACCCGTCCTGACCTGGATCACTCCCCCTTGTTCGCCGACCGCTTCAGCGGCATTGATCATAAGGTTCATGACGATCTGCTGGATTTGGCCTGGGTCTGCCAGGAGTAACGGCAGATGCTTGTCCAGATCGAGCCGAACCTGCACGTTAGCGGGGATCGATGGGTGAATCAGCCTGCCTGTCTGAATGACAACGTGGGACAGATCTACCCGTTCCAGATAGAATCGGCCCTTCCCGGCATACGCCAATAGCTGGCGCGTCAACTCCGCTGCGCGTTCTCCGCCACTAATGATGTTCTGCAGTGTCGAGGTAGTTGATTGGCTTTCCGGCAGGGAATCGAGCAGCAGGCTGGCGTTGCCAATCATCCCCGTCAAAAGGTTGTTGAAGTCGTGAGCCACGCCGGCAGCCAGGAAGCCAATGGCTTCCATCTTCTGCGATTGCCGCAATTCCTCCTCGGTACGTCTGAGTTCCGTCACGTCCTCGATCGCCAGGAGTATGCGATCTTCTCCCTCAAATCGACGGGCATTCAGGAGCACGACCCGTACGCCTTCCGATGTAACGTCTTGATGCACTTCAAAGTCCTTCAAGTCGCGACGTTCGGGCAAGACCTCCTCCAGGAGGACCCTCAGTTGTAGATTGCCCCAGCGGCCGTCCCCCACTTCGTAGATGAACCGATGCTCCACATCTTGGGGAGAAAGCCGAAATGTCCGATAGAAGGATTGGTTCGCTCTGATCACACGGAGATCGGACCCGAGGACCACTAGCGCCCCGCGAACGGTGTCAATGGTGGCCTGAGCGAATTCGCGCGCAGTCTCAAGCTCCGCGTTGCGAACTTGAAGCTCCTGGTTGACCGTGGTCAGCTCCTCGTTCGCCGCCTCCAGTTCCTCCTTCGAACTCTCCAGTTCCTCGTTGAGGCTCTGTAGTTCTTCGTTGGCGGCTACGACCTCTTCATGCGCGGCCTCCTGCTCGATGATTACCGACTCCAGATGCCCGCGGGCGGCCGCGAGTTCCTTTTCCAACCTGGCAACCCGTATGTTGGCCTGTCGTCTGTCCTCCTTACGCTTAGGCGCCCCGGACGGCATATCCGCTCCCAGGTTCATCGCACCCGTTTCAAACACAAGCAGGAAATGAAGCCTCTCCGCCCCCAACGGCGTGACATGGATGCTGATTTCGGCCGAGGCGATACCATCAAGCTTGACCCGTTCAATTCCGACCGATTCGCCTGTTTTGGCGGCCGTACGGATTGCGTTTTTCAATGCAGACGATTGAATCTGCTTGGCCAAGTCGACAAGCTGTTCATTCGATATGTCCGGGGCAAATGACACGCGCTCATTGCCGTACGCGATAACGTCGAGATTCGTGTCGACGATGACTCGCGGGGCGCCGTACCTCTCAGTCATCACCCGGTCTGCCTGCCGGCACAGGTCAATCTTCGCCTGCGGGCGCGGGCGTTGCGGAGCAGGCATCGCCGCCTCACGATGATGCACAGCGCTCACAGGCACGAAATGTCGCGCAGCGTCCTGCCTGACGTAGAGCCTGGATGCTCTATGCACTGTGGCAAATAACCCGGGCGAGGAGGTCGCGGTTTCAGACTTGCCCAGCAGCAGGAATCCTCCGGGGTCGAGGGCGAAGTGGAACCTGGATAGCGCCTGCTCCTGCATATGGTCCAGGTAGATCAATACATTTCTGCAACTAACCAGACCCATGCGCGAGAACGGCGGGTCGCTCAGCAGGTCGTGTCGGGAGAAGATGCACATATCCCTGAGCCTTCTGCCGATCTGAAAGCCTCGTCCTTCTCGGACAAAGAAGCGTGACAAACGCTCCTGGGAGACGTCCGCCACGATGTTGTCTAAGTATGTGCCGCGACGCGCCTTCTCGATGGCCGCTTCGTTGATATCGGTAGCAAAAACCTGAATCGGTACTCGGCTTTTCATCTGCTCCGCGACTTCAGCGAAGCACATCCCAATTGAGTACGCCTCCTCCCCAGTGGAACAACCCGCCACCCAAATGCGTACTGCGCGGTCGTGTGGTGTCTTTCGGATTAGGGCCGGAAACACCTTCCGGCTCAGAGTGTCGAACGTATCCGAATCACGG
>JAICJH010000064.1 GCA_025928545.1 Bryobacteraceae bacterium | reverse complement strand
CGCCGCCGCCGCAATCATCACCGCATTATCCGTGGAAAGCGCGGGAGTCGGAAAGTAAACCGGCAAGCCCGCCCACTGTTTTCCAGCGGCCGCGCGCAGCCCGGCATTACATGCTACGCCCCCGGTGATCACCAGCGACCGCACATCTTCCATCTGCATGGCGGCGGCCGCGGCATGGCTCAGCAACACCTCAATCACCTCGTGCTGAAAACTTGCCAGCAGGTCGAGCGTTGCCTGCGGCGTCACCTCCAGCCAGGCCGCGTCCGAAGGCTGCGAATTCTCCCGAAGCAGCTGCCTGCGCGCTTCAATCTCATCCGCCAGCCCACGACTCTCCACCCATCGCAGCACGGCGGTCTTGAGTCCGCTGAAACTGAAATCCAGAGTGTTCCCCTTCATGCGCGCGGAGGTAAAAGGCACTGCCAACGGATTCCCGAAACGCGCTAAGCGATCGACAACCGGCCCCCCTGGATACCCGAAACCCAGCAGCTTCGCGACCTTATCGAAGGCCTCGCCGGCCGCGTCGTCGCGCGTCTTCCCCAACAGTTTGTACCCCGCGTCGCTCACTTCATAGAGATGCGTGTGACCCCCGCTCACAACGAGCGCCAGCGCCGGCAGTTCCACAGGCGCGCCGGCCTGCCGCGCTTCCAGCATCACTGCCTGAATATGACCCTCGATGTGGTGCACGGCGATCAGCGGAATGCCGGCGGCGAAGGCGATCCCTTTCGCGTAGGTCAAGCCAACCAGCAGCGCGCCCGCCAGGCCCGGACCCGCGGTTGCCGCCACAGCACTCAGGTCTTTCCACTCCACTCCCGCCTGCTGCATCGCCTCGCGGACCACGGGAACCACCGCCCGCAAATGCTCGCGCGATGCCAATTCGGGCACCACGCCACCGTATTTTGCGTGCAGTTCAAGTTGGCTCGCCACCACATTCGCGAGTACACGCGAGCCGTCCTCGAGCACGGCCGCGGCTGTCTCATCGCACGAACTTTCTATCGCCAGAATGCGGGGCAAGTACCAATCTAGCGCGCGCTTCGTCCGCATGTTCCGCGAGCAAACCGAGTGTGCTAATTTAAGTGTTTCTATGGCATATGTAATTGCGGAACCCTGTATCGGAACGAAGGATGCGGCCTGCGTCGACGCTTGCCCGGTGGATTGCATCCACCCCAAGAAGGATGAGACCGATTTCGCCACTGTCGAAATGATCTATATCGATCCGGTGGAGTGCATCGATTGCGGCGCCTGTGTGCCTGTGTGCCCCGTTTCGGCCATTTTCGCGCTGGACGATCTTCCCGAGAAGTGGTCCAACTTCACGCAGATAAACGCCGACTATTTCAAGCGGTAGCGCGTCTGTCGGGTAAATCGGGAAGTGCTGACCGACTCCCGATCTTCAACTTCTTTCCTCATCGTCTGCATCGGATCCTGATGCCTGCGGCCGGTCTCCGCCTGCGTCCCGGTGGAATCCCGGCTGCGGCTCGGAAACGTTTCCTGCTTCCAAACAACCCTGTTCTGTGTTGTAAATGCACACGACAACAGGCGTGAAGATATCAGTTCCACCTCAGCTACTGTCTGCCTTCCCACTGTAATCTCATCATGATAAAGTAGATGCCGGTTGAGAGCCGCGGACCGTGCTACGCATTACACGCGGCAATTGGAATGCTGGGGCAGTCAACATGGTCCATCGAGGCACAGATTGGCACCCTCCTCCAGGCCAGGGCGAAATTGTCGCGGGCCGCGGCGAAATGGCGGCAACTGTGCGCGGCAAAGACTGGTCCGCCACACCGCTGGGGCCCATTTCCGACTGGCCTCAAAGTCTGCGCAGCGTCGTCAATATTCTGCTGACATCGCGCTACGCCATGTGGATGGGCTGGGGCCCGGAACTCACGTTTCTCTACAATGACGCCTACCGGCCAACGCTCGGGCTGAAGCATCCCTGGGCCCTCGGAAGTTCAGCCAAAAATGTATGGGCCGAAATCTGGCCCGATATCGGCCCGCGTATCGAGAGCGTGCTTGCCACCGGCGAAGCGACCTGGGATGAAGCCTTGCTGCTCTTTCTGGAGCGGAGCGGCTTTCCCGAAGAAACCTACCACACTTTTTCTTACAGCCCTTTACTCGACGATGCCGGGCATATCAACGGCATGTTCTGCGTGGTAACGGAGGAAACCGAGCGTGTGATCGGCGAACGCCGCATGTCGACCCTGCGCGATCTCGCCTCCGGTCTCGCCGGCGCGTCGAAAGAGGGCGAAGTACTCAGAACCGCGGACGTGCAACTGGCCGCTAACACCAGGGATCTGCCGTTCACTTTGACCTATCTCTATGACGCAGGGAACTGTGCCCGCCTGGCGTCGTCCACCGGAATCGAACCAGGTCAACCGGCGGCCCCGCTCGTCATTGCCGGGGGCGAGAATTCTCCCTGGCCCGCGAATGAGGCACTGCATCATCCGGCGTCCCGCCTTGTGGAAGGCCTGACGTGGTGGCCCTCGCAGACCCCGGGCAATCCCGTTGGCGCGAACACCCCCGTTACTCAGGCGGCCCTCGTGCCCATCCGCCAGCAGACTCACGATCGTCCAGCGGGCTTTCTGGTGGTCGGCGTCAATCCTTACCGGCATTACGATGCCGGGTATGCCGGTTTCGTCGAATTAATTTCCGGTCAACTGGCTGCCGGCATCGCGAGCGCGCGTGCCTATGAAGAAGAACGCCATCGTGCGGAGGCACTGGCTGAACTCGATAAGGCGAAGACAGCATTTTTCTCCAACGTCAGCCACGAATTCCGGACTCCCCTCACCCTCATGCTGGGTCCGGTGGACGATCTGCTTGCGGGTCTCGAGGGAGAACTTCCGCAGCGCAGCCGCACCACCCTGGAACTTGTGCAGCGCAGCGGTCTTCGCCTCCAGCGCCTCGTGAACGCGCTGCTGGATTTTTCCCGCATCGAGGCAGGCAGAGTCCATGCGGTTTACGAACCCACCGACCTCTCCGCGTTGACCGCCGAACTGGCATCCACCTTTCGTTCCGCCATGGAGCGTGCCGGCCTGCAATTCACGGTGGTATGTCCGCCGCTCTCGCGCCCCGTTTATATCGATCGCGAGATGTGGGAGAAGGTCGTACTCAATCTGCTCTCGAATGCTTTGAAATACACGCTTGAGGGGTCGGTCACATTGCAACTCACCGAGCGCGCCGAGACGGTGGAACTGTCTGTAACCGATACCGGCGCGGGAATTCCGGAAAAGGAATTACCTCACCTCTTCGAGCGCTTCCATCGCGTGGACGGCGTGCGGGGCAGAACTCACGAAGGAACCGGCATAGGCCTGGCCCTCGTGCGGGAACTGGTAAAGCTTCACGGTGGAACGGCGGGCGTGGTCAGCGCCGAGGGCAAGGGCTCCACCTTTACCGTTACTCTGCCGCTTGGAAACGAACACCTGCCAACGCAGAACACGGGGCCTGTCGAAAGTCGGCGTTCTTCAGCTCCCTCCGCGGACCCATGGATTCAGGACGTGATGGGCTGGTTTCCGGCTGAAAACACCCCGGCGGATGAACCGGTGACCCCACGGCCCGATTCGGTGGACCCCGGTACAGTGCGAAGCCGTGTCCTGCTCGCAGACGATAACGACGACATGCGCGGTTACATCCGCAGGCTTCTGAGCAGCCGCTATGAAGTATTGTCGGTGGCGAACGGCGAAGAGGCGATGTCGGCCGCATTGTCATGGCACCCGGATCTGGTGCTCACCGACGTCATGATGCCGGTGCTCGACGGCTTCGGTCTCCTGCGGAGTCTGCGTGCACATGAGCAGACCAAAACCCTGCCCGTCCTGCTGCTCTCCGCGCGGGCCGGAGAAGAATCGCGAGTCGGTGGCATGGTTTCCGGAGCCGACGATTACCTGGTCAAACCGTTCACCGCGCGGGAACTGATGGCTCGCGTGGAAGCGCACCTCTCACTCGCGCGCATGCGGCGCGAAGCCGATCGCGCGCGGCGGATTACTGAGGTACGCCTCGGTCTCGCACTTGAAAGCAGCCAGATGGTGGCCTGGGAATGGAACCCGCGCACCGATGCATTCTATGCCATGGGCGACATGGAGCGCCTCTTCGGTGCTCAGATACGGACTGGCGCGCAGGGCCTGGCATGCGTGCATCCGCGCGACCAGGAAGCGCACCTCGCAAGAATCGCGAGAGCGAAGGTGCATGGCGGCTCCTGGCATTCCGAATACCGCATATGCCGGCACGGGACCGCAATGATTTCGTGGGTCGAAGAACGCGCTACCTCAATTCTGGATGAAGACGGCCAGCTGGAACGTATCGTCGGCGTCATAGTCGATATGACGGAACGGAAAAATGCCGAGGAGGAAATCAGGCACAAGAACGAAGAACTGATCCGGGCGAACCAGGAGTTGGAAGAGTTTGCTTATGTCGCCAGTCACGATCTCCAGGAACCGCTGCGCATGGTGAATATTTACACCCAGCTGTTGCTCCGCAACGATTCGCAGCGGAATCCCGACGCGGAATTACATGCCGGCTTTGTCCATAAGGGCGTTCGCCGCATGGAAGAGCTTATCAAGGATCTGCTGACGTATTCGCGGGCCGTCCATCAGGAGCAGGAGATCGCACATGAGGCCGATCTGAATCTTTCGCTTGATCGGGCGCTTGCCGTTCTCAGCGTCGGTATTCAGGAGACCGGCGCCGTGATCGAGCGCGGAACTCTGCCCGTGGTCTGGGGCGACGAATGGCAGATCGCACAGGTCTTTCAGAATCTTCTCTCGAATGCTTTGAAATACCGCCGGGACGATGTTGTCCCCGCAATCCGTATCAGCGCGGCGGTCATTGGCGTGGAGATTGGCCAGCCGGAATGGGTGATTACGGTCAGGGATAACGGCATCGGGTTCCGTTCGCAGCATGCCGTCAGCATTTTTGGCTTATTCAGGCGGCTCCATAAAGACGCCTATCCCGGAACCGGTTTGGGGCTGGCCATTTCGAAACGCATTGTGGAGCGTTACGGCGGCCGCATCTGGGCGTCGAGCGACGGGGAAGGACTCGGTGCGGTTTTCTCGTTCTCGCTGCCGCGGGGGCCCGGCCATGCTTAGGATTCTGCTGGCGGAAGATAACTACGGGGATGTGGTCCTTGTGCGAACGGCGCTTGCCCACCAGCGCCGCGAGTTCGAATTGTTCGTGGCGGAGGATGGCGACGCTTTGGCCGAACTTCTTGCGAAACTCGGGCATGATATCCCGGCGCCGGACTTGCTGCTCCTTGATATCAACCTGCCCCGGATTGAAGGCCCGGTCCTGTTCCGCATGGTGCGCGACCATCCTCTGTGCGCGAAACTGCCGCTTATCGTAGTCAGTTCGTCCGATTCACTGAAGGATCACGAATGGACCGAGCAATTCGGAGTGGCGGCCTACTTCCGGAAACCTTCCGACTTCGATCAGTTCATGCAGCTCGGAGCTGTGGTCCGCAACCTGATGCAGCAGCCGGGAACCGCAGGCCAGAGCTGATTTAATTGGTTCGTAAAGTGCCTAATTAAAATTTTATCTGCCGTGTTTGCCGTTAGTTGGACGAGAGTAATTCCTGAACCCGGGCTGGCTGATCCTAACATGCGGTTGAGGAGATCTTATGATCGTCAACAGCCTGGGCCGTGTCAATGTGGCTACTCCGGGGACGCCTGTCCCCCTTGCCGCAAACCGGTCCGTTACCGCTTGCAAATTATTTATTCAGGTCATCCCGGGTTTAACCGGCAAGACCTATTTCGGAACCGCCGCTCTCGATAAGGGAACACTGGCCGGTGTCACCCGTATTCTCTGGCCAAACTCGAACGGGGGCTTCTCGGAAACCTTCCTGCTCGAATCGCAGGATGGCACCGACAGCATCCGGCTCAGAGACTACGCCATCGACGCCGACATAGCAGGCGAAGGCCTGCTGGTCACGTACTGGACCGAGTAGGGAAAGGCAGGCAAACAGTCCGGGGTTCGTTTTGTAAAAACCCCGGACCCACCGCCTGCTGCTGGTTGGGTTTGTTTTGTAAAAACAGGACTCACGCGCTTTCCGCTTAAATCGTACATTGATAACAAAGGCCTTACCGACGTGTGTCGGCTGCATCGTCGGCCAGTCCCCTTTTTAGTACGGGATGATCACAGCGGACTGCGGGCTCACCCCGCCATGGAACACCGCAAAAACCGGCTTCGGAGGCTCCGCAATAAACGGGTCGCCAGGCTTGTGCAGCACGGCCGGAATGTGGATGACCGAAACATCGCCAGTGTCGCCATCCACGACGAAAGCGTATTCCTCCGGCGTCGTCGAATCGTCGGACGCCGCGATCAGAATCTCGCGCGGATTGCCGCCGGTCCGGATCGTCGCAGCAATCTTTCGCGAATCGATATAGAGTATCGTCACGCCGCCCGCTTCCGGATTACTAAGGAAAAGCAGATTACGATTCGGCGCGACAGCCATTCCGAACAGCGCATGTCCGGCGTACAACGTCTGATCCACCTCGTTCTGGTAAGGCTTGAAGATCACGAGTTGCGGGTCGTGATCCGCGCCCGTGACAAACACCTGGCCGCCGCTGCCATCCACACAGAAACGCGCCGGTCGGATGGGTACGGGAAGGCGTGCCAATACAGTTCCCGTCATGGCGTCAATTGAGACGATCTGGCGTGCGTCCGTGGCGGTCACGAAAATAGTTTCGCCGTCCTTGCGGTATTCGAGCGAACTCAGGCTGCCGGCGCCGATTGCCGATACGCCCAGCACCACGCCCTCCGGAATGCGGATTCGTGCCACTTGCGAATCCATAGTCACCGCAACCTGGGCGCCGGAAGTGGCAATCGCGTGGGGCACAGCCGGCAAAGCGGTCCGCAGCTTAACCTGATCCGTGCTGGTGTCGATCAGGACCAGCCCTGGCGGTTGACTGGTTGCGACAGCCAGGTACTTGCCGTCGGAAGTCAGCGCCGCTCCCGCCAGAGTTGCGCCCACGGCAGTTTTCCCGATGACGATTCGCCGGCCTGGATCGATGCGGATGATGCTCTGGCTGGCGTTGCAGACCGCGTAGAGCTTTCCGCTCGCGGAGAGAACCTGATCCGGCGCCGAATCGAGAGCGATGGAACCGGAACGCCGGAACTCCGCCAGGTCCGCCACGACGACCGCTTTTTCCGCCACGCTGGCCATGAAGAGCCACGCCCGATACCGCCTGGCTCGTTTACGCGCGCATGCGGCAAGCAGTGAACTGACGGCAAGAAAGGCGCGCCGGGAGTGAACGTGAGGGCGAAGGTGCAACGGAGAGTCCAGAACCTGAATCGTAACAAAGCGCCTTTGGTAACCTGGAATTTGACCTGCCGATGGAATTAGTAAAACAGTGGTACGCCAAGCGTATCGATTCCTGGGAGTACCATCTCGCCACCCGATCCACCGACCGCGTGGTTCGCCCTTTCGACTGGGGCGCCGAATGGATGGCTCGCTGGCCGCTCGTCTCGAATGCCGGCGATACGGAAAGTAAGCTCCGCGAGTTGAATCAGCTCGCCATTGCCCGGAGCCCCGAGTTTTTTGCCTACGAACCCCCGCGGGATTTCCGTCGGGAAGGGAACCTGATTCGGTTCGCGTCTCCCATTGAGACCCCCTACGAGGAAAACAACACGGTGGAAGCCCGCTATTTCCCGGCCAATCCGAGGTGGAAGAGGGGCAACAAAGCGGTGGTGGTCCTGCCCCACTGGAATTCGCACGCCGGGCAGCATGTGGCTCTCTGCGAAGGAATTGCACGGTTCGGGATTTCCGCCCTGCGTATCAGCCTTCCCTATCATGACAGGCGCATGCCGCCGGAACTGACGCGCGCCGATTACGCCGTCTCAGCCAACGTAGGGCGCACCATCGATGCGACCCGGCAATCCGTCATCGATGTCCGTTCCTGTTTCGACTGGTTGCAGCAGCAGGGGTACGAAGATCTTGGAATTGTCGGGACCAGCCTCGGCTCCTGTTATGGTTTTCTGACCAGCGCCCACGATGAGCGAATCCGGGTCAACGTGTTTAATCACTGTTCCACTCACTTCGCCGATGTGGTCTGGCAGGGGCTCTCGACGAAGCACATTCGCGAAGGCATTGAAGACCAGATCGAAATTGACCGTCTGCGGGCGGTCTGGGACTGCCTCAGCCCTGTGCACTATGTGGACCGGTTCGCCTCCATGAAGAAGCGGTCATCATTTCTTTACGCGACGTACGATACGACGTTCCCCCCCGAATTGTCGAAGGATATTGTTGCCCGGATTGCGCGCAGCGGAGCCGATCACAAGGTGGTAGTCATGCCGTGCGGACATTACACGCTCGGCGAATCGCCGTTCAAGTTTGTGACCGGCTATCACATTATTTCGTTCCTGAAACGGAACCTGTAGCTGCCTTCCGGTTCAGTCGAGCCCGAGTTGACTCACCAGCGGAGCGAAGCGCGGATCGTCCCGCACCGGATCGAAGCGGGGATCCACTCTGGAGCACATCACTTCGAAACTACGGTCGTGAAAAGCCTTCTGGAGCCACTGGAAGCCCAGTTCGCGGTCCGCGAGAGCAAAGTGGAGCGATGCCAGATCGGACGGCGAGACGTACCGCTTTACCGCCAATTCGTCCAGATCGGCGAGAATGCGCCTGGCTTCATCGTGCTTGCCGGAAAGCGCCAGAGTTCGCGCCAGGGCGGCGTGCATTTTGGGGCTCTGCGGGGACAGTTGAATGGCGCGCTGAAATGCCGCGGCGGACTCGTCGAAGTCGCCGCGCTGTTCCTGCACCAGTCCCAGAATCCAGTAAGCGGGCGGGAAATGGGGGTTGAGTTCGATGTTGTGGTCGCACTGGTCGAGCGCCGCGCCCAGATCCCGCCGGTAGTAATGAACGACAGCAACGTCGCGGGCGATGATGGATGAGATCGGGTCGAGTGCCTGCGCGGTGAGCATCTGTTCCATCGCTTCGTCGAGCCTGCCCTGTGGCGCCAGGCAGGAGACTGAATACCAGTGATGAGCGGTCGGATAGCGCGGATCGAGGCTGATGGCCCGCAGGAATTCCATTTCGGCTCCGGACCAGTCCCAATCCTGCGTGCATTTCACGTGAGCAAGGGAGGTGTGGGCTTCGGCGGATTGTTCGTCCTGCAAGACCGACCAGGCGGCATTCGATGCCGCTTTGGTCCAGACCTCGGCGGGCGGCATGACGCCGTAGTGGCCGAGGAGCCCGTAGGCATCGGCGAGACCGGAGTACGCGAGAGAATACTGGGCGTCTTCGCCGAGCGCGCGCTCGAAGAACTCCAGCGCTTTGCGCAGGCCTTCCTCGGTGCGTTGATTCAGATGATAGCGGCCCTGTGAGTAGAGATTGTGCGCCGCGAGATTGCCGGCGGGCCGGCGGGTCCCTTTCGGGCTGCCGGTGCCTTCGATTTCGGTCCGCAAACGCTCGCCGACCGAGCGGGCAATTTCCTGCTGGACCGCAAAGATGTTGTCGATGCCGCGGTCGAAGGCTTCCGACCAGATGTAACAGCCGTTCACTGCGTCCACCAGGCTGACGACAATACGCACTTCCGCACCCGACTTACGGACGCTGCCGGTGAGAATCATGGCGGCGTTGTCCCGGGCGGCAGCGTCGCGCGGGTCCGAACCCGAGTCATCGGCGGCCGGGTTCCTCCAGGCGACAAGGCGAATGGTGTCGAGACCGGTGAGCGTGTGGACGATTTCCTGCGCCAGTCCGTCGCAGAAATGCTTCTGGTCGCCGGCCGCGCTGTGATCGGCGAAGGGAGTGAGCAGAATGGTGTTGCGGCTGACCAGAGTGGAAGGCGCGGCTCGTTTTGCCAGTAGACCCCGGAACGACCGGAAGGCGGGAGTATAACCACCTTTGGGCAATTCGATCAGCATTTCATCGGACTGACCCTCTTCACGGTAGTAGCGGGCCAGTTGAGCACGAAGACGACGGGCCTGGACGCGAACGATGGGGTCGCTGCGTGGGTCGAATGAAGGACCCTTACTGAAAACTTCAACGCCGATGACGAATTCTTTGAGCTGCTCGCCGCGTCCTGCCAGGGTTTCGTTGACCGTGAAGGTCAGAAACCGCTTTAGCCGGTCAGCCTGGCGAAATGCCTTGCTCGACAGGATGCGGTCGAGTTGCGCGACGATTTTCTCGTCGGATTCGCCGCGGTTTTCGGCACGAGGCTCCGCGGCTGCATCCCTGACTGACATGACAGCTATTTTATGTCAATCCCGCGCCCGCGGTGTGAGACTCAATCGGCGATCAGGATGCAGAGCCCTGTTCAGACTACTACGGTAATATGTACGAAAGGCTCCTTAATGCGGAAAACAGCTTTCGTGATCGCAGTATTGTTCCTGTTCCTCCTCGCATCCTGTTCCGCTCTCAATCCAGAGGGCCGCATGCAGAATGCTTCGAAAGCGATCGGTGCCGACACCCTGCTCGCGGAAATCAAGACCTTGTCGTCCGACGATTTCGAGGGACGCAAGCCGGGCAGTGAGGGCGAGAAAAAGGCCGTCGCGTACATGGAGAGCCAGTTCCGCAAGCTGGGTCTGAAGCCGGGCAACCCCGACGGAACTTTTCAGCAGAGGGTACCTCTGGCGGGAATCGTTTCGAAACCCGCCCTGCAGTTAACCGTGGGCGGCAAAACGGTGGCTGCCGAATTCAAGAAGGATTACATCGCTGTCTCCCAACACTACGAACCGAATGTCAGTGTGAAGGACTCGGAAATTGTTTTCGTCGGCTACGGCGTTTCGGCTCCCGAATACGAGTGGGACGACTACAAGGGTGTGGATGTAAGGGGCAAGACCATCCTGATGCTGGTGAACGATCCGCAGATTCCCGATCCGAAAGATCCCACCAGGCTGGACGACGCGATGTTCAAGGGCCGCGCCATGACGTATTACGGGCGCTGGACATATAAATATGAAATCGCCGCGAAAAAAGGAGCCGCCGCGGTGATGATCGTCCATGAAACTCCGATGGCGGGATATCCCTTCACTGTGGTGGCGGATAGCTGGGGCGGGGAAAACTTCACCATTCAGCGGCCGGATAACAATGCGTCGACAGTGCCTGTCCAGGGTTGGTTCACCTACGACAAAGCGGCGGAGCTGTGCAAGGCGGCGGGGCTTGACTTGGCCAAACTGAAGGAATCTGCGCTGCAGAAAGAATTTAAGCCAGTCACGCTGCCGGGAGCGAAGGCGAACATACAGATCGAAAATACGCTGCGCAAAGTAGAGTCGCATAACGTAGTGGCGAAGCTGGAAGGCGCCGACCCCAGTTTCGCGAATGAGTATGTCATTTACACGGCGCATTGGGACCATCTGGGCAGGGATACGAGCCTCCCCGGGGATCAGATCTTCAACGGGGCAGTGGATAATGCCTCGGGATCGGCGGGACTGATCGAGGTGGCGCGGGGCTTCTCGAAAATGTACCCGCGCCCCAAGCGGTCCATTCTCTTTCTGTCGGTCACCGCGGAAGAACAAGGCTTGCTGGGGGCGGAATACTATGCGGAGAATCCGCTTTATCCTCTCAAATACACGCTGGCCGATATCAATATGGATGGTCTGAACGTGTGGGGCCAGACCAAAGATATGGTTTTGGTGGGTCTGGGCAACTCGAACCTGGACGACGTCGCTACGGAAATCCTGAAGAAGCGCGGCCGAACCGTGAAGGGCGATGCGGAACCTGAGAAGGGCTATTTCTATCGCTCGGATCATTTTGAATTCGCCAAGCAGGGCGTGCCGGCGCTTGATCCGGACAGCGGGACGGAGTACATCGGTAAGCCCGCAGATTACGGAAAAGAGAAGCGGGATTATTACACGGAGCACGATTACCACAAGCCCTCCGACGAAGTGAAGGCCGACTGGGATCTCGGCGGTGCAGTGGAAGATCTTCGCGTCTTTATGGAAATCGGGAACCAGGTGGCGGATGGCGCGTTTTATCCGCTTTGGAATCGCGGCAACGAGTTCAAGGCCACGCGCGATGAGATGATGAAGAAGAAGTAAGCATGGCGATTCACAGCCACATTCTGCACAACGGCGAGATCACGGAAGCGTCCGCCCCATTGCTCATGGCGGGACAGGTGGGGTTGCTGTCCGGATGGGGTGTATTCAGCACTCTGAGGGTGAAAGACGGCGCGTTGTTTGCTTTTGAGCGCCACTGGGCACGCTTGCTGCGCGATGCCCGTCTGCTCAGTGTGGCGATGCCACCGGATGCGGACAGGATTGAAGAACTGCTCACGCACCTGATAGAAGTCAACGGACGGGCGAACTGCACGCTGCGTCTTGTGGTGGTTCGGAACAAAGGCGGGATGTGGGCGGGCGGCACGCCGGAAACGCCGGAAAGCGATGTCATCGCGCTGACCGCGGATTCGAAGGATTGGGGCCGAAGTGTCCGATTAATGGTGCAGCCGAATGCGCGGTTTGCCGCGGGGGAGTTCGCCGGGGCCAAGATACTTTCCTGGGGCGCCAACCTTGTGTGGGCCGAGCGGGCCCAGCAGCAGGGATTCGACGAGGCGATTCTGCTGAACGAACATGGACGTGTTGCCGAGTGTACTTCCGCGAATATCTTCGCAGTCAGCGGGGGCGACGTATTTACGCCGCCGGTCACCGATGGTTGCCTGCCAGGAATCACGCGTGAGGTGCTGCTTCAGGAGTTGAAAGTGCCCGGCGTGCGGATTCAGGAACGCGGGCTGACCGTGGCAGATCTGGAAAGTGCGGATGAGGTCTGCATTACTTCCACGACACGGGATCTTCTGCCTGTGCGTGAAATCGCGGGGAAGATATTGGGAGCCCGCGGTGAAGTTCGTGAACGCGTGACGACAGCGTTCCGCGCGTTTATGCAGGAAGACATTGCGCGCCGGGTGAGCATTACCGGGAAACATGCGCAGGTCCTGGTCTGAAGGGTGGCGCTCGCCTGTCCTAAGTGCGGCAGTCGCCATTTGCGTCCGGCACGTTACCAGAGCATAGAGGAACGGCTACAGGCCTTTCGTTTCATATCGCCTCTGCGTTGCCGGGATTGCCGCACCCGATTCGTTTCCCGTACCGTTTTTCTGGACGACCTGTTCTATGCGCGCTGCCCGAAGTGCGATCGCATGGATCTGAACGGCTGGACCGGAAAGACACATCAGGCCAAGGGATGGGTAGCGATCAAAGTGGCGTTGGGCGCGCACAAGTGGCGTTGCGAATACTGCCGCATTAACTTCGCCAGTTTCCGCCGGAGGAAGGAGATTTTCACCTTCAGCCGCTGGAAAAAACGCAATCCGAATGATGTCGCGGAGAAGGCAGGCGAGGCAAACGCACAGGCTAAAGGGGCGACGGGCGAGTAGCCCGACAGAACCTGGGCTCAAAAAAATGTCCAGGGTTCACGGTACGATTCAGCGACCCGTCTGCATGCGGACGTTCGCTTTGCGGGAGGATGCTCCGGATAGACGTCTCGTCGCTCGCCATCACCGCTTTTCAGCATGAGACGGGTCACAGCTACAAGCTCATCCTCAACGGATACAGCATCCAACCGGAGCCGGAATCTCGATACGGTCTTTCGCTCGCTCACAACGACGCTTTCGCCACCATTGCGAGGTCAACGTTCCTGACCTGTACCTTCGTTTCCGCATCGGAAACCCCACGAATCCGTTCGATTCCCAGCTCCTTCGCTCCGTTCGGTTTCGAGGCCGAACCGGGGCGATTTCAACACCCGGAACCCGTTACTCGCTTCGATCTCCCATGCCCCCGATTCATCCCCGGCCTCCACTCCCCTTTGGGTCTTCTTTCGAAAACCCTCCGGATCAAAGCGTTCAACCGGTTCCGTTTCAGGAAGCCCGCCTCACCTGACGCCCGATTCTATTCTTTCAGGTTTCCCCGCGTAGAAAGTTCGCTTCGTCCGGCTCGGCTATCGTTCCGTCAACCCTGGAACTGAATCGATCATAGTCAAAGATTGAATCGCGGTCAAATGAAATAACGCGGTTTTCCCTCGCTTTCAACAGCTTTTTCCACGCCGCCATTTCAGACACTTACCGGAGTGATGTGGTGGATTGCGTGTGCATAAACCGGCGTGATGAAAGAATGTTTCCGCCGCGAGTACTTCCGCGCCGGCAGTGCGCCAACTCGGCCGAATGGTTGAAATCAGCCAGACTGGTGGCGCTCCGCCAGTTCACCACACGGGGCGATCTATTCAGATCAAGGGGTTACGAGCGCTCGACTCTGGCAAACGGAATGCTTTGTCTGCGGCAGCTATGCTACGAACCAACTCAATTCGAATCAGTCTCGCGGGGCTCGCGTGTGCCGCAGGTCTCGTGGCGCAAGGATTCCCGAACTCTGCCGGACTCGCTCCTGACGCGACAATCGCCGAACAGGGCGTTCCGCCCGATGCACCACGTCCGCAGTTTAACGATCCACCTCCTCCGCCGTCGGGTGCGTATGGGCCCGGCGTCAGCGTGCCGGCGATGTTGACGCTTCCCTCCGGCGCGTTTGTGACGGTGCGTACGAACCAGGGGCTTTCATCGGACAGAAATCAGAACGGCGATACGTTTTACGCTACGCTGGCGGAACCGCTGATTGTCGATGGCATCGTGGTGGCTCGCAAGGGTTCGACGGTTATGGGACGGATCAGCGATATGAAGAAGGCTGGCCGGTGGGAAGGCACGTCGAGTCTGGGATTACAGCTGACAAACATATCCCTGGTGGATGGCCAGCAGATTCCGGTGCAATCTCAGGTGATTGGTAGAGACGGCGTTAAGTCTACGGCCAATGACGCGGCTGCGATCATCGGCACCACCGGGCTTGGCGCCCTGATTGGTGCAGCGGCGGCAGGTGGGAAGGGCGCGGCTATTGGAGCGGGCGCTGGAGCGGCGGCGAGCACGATTGGTGTGTTGTCGACCCGGGGCCGGCCAACCGAGGTGTATCCGGAGACGATGCTGACATTCCGTCTGGAAGCTCCGGTCAACATTTCGACCGCGCGCTCTGCCGGGGCATTCCATTACGCCGACCAGGAAGACTATGGCACAGGTAATGAGCCGCAGCCGCGGGTAGCGCAGGCGCGTCCCCGCCCGGTGGGACCCCCGGTGGGTGTGTATGGCGGACCTTACGGCCCCTACGGATATCCGCGCTATGCGCCGTACTATGGCGGATTCTCAGTTTTCATCGGCCCGCGCTATTACGGCGGATACTATCGCGGATACCGTCGCTAGGCTGGTGGCTGACGGGGATTATTCGATTCGCGGAGCGACTTTCACGTCTTCGTGAATCGCGAGGTCGGATGGCAGCATTACGGCATCTCCCTCGTTCAGGCCACTGACGACTTCCACGCGCAACGCGTCGGATGCGCCGGTGGCGATGTTGACCCACTTCACCGTGTTGTCTTTGCCGAGCACATAGACGCCAGTTCCGCGCTCACGCCGCACAGCGGTTTTGGGAATCGTGAGGGCGTTCTCGACGACCTGGGTCAGAATGAATGCATTCACGTTGGTGCCGGGTATGAGCTCGTAGCCCTGGTTGTGAACGGTGCAGAGCACCTCGCCGACCTGCCGGGCGCCCAGAGCGATGATCTGGGTGGGGCGCTTTTCTACAGTGCCCACCCATTCTTTACCCGGCAGCGCGTCCCAGGTGATTCTGACCGGCTGGCCGATTTGCACGCGCCCGAGTTCAGGCTCATCAACGTAGACCCGTACAAGGACCGGATCTGCTTTTCCGATTGAGCCCAGCAAGTCTCCCGGATGCAGGTAAGCTCCGGCGCGGACCTGAAGATCGTAGACAATCCCCGATATGGGGGCAACGATCGTATTCAGCGCAAGGTGTGCCCTGGCCAAAGCAATGCCGGCTTCGGCTTCCCGAATTTTCGCCTGGGCGCTTTCGATGTCGCCCTTGTTCACAAGAACCGGGCGGCGTTGCTCGAGAGCTGCGATGCGCGCGTCGAGATCCGCCACGGCGCTTTGGGCCTGTGTCAACTCATAGGCGGTGGCAGCCTGCTTCTTCACAAGACGATTCAGCGAATCTACGGTAGCGGCGGCGGACTCACGCTGCTTCTTCAGGACGGCGATGTTGCCATTGATTTCGGCAACGTCGGATGATCTGCCTCCGGCTGTGAGCGTGCTCAATTCGGCGCGCGCCTGTGCGGCGCGCGCTTCGGCGGACTGCAATTCTTCCTGCGCGCCAGGCTGGCTCAGCTCGGCAATGACCTGACCCTGCTTTACCGTGTCTCCCTGGTGGACGGGCAGGCGTTGCAGTTGGCCCTGCGTGGACGCGCGCACCTCGGCGTATTCTCCGGGCTCCACTTTTCCGTTAGTGGAAAGATTGTTGGAGATCTTCTGCCTGAACGCTTTCGCGAACGGGACCGTGGGCGGTTCGGACTTGATTCGGTAGATCCACCAGCCGCCCGCGACAGCGATCAGCAGCAGGATCGGGAGAACGATTTTTCTCAACGAGGGGCCGCTCCCGTCGCGCGCGCCGGTCCGGCGCAGTAATCAAAAAGCACTTGCCATTCGGCCAGCTGAACACGCTTTGCCAGGCTATCGTCATGCGACCGCGCCGACGTTTCGCAGAAATCGGTGAATGCAAACGGATCCCACATCGGGCCGGTATCGTAGCCCAGCTGTGCCGCTTCGCGATGCAGAACCGGAAACATTCTGTGGCCGGGAATACGCCGGAACCAATAATTTGCGTTGAAGGCATCGCCTTCCATGCGGTGCATGATGCCGTGCCAGTACGCGCCGTCGATGCTGCCGAAGGTGTGCAGTAGATCGTGGGCTTCTTTGAGGCAGGAGAAATACAGAAAAAGTCCACTCAGGGCTGCCTGTGGATCCCTGGCGTCCGGGAACAGTTCAGCAGCGTCGGCTTCCATCAACTGGCGCCGCACGGCCTCGTTGCTGCATTTCACGGGGAATAGTTCCATGGGGCGACCACCCCCGCCCGCATCCTCCAGCGACAGGATTTCCGCAACCTGCGAACCGTATTGATGTGAATGAAAGACCAACCACTTCGATGATATCGAACCCGCGCGAATGCCGCTTATTGGGATAATGAACAGAATCGTGGATCAAACTCTCACCGGCAGATATATTCGTCTGGAACCGCTTGGCAGACAACACGCGGAGGGCCTGGCCGCGGCTTCGGCTGTCGACCCGTCGCTTTACCGATGGTCGCCGGTCCCGCAGGGCGTGGGCGAGATGGTCAGGTACATCGATCGCGCCATGGCGTGGCGTGAGGCCGGGACCGCGTTGCCGTTTGCAATCGTCAGTCTTGGCGACAATACCGTAATCGGCTCAACCAGGCTTTGGGATCTGGAGAGGTGGGCGTGGCCGGAGGGACACGCGCGGCATCGCCTGCCGACACCGGACGTCTGCGAGATCGGCTATACCTGGCTGACAAAATCCGCCGTACGGACGCCAGTCAATACGGATGCCAAGCTGTTATTGCTGACGCATGCATTTGAGGTCTGGGAAGTCCTGCGGGTCTGCCTGCACACGGATGCGCGCAATGACCGGTCCCGCGCGGCAATTGCGCGCATCGGGGGAACGTTCGAGGGGATTCTGCGAGCCCACCGAATGGCGTCGGACTTTACGGCCCGCGATTCAGCGCGATTCTCCATCATGGCGGCGGAATGGCCGGATGTGAAGGCGAAACTGGCGACGATGTTACTACCGAGGTGAGGGAGACGGCATGGAATACAGATTATTAGGTTCGAGCGGACTGGAAGTTTCGATACTGAGTTTCGGCACGATGACGCTGGGCGGTGAAGGACGTTTCGCCGCGATGGGCAACGTGCAGGCGGATGAGGCGCGCCGCCAGATTGAGATCTGCATGGAAGCGGGCGTCAATGTTATCGACACCGCCGACATTTATTCATTCGGGAAATCCGAAGAAGTGCTGGGAGCAGCGCTGGGGACGCTACGCCCGCAACTGGTGCTGGCGACGAAGTGCTTCGTGCGGCTCGGAGAGGGAGCGAATAAATCGGGCCTTTCACGGACGCATATCGTGGAAGCCTGCGAAGCCAGTCTGCGGAGGCTGAAGACCGATTACATCGATCTCTACCAGGCGCACAACTTCGATGCTTTGACGCCGCTCGACGAAACGCTGCGTGCGTTCGACGATCTGGTGCGGGCGGGGAAGATTCGCTACGCAGGATGTTCCAATTATTCCGGCTGGCAATTGATGAAGGCGCACGTCACGGCGGATCGGCTTGGCATCCGGCGCTACATTTCGCAGCAGATTAATTACTCGCTGCTGGCGCGTGAGCAGGAGAGCGATCTGGTGGGTGTCGGGCTGGATCAGCGCACGGGAATCATGGCGTGGAGCCCGCTGCAGTTCGGGCTGCTCTCCGGCAAGTTCCGGCGTGGGCAGGCAAAGCCGTCGGAATCCCGGCTGAACAAGGTGGACGCGCCGGGTGTGATCGACGAGGAGCGGTTGTACCGGATTGTGGACGTTCTGCATGAAATCGCCGGGCAGCGGGGCGTGTCGGCTTCCCAGGTTGCTTTGAACTGGGTGACCTGCAAGCCTGGTGTCGATACCGTGATTATCGGGGCACGAAATGAAGCGCAGCTACGTGACAATCTCGCGGCGGCCACGTGGACGCTTTCCGATGAGGAGGTGGAGAGACTCGACGAGGTCAGTGCGACGCCGCTGCCGTATCCGTACTGGCACCAGCAGAAGTTTGCCGGCGAGCGAAACCCGGCGGCGAAGCACGTGCGGGTTCGCTGAACGGCCCGATGCGATTCGGACTCAGTGCGTCATCGCGTACGTGACGTAATTCACGCCGATACGCATGCCGAGCTGTGTGTATGCCACAGGGTATTGGGGATTATCCGCGTGTTCCCAGGAATCTCCCAGATCCATGTCGTGGCAGATTGCCACCATTAAACGTCCCTGATCGTCGTAGATGCCGCGCCAGTGGGGGTCGTAGCCATCCTTTTCGTAAGTGCGGCGGGAAAACACGAATTGATAGCCAGGCACCTGGAATTTATCGTCCAGGTCGAAGATGACATGAAAGATCTGATCGTCTTTCGGGATATCGATGACCGGCCGGTTCGGAAATACTTTGCTCATGACCCCCATGAAACCTGCCCATTCCTGAGAGCCGTGAAAATCATCGCACATGAAAAAGCCGCCGCGCATGAGGTACTCGCGGAATTTGACGATCTGCTCATCGGTCAGATTCCAGTAACCCACTTCAACCGCGTATAGCCAGGGATAGTTGAACACGTCGTCATCGTCGAGATCAATCGGCTGTTCGACTGAACGAGAATGAATGCGCGTCAACCGTCCAATTTCGGCGGCGAGATGCCGGTCGGATGACGGGTAGTCGATTGTCCAGTTGGCGCGGCCTTCCTTCCAGTTTGGATTGCCGCGAAAGCTGTAGTTCTGCAGCGCAGGGTACATCAGCCGCGCGAACACCCACTCCGCCTTGTCCCTGTAATTGGACGGCAGCGGCTCGTCCTCGTGTTCGATGCCGGGATATTGCCGGAAGGGAAGTTGCCAGGCGGACGCGGTACCGATCAGGATTGCCAACGCGGCGGAAACAACCAGTAAGATTCGGCGCGCGGGCATAACAGTTATTTCAGAAGCGAACGGGCTTCATCGATCCGGGTGCTGAGCAGGCGCTCGAACGAATCGCTGTTGAAACCCATCATGCGGCTGTAAACACGGCCGAACGGGTCGATAACCAGGAGTGTAGGCAATGAGGTCACGTTCAGCAGGCCGGCAAGGCCCGATTCCAGATAGACGCGCTGATTCCAGTTTTGTGCCTTCATGAATGGCGCGACCAGAGAATGGTCGTCATCCGAATCGAGAGAAAGGAACACCACGTCCTGCGACTGGGCGTACTTTTTCTTCACGTTTTCGATCAGCGGGTGCTGGGCGACACACGGACCGCACCACGTAGCCCAGAAATCGACGACCAGTGTCTTGCCCTTCAATTTGGCCATGTCCAGCGACGCAGCCTCCGGAGGGGAAGCGGCGATGCCCGAAATGACGAACTCAAACGTGTTCGTCAGGCCAAAATTGCGGTCCATCGCCCGGTAGTGCGCCAGGTGGTCGCTGAGTGCCTGGGCGGAACGCTGCCAGGCTTTCAGAAAAACATCGCCGAGTCCCTGTTCGGAGCCATGCAACTGAACGAAGAGAGTCGTTGCAGCCTTGCGGTCGAGATCGCGATCGGCCCAGGGAGCGTGCGAGTCTTCGACCGTCGCCGCGTCCGCGTAATGATCGATGGCTTCGCCGTTGCGGCCCGCCTTAGCCTGCCAGCGCGCCATTTCGCGTGCCGCCTCCGCTGTGGGCAGCAGTAGCCACGACCGGCTGGCGGCGGCGATAGCATCGTCGAATTTTCCCAGATTGCCGGAGGCGCGCGCCATCAACACTTCCGCGCGGGCGAAGGCCCGATCGCCGTAATCGGCCCATTGCGCCGCGGTGGCATGCCCCTCGGGCGCGCGTGCCCTCAGATTCAAAACGGCGGATTCATAGCGCTGCGAATATCCCAGCGCCTTCTTCGCCGATTCCGTATCATCGGAAACCAGGATGGCGCGGATGACGCGGTCGAGAATTTCCAATTCGTTGTCAGGCTTGCCGGTGAGGAGTTTATCGCCGTAAAGAATAATCCGCGGATTATCGTTCGAGTCGGTCGCGGTCTTGTAAAGCGAGGCTTCGATCTCAGCACGGCGCGCGCTGTTCGGGTACTTTCGAAGATGCTGCTCCAGCCCGCGGGTCAGATCCACCGAACTGCCGTTGGCTTCGTTGACCGCCTGGGTCAGTTCCGCCTGTTCCGCAGCCGGATTGGCCGGATAGAGATTCAGCGTTCCCGCAGTCTGGGCTGCCAGAAGGAGGGGACAGAACAGAAGCGCAGCTCGCCACAGACGGAAACGGTTCATTGTGCCGCCGCAGGCTCTGCCAGCGCACGAATCTCCGTGGCAAAGACCGAGGCTCGCTCCCGCGCCATGTGCATATAGCTTTCGTTTTTCACGACGCGGTCCAGCAGCGGCAGAAATTGTTGCGGCGCCACCAGCCGTTTCTGATCTCGGGCGGTCTCGATCAGAAGCAGAGCATTCTGGACACCGAGCTTGTCGTACTTGACGCTTCTTTCGAGCTCGATAAAGCCGCGTTCCGTTTCGGCGATGCGTTCGAACCAGTCGAGCAGGGTCTGAGCGTCGGGATCGGCCGAATAGTTGAATTCGACTTCGCGCGGGCTGCCGTCATCGTAGCGGAATTTCTTCTTGCCCATGAAGGCGACTTTCAGCCCCGATTCGAGCGGCCGGGAAAAATGATCCAGCTTATCGGCCAGCGCGAACATGGCATCCGCGTCGGCCTTTTTCAACTGGATGGCAATGGGATTGTTATCATCCGGCGCTTCCTTGTAAACAACATTGCCGTTTTTCTCGAGCGAGATTTCGACGTACGGCGGAACGCTGCCGGGAAATGATTTCGTGAAAATCAACCGCGTCTCGGCGCCGGGCGAGAGTGCCGGCAGGAATGCGAACAGCGCGACGATGCAAAGTGTCTTCACGCCCGAGCCTCCAGCCGTTGTATCACAGGAAGCATGAACGCGTGTGTTGCGTGGCATATAGCAATCGCGAGGGCATCGCTCGCATCTTCGGAAGCTACGGGAGCGCCTATCCGCAGCAGGGAAGCCACCATCTGCTGCACCTGCGCCTTTTCGGCGCGTCCGTAACCCACCACACTTTTCTTGACCTCAAGGGGCGAGTATTCGGCGCATTGAACGGAAGCCTCCGCCACCACCAGCATGGCAACGCCGCGCACATGCGAAAGCTTTAAAGCGCTCTTTGCATTCACAGCGAAGAAGACCTCTTCGATGGCGGCTGAGTCGGGGCGGTGTTCCGCGATCAGTCGCCGCAGTTCCCCGGCAATATGCAGGAGGCGCCGTTCGAGAGGATCTCGCGCAGACGATGTAATGCAACCGGCGGAAACCATATGATGCAGACGTCCGTCGCTTTCAATCACGCCGTAGCCGGTGCGTTCGGTACCGCAGTCAATTCCGAATACCCGCATACCTGAACTACCTCCCGGCCGAAAACTACAACGACTATTCTTCGTCTCCGCTCGACTCGAAATTGGAGTAGACGTTCTGAACATCGTCGTGCTCTTCCAGTGCGTCCAGCAGACGAACCATGCCGGCCGCATTCTTGCCTTCGAGTTCCATCAGGTTCTTGGGAATCATGCCGACTTCAGCGGCGACGGTCTCCAGTCCCGCCGCGTTTATCGCAGCCAGCACAGCTTCGTGGCTGTTGGGATCTGAGATCACTTCCCAGGAGTCGCCCCCGTCCTTCAGATCTTCCGCGCCGGCTTCGAGCACAAGGCTCATGAGCGCGTCTTCGCCGATCTTTTCCTTCTCGACAACGATCTGGCTCTTACGCTCGAACATCCAGGAGACGCTCCCCTGTTCGCCGAGATTGCCGCCCTGCTTCGAGAACGCGTGGCGAATGTCGCTGACCGTACGGTTTCTATTGTCGGTCGCGACCATGACCAAAACCGCGGCGCCGCCCGGTCCATAGCCTTCGAACATGACTTCGTCGATCTGGCCGCCTTCCAGTTCGCCCGTCCCGCGCATGATGGCCTTCTTGATGTTGTCGGAAGGCATCGACACATTCTTGGCCGCCAGGATAGCGGTACGGAGACGAGGGTTACCGTCGGGATCGCCGCCATTGCGGGCGGCAATCATGATTTCCTTAATCAGGCGGGTGAATATCTTCCCGCGCTTCGCATCGGTGGCAGCCTTCTTGTGTTTGATGGTTGCCCATTTTGAGTGGCCTGACATGTTGAGACTCCGTGTGCGTGCGGCGGAGACACCTGTATTGTATGCCCGCAACCACGCAGAAATCACAGGATAGCAGATCGTCCGGAAGCCACAGGAACGGCCCCTGCGGTCGGTAAACGGGTCTCTGGTGGACAATAGGAAGTCGTCATCCTCCATGGCACTTAAGACCCTTATTTCCGAACAACAGATCCAGATCCGCATTGCCGAGATCGGCGCGCAGATCGATGCCGATTACCCCGATGGCACGCTGTATCTCATTTGTATTCTGAAAGGCGCCTGTTTTTTCATGGCGGATCTGGCCCGCGCGGTGAAGCGCGACACGTTCATCGATTTCATGGGAATTTCGAGTTACGGGAAGGGTAAGACATCGTCCGGCGAAGTGAAGATCATCAAGGATCTCGATATCTCGCTCGAGGGCGCCGATGTCCTGATTGTGGAAGACATCATCGACAGCGGAGTGACGCTGAATTATCTGACGTCTTTACTGAAAACACGCAAGCCGAAGTCCGTGCGGGTGGCGACGCTGCTGGATAAGCCGGAGCGCCGGATCCGGCACGTGGATGTGGCGTACGTCGGGTTTCAGATTCCGGATGAATTCGTAGTAGGGTACGGTCTGGATTACGCAGAAAAATACCGCAACCTGCGCGACGTCTGCATCCTGGAGCCGTAGAGGGCAATTCAGCGCCCGACCCGCCTCTCACAGAGGCGGAAAGGCATCGCGGAAATGTTCGAGCTTTCCGGCCGAAATTGCGATCACATCAAACCGTAGCCGGCCCGGATCCGCCTGCGCACGGCGCACATAATCTCTGGCGGCCCGCCGCAGGGCCATTCGCTTATCCGCATCCACGTCCCGTTCCGGAGCGTTCCATTGACCGGATGTTCTGCTCTTGACTTCAACAAACACCAGGATGTCGCCGGTTTGAGTCGGTTCGCATGCGATCAGATCGATTTCACCTCCGCCCTGAGGTGGCCGCCAGTTCCGCGCCACAACCAGCCAGCCCTGGCCCCGCAGGTAGCGATGTGCCAGATCTTCGCCGTGTTTGCCGGTGTCAGCGTGTCGCCGATACCGCAGGTGGTCGGCCAGGCGATACAGCGGGGCCAAGGGGTTCAAATTCGAACTCCATTGACTTGCCGCGCACCACATAGCAGAGGTAATGCTCCCAGAACCGTCGGAACCTGGGGAATGCATTGACGAGAAATTCGAAGCCCAGCCATCTCCAGACAGATAGTAGGCGGAGACGGACAGAAATCTCACGAAATTTTGCAGTCGTGTAATATCCGAAGCCCGCATCGTTGGCGCCGAAGTACCGAAATGAAAAACTGTTCAGGTGGTGCTTGTGGGTGGGATCGCAAAAGGAGCTGAAATCGGTGTAATGCGGGGTTTCGAGGCGCACCCGTCCGCCGGGGCGCGTTAGCCGGTGGAACTCCTCCATGGCGCGGATGACATCGGTCAGATGCTCAATGACATGGATGACGCGTAGCCGGTCGAACGTGCGGTCGGCGAAAGGATATGGAAAATGGTCCAGGTCGCAGATCACATCGGCGGCTGTCGCGCGATTGATATCGATACCGATGGAGCCGGAATACTTGTTGACGCCACAGCCAACATCGAGAATCTTCAGAGCGCTTCCCGTTGTGGAATCAGACGATGGCACGGAGTCCTGCGGTTCAGTTACCAGTGCCAGCGCAGGCCGAGGAACGGCGTGATGAACGTGCCGATTTCGTATTCGTCCTTCTTCGGGCTGGTCTTGAAGTGCAGCGTTTTGACGCCGAGCAGGACTTCAAGGTTCTTCTGGCGGAAGGACAGCGTGCCGCTGGTTTCGTTCAAGGCAGCGCGGTGCGGAAACGCGAAACCGGCGCCATCCACCCGAAACAGCACGTGCGGCGCGATTGCATATTCCATCGCCGCGCCGAATTCGGGATACAAAATGTAGCTGCTGGAGAGCTGGAAGCTGGTCCCGGGAACCCCGGTGATGGCGTCTTCCGTTGGTGAGAGAACCGTCTGCGTGATACCCAGATAGCGAACTCCCCAGATCGACTTAAAGCGCAGCCGCGCGACCGGAAACTTGTGCGGAAACAGCAGGTCATCCAGATAAAGACGGCCGGTCTTAATGTGATATGCGGAGGCTACAACATCGCCTTTATTGAAGTTGAAACTATCGATAAAGGAATCCTGGGTTAATGTCTGGCTTCCATCGCCGCGCAGGCGTTCGACATCGAGATACAGCATGCCAGTCCGGGTTACCGGAATCCCGATTTCAATCTGCGGCGCAATTCGATAGGGTTGTCCGATTCCATTCAGCGTTTCGTACGTACCGCGGGCGGCTGCGAGCACTCCGCCGCGAATGTCGGGTCCGGACGAAGTAAGGCTCGACAGACCATAAACTCCGATAACAAAAGTTCGCGGGTCCGGATAATCGGGCTCTTTGGACGCGGGAGCCGTAGCTGCGGCTACCTGAGCTGGTGTGGATGGCGCAGTCTGAATTGCCGGCGGCGTGGCGCCGGGGGCCGCGGGGGGCGCCTGCTGAGCGATGGAGGGCGTCACGATCAGAGTCGCGGCCGACAGAAAATAAGCCACCGGAACGAACGCGCGCGCAGAAAGAGAACGGATACTCAAATGACTCCTCACCGGTTTTAAATTGAAACGGGCGGGGAACCACGAACCTCCGCACCCACTTGTCAAATTGTATACGCAGCCTGCCTGCCGCCGGTTTCCTTCCTGTGCCGTCTATGCTATGCGTTCTCGTCTCCGGTGCCGCGCACGCACACTGGTGATAAATTGGCTCACATGTCCAAAAGCTTCTACGGCCGGTGGATCGTACTGGCCTCCTGCCTGACGTTTGGAATCTCCGTCGGGTTGCCGTACTACAACATGCCGTTCTTCTATGACTATTACAAGAACGCGTTTCATTGGCAGCTTCACGACATTACCCTCGGGTTTCCACTGGCGGCTTTGCTGACGCTCTGGGTGGGTCCGCTGCTGGTTCCACGTTTCAGTCCGCGCAAGCTGCTCATTGCCGGAACGGCGCTGACCATGCTGGCATTCTTCGGCTTCAGCCAGATGACCGGCAATATTACCGTCTACTACTTTCTTTGGTTTCTCTACACTTTCGGATACATTCTCTCCGGACCGATTCCGCACCAGATCATGGTTTCGCATTGGTTCCGGCGCAACCGCGGCTCGGCGATGGGAATTGTTTATGTGGGTGTCGCGCTGGTGGGAGCGCAGGGACCGAAACTGGTTCGGCCCCTCACCGAGCACTATTCTTTTCGTACCGCGCTGATCGCCATCGGCTGCGTGATGGTTCTGGCCTGGCCCATAGCGCTCTTCATGCATAAGGACCGCCCGTCCGATGTCGGCCAGTTTCCCGACGGCGATTCCGAACCGCACGCCGACAGCAGGATCGAGCCGCGAAGTTTCGGCTATCTGCTGCGGCAGGGCTCGTTCTGGCTCTTACTGCTGGGGAGCTTATGTTCCATCGGTGCCATCGGCGCGATCAATCAGCACATGAAACTGGTCTTCGCCGAACAGGGCTTCTCGAATCAGGCGCAATTAAACAATGTATGGAGTACGTCCACCACATGGATTCTCTATGCCAGTATCGTCGGGCGGCTTTTGATCGGCCGGTTTTCCGATACGCTCTCGATGAAATGGGTCATGACTGCAACCTACTTCATCGTGGCGGCCACCATCCCGTTGTTGCTCTCAGTGCACCCCTCGGGCAGCCCTTATCCGTTTTCCGTCGTTTTCGGCTTCGCCATGGGCGCGGACTACATGCTGATTCCGCTGATGGCGGCCAAACAGTTCGGGGTGAACTCGCTCGCACGCGCGATGGCGATTATCCTGCCGGTCAATACGATCGGACAAACCTGGGTCCCGCTCGGCGTTTCTCTGCTGCGCGAAAAATCCGGCAGTTATGCGATGCCGATGAATGTAGTGCTCGGTTTGGCGGCTGTGGGCGCAATCGCGATCCTGCTCTTGCCTCGCGACACGCCCACAGTCCGCACCTAGCAGCCCGTTTTAATGGTTACGGACTAGCGCGCCACCGAGATCAGATTGGTGCTCAGAGTGGTGGCCCCGCCATACGTGCAGATCACCTTGTTATCGCCGTTTGTGGCTCCGTTCGGAACCACAACATTCAGCTGATACAAGCCCGGACTGACAACGCCGGCAAAGGTGACCGTTGCGCCGGCGCCGTTAATCGAGCAAATGGGAAGTGTCGGCAGCGGTCCCGATTGCGTCTCCGATCCCGGTATGATCGGGGTGCTGGGCATCCCGAACCCGATCGCCCAGAGCACAATGGTTTCACCTACGGCCGCCGGAGTTGAGAAACCGGGATAGAGCGTCGTCGGTCCCAGCAGGCTGAAGTTTGCGTGAGTCGCAGTCACGTAGTTGTTCTTGAACTGCAGAAAGGTCGGCGAGATTGTGGTGGCCGTGATTGTGAACGGCGCGCTTGCAACGCCGCCGTTCTTCACCACGACCTGAATCGGGCCCGTCGTCGGATCAATCGGCGTAAGTGCGTTGATCTGATCCGCCGGGCAGATGGATGACGCGACCGTTCCGCTGCAATAGAAGGAAACTGTGGCCGGTTTTCCATTCACAGTGACGCCCACTCCGTTCAGATCGGTGGTCAGCACGCCGCCGCTGAAATCCTGCGGACCAATCCATGAGAGACCCTGGGGCTGCGTTGTGTTTGGAACAAGATTCGTGCCGCGAATGGCGATCCACGTATTCTGTGCGATGCCCGATCCGTAGGCTGTCCCCACCGAGGTGATTACGGGCGTCGGATTCGGCGTGGTCGATACCGTCACGTTCGCGGTCGCTCCAGTTACCGACGTGAAGATGATCGGTCCGGCAGTTGTCGGAAGCGGACGAGCATCGGGAAAGATAAACGTTGTCCCGGTGACGGGACCGAAATTGGAGTTCAGCCCGTAGCTGTTAATAGGAAACAGAATGTCGAGCCAGTCCTGCGTGTCATAGAACCACATCCCCATCTGCTGTTCGCCGGAATTGACGAATACGGCCTGGATGCCGGTCAGATAGCCGGTAAATGTGCTGCCGATACGGAACGACGCCTGGGTTCCGGCGGGAGTCGTGATGTTATCGGTGCAGCAAAACGTGCCGGGCGCAACTGCGGTCGAATCGGTGAAGTAGGTAAAAGCAAACGGCTGGTTGGTGAACTTGACTCCGTTTACAGATCCGGTGGCGGTGCCACTGAAAACGATCGTTTCCGGATTGGCGAGACAGACGGCGGCAAACACTCCGGCGAGGAGCACTGAGCGGTAAATCATTCGTTAAGACCTCGGGCGTGGCGAATGCAAACGGCATGCCAGCATGGCCAGGTTCGTCTTAATGTATTGAAAAGGGCGTTTTCAGGCCGGATCAACGCTCTTAAGAGCACGCGGGTTCCATATTTCACCGCCGTGGGGGGATTGCCCGTACAAAGTTGTGCATGTGGAGTGCATTTGTTGCGCGCCATTCGGAAAGAGGCATGAAGTCGCCGGGTGGGCTCATTCGCGCCGCGCGGCGATGACAGACCCGCTTCGCGGCGGAGCCGTAAGTTGCCGAATTCAGCTCTGGCGGCCCGTCGCGGCCAGTGCGCCGGAGGGGCTAAAAGGCGAGTGATATCCTAAGCCTTCACCTTCAAAATGAGCCAGAAAATACCTATCACAGTTGCGCACGGAGATGGCATCGGCCCGGAGATTATGGAAGCCTCGCTTCATATCATCCAGGCGGCGGGTGCGGATCTCGATATTGAAACGATTGAAATCGGCGAAAAGGTTTACCTGCGGGGTAACAGCGCCGGCATCGATCCCGAAGCCTGGGAATCGTTGCGCAGAACCAAAGTTTTCTATAAGGCGCCCATCACTACGCCTCAGGGCGGCGGTTTCAAAAGCCTGAACGTCACGGCGCGCAAGCGGCTCGGCCTCTACGCAAACATCCGGCCCTGCGTTTCCTATCACCCTTACGTCGATACGAAGCATCCGAAGATGAACGTGGTGATCGTCCGTGAAAACGAGGAAGATCTTTACGCCGGCATCGAATACCGCCTCTCCGCCGACGTGATGGAATGCCTGAAGCTGATTTCCCGGCCGGGCAGCGAGAAGATCGTCCGCTTCGCCTTCGAGTACGCGAAACAGAACGGCCGTAAGAAGGTCACCTGCTTCACGAAAGACAACATCATGAAGATGACCGACGGTCTCTTCCATGGCATTTTCGACGAAATCGGCGCCGAGTATCCCGAAATCGAGCAGGAACACTGGATCGTCGATATCGGCGCGGCGAAGCTGGCCGATACGCCGGAAGCCTTCGACGTCATCGTGATGCCGAATCTCTACGGCGATATTCTTTCCGACGTGGCGGCGCAGATTGCCGGGTCTGTCGGACTGGCGGGTTCGGCGAATGTGGGAACTTCAGCCTCCATGTTCGAAGCGATTCACGGTTCGGCTCCGCGGCGCGCCGGCCAAAACCTCGCGAATCCTTCCGGCCTGCTTCTGGGCGGCGTGATGATGCTGGTTCACATTGGCCAGTGGGAAGCGGCGGAACGCGTTCACAACGCCTGGCTTCGAACCATTGAAGAAGGCGTTCATACCTACGATATTTTTGAAGAGAGTGTGAGTAAGCAAAAGGTCGGGACGAAGGAATTCGCCCAGGCCGTAGTGGCGCGCATGGGTAAGAAGCCCGAGAAACTGGCGGCGGTTTCCTATGCCGGCGCTCAGGCCAAGCGTAAAGACTGGGCTCCGACGCAGCGCAAGACGGACATTCAGATGATCGGCGTCGATCTCTACGTGGGCTCCAAAGGCATCACTCCCCAGGCCATGGGCGACCAGGTGAAGCAGATTTCGCACGACGGCCTCACGCTCAAAATGATCGACAATCGCGGCGTGATTGTTTATCCGGGCGGCATGTCCGAGACGTTTCTCACAGACAGCTACCGTTGCCGCTTCGAAGCGGGCGGAGCTACCGTAACCCACGCGCAGGTAGCCGGCATCTATCAAAAGATGACCGACGCCGGTTACGATATTGTCAAGACAGAATCTTTGAGGACATTTGATGGCAAACCAGGCTTCACACTCGCGCAGGGCCAGTAAGAAACAAGCCGCAGCTGTTCCGCCCGTGGTGTCGGTCATCATGGGCAGTAAATCGGATTGGGAAACGATGAAGAACGCGAGCGATGTGCTCACGGAATTCGGCGTGGCCCACGAATGCCGCGTGATTTCTGCGCATCGTACGCCCGAAGTGCTCACCGGCTTTGCTACGACCGCGGAAGCCCGCGGAATCGAAGTGATCATTGCCGGCGCCGGGGCCGCCGCCCATCTGGCCGGCGTCACCGCGGCGCAAACGGTGCTGCCCGTTCTGGGCGTGCCCATCGAGAGCAAGGCGCTGCATGGCCTGGATTCTCTGCTTTCCATCGTCCAGATGCCGGGCGGAATTCCCGTGGGGACCCTCGCGATAGGCGCTTCCGGAGCCAAGAATGCCGCGTTGTTCGCAATCGCAATTCTGGCGGGCAAGAAAGCCCGTCTGCGCGAAAAGCTGAAGCAGTATCGCGAAAAAATGAAGCGCAAGGCCGCCGAAGAAACCCTGCCGTGAAAGTGTTCCTGCCTGGCTCCGCTATCGGCCTTCTTGGCGGAGGCGAGAATAGCCGGATGTTTGCCCTTGCGGCTGCCGGCATGGGGTATCGCGTGCATGTTTTTTCACCTGCTGATTCACCTGCGGGTTCACCTGTAAGCGAAGCCAGCTGGGATCTGGCGGATGTTTCCGTTCGCGCGCCATACGAGGATCTGGACCGCGTCCGCGAGTTCGCCGCCGCGGTAGATGTCGTTACCGTTACAGCCGGCGACGTTCCCCTCATTGCCTTGCGCGCGGCCGCGGCATCGTCCCTTCTCCGGCCTTCCCTCAAGGTGTTCGAAGCTGTCGAAAGCGGTCTCGGAACCCGGCGTGATTCGTCGAAAACAATTTTGGCGGATTTTTCGGTCATCGGCGCCCGCGGTGCCACAGGTGCCTGCGTCTTCTATGATCCGATTTCGATTGATCGGGTCGATGGCGTTTTCGACGTGGCCCGCGCTCCTGCGCCCATCGGTCTTAAATTAACCCGAAAAGCCATTGCGCTCGCGCAGGACATCCTCGAAGACCAGGATGTGACCGGAATTGCGTGCGTCGAATTCACGCTGTCGGAAACCTATGAACTGACCGTTCACGACGTCACTCCTCATCCGCACGCCGCGGGTCATCTCACGGTGGATGCGTCGGTCACCAGCCAGTTTGAGCAGCAGCTTCGTGCCGTCTGTGGCTTGCCCTTCGGCAGCACACAAATGTTGCGGCCGGCTGCGATGGCAGTGCTTCGCGCCTCAGCGTGGGAGTCCGGCGAGCCCGATTGGGTTTCGGCCTGCACCCTTTCCGAGGTAAAACTTCACCTCCACGGGAATCGCCGCGGGCATCTGACCGCCACCGCCGCTTCCGGCACTCTCGCAAAACAAATAGTTCGCGCGGCGCGCGCCAGTCTGGCTTCGAAATAAGCATTGCAAGTTATCGCCAACTACTTTATAGTACAAAGTATGAAGGAAGCCATGCATTGGATTTGCCTCCTCGCCGGCGCCGCTTTCATCGGCTGGAGCCATGCTCACACCGATGAAATCCCCGTGGTCCTCGGCTTTGTTCTCATCCTGAGCGCTGTCCTTGCCGTGGTTTTTCCGCGCATGCCGTGGGCAACGGGTTTCATCGTTGGCATCCCGGTGTTTCTTGTGGAGACCCTGGCCCACTACCATCTGGTGCGGGTTCCGTATAACGCGTCGGCAGGTATCCCGTGGGTCGCGCTGATCGCCCTGATTCCGGCTCTGGGGGGAGCGTTTTTCGGGTCTGCAATGCGACACTTGAACAGATGAAGACAGCTTTTTTGTTTCCTGGCCAGGGTTCGCAGTTCGCGGGCATGGGCAAATCGCTCGCGGAAAATTTCGAGGTGGCGCGCAGCGCCTTCGAACAGGCCGATGACGCCCTCGGATTCTCTCTCTCGAAGCTTTGTTTCGAGGGTCCGGACGAAGATCTCAAGCTCACCGAGAACACGCAGCCCGCCCTGGTGGCGGTGTCGGTTGCGGCGTGGCGCGTGTTGCGGGCGGAAACCGGAGAACCGGCTTACGTCGCTGGTCACAGCCTCGGTGAATATTCCGCGTTGGTGGCCGCAGGGTCCCTCGATTTTGCCGATGCGCTTCGCACGGTCCGCAAGCGCGGACGCTACATGCAGGAGGCAGTTCCGCCAGGAGTTGGCGCGATGGCCGCGCTGCTTCGGCTGCCCGCCGGCACGCTGGATGGCATTCTTGCCGAAGCGGCGCAGGGCGAGGTGGTGACAGTTGCGAATCTGAATTCGCCGGATCAGATCGTCATCGCGGGTCACAAGGGCGCGGTGGAGCGCGCGATGGAACTGGCGAAGGTTGCGGGCGCGAAACGCGTGGTGCCGCTGCCGGTGAGTGCTCCCTTCCATTGCCCCCTCATGCAGCCGGCGCAGCAACGCCTGCGGGGCGATCTCGATGCTGTTGAATTCCGCGAACTGCAGATGCCGCTGATCAATAACTGGCAGGCAGCCGAAGTGCGAACCGGTGGGGAAGCGCGCGAAGGGCTTTATCAGCAGGTGCCGAATCCAGTGCGCTGGGTGGAATCGATGGAGAAACTTGCGGGCCTGGGTGTGGACCGCTGGTTTGAAGTGGGAGCAGGAGCGGTGCTGTCGGGGTTGCTGCGAACCATCGTGCCCGGAGCGAAAGGCATTTCGTTTGGCGAGGCGAAAGATATCGAAAAGATCAACCCACCAACTGTTTGATCACATTCCCCTCAACATCTGTCAAACGGAAATCGCGGCCCTGGAAGCGATAGATCAGGCGCTTGTGATCGATCCCCAGTAACTGGAGCGCCGTCGCGTGCAGGTCATGCACCGCCACCGGATTCTCCGCGATGTTGTAGCCGATCTCATCCGTCGCTCCGATCGTCTGGCCCGGTTTTACGCCGCCCCCCGCCAACCAGACTGTGAATGCCTTCGGATGATGATCCCGCCCCAGAAACTTGACGCCACCCCGGCCCTCATTCACCGGTGTGCGGCCGAATTCGCCGGCCCACACAATCAGCGTGTCTTCGAGCAGTCCCCGTTGCTTCAGATCTTTCACCAGCGCCGCTGCCGGACCATCCGTTTCGCGGCAAATGGCGGGAAGCTTGTTCACAATGTCGTCGTTCAGGTTCG
Source organism: Bryobacteraceae bacterium (assembly GCA_025928545.1). GTDB lineage: Bacteria > Acidobacteriota > Terriglobia > Bryobacterales > Bryobacteraceae > BOG-234. Next base: position 4,927 of record JAICJH010000064.1, on the reverse strand, counting down.
CGCCGTGCGTATCCCAATCGCGGTGGAACAACTGAACGAAGCGCACGCCGCGCTCTACCAGGCGGCGCGCCAGCAGACAGTTGTTGGCGAACGAAGGCTGTCCTGGCGTAGTGCCGTACATTTTGTGAATCGATTCCGGCTCTTTCGAAAGATCCTGAAGATCCGGCACGCTGGTCTGCATCTTGTAAGCCATCTCATAGGCGGCGATTCGAGTGGCGATTTCGGGATCGTTCACGTCGGCAAGTTCCGAGCGATTCAATTTATTGATCAGATCGAGCGAGCGCCGCTGCGTTGCCGCTGTCATTCCCTCGGGGTTTGACACGGACAGAATCGGATCACCCTGTTTGCGGAACGGCACACCCTGATGCAGAGTCGGAAGAAAGCCGCTGGACCAGCACGCAGTGCCGCCATCCGGCTGGCTGGATCCGGAAAGAAGAACCACAAACGCCGGCAGATCCTTGCTGTCGCTGCCAATCCCGTAGGTCAGCCACGAGCCGAAGCTCGGCCGGCCCGGAATCTGGAATCCGGTGCTGAGATAAATCTGCGCGGGGCTGTGATTGAACTGCGTCGTATGCATCGACTTGATGAACGTCACTTCGTCGGCGATGCTTTGCAATCCAGGCAGCAGATTCGAGATCGTCGCGCCGGATTGTCCGTATTGCCGGAACGTGTGCGGCGAGGCAAGAATCTTCGGCACGCCCTTGATGAACGCGAATCGCTCGCCCTGAATAAAGCTGTCGGGAATGGGCTGGCCGTCGAGATCCGCAAGTTTGGGCTTGTGATCGAACAAGTCGACCTGAGACGGCCCTCCCGCCATGTAAAGGTAGATGACGCGCTTTGCTTTCGCAGGGAAATGCAGACCCGTGTAGGCGGAACTCTGGGCGTTGAGGACGGATGCGAGAGCCGCGCCTCCGATACTCAGGCCGGCTGCATTGCCGAAGAATTGACGTCGGGTTTGAAATTGAAGCGGGCTCATCAGTGCCTTGTCAGTGTTTCATCCAGATTTAACAGATCTCGCGAGAGCATCGTCCACGCCGCCAACTCCGGGTCCGGCTTAGCCGCGATAGCCTGAGCTTCCTTACGGTTGCTCTTGAAATATTTCTGTTCCGTCTCGAAAGCGGTTTGCAGCATGTCGCGTTCCGCGCCGTCCGGATGCCGCGAAGTCGCCAGCAGAAAGCCATAGTTGATTCGCGATTTCACATCCGGACCGCCTTCCGCCATGATGCGTTTTGCCATAGCCTGGGCGGCTTCGAAGAACGAAGGATCGTTCAGGGTTGTCAGCGCCTGCAGCGGCGTGTCGGTATGATTTCTGCGCGGCGTGCAGTATTCCCGGCTGGTGGCATCGAATACCGTCATGGCCGGATAAGGAGCAGCCCGGCGGATAAACGTGTATAAGCCGCGCCGGTATCTGTCTTCGCCGGCGCTCATCACCCACGTATCCGAATCTTTTTCATAGGGGAGTTCCCAGACGCCGTTCGGCTGATAAGGGAAGACGCTCGGCCCTCCCACCTTCGAACTCAGCAGGCCCGCGGCCGCGAGCGTAATGTCGCGAACCATCTCGGCCTCCACGCGAAATCGGGCGCCGCGTGACAACAGGGAATTCGCCGGATCCTTTTCAAGCAGCTCGGGAATCGCCTTCGAAGCCTGCCGATACGTTGCCGATGTCACGATCAGCCGCTGCAGCGCCTTCACATCCCATCCACTGTCCATAAATTCAGTGGCCAGCCAGTCCAGCAGTTCCGGATGAGTTGGCCGCGCGCCCTGCGTTCCGAAGTCTTCGCTGGTTTCGACGATTCCGCGGCCGAAGTAGGTTTCCCAGATGTGATTGACGGCGACGCGCGCAGTGAGAGGATTATCCCGGCTGACCAGCCATTTGGCCAGCGCGAGGCGGTTGTGAGGTTGGTCGGTCGGGAGAGTTCCGAGGAATGACGGAATGTCCGCCGGGACGTCGCCATTCTTGCTGGTAAAGCTGCCGCGAATTCGAACGGTGGCGCCGGGCTGCGGTACCGCGGCGTTTTCCGACATCACCAGCGTCGTCGGAATGCCCAAAGCCTGCACTTGCGCCTGAAGGTCTTTGATCGTATTCCGGATGGGCGCGAGTTCAGTTGCCTGATTCCGGTACCGCGCCGTTACCTGAGTCGCCTGTTGCCGCGTTCGCTGTTCCGCCGGAATGCTGAGTACAGGACGGAGCGCCGCGGTTATTTCGACGATCCGTTTGGGAGTGGGCGAGTCGGTCACCGAAATGCGAAAATGCCCGATACCCTGATGTCCGCCTTCCGTCGCCTGCACAATGGAGATACGCAGAGAGCCCTTTGCCTGGAACGCGCCTGAAGGCACCAGCACCATCTGGCGCGGAAGGCGCTGGTTATTCTCTTCTTTCGAAACATCCACCACCCAAACCTGCGGGAACTTCTTGCCGGGACCCTGCTGGCCGGCGCCGGAATTGTCGTCCATCGCCGTTTCTTTCACGGTGAACCCTTCCACGCTCATTTCGCGAATCATGAAGTTGCCGTAATAGTCGCGGCCAGGGCCGCCGCGCGGCAGGCTCGGATCGGGCAGTGCTTCCAGACGAATGCCCGTGATGCCTCCGGACGGTACCTTTGCCTCGATCGTGTAGGTGTCTGTTTCAGGATTGACGCCCGATGCCAAAACCGAGCCATCCGGCCTGATGGTGAGGGTAGATCCACCCGACGACTGCGCTCGTTCCGGATGCAGTGGACGCCAGGTGGTCTCCGCGTCCGCAATGCTCTGCTCCCAGGTTTTCTGACGTTGTTTCGCGGCGTCGGAATCGTCGTTGAGCTTGCTCTGCCACGTCTTGATTTCCGCATTCAGCGCGTCACGCTTCGCCGCCTGATCCGGGGCAGGGAGGTCCAGCACCGGTTCGGTGAAGGGCGTGCTGCTCTTCGTGAATTCCGCGTTGTTGAAGAACGCCACCATGGAATAGAACTGCTTCTGCGTGAACGGATCGAACTTGTGGTCGTGGCATTCGGCGCAGCCGATCGTGGAACCGAGAAACGCGGTGCTGACTGTCGTGGCGCGGTCAAGCTGCATATTCCAGTTGTTCTCTTCGGGATCCACGCCCCCCTCGCCGTTGAACATCGAGTTGCGCAGAAAGCCAGTGGCGATTTTCTGACTGTCCGTGGCGTTCGGCAGCATGTCGCCGGCAACCTGCTCGATCGCGAACTGATCGAACCGCATGTTGCTGTTGAGTGCTTTGATCACCCAGTCGCGATAGGGCCACATCGAGCGGCGCTCGTCTTTTTCGTAGCCGTTGGAATCGGCGTAGCGACCCAGATCCAGCCAGAGGCGCGCCCAACGCTCGCCATAATGGTCCGAGGCGAGCAGGCGATCGACCAGGCGCTCATAGGCGTCCGGTTTCGTATCTGCCAGAAAGACCACCACCTCCTGCGGAGTTGGCGGCAGTCCGATGAGATCCAGACTGAGACGCCGGATCAAGGTTTCCTTGGTTGCTTCGGGAGACGGATGCAGCCCTTCTTTTTCAAGCCGCGCCTGGATGAATCGATCAATCGCATTCCGCTCCCACTTTGGGTCCTGAACCGCCGGGAGAGCTGGTTTGACTGGTTTTATATAGGACCAGTGTTCGTCCCCTGCCAGGGCCTCCGGCCATTGCGCTCCGCCATCGATCCAGGCTTTAATAGCGCCGATTTGTTCGGTGCTGAGCGGCGGCATCCCGAATGGCATTTGCGGTTCGCCATCCAGACCTTCAAGTCGATGTATCAGCCGGCTGTCTTTCGAGTTCCCCGGCGTGATCGCGCGCATCGCAAACGACCGCGCATCCAGCCGCAGCCCGCCCACCGGACGATTGCCACTATGGCAGCCATAACAGGAATTCTTCAGAACCGGCAGAACCACATTTGCAAAATCGCTGGCCGCGCGATTGTTCGTTTGCTGGGACGGCAGCGTCGCGCTGATCAGGAAAAATGCGGTAACCGAAAGGAAAGCCGATCTCATGGACGTGTGCCACCGCCATGTTATCGCAAAAGCGCTATACTTTCCGGCTGATCACCGCGCGAATATCCCGGCGAGAGACATTTCAATCCCGCTCGCGCGCAGAATGCCGTCGGACGCTTCTTCGAGCCGGCCGGGTGTCGCCACCCAGCCTTCGCGGCTCACAGGATTGACTACCCAGCAGGTGGCAACTCCCATCCCGAAATAGTCCTTGATTCGGTCTAACGTCTTGGCCATCGTATCTTCCGGTGAAAGAATCTCAATGCACAGATCCGGTGGCGTGGTGATAATTTCCTGGTCGGTCGCTTCGGCTGAAATGATGCAAATGTCCGGAATGCGATATCGGTTTGCCCGTACCTGAACCCGTTGCTCGGGTAAGAGCCTGTTGCGCAGTTGTGGGTAATGCGTGGCAAGGAAAAGCAGGATCTCCCGTTGCGCGCTGCTGTGTTGTTTTTCGCCCAAATTGCGTTCCACCACCTCTCCATCAAGGTAGTCGCAGTCCGGACGGTAGCTGGTTCTTAGATACTCGTCAACCGGAACCAGGACCTCAGTTGCCATGATCTCCATACTAACGCAAATCGCAGCGGCGCCCGTCCTATCGTCGCGGCGAACCGTGCTCTCCGCGCCCATCCTGCGCCGCAAGAGTTAAAGAAACCTTTTTCATTCACAACAATCGCAAAATATTTGAAAAAACCTGCATCTCACTGAACAGCCAACACTTCGCTTAACCCCAACCTACGTGCGGCACCATATATCACCCCCGATTTCTTGACACCCTGTGCTACTTTCCGGACAGGGAGTGGTTCTTCGCCGGCCACTCCTGACAATATTTTCCCGGCCGGGAAGCGTCGATTGAGGTGAAACTGGACTTTCGGTTCCCATTGAGGGATTTGCATCTCGGGTAACGTTACCGAGCCGACGGAAGAACTTTCAGGCTGGCCTGATTAACATTGCTTCG
>JAICJH010000142.1 GCA_025928545.1 Bryobacteraceae bacterium | reverse complement strand
TTCTTTTCAGTGGACTCGCGCCCGGGTATGCGGGCCTTTATCAGATCAATGTGACTGTTCCGACGGTGGGGTCTGGCGCGAAGCCGGTGACGGTGGCCATCGGCGGGGTGACGAGCCAGCCCGTGAACCTTGCGGTGCAATAGCTCCGAAGCCACCGCCGCCACCTGCTTACCATGAAGTTGAATGCGAACGAGTTTGTTTCTGAAGGTTATTGTTGAGCACGATGAGAAGGAGACGCCGGAAAAGCTGGGCGCTGAGCTTTGCCGGCAGCTTGAACGAAATTACGTCGTGCGCGAGGCCGAACTGTCCAGTTTCTCGACGGTGGAAGAATAACTGGCTGGGCGGTTGCCGGGCATAAAATCCTGACATGTCTTTTCGCCATGTTCCAGTCGGACTGCTGCTGATTTCCGGCGTTCTTGCGGCGCAAACCGCGGAAAAGCCGAAGATCCCGGTTAACTATGACGAAGCGCAGGTGGGCACGTACACGTTGCCCGACCCGCTCACGTTTCCAGACGGCGCGAAAGTTCGCAATCCGAAGGACTGGTATGAGAAACGGCGTCCTCAGATCCTGAAACTGTTCGAAGACAATATGCACGGGCACAGCCCCGGGCGGCCGGCCGCGATGCAGTTCGACGTGTTCGAAAAGAATGGCTCTGCGTTCGACGGCAAAGCCATCCGCCGGCAGATCACGATTCTCTTTACCGGCGACAAAAACGGCCCGAAGGCGGATCTGCTGCTCTACCTGCCCGCAGCCGCGAAATCCCCAGTTCCGGTGCTGTTAAACCTCAGCTTCTCCGCCAACTCGAGAACGGTTGATGACCCGGGTGTGAAGCCGGGCGAGGTATGGAATCGCGAGCACAAGCGAGTGCCGGCGGCGCAGGGGATGGCGATTGGGCGGGTGACTCGCGTGCGAGACCTGCTCGATGCCGGATTTGGTTTCGCCACTATTTACTACGGAGACATCGAGCCCGATTTTGCCGGTGGCGCACAGTACGGGATTCGCGACGCGTACCTGAAGCCGGGGCAGACTGAGCCGGGGCCCTCCGACTGGGGCGCGATCGGCGCGTGGGCGTGGGGCCTTAGCCGCGCGATGGATTATCTGGAGACGGATCCAGGCGTTGACTCGAAGCGGGTCGCGATTCTGGGTATCTCACGTCTGGGCAAGACGGTTCTGTGGGCAGGGGCGCAGGATACGCGGTTCGCGATGGTGATCGCGAGTTGTTCGGGCGAAGGCGGGGCTGCCTTGAGCCGGAGAAACTACGGCGAGACTGTCAAAAACCTGAACATCAACTTCGGTTACCAGTTCGCAGGCAACTACCAGAAATTCGGTGATCACGTGGATGAGTTGCCGGTGGATTCGAACATGCTCCTCTCGCTCATCGCGCCGTGACCTCTGCTCCTGCAGACGGGAGATCAGGATAAATGGTCGGACCCGCGAGGAGAGTTCCTGGCCGCCGTTGCGGCTGGTCCCGTGTGGAAGCTGCTTGGAAAGGACGATCTGGGAACAACAGAGATGCCGGCTCCGGGAACCCCGATTCTGCATACGCTCGCATACGAGATGCACGCCGGCGGGCATGGCACAGTACCTTCCGATTGGGATGTGTTTCTGGAGTTCATGCGGCGGCGCCTGAAGTAACATTGCGTAAATTCCGCTTCGGCGCGGCGACTTCATTCCGGCCGCTGTATCTATTGGAGTGGAAGGAGCAGCAAAATGAAACGCTTCGGAAAAATGTTGATCGCAACGGCTGGATTCGCGACGATTTGTGCGCCGGCCATTTTCGCCCGGGATTTCCGCGATTATAACCATGATCGGGATCGCGATCGAAGAGATCGTGTGGTGGTTGTACGCCGCGAACCTGTACGAAAGGCCGTACGACCCTACGACCGCCGGGCCGAGGTAGTCCGGCATGAAGACCGCTTCCACCGCTGATGATCAGGGAAAAAGTGAGCGCGGCAAATGAAAAAGCCCCGGCTCATGGCCGGGGCTTTTTGTTGAAGCGATTCGAACCGGTGCTTTGTTCAGGACAAGCTAGCAGGCTGCTGAAAAACGGGTTTTCCTGAATCGAGCTCGTTGCCGTCGCTGGCTCTTGCAGGCCCGTAGACGAATTTTCTGGTAGGGCGTGTGGGGTAAGCCTGGCCAAAACGCACTGTTTTTCGGAGAAAAGATACACTTCTCCCCGAAGTTATGCGGGCTGAACGGTGAGGTTGCGCATGCGGACCAGATTGTAAGCTGCTGCCGCGAAGGTGAACATGCATCCCACTCGCGCCAACCCGCGGAATCGGGTCTTGCGCTGCAACGCCACCGTTTTCATCCAGCCGAAAACCTGCTCCACTCGCTTGCGCTTCCTCTGGCTGATCTCATAACCGCAATGCCCGGTGGTGCGGCCGTCAATCGCGCTGCGCCTATGGGTGTCGTTCTGCGCTACATGAGGTGTCACATTGATTTCCCGCAGGGCGGCGACGAAAGCGCGTGTGTCGTAACCGCGGTCCGCTCCCAGTGTTACTCGCCGGGAAAATGGCTTACCGCTCAGCATCTCGACCGCTGCCTCCCGCTCGGCGGTTCCCGTCGCCGATGTGAGCCGCATGTCGACGACGAACCCGTTGCGGTTCTCAGTGATCACATGCCCCAGATAGCCCAGACGCGCTTCGGCGCCACGCGTCTTCTTGTAAAGTCGTGACTCGGGATCGGTTAACGATTCATGCGTGTCGTTGCTGCGCTTTTCTTTGTGCCAGTTGATTGTCGGATTGCTGCTCTTATCGACAGGAGGCGGATTCAGCGGATCGTCATCCCCCTTGCGTTTGCGTTGAAAGCTCTTCTGCCCCGCCCACGCCTCGATCAGAGTGCCGTCCACAGTGAAGTGCTCATCGGAAAGCAATTTGCGGCTGCGCGCCTGCTCCACAATCAGCGAGAAGAATTCCTCCGCCACCGCGCCTTCCAGCAGCCGATCGCGATTCTTCGTGAACACCGTCGCATGCCACACCGGTTCGCTCGCCGAAAGGCCAACAAACCACCGGAACAGGAGGTTATATTCCATCTGCTCCATCAGCATCCGTTCGCTGCGCACCGAGTAAAGCATCTGGATCAGCACCGCCCGTACTAACCGCTCCGGCGGAATCGACGGTCGCCCCTCAGTACCGTAGATCTCATCGAAGCGCGTGCTCATCTGCTTTAGCGCATCATCCGTCATCGTGCGAATCGCCCGCAGCGGATGCCCGGCCGGAATACGATCTTCGACTGAGCCGTAGCTGAACAGTTCCGATTGCTGTACGTCAATCCCTCTCACACCACCAGGATTGCAAATACGGGACTTATCCGCCAGGAGTTTTTCAGCATCCTGCTAGAGCGCCGCTCTCGCCATTCTCTTATTCGCATCTTCGCCAGCATCAGCGCAGAAAACCTCCGCTCCCCTGCCCGAGATTCGCGAGAATGGCGCAGCCAGGCACCGATCGCGGGCTTTATCCCGATCAGCCGTTTGTCGTCGGTCCGCCATGGTCGTCTGTTGTTGCCTACGATCTGAACTCCGGAACTATCAAATGGAAGGCGCCTCTGGGACAGGATGCAAAGCCCGCGGCAGAGGCCGCACATCATACTGGCGCATTCATGGCCGAACATCATGGAATGATCGTGACCTCGACCGGGCTGATTTTCATCGCCGCCAGCGATGGCAAGATTCGCGCGCTCGATGCAGAGACCGGCGGGACTCTGTGGACGGCGACCCTGCCCAGAGGCTCAGAGGGAATCCCAGCCATGTACCAAGTCCGCGGGCGACAATACCTGGTGGTTTCAGCATCCTCGAACATCAACGCCGGGCCGGGCACTCCGGCCGCGGCGGCGAGGCGCCAATGTTGCGGACCGATTTGCCGAAGGATTACGTACCGTTCGCGTTGCCAAGGAAGTAGAAGCCCTGCCCCATCGTCGTGACCGGATCTTTGAATTACAGGACGTTCGTTACGCCTTAATTCAAGTTGGAAACTCAGACCAGAGCTGCGATCTCCCTCGAGCTGATAGTTATATTGTCCCTATGCGGATTT
>JAICJH010000078.1 GCA_025928545.1 Bryobacteraceae bacterium | reverse complement strand
GCGCCGGAACCGCCACGTCCGCCGGCGGGTGCACCGCCACGCCCGCCGGACGCGCCGCGCCCGCCAGTGCCGGCCTGCAAGCCCGCTGGATCCGCAGCAACGTCGGGGTTTGCTCCCCGGAAGTTCGCAATGCGGAGTCGGAACTCGTATTCCGCATCGACCGGGAAGGTCCAGGTACCGTACATTGCGCCACGAAGAGAATAAGGAAGCCAGATTCCCGCATTACCGCCCTCGAGGACATCGTCGGCATCCGGTGAGCGGCGGTTGAGCAGACGAATCAGGTGGCCGGGTTTGGCAGGATATTGCTCGCCGTAAACGGCCAGTTGTGAGACGGACTTAGCTGCGGCCATGTATTTTTCCATGAGCAGCGGAGAGACCGACAGCACGTCGCCATTGTTATCGAAGCCGTAGCCGGAATCATCGACAGGAAACTCTTTGGAAGGATGTCCGGCGACGCCCAGGAGATCGTGGATTGTATTGTCGTACTCGACGCGATTGAGGCGGCGCGCGGTCACGCGGCCGGGATCCAACGCTTTGCCGGAATTCGTGCTGGAAAGCAGATGATCGATCCAGGCGCTTACGGGAGCGACTTCGGCTTTGGAAGGAACAGGCTGGCCGGGAGGCGGCATCAGGCCGGCAGAAAGCTTGTCGCGAACCTTTTCCCAAACTTCAGGCTTTTTCTCCGCCGCCGCTTCGCTCGTGAAGGCGGCGAGATCCAGCCCAGCCATGGGAACATCGCCGCTGTGACACATATAACATTTCTCGGCGAGGAAAGGCTGAACTGCCTTTCTGAAAGGATCGCCGGGGGCCGCCGTTGCCACGCCCTTCGCCGCCCCGGCCGCGGGTTTGGGAGCGGGGGTGATCTTTACCGGAGAGCTCTGCGCCAGAAGGACAATGACACCCAAGGTACAAACAGCCACCGAGAATTTGGCTGCAAATGAAACGGCATATCGTCTTCTGGAAATCAAGTTACTCTCCCGGGGTGCGACGGGGCAGATGATCCACCCAGTGTCTCAAAGTTTATAACAGGATCAAACCGGGGGCAAGCGGGCCAGCCGGCAAACGGGCTGGCCGGGACCCCGCCAATCAACTGTGTTTTGGCACGGGCTCCCGGCGATAATCAGAACCCAAAGCGTACACCGATGCGGATTTCCCTCTCGTCATACTCCCGACCGGTCCGGGTGGTACCGTTGATCACGCCGAAGCCGTTCAGGTTCTTGACCGAACCATCGGAGTTCAACTGCAGATTGGAAACGTTCGCGGCGGGGTTCGCGAAATGCGGAGTGTTGGTCGCGTTCAGCGCCTCCGCCCGGAACTGGAGGCTCATTTTGTCGCGGAACCTGAACTCGCGGAAAAGACTCGCGTCGAGGTTGGCGCCGCCAGGTCCCCTGAGCGTATTGAAACCGGCTGTCCCGAAGCGAACCGCGGTCACGGGTGCGAAAGCGGTTACGTCGAAATAAGCAGAACCGGGGCCGATCCCGCCGAGGGTCGCCACGTTCGCCTTTACCTGATCCGCCGTCTGATTGGTGCCGGTGCCCGCATTCAGCGAAGCCGCACTCGAGGTGACGGTGAACGGCAGGCCGGACCGCACGTTCAGGAAACCGTTGATCTGCCACCCGCCGGCAATGTGCGCCAGGACGCCGCCGTGCGAGAGAAGTGGCTTCCCGGTTCCGAAAGGCAGGGCATAAGCGAAAGTGGCGTTGAGAAGATGCGGTACGTTGGACGACGCGACCCCTTTGTTGAGTGCCCAATACTGGGGTTGTGGAATACTGCCCGCCCACCAGTTAATTGTTTTAGCGAACGTATAGGCCACCGTATATTGGAAGCCGTTGGAAAACCGGCGGACCAGATTGGCCTGGAAGGAGTCAAACTGCGCGTGACCCAGATTGCTCTGAACATTAATTGCAGACGAGGTTCCCAGAATCTGGAAATACGGCTGGCTCGCGGTGCCGCCGCCCAATGTCCCGTAGTTGAGATTTTGACTGCGGGTTATGCCGTTCTGCCGGTTTGCCACATAGCCGAGGGTCAGGCTGTGGTTGTGCGGAAGCAGCTTCTGGACGCTCACATTGAAAGAGGTGATCTTGCCGCGGACGAATTCGCCACGGTAGGTAGTAAGACCCGCATTGGGTTTGACATGGCCCACCGAGAGATCGAACAGCGGCACCGTGGTGACGCCGTCACTGAGGTTTCCGATCGCCGAATAATTGTTGGCCGCCGTCTCCGTCAAAATGATGGTGACGGGAAACGACTGCGAGGGCGGCATCTGCGCGGTCGCCGAATTGTCGTTTTGCGGATTCCGAGAATAACCGGCGCGAATCACAGTGCTGTTGTTCAGTCGGTATGCCCAGCCCAGCCTTGGGCTGATGAGTAGTTTCTCGACCGTTATTCCGCACGTCGGCGCATTCCCGGCGACTCCGCAGATGTCCAGTTGGTTGGTGGTGAAGTTAAAAACCTCCAGGCCGCGGTCGGCGCGCCGAATCGGTGAATAGTATTCGTAGCGCACGCCGATTGAAACAGTCATCTTCTTCGTGGGCCGGAACTGGTCGCTGATGTAGGAGCCAAACTGCCAGCCACGGAGGGTCGCGGGCCGGAAATCGGCGTTGTTGCCGGATGTCAACGTCTGTCCGATCATGGGCGTCATGGATTCCGACGTCCGCTGGTACATGTTGCCGAGCAGGAAATCGCCGAAGGCGTTGAAGTTGTTCGGAGCGGCCGGCCCCAGGGCGGTCTGCCCGCCGTTGAATGTGAACGTCGGCGTCTGATCCTCGTAGTGGTTCTGCATCAGCCGCTTCATCTCGCCGCCGAATTTGATATTGTGCCCCCACTTCAGCCAACTGGCGTTGATGGTGCCTCCCCATTGCGGATCAACATAGTTCCGGGGCTGGCCGCCACCCGTCAGCGTCCAGCCGGATGCGGTGATCGCGGGAATAGCGGTGCTCTTCGAATAAGGCGCCTGGCAACTGTTCTTTATACCGAATGTGTCGCCCCAGCAATCGGGTGAATCGGGAATGGTCACCACATCGGATGTGGAAAAGCCGAAAACGCCATCTACGACGAAGCTCGGGGAAAACACATGAGTCACGGCGACCGAATCGCTCTGCACATGCGTATCCCAGATGCGGCCCGCCTGGATGGGATTGGCGCAGAAAGGAGCGCCGGGAAGGTTCTTGCAGTTGGGAACGATTGAAGGGAGCAGCCCGCTGCCGAGCTCGTAACTGGTCCCATAGCCGAACCGGAAGTTAACCGTGGTCTTGCCGCTGGCTGCCCAGGTGAACTTGCCATCGTACTTGTTGTAATCCGTAATATAGTCGATGGTTGAGTAGAAGTTGTTGTTAAAGCCGGGCAGCGTGGGTAGCTGCAGATCTTTCAGTATCGCGGTGGAGATCGGGCTGATGCGGCTGGGCTGGATCGTGTTATTCGTGAACGGAGTGCGGCCTGTACCGGTCGCCGTTCCCGTTTTTGGGTCGTAGAGAGTCGCTCCAGTGCCGTTGAAATCACCGGTTCGCATGGTCGCGGTAGGTACGCTGACCAGACCGTTCGATCCGATATTGGACACCGGGTTTCCCGCGTAGGCCCGCTGCCGATTCCTTTCCACGCTGGCAAAGTAGAACAGCTTGCTCTTTTTTATGGGCCCGCCCAGGGTACCGCCGTAGCTGTGCGTGCTTCCGGTTCCCTTTGAATAAGCGGGCGGCTGGAAGAAATTTTTGGCCTTCAGGCGATAGTCGGTGGCGTGGTCAAACGCCGATCCGTGCAGTTGGTTCGTGCCGCTCTTAACCTGGACGTTAACGGAAGCGGCGCCGGCCATCCCCTGGTCGGCGTCAAAACTGCTGGTAACCACGCTGACGGTTTCGATCGACTCCAGGCCCGGAGTGTAAACCGCAATTCCCTGAAAATACTGATTGAGCTGAGTCACGCCGTCGAGCCGGACAACCGTATTGCTGGTCGGCTGCCCATTAACCGCGATGCCCAGGGACCGTGTGGGATTGTTGGTCCCGCCCGATTGTAAGTAGTCGGGCTGCGCCACACCGGGCATCATCGACGTAGTCGTTTGCCAGGAGCGTCCGCTGGTGGGCAGGTTTGCCAGTTCCGTGCTTGTGGTATTCGACTGGACGGCGGCCGTTTCCGTCTGCAAGACAGCGGCTGACGCGGATACCGTAACCTCCTGGCTTGCCTGGCCCACCTTCATCCGGGCGTCCAGGCGAATGGCCTGGTTCGCCTCAATGTTGACGTTGCGCTCGGTGAAGGTTTGAAAACCAGGCAGCGTTATGGTGATCTGGTAGGTGCCCGGCAGCAGGTTCTGAATGTTGTAGACACCGCTTTCGTTGGTCTGGGTGGTGCGGGACAAACTCGTTTCGGCCTGGGTAGCGGTGACCGATCCATGAGGAACGACACCCCCGGAGTCGTCGGTGACCGTGCCGACCACGGAGCCGTAGGACGACTGGGCTGAAGCGACGGAGGCAAAGCCCAACACAAAGAGAGAGAAAGCTGCCAGAAAAATTTTCATCAGGTGGACCCTGAGCGGAACTATATGTCAAACCCGTTTGGGAGTCAAGCGGGGGGACTGTAGCTCTCGATGCTCGCCGTGTAAGGCGAACGGCGTGTTGATCGTTGTCTTTTTGCTGAGAGCCTTGGTAAGTTAACGTTCGTGCGTGCAGGTGGACGGTATCGTTCTCAATTAGTCGAAAAGTTAGTTACCGTTCAGCCGCCATCCAGAATGCAATACATATGCGGTCACGATGAGCGTTGTTGCCTGCCGGGGTGTTTCTAACTCAGGGAATTAGTCGCGGTTATAAATTTTCACGCGGAAGACGGGCTTCGCTTTTTCAACGGCATCCTGTTCGAACGTCTGTTCGGTCTTCGCCGGATCGTAATCGCGCCAAAGCCACTTGAGTACCGCCGGCAACTCGGAGTTATTCTGCGAGTGATTGTGCGTTCCGCTTCCGAAAGTGAAATGGAAGTCATATCTGCCGATCTTCAGCGAGTTCGCCATCTGGATACTTTGCAACGGCCAACTGCCCGCCCGGTTATCCATATCCTCGGAGCCGTCCTGCAGCCAGACACGTATGTTGCGTTTCGGCCCCCTGCGCACGAGAAACGGATAGATGTAGCCTCCATCCTGCACTCCGGGCTTCCACTGCAGCGCGGTAAAGCTGGGGATACGGGCGTTCACGCGGGTGAAGAGTTCCGGCATGTACCAGGCAGCATTGAAGGCACAGATCCCTCCCGATGAATTACCGGCGATGGCGTGGCTGTAGCCGTCCTTGCGGACGTTATATTTGCTGTAAAGCTCGGGCAGAATCTCTTCCTTCAGGAAACGCGGGTAAAGATCCGAGACGGTATCGTACTGAATGCTGCGCATCGCCGTGGTACCCACAGTGCCGGGATCGATCAGGAGATAAATCGCCACCGGAATCTCCTTCCGGTAAGTCAGATTGTCGATCACGTTCTGCAATCTGCTCGGCGGTTGTCCTGCCGGTATCTGAAGCGGTCCGTCACGTTCAAAATGGTAGTGTCCGTCCTGCCAGATCATGAGCGCCGCGGGAATTGCCGGATCGTATTCCGCCGGAACGTAGACCCGGTATTCGGATTTCATCCCAGGATAGAGCTTGCTCATACTGACGAATGTTTCGGAAAGTTTGCCCATGGGTACGCCGGGCTGGGAATAAGAGTCGGGACCGAAAGCCGGGATATCGGTCATACCGCCGAATTTCTTCCCGTCGATCATGTAATAAAAGGAATGCATGGTTCCTGTTTGCAGCTTGCCGGTGTAGATCCACGGGCCTTTGCCGCGGACCTGCTTCATGGGACCCGCGGCACTGCCGTCGATGAAGAGAGTCGGGCGCGTCCCAGCGTCCACGGCCCAAAGATAGTTGGGGCCGTCTTCAAGGACTGCTGTGCCCTTCTTAACGTCTTCGGGATTCAGTTTGGAGGCATCGAGCACCACCGGCGGCGCGGCGGCGAGACACAAAGCCAGGGAGAGGAGCAGCGCCGGTATCAAAGTTCTCTTTGTCATGTTCACAACAGCATATACCAAAATATTTGAAATTCGCCGATCGACCCAACTGCTGCCAGAATGCCGGAATATTCTTTTTTTGGTTCGGCGTTATCTCAGCGTTTGATGTATTCTTTTTAGGAGCGTAAAGCAACCATGCAGAAGAGAATTGCATTGATCCTTGCCATGTCAGCCGCGGCCGCGTTGTCGCAGAATGTCGCGCGTAACTCGACCTATGAAGAGATGCCCGCGCTGGAAGTGTCCAATGGCAAGTTGCAGCTTACCGTTCTCACCACCGGAAGCAGCATCGCGAGCGTCGTCCTCGCCGACGACCCCGGTAAGCTCAATCCTCTCTGGAATCCAATCCGTCTCGCGCGCGAGCAGGGACGCGGCGTTACCAATTTCAACAATATGATCGGTCACTTCGTTTGCATCGACGGATTTGGTAACCCTTCCGCCGATGAACGAAAGGTAGGCCTCCAGATGCATGGCGAAGGCTATGTGACCAAATACAAGGTCGACGGTTCCTCCCGCGAAGGAAGCACGAGCAACCTTACGTTGAGCGCTCTTCTGCCCGTCGTGCAGGAGAATTTCACCCGTACCTTCCATATGGTGGATGGTGAAAACGTCATTTACGTCGACAGCACTCTCGAAAGCCTGCTCGGGTTCGATCGCCCGATCGCCTGGGCGGAACACATGACCTTCTCCTCGCCGTTCCTCGAAGCCGGCAAAGTGACAGCCTTCCTTTCCGGCACTCGCTCACAGAACCGCGATTATGCCGCCGAAGCCGCAGCGGCTGGAAGAGGTGGAGCGGGCGGAGGTCGCGCAGGAAGCGGTGCAGGGGCACTCGCAGGCCGCGGTGGAGTGGCGGGCGGTCGCGGTGGCGCTCCGGGCGCATCCGGTGGCGGCGGACGAATGCAGCGTCGCCTCGCCTCCGGCGCCGATTTTACGTGGCCCATGGCGCCCGGCACCGATGGCCAACCCATCGACCTCAGCCAGATTCCCGACAATCCTCACTACCTCGATCACTCCACCACGCTTCTCGATACTACGCGCAAACTGGAATGGGTCGCCGCGCTGCACAGCACGCGCCGCCTGGTTTTCGGCTATGTCTTCCGCCGAGAGGATTATCCGTGGGTACAGCAGTGGGGCAACTACCCGTCGGCGACCGCGCTCGTTCGCGCTTTCGAGATCGGCACCCAGCCCTACGATCTGCCACGCCGTACGGTCTTCGATCAGGGGCCGCTGTTCGGCAATCCGGTCTGGCGCTGGCTGCCCGCGAAATCGAAAATAGAGTCGCACTTCATTCTCTTCTTCGCTCGCCTGCCCGACGGTTTCAATAAGGTAGACGATGTGAAGCTCGAAGACGGGCACATCTCGATCGAGGATCACACCGCGAAGAAGACCGTCGTGCTCGCCGCGTCCAGAGGCATCCCGGTCAATTAACTCCGTGCGATCGTCGCGCGAGCTTTCGCAATGTCCGACGGCGTCTTCGGGGTTTTCTCAGGATGACGCGGCCAACCCCGTTATAGCGAACCCTTACTCCGCCCGTGGCAGCGAAAACGCTACATAAGATTTTGGTCCGTTCGGCGGAGCTTCGCCGTTGGGGGCGATTCTTAAGTCCATTGCGGCGCCCGTCGCGTTGATCAGAATGTATTCCCGCCCGTTTACTTCATAAATCGCCGGAACGCAGGTGGAGCCGTTGGGCAGATCGTAGACCGCGAGTTGTTTTCCATCGGAGGCATTAAGAATTCGCAGCTTGCCTTCATTGCTGGCGAACAGCACAAGGCCGCCGGCGGTGACTGCCACTCCGCTCTTTGGCCACAGATTCCCGCGCAGTTCCGTGCCCAGATTGGGTCCGGCAGCGGGGTTGTCGCCGAAAGGCACCTGCCATCGAATCGTGCCCTTGTTGAGGTCGTATGCCGTGAGGGTCGACCATGGCGGGTTGATCGCCAGCGTCTCATATCCATAGGGCGAGTAATAACGGATGGCGGGATGCTCGGCGTCCTCCGGGTAAGGGACCTCGTTGAACGAAGGAGCCGCCACCTGGTTGGCGCTTCCCGGGGGCGCGGCGCTCGGGTCGCCGAGGAAGAGAAGGAGTGCGGTCATGCTCGCTTCGGGCATCGTACTGAATGACGGCATGTCCCCGCGGCCATGCGTGATGGTATCGCGCACTGCCGTCTGTCCTAGGCGCGCCACCACGTCTTCCAGCCGTATATTGCCCTTCAGATCGTTGCCATGGCAGAGCTGGCAGTTCTGTTCGTAAATTGCGCGGCCCTGCTGTGCGGGTGTAACGGCTCCGCGTCCACCAGCGCCCCGACCGCCTCGCCCCGAGCCACCGGCGGCCCCGGCGCCCTGCGGATTGCCGCCACGGCCAGGTCGGACGGCGCGGCTCTCGCCTGCGGCCGGAGGAGAACTGGGGCGCGGATTTTCCGTCAGCTTGATGATGGAGGGGACGTTCTTCGCAATCACGTACACCATTCCCTGCTCGGGCGCGGAGGCTGTGGTGAAGTAGATCGATCCGCCGTTGTTGCCCGGCATCTCGACCGTTTCAGTGAATCCGGCGGGCGTAAACAAACCTTCGTTGCGAGCGGCCGACAGCCGCTGCTTGAAAGCAGCGCGCTCTTCGTCGGTGATGTAATACGGGTCCAGATCGTCAGCGGTAAAACGCTGGCGCTCATAGGGAGGAAGTACCGTGGGAAACGGCTGCGTGGGCGAGGCGAACTCGCCGACCACGTTTGACCTGGGCACTTTGCGTTCTTCGATCGGGAAAAGTGGCTTACCGGTGACGCGGTCAAAGGCGAACAGGAAGCCTTGCTTAGTGGCCTGCGCGACGGCGTCGATGGTGCGCCCGTTCTGCCTGACAGTAATGAGTTGGGGCGCGGAGACGACGTCGTAATCCCAAAGATCGTGGTGCACCAGTTGGAAGTGCCAGAGATGTTTGCCGGTTCGCGCATCGAGGGCCAGCAGGCAGTTGCCATAGAGGCCGTCGCCTTTGCGGTCGCCACCGTAAAAATCGTAAGTAGGCGAGCCGAGCGGGAAGTAGGCAATGCCGCGTTTTTCGTCGAGAGTGATCTCGCCCCAGGTGTTGGTGCCGCCCACATACTTGTAAGCGTCTTTGGGCCAGGTTTCGTAGCCGGGCTCGCCGGGTTGGGGCACGGTGTGAAACGTCCATACCAGTTTCCCGCTGAGGACATCATAGGCGCGGAGAAAGCCGGGCGGCGATACGTAGCTTTCGCCAGGCGCGGAGCCGAGCATGATGAGGTTTTCGAAAACGCGGCCCGGGGTTCGGGTTTGCACGGCGCGGACGGTTTGCGGATCACGGCCCAGGCCAACACGGAGGTCGACGTAACCCTTGTTGCCGAAGGATTCGATGAGCTTTCCGGAGCGGGCGTCGAGCTCCTGCAATTGGTTGGAGACAGAGATCAGGATGCGTCGGTCGGAGCGGTCTTTGCTCTCCCAATAGTTGAGGCCGCGAGCGCCGCCGGCGCCGCCTCCGAATCCGGTGCCGGCCCCGAACGAGTGAGTCCAGATTTCCTTGCCGGTCGCCGCGTCGAGAGCGACGATGCCGCCGCCCTTAGCCAGGACGAACGCGACATTGTCAACGACGAGCGGCGCGTACACGTAGGATCCGGTTTCACCGGCGGCGTACGACCAGGCGACCTGAAGCCTGTTCACGTTCGCAGGGCCGATTTCTTTCAACGGGGAGAAGTGCGAGGAATCGGGGGCACCCAGGTAATCGCGCCAATCGGTCCTGGGGGTTTGCCCCCACAGGCTGGCGGCTGCCGTTGCGGCGAGGAGTGCTCGCTTGGTTGGAGATAACATGTTCACTGCATTCCTCCAGTTGGCTGTACAGACGCTCGGGCAGACCTGGTTACTTCCTGCGCGGCGTTCCCCAAAAGATGAAGGTTCCGCGGTTGGTCGAAACGGCGACATCGACCGCATGGTCTCCGTTCAGGTCCACCGCCAGAACCTGTGAGCCCGCTCCCGACTGATTGTGGATCAGTTCCGGTACAAATTCAGCCCCGCCCGGAGCGTTCTTGTTGCGCACTGTCCTATACCAATACAGCACCGGAGCCCCGTGGGGATCGGGATCCGTATAGCTGTCTTCGTGCGACCAATAGCGTTTGCCCACGATAAAATCCGCAATGCCATCGCCGTCAATATCGGCGGAAGTTGACCCGTGCAACTCGGTGAAGGTGACGCCGCCGGCATTCCGGGACGAGAAGTCGTTCATGATCATGTGCTGTTCGAAGGAGATCTTGCCTGCCGAATCGCGCTTCTGCTCGAACCAGGCGAGGCCGAAACCGTGGGCGTTGAGCGCGGTCACCACATCCGCCAGACCGTCGCCATTCACGTCGTAGACCGCCATCTCCGCGCCGCCCTGAGGAGTACCGAATGCTTCCTCATGAAAGGTCCATGTTTCCTGCGGGCTGCCTTTCGCCGGTTGCTCGTACCAGCCGGTCGCGGTGAGAATGTCAGGCCGCCCATCGCCATTCACATCACCCACTCCGACTCCGTGAGCCGTGGCGCCGCGCGGACCCGATACCGCGTGGACCACCCACGCGGCGGTCGGGTCGGCCGGATTGGGTTCGGCCCAGGAAACCACGCCGCCAATGCCCATTACCAGGTCGGGATGCCCGTCGCCATTGATATCTTTCAGCAGGCTGATCTCGGTGCTGCTGCTCGGGATTACCACATACGAGTTCCACCGGCGCGGCTCGCCTCTGGGATTTACATACAGAGTGGTTGGCTGGCCGGCGCCTGCGACGATTACGTCGGGCCACCCGTCGCCAGTGAAGTCGGCCGCGAAATTGAGCCAGGAGTTTCTGATGAACTGCGAACTGGGGCTGAATGTAGATGCCGCGTAAATTCCCGCCGCTTCGTGTAGTCGGGGCCGAGGTAGTAAAAAGGCCCGGCCACGAGATCGGGAATCCCGTCATGGTTGAAATCGGCGGAGGCCACTCCCCACGAATAGTAGTAAGGGTCCAGCTCCTGCTTTTTGAAATGACTGGAAATCTGTTCCCTGGGCAGTTCGCGGACACTGAGGTCCTTGTAGGTCAGATCCCTGAACTGGACTTCGGCAGTCCCGCCAACATAAAAGCCTACCGATCCGAAGCCGGCCGAATCGTCTTCCGTCCATCCCGCGCCCAGACCGCCTCCGCCGTTGATGGTGCCGCGTAAAATGTCGGCATCGAGCATGAATTGAAGATCGTTCCATTCGTTCGCGCGGAGCTCGGGACCGCGACCTCCGCGGCCGCCGGCAAATCCGGACGCACCCGGGCCTCCCCCACGCCCTACAATTCCAGAAGCCCCGCGACCGCCACGCGCCGGACCGGCTCCGTTAGCGGGCGCTGGCGCCGGGGGCGCGGGAGCTCCAAAACGGCTGAGCGACCGGGCCGTCTTCAGCTTTTCGCGGCTGGTTTCATGCCCCTGCGCATCCAACGCGATCCGGTACAGCCCCACGTCGCCGTCCGCCATGGAAACGAAGAATCCCTTCATTCCCTCGGCGGTCTTCTGCGCCCGCACAATCATGCCTGGCTTGCATCCACCGGTACAGCGGAACGAGACGGACAACGCGAGATCCTGCCAGCCCTGATCGGAGAGAAGCCATCCGCCAGCAGCGGACTTGGGCGTGCCGGTGATTTCGCCGTTCGAGGCCTTCCATGCGGCATCGCCGAGCATATGCCACCCCGTCAGCGAAGAACCTTTAAAGGTCGTATCCGGAATAAAACTCGGACCGGCGGCGACGGCTGTGGCCGACATCAACAGAACGGCCCCGAGAGCGGTACGAACACTCATAGACAATGCCCCTTCCTGTGGCGGAAACAATTATATACCTTGCACATTATGCAATTGCAAATGCTGATTAAGCACAGAGACGCGCACGCGAACGGCAGTATAAGCTGCCGGAGTGGAGCACAGAATTCGGGAACGTATGGAAGAATTGTGAATATGTAGCGGCCAAGGCAGGCGCTGGAAGACCAATATTAGTGCCGCCCGCTACGCGACCAGCGCATTTTCAGTGCGGCTCTCGCGGTTCGCCTGGCCAACAGCTACCAGTGCGTGGGCGTTCCGTCCGGACGCAGATACGTCGGGCCCGGGCCTCCTTCCGTGACTGTTTCGACAAGCGTAAGTTGCTTCTCATCCACGGAGATTCCGAGCCCGGGTCTGTCGTTCGGCCACACCTTGCCGTTTCGACATTCCAGAAACTCGGGCAGATAGGGCACAGGGCGGTCGCCCTGGTTGTATTCCATCAGCACCTGACCTGGGAACGCCGTCATCGTGTGCATGTGGCCAACCGTCGCGATGGGGCCGGTGAAATGAGGCATAATCCCCACTTTGTGCAGATCGCAGAGCGACATGATTTTGAGCATCTCAGTAATGCCGCCGACGTTGGGCAGGGAGGCTCGTGCAAAGTCGATATCACGCTGTTCGACGAGCGGACTGAAATCCGCGCGGGTTCCCCATTCTTCTCCGGCCGCCAGAGGAATTGTAGTCAGGAGGCGCAGCTTGGGGAGTTGCGTGCGAAACTGTTCCTCCCGCAAAGGATCTTCCGCGCAAAACGGTCGCGCCGGCGCGATCAGATTACAGAGTTCCACCGATTCGGAAAAATCGAAGCTCTGATGAAAGTCGATCATCCAGTCGCCATCCGGCCCGACACCTTCGCGAATCTGTGCCGCGGCTTCCCCGATTTGGCGGATATGCGAGCGCGAGTTGAAAATGCCACGGCCCCCTTCCACTCCGACAGGCCCATCCGGTGAAGCAGCCCCGCGTCCGCCGCGGCCCCTGCCTCCCGCGGGCGGTCCACCAGCCGGCGTGGGAGTAATTGCGCTGTCCACACGGAATACCCGGTATCCCGCGGCCATGGTCGCGGCGGCGCGCTCCTTCAGACTCATCCGCTGCAAATCGGCCGGCGGAACAGCGCCCTGCGGCACGCCGTTCGTCGCATAAATCTCGACGTGCTGGCGCGTCTTGCCACCGAACAGCTCATAGAGAGGAGTTCCGAGCGCCTTGCCCTTGATGTCCCAGAGCGCGATATCGATCGCGCCAAGAGCATGCAATCGTTCCTTGCCTGGAGAGTAGAACGCATCCATGAATCCGTGTTGCCAGATGAATTCCGTATCGAACGCGTTCTTGCCGATCACGCTGCGCGCCATATTCCGCACGGTATCCGGCGATCCTCCCTGACCGATGCCGGTGATGCCGGCTTCAGTATCGACAAGTACGACCATGTTGCTTTGCGGAAAACCCTGCGGACCGTTGGGCTGGTAGTTCGGCGGATAATAGCAGCGGATCTTCGTCACGCGATTGACCGCCAGCTTGGCGGCCGATGCCTTTGTGGTCCACGAGGGCAGCGCGAGCGCGGCTGCCAGACCTTTGGTGAACATCCTGCGATCCATCTTCATATTCGTCCTCATTCCCTATTAGATTTCCATTCGGCGCCGATAACTACCGATAATACCGAATATCGAGATCCGGGGCTCAGAGTTCTTCACACCTCGGACTTCCGCACAGATCCCGGCAATGGCGGCCGAATAACCAATGCATCGTTGAGCGCCATTATCGTTCAGGCCGCCTCGCGGGCACGCAGGTTTGCCGACTATGTAAGGGCGGCAAGAGAATCAAGGCTTTGGCGCCGCCATGGAACCGCCGTTGGTGTAATGTGAACGCCGGTTCCATCCAGTGCTTCGCCGAAGAGATCAGCTCGATGGCCGAATACTTGTCCGGAATGTTGCAGGCCCCTGTCGGGGACCAGACGAATCTTACCGGCAATTACGATTTCGATCTTCGATGGGCACGCCACCCTAATGTTGATACTGCCTCGCCATCGCTTTTCACCGCGCTGAAGGAGCAACTGGGACTACGGCTGGAAACAACAAAAGGGACGGTTGAGACGATCGTTATCGATCACGTCGAACGCCCCTCCGCGAATTAGATACCTGCCGATCTTTGTCGCGAGACTGACCGCCCGCGATCGACGGAGTTGAGCAAAGTTCCGCCCACATTATCACCTCGCCTGAACAAAGGCAGTTCTCACGAAGCGACCTTTCGGTCGATATCGATTTTGCAATAAAGCAGTGCTCCCAACGCGCAGAGCGCTGCCGTGATCAGAAAGGGTACATTCCA
The DNA here is from genome assembly GCA_025928545.1 of Bryobacteraceae bacterium. Lineage (GTDB taxonomy): Bacteria > Acidobacteriota > Terriglobia > Bryobacterales > Bryobacteraceae > BOG-234. The sequence continues at coordinate 12,311 of JAICJH010000078.1, read as the reverse complement.
CCCATATAACCTCTGCGCATACGTCAGTACGATCGGTGAAATCGCCCCTCCGATGTTGCCGCACATGTTCATGACCGACGAGACGGAGCCGGCGCGATCCCCGGCGATATCAAGCGGAATGGCCCACGACACGCCCACCGTCAGCTCCACGCCGAAGAATGCCATACAGGTAAACATCACACACAAGCCTGGACTGGAGGTCAGCGTCGCCGGAATGATAAAGAGGGCGCCCCCCAGGAATCCTGCGATTGCAACGGCGCGGCGGGAGTTCAACCTCCCGGTGCGGCGCAGACGGATGTCGGCTAACCATCCGCCGGTAAAGTCGCCGACAGTGCCGGCCAGCATGGGCAGCATGGCGTAAAACCCCATCTTGGCGAGGGAGTAATGCCGATACTCCTTCAGATATGTCGGAAGCCAGTCCAGATAGGTAGCGAGCGCGTAAGTGTAGCAAAAGTAGGCGGCGCATAAATACCACATCGTGGAACCGGAGAACATCTTCCGCCAGGTCAACGAGGCGCCTATATTTTTGCGATTCCGCGAGCCTGCCTCAATCAGTTCGCGCTCTGCATCATTCACTGCTCCGTGTTCGGCGGGAGTGTCCCGATACCAGACAAACCAGAGTGCACTCCATATCAGCCCCAGCGATCCGAACGCATAAAATGCGGCCCGCCATCCGTAAAGGCTGATAATGTAAACGACCAGCGGAGGGGCAAGCGCGGCCCCGAGGCGCGAACCCGCGTGCGTCAGTCCCTGCGCAAGCCCTCGCTCGCCCGGCAAGAGCCAGCGCGAAAGCGACCGGGTGGCGATCGGAAATGCGCCTGCCTCGCCAACTCCAAAAAAGAAGCTGATGAAGGTCATGGACGTGGCGCTCCAGGCCAATCCCAATGCCGTAGTAAAAATGCTCCACCAGGTGACGATCAGCGCCAGTGCGCGCCGCGGACCTATGCGGTCCCCCAGCCAGCCGCCTGGTATTTGAAACAGCGCGTAGCTCCAGCGGAAACTGGCCAGGATCCAGCCAAATGTGACAAGCGACATACCCAAATCGGCCCGGATCGAGGGGCCTGCGTTCGAGATGACGACACGGTCCATGTAGGTGATCATGTATACCGCAACAGTCATTCCGAGGACGCGGTACCGGATGCGGGTTGGAGCTGAAGCGGTCGAACTGCCGCGATTTTCTCTTGCAGTCATGAACTTGGAAACTCCCGGACCTTAATACTACCTCCCGGTAACAAACAGTTCCGGCAAAACGCGGAGCAGGTCCTCGTATTGCGGCCTGGTTCGCCTGAAATTTCAGCAATGCGATACACCGTTCTTAGCCCCTGTGAGGTGAAGTGCGGACCGGTAACTTCGACCCCCGTTGAATCGCAGCGTTCCAGGATTGAAATATACCCGTATATGATAGACTTTCTCCAAATGAAAAAGGATCGCTGGGTAAAGTGCCTCTAACGCGCTCCCGAACGCCCAAATTTTGTTGCCGGGTTTCACCTTCCCGCCGGCTGTTCACTTCGTGCCAGACCCTGGCATTTCTCTTCAGCCTGACTATTGCGGCTATGCCATCGAACGCCGAGGTTCGGGTGCTGCGCGGCTTCACTCTTATCGATGGCACCGGCGCTGCGGCCGTTCCGAATTCGGCAATGATAGTCGACGGCGGCAGGATTTCGTGGGTGGGCTCCGTCTCTGGATTGAAGGTTCCAGCCGGAGCCGAAGTTGTCGATTTAGCCGGCCGGTTCGTGATGCCGGGAATGATCGACCTTCACGGCCACATCGGCATCACGTCCGGCATGACGCTCGACACCAAATCGTACTCACGCGAGACCGTGGAGCATGACCTTAAGATGTACGCATCATATGGGGTCACTACCATGCTCAGCCTGGGACTGGACAAAGATCCCATTTTCGAGATTAGAGACCAGCAGCGGACATCGCGGCCGGCGATGGCGCGTGTCTATACCGCCGGCCAGGGATTTGTCTACAAAGACGGCATTGGAGGCGGAATCAGCTTTCCCGGTATCCCATCGGCCATTTTCAGCACGGTTGCCGATGTTGAGCCGGCTGTTGCGGAACAGGCGCGCAAGCATGTTGACTTCATCAAATTCTGGACGGATGACAACATGGGCAAAGCGAAGCGCATGCCCTTAGACATCTGCAAAGCGATCATTGACAGCGCCCACAAGCACGGAATTCGCGTAATCGCGCACGTCTTTTATCTGGAGGACGCAAAGCGGCTCGCGGATTACGGGATCGATGGACTGGCTCACATCGTACGCGACCAGCCCGTGGATCAGGAATTGATTGCCAGCATGAAGCGACATCAGACCTGGCAAATCGCTTCCACCCTGAGCCGCGAGTTATCGCTTTTCGTTTTCGCGAAGACCCCGGAATTCCTTTCGGATCCCTTTTTTATGCGAAGCGTCTCCGGGGACACGATTAAAACTTTAAGCAGTCCTGAGTATCAAGCAAAAACAGCGGCAGATCCGAATCTGGAGAAATACCGCCAGACGCTCGCGACCGGCAAGAAGAACCTAAAAGCTTTGGCCGACGGTGGAGTGCGTTACGGGATGGGAACCGATACGGGAGTGCCGGGACGTTTTCAGGGGTATTTTGACCATTTGGAACTGCAGGAAATGGTCGAGGCCGGTTTAACTCCGATGCAGGTCATCGTCGCGGCGACCAAAAGCGGAGCGGAATTCCTCAAAGCCCCGGATCTTGGTACTCTTCGAAAGGGCAAGTGGGCCGATCTCATCGTGCTGACCAAGAATCCTCTCGATGACATTCGTAACACCCAAACAATTCAGTCCGTGTACGTGGCGGGCAATCCAATATATACAAAAGGAACCTCCAAATAAATGTCAGAAAGAAAACTCCCGGTGGCTAATGAGCAGGGGAATAAAGAGCTTGAGGGCGCTACCCACGACCATCAGCGATACGTGAATGCGATGGGCCCCCGCGGAGTGATCGGAATTATGACGCCGGGTCCGAACGTCAACGTCGAGAACGAAATGATGGATATGCGGCCGGAAGGCGTCATCAACGCCGTCGACCGGTATTACATTCCCAATCAGAAGATCGACGCCAACGCCGACTGGGAAATCATCATGAAGCACGTGACGGCAAATCTCGATGCCTCCGTGCAGCGTTTAAATGAGACGCTGATGGATCACCTGATCCTGGGAATGAGTTCCCAAAGCTATATGGGCGGCGAGAAAGGAAGCTTCGCGCTCCTGGAACATCTTCAGCGCATGTCCGGTAAGGATGTTACGATGGGAGCCCAATCGGCGGAGCAGGCTTTTAAGCTCTGCGGCGCCAAACGCATTGCTCTTCTGACGCCCTACTACCCGGTCATCGAACAAAACGCCAACAGCTATTTCACCTCGCGCGGCTTTGAAGTCGTTCATATCGAGGGACTCAAGTGCAAGAGCATCATTCACGTCGCCTCCCAGGGCTATGACGCTCTCCGCGACGCCACGCTGCGCTGCGCCGCAGCCAAGCCGGATGCGATTCTGCAGCTGGGAACAAATCTGCATTACTGTTATGTCGCCGCCGATGCCGAGCGGTGGCTGAAGATCCCGGTATTTGCTTCAGGCACCGTAATCTACTGGTCGGCTCTGCGAAAAATGGGCATCATGGACAAGATCAAGGGCTTTGGAAGCCTTCTCGAACATCACTAAACCGGGGCACCGGTCCGGTCAACTCCACGTAAAGAGAATAGGGGAATATATGACAATCAGAACTTTCGCGATATGGGCTGGCGGTTTCGCCTCGATGGCGTTGTTATTTGCCCAGGCCCCCCCGGCGGGTCCGGCGGGCTTTTCTGGCGGCGGCGGGCGTGGCTTTTCCGGCGGGGGGCGTGGCGGTGGACGCGGTCCGGCCCCCACGGCATGGGCTCCCAAACCGCTTCACCCGGCCGGCTGGGTAGCGCCGATGAAACCCATTTGGCGCCTCTCCGAAATTCTCGCCGCCCACAAAGGCCAGGCCAGCTGGGTGGAACCCATTGTGAGCGACAGCTACCTCCACGCGGACTATATTTCCATGGGTCCTGGCGAAAAAACGCCGCGCCGCTTCAACGCCGATACGCGTGAGTGGTGGATCATTCAGGATGGTGAGATTCGCTTCACTATCGAAGGCCAGGAGCCTTTTGTAGCCAGCAAAGGCTTCATGGTGCAGGTGCCCTGGCGCAACATCTACAGCATGGAAACCGTCGGCGACAAGCCTTCGCTGCGGTTCGAAGTGAACATCGCCGGCGCGACGAAAGACTATCCGGGTGACGAGACGCCCCCTACAATTCCCGGCGTCGAATTCATCAAGGTTACGGTCGCGGCTAAGGGGAAGTACGAGAACGCAAACCAGCCCTTTTTCGACTTCAACGACATCATCTCCGGCAAATCCCGGTCCAACAACTTCGTGCATGACGACCGCGCGGTGGTGAATATCATTCGCGCCAGGGGCTCGGAAAATTTGGCCCCGGCAACCAACGGCCACTTCCACGTCTCCTCCTCTGAATTCTGGTTCATCATGGAGAATAAAATAAGGTATGCTCTCGAATCCCAGCCTACCTTCGTGGCGGACCAGGGCGACGTGGTCTATGCGCCCATGGGAATGTGGCATCTGGCCAGCCCCGCGGGCGATGGAATGTCCACCCGCATTGCCATCAACGGGTATTTCGATCTCGCCCATCACTACCTGGCGCATTAAACCCGGAGACAAATCGGCATGAGAATCGATCCCACAAAATGCGTGGCGTGCGGGAACTGCACGTACGTCTGTCCCATGGGTGCGATTTATATCGACCCCGTCATTGAACGGGCCACGGTGAATCGCGACGAATGCGTCGAGTGCTACGCCTGTTTCAACGGGCTGAGCCAGGAGCACCTGAACCCCACCATGGTGCGTACCGTTCGCAAACTGTTTAAAATGATGCGGCTGCGCTTTGACCCTGAGCCGGATGTCTGCCCCACGGCGGCGTTTGCGCCCGAGGAACTGGTCTGGCCCAGAGTCGTGCGGCGCGCTTTCTCGGATCCCCGTGTTCCGCATGAATCCACAGGCGTGGAAGGGCGCGGGACCGAAGAGGTGAAAACCAATGACGTCAGCGGCCGCGTAAAGGTGGGCGAGGTTGGCTTCACGATAGAGCTGGGCCGGCCCGGCGTGGGCGTATGGTTCCGGCAGATCCAGGAGATGGCAACTCAACTGGCGCTGATCGGCGTTACTTTCGAGAAAAGAAACCCAATCACCTCTTTGATGTCCGATGTCGCCACCGGCACCATTCGCGAAGACATCATGAATGAGAAAGTGCTGTCCGCGATCATCGAAATCAAGGTTCCGATCGAGCGTACCGAGGAAATCATCCGGCTGGTTCAAACTGTCGAAAAGCGACTGGACACGGTAGTGGCTCTCGGCGTGGCAACGCGCTGCGACCCCGATGGAGAAGAGCGAATCGTGGCTCCGATTCTGGCAGGGCTCGGTTATAAGCTGGAGCGGGCGAAGACAAATACGGGGCTCGGCCGTGCCACCAATCCGTCGAATACCGTGACAATCAGCGAGGTAGTGGCGAAATGACGAATACCCTGCATCGGTACGGAGACGCGGATAGTTTTCGCGACGATTACGTGGTCTTTGCCATGTGTTGCCGCGGCCAGAACGATCAGGACGCGGTCCCCAAGCTGCGGCAGTTTTTGAAACTGGCGCTCCAGTTTAAGCCGGTCAACATTGGAGACGCGCGGCATGGCGGCGCACTGCGCGCGTCGCGATCGATGAAGCCGACATCGCACTGGAACCGGGATTTGAAGCCGGATTTTCAGGCGGTGATTGACGGCCTGGATACCCTGACCACCGCGTCTGTGGTATTCGACAATCGCATGGCGGCCGAGGATTTTCTGAAAAGCGTCAAGGCAGCGGACCTCGGGCTCAGCGTCAATATCTCCACCTCAATTGATGGCGCCGAACAGTGCTGTCACGAGGCAAATGCCTGCCGGCACAGCGTGGGCTATTCGCTCGGCTTCGAAGGCCGGACCGCGCATTTGCCCAACGAAGACGTATTGAAACTTGCAACCATGTGCGGGCATGGCATGGTGAGTGCTTCGCTCGCCAAAAAGATGGTGGACTGGGTCAAAGAAGGCCGCCGTACGCCGGAACAGGCGGTGACGTACATGTCCCGTTTCTGTTCCTGTGGAGTTTTCAACCCGTCCCGCGCCACACGAATACTGGAAGAAGCGCGCACCAGACAGAAATAGTTCGCCGTGCGCGTTATTCGGGCCGTTTGAACAGCCCGCCGTACACTGCTTTCGCCAGGATGTGCCCCTGAATCGCCTTGATCACTTCCGTGCGTGTGGCGAATGCGTCGGCTGAGGGCTTCACGTCCAGCTTCGTATCGAGTGCGTAGAATTCGATCGTGTAGTGGTGTGGCGGGCCATTTGCCGGTGCGCCTGGACCGCGATACATCGGACCTGTGGCGCTGATCTGATAGCTGCCGTCAGCCATCTGTGAACCCTTCGCCACGCCTTCCGGAAGGCCTGTCAGGGTCGCAGGAAGGTTCCAGACTACCCAATGCACCTGATCGTCGCTGGTTTTATTGCGAGTCACGTCCAAATCGTGCATGTGGATGACGAAGCTTTGGGTGCCGGCGGGCGCGTTGGTCCACCGGATCGCCGGCGAAGTGCCCTCCCCGGCGGGAACGCCCGGCGCGGCCTGGGTAAACTTGACAGGGATCTGGCTGCCATCGGCGAAACCCGGAATCGTCAGAGTCATGGCGGGGGGAACCGCCGGTGCTGCGCCCCTGGCTGGCGGGACTCCTGCATTTTGGGCGGTCGCCACCACTGTCAACCCAAGTATCACGGACACTACGGAAATCAGTCGCATGGGTTCTATCCTATCGCGTATGCCCGGGGAATGCCAGAGGCTTGCAGCCCTATGACTTCGGACCAGGTGCGTAGCGGTGCGGCATGATAACGAAGGATTTGTTCGCGGTGACATATACCGGGAAGTGGGCCAAGACGTTCCCGCTGCGAATTGACTGACGCAACTCGAATGTTCCCGCTGCAATGTGGGAGGCGCAGCAGACGAGCATGTTTCATTTTGGTCATAATAGAGCAACCGCCTGCCGACTACAATTGCGTACAATTGCGCGGTTACAATTGCGGTTCCGCATACGTCATCCTTGTGGTATATGCTTCATGCAGCTTAAATTTTGGACGTCTAAATGTTTGATATGTCGAGATTGATCACTTCCGGACGACCAGCCCGCGCGGCTGGCGCTTTGGCGCTTATGCTGACCGCCGGCACTGCCGTTTTCAAGCTTGTGGCCCAGGCTCCTCCCGCCGCGGGCGATGGCGGACCCAGTTCCGCTCTCGCGCAGTCAGTGCGGCCGTTTCTCGAAAGGAACTGTCTCGCGTGCCACAACACCGGGTTGCCCTCCGGGAACATCGATATGCAGAAATTGCTGGCCTCGACGACATCTCTCATGGATGATCGCGACACATGGCAAAACATGGCGTTTCGAATGCGGTCCGATCAGATGCCGCCCGCCGGGACGCCACGGCCTCCCAGGACGGAAGTAGACGCTGCCGTGGCTGCCATCACCCGCGCTCTGACCGCCAATCCGCGCCCGGCAAATGCCCCGCCGGTATTGTCCAAAGGACCGTTTACCAAGGATTGGGCAACTTACGCCTACGATGAAGAGCGCACGAGTTGGGCCCGCGGAGAAACCAAAATCACGAAGGATAACGTGTCGAAGCTTCAATTATTGTGGAAGCTTCAGACCGACGTGAAGCCCGATCCGGTCAACAAATATGCCACGATGACCGATCCGCTGGTCATCGATAATGTGCAGACGAAGCAGGGGCCGAAGAAAGTGCTTTATGTCGGCGGCGGCACCAACGCACAAAATAAGATTCTTGCAATCGACGCGAACGCGGGGACTATTCTCTGGCAGAAAGACTATCCGAATACGGCGACTCCCGCGGTTGCCGCCAGTGCCTCGTGTCCCAACAACATGAACGCGACGCCGGTCATCGACAAGCAGAGCGGAATCCTGTATTTCCTTCCGACGGACGGGAAGCTTCGCGGCGTGAGCATTACCGATGGCGAGGACAGGTTTCCTGCGACGAGCATCGTGCCGCCCTTTACCCGCAACTTCAGTCTGAATCTGGTGGATGGGGTGATCTACACCGGCACCGCGCGCGGCTGTCAGAATGCGACTTCGCAGATAGTCGGAATTGATGTCGCCGATCCGGATCGGCTGGTGACCCACTTTTATACGAGTCACGGAAAAGGTTCCGGCCCATGGGGACGGGCCGGTGTCACAAAGACTCCTTTCGGCATCGTCGCACAAACCGCGGACGGCGCTTATGATCCGGCTTCCGGCCGATGGGCCAATTCGGTGATCGAACTGGACCGAAACGTCTCCCTCGTCGATTCTTTCGCTCCCGCGAATATCGACGAGATCAACCAGCGCGATCTTGATCTCGGTTCGAGCAGCCCCATTGCATTTCCTTTCGACGATCGGATGCTGGTGGCAGCGACTGCGAAGGAAGGCGTTATTTATCTGATGGACGCCAAAAGTCTTGGCGGTCCGGATCATCGCACTCCCCTCTACACATCGCCGCGCTGGTCAAACGATCCGGTATTGTTCGGGTACAACGGCATGTGGAGCGTCATGTCGACGTGGGTAGACGAAAAGGGTAAGCGGTGGCTCCTTGCGCCCTACTACGGACCGCCCGCAAAAGATACGATCGGGCTATTCCCGAAGACTCACGGACCCACCGTAAACGGACAGCTCATGGCCTTCACGGTGGAAGGCACGGGAGCGAAACCGACCCTGGTGCCGCGCTGGGTCTCAGCCGATCTGGATCTGCCTGGCGAGGCAGTCGTGGCGAATGGCGTGATCCTCATTCAGGCGAATGGCGATCGCGGTGCGAACCTTGTTTCCGGCGGTGGTCGCGGCGGCTTCGGTGCCGCGGGTGGCAGCGGGGGTCGCGGGGGCGGCTTCGGTGCCGCGGGAGGCAGCGGCGGACGTGGTGGCGGCTTCGGTGCTGCGCGTGGCGGAGGCCTCGGTGCCGCGGGAGGCAGCGGCGGACGCGGCGGCGGCCCCGGACGTGGGGTGAACCAACTCGAAGCCAGCATACCGGGTTATGAAAGGGATGCCGCATGGCATGCGGTCCAGGCCGGACCGACTGGTCAAAAGAACGGTCAGCGCTACAGCGGTGGCAGGGATACGACGCATGCGGTTCTGTATGCTCTTGATCCGCAAACCGGAGATGAGCTGTACTCGAGCGGTGATGCCATCGATAGCTGGAGTCACTATGGCAGCCTCGCCGTTTCCGACGGAGTTGTCTACCTGAGCTCCTGGGACGCGCGAATCTTCGCATTGGGCATCAAGAAATAAGAAAATCGAGACACCTGGAAAGTCCGGATATTTTCGGGCCGCCGGGGTGCCATTCACCACGCCGCTTTCCGCGTTCCGGGCCATTGAATTGCCGGCATCGCGGGTTGGTGGCGAAAGATATTTTCCAACTCCACGGCGTGGTATTTGTGCTCGCGCGCTTCGGTAACATGGGCTCGCTCGCGACCTCCGCTGGTCCATCCAATCCTCAGCCCATCATGCTTTTGATATATTTGTCTAGCGTAATTTTAATCGCAGCGTAAATCCTGGAGATCTAAATGTTCGGCATGTCGAGATTCATCACTTCCACACGGTCGGCCAACTTAGCTGGCGCCCTGGCGCTTTTGCTGACCGCCGCTACCGGCGTTTTTAAGGTAGTGGCTCAGGCGCCGCCTGCCGCCGGCGATGGAGGGCCCAGTTCAACTCTCTCCCGGTCTGTGCGGCCGTTTCTCGAAAGGAGCTGCATCTCGTGCCACAACACAGGGCTGCCCTCCGGGAACATCGACATGCAGACTCTGCTGGCCTCGACAACTTCTCTGATGGACAATCGCGATACCTGGGACAACATCGCCTTCCGAATGAGGTCCGACCAGATGCCGCCCGCCGGGACGCCGCGGCCTCCCAAAACGGAAGTGGACGCGACGGTAGCCACGATCACACGCGCTCTGGCCGCCAATCCCCGGCCCGCGAACGCACCGCCTGTATTGTCCAAAGGACCTTTTACAACGGATTGGTCGACTTACTCCTACGATGAGGAGCGTACGGGCTGGGCTCGCGGAGAAACCAAACTCACGAAGGACAACATATCGAAACTTCAGCTGTTGTGGAAGGTTCAGACGGACGTGAAGACCGATCCGATCAACAAATACGCCACAATGACAGACCCTCTCGTCATGAACAATGTGCAGACGAAGCAGGGGCCGAAGAAGGTGCTTTATGTCGGCGGTGGCTCCAACGAACAGAACAAAATCTTCGCGATCGACGCGAATGCGGGAACCATTCTCTGGTCGAAAGATTATCCGAATAAAGCTACTCCGGCCGCAGCTGCCTATGCTTTCTGCCCGAACAACATGAACGCAACGCCGGTGATCGATAGGCAGACCGGAATTCTGTATTTCCTCCCGACGGACGGAAAGCTTCGGGGCGTCAGTATTGCCGACGGCGAAGACCGCTTCCCGGCCACGAGTATCGTGCCGACCTTTACCCGGAACTTCAGCCTGAACCTGGTGGATGGCGTAATCTATACCGGCACCACCCGCGGCTGCCAGAATGCGACGTCGCAGATAGTTGGAATCGATGTCGCCGATCCGGATCGTCTGGTGACTCACTTTTATACGAGCCACGGAAAAGGTTCCGGCCCATGGGGACGGGCGGGCGTTACAAAGACTCCTTTCGGCGTCGTGGCGCAAACGGCGGATGGCGCCTATGATCCGGCTTCCGGCCGATGGGGCAATTCGGTGGTCGAACTGGACAGAAACGTTTCCGTCGTCGATTCCTTTGCTCCGCCGAATATGGATTACATCAACCGGTGGGATCTGGATCTCGGTTCGAGCAGCCCCGTTTCATTCCCATTTGACGATCGCACTCTGGTGGCATCGACGGCAAAGGAAGGCGTTATTTATCTGATGGACGCCAAGAATCTTGGCGGTCCGGACCATCGCACTCCGCTCTATACATCGCCGCGCTGGTCGAACGATCCGGTGTTGTACGGCTACAACGGCATGTGGAGCGTCATGTCGACGTGGGTGGATGCTCAGGGCAAGCGATGGCTGCTCGCACCTTACTACGGGCCGCCTGCGAAAGATACGATCGGGCAGTTTCCAAAGACTCACGGGCCCACGGTGAACGGACAACTCATGGCCTTTACGGTGGAAGGCACCGGAGCCAAGCCAACGCTGGTGCCGCGGTGGGTTTCCGCCGATCTCGATCAGCCGGGCGTGGCGGTGATCGCGAATGGCATGATTCTCATTCTGGCGAACGGCGATCGTGGCGGGGACCTTGTTCCCGGCGGCGGCGGACGTGGCGGCGGTCGTGGTGGCATTGGGGGTGGGCCGGGAGGCGTCGGTGGTGGACCGGGAGGCATTGGTGGTGCACTCGGCGCCAGTGGTGGCAGGGGCGGTTTTGGCGGCGGACGTGGCGGCGCGGCTGGCGGCAGTGGAGCAGCTATTGGACGTGGGGGCGGCGGTGGACGCGGCGGCAACGCGCTGGAAGCCAGCGTCCCGGGGAACGAAAGGGATGCCGCGTGGCGTGCCATCAATACTCAAAAGGCCGGCCAGCGTTACAGCGGCGGCAGGGATACGACGCACGCCGTTCTATATGCTCTCGATCCTCAGACAGGGGATGAGCTGTACTCGAGCGGTGACGCCATCGATAGCTGGAATCACTATGGCGGCATCGCAGTTTCCGACGGCACTGTCTATCTGAGCTCCTGGGACGCGCGAGTCTACGCTTTCGGCATTAAAAAGTAGAGGGAAATGGCGTAATCTTTTCAAGCCGCCGCGGGCCATCCACCCGGCGGCTTGCCGATCGGAACTTTCGCCGTGAGGTCAGGCGTGACTCTCGCGACGCACCGTGGCGCCGGGAATCTCTTGCGACAAGGGTGTATCGCGGGAAGTGGTCCCGGGGCCGAACACAATTTGGCTGCCCACCTCCATGTGCACACGAGACTTCATAGACCGCAAGGGCGGGCCAACGCTGACGACCCGGTATTAAGATCCATCTACTGACGATGTGTCAATGCTCAGAAGGCGTTTTCTAACTATCCAATGGCTTCAGCAAGCCCCGGGGCGTACCTAGTGTCCTGTCTCAGATAATTTTTTACATTTAATCGGATCCATCTTACACTGGGGCATGCGTGCTTCAGCAGCCGCGCTCGCCCTGAGCGTGGGACAAAAATCGGAACTGGAAGGGTTGGTCCGAAGTGGCAGCACTCCTC
>JAICJH010000068.1 GCA_025928545.1 Bryobacteraceae bacterium | reverse complement strand
GCTGACAGTTTCAACGCCACCCGCACAATTGAGTGTGCCGGACAATCTGTTGTCCTTTACCTCGGCATCGACGCCGCCCCAGTCGCAGTCCCAACCGCTCGAAATTCAGAACATCGGCGGTGGTGTCCTGGCCATTCAGTCGATCACCTGCGAAACGTCGTGGTGCAAGGTCGGTTCCTTCCCGGCGTCCCTTACGGCCGGCGTGTCGGTGGATGTGACGATAACAGCAAATCCTGCCGGCCTCGCAACGGGCTTTTATCGCACGGCAGTCGATGTGGTTTCATCGGCAGGCAGCGAATCCGTACCGGTAACGTTCTTCATTACGCAATCGGCAAGCATGAATCTCTCGCCTGCCGGAACTCAGTTCAACATGCTGGCAGGGGGCGCGCCTGGCAATAAGAATGGCTCGTTCCTGGTCAGTGTGGCGGGAAACAGTTTTAACTGGACCGCGTCTGTGCTGCCTGGCGCAAGCTGGCTGACGCTTAACACCACCAGCGGGACCTCATCCAGCTCGCAGCCGGGAACCGTCACCTACTCCATCAACGCCAGCGCGGCTAGCCTCACTCCGCAGGCCTACTACGGCACCATACAGGTCGCCTCCGCCGGGGCTGCGAATTCTCCGCAGGATTATCAGGTCGTCCTGATAGTCGCGCCCGCCACTCAGCCCGCCCAACTGGATCCGCAACCCGCCGGTCTGCTGTTCCTGACGTCGGTGGGGCTGAACCCATCGGCGCAGGTCGTATCCATTTACACGACATCAGCCACGGCGGTCAGCTACCAAACCGCCACCGCCACAACCGATGGTGGCAAGTGGCTCAGCGTTGCTCCAGTGGTCGGGACCACCTCGCCCGCGTCACCGGGTCAATCCGCAGTGACTGTTAACGTGGCTGGCCTCGCCCCGGGTGTATATACGGGCGGCGTTAGTTATGCCAGTTCCGGCAGTGGAATCCGCACCGTCAATGTAACGCTGATCGTCCAGCCAGCGGGAGGCGGAGTGGCCGAGCCCCTCGTATCGGGCCTCAACGCGAATGCTCTTACACCAAAAGCTACCTGCGCTCCCACCAAACTGGTTGCAACCCAAACCGGTCTGGTCAACAGCTTCTCGGCTCCGGCCTCGTGGCCGACTCCTCTCGCGGTTACTCTGGTGGACGATTGCGGCAGCAGCGTAACCACCGGTCAGGTGGTGGCGACGTTCTCGAATGGCGACGCGCCCCTGGCGTTTACCCTCGCGAATGGCTCCAAAGGCCTGTATTCCACGACGTGGACGCCGCGTGGCTCCGCCTCCCAGGTGGTGATCAACGCGCGCGCCACGAAGAGCGGACTTGCCACCGCCACTGCCCAACTCTCAGGGTCTGTGGTTCCGAACGCTACCCCGAGCATCGATCCCGACGGCGTGGTGCATCCGTTCGATCCTCAAATCGGCGGGGCCGTGTCTCCGGGCACTATCGTTTCCATCTACGGCAAACACCTCGGTTCCATCGCGGTGCAGCCCACCACCATACCCCTGCCTACGAAGCTCAACGGAACAACCGTTCTCATCGGCGGCATTGCGTCTCCTCTGTTCTATGTCAGCCCCGGCCAGATCAATGTGCAGGTTCCTTTCGAACTCGATCCCGCGCAACAGTATCAGGTGATCGTCAACGCGAATGGCGCACTGACGGCGCCGCAGCCGATCCAACTCACCGGAGCAGCGCCGGGCATCGATACTTTTCCGGATGGCACAATTCTGGCCGTCCATGCAGCGGACGGCTCGCTGATCTCGGCGGATTCTCCGGCTCAGCCCGGCGAGTTTATGGTCATGTTCCTGCTGGGCATGGGAGCCACCGATAACCCGGTGAGTTCCGGCGACGGTTCTTCCGGCACCGTGCTCTCGCATCCGAAAGCTCTGCCGACTCTTACCCTGAACGACGTCAACATTCCGATTGCGTTTGCAGGTCTGGCACCGGGCTTCGTCGGCCTCTACCAAATCAACGTTCAGATACCTCCCGGCACACCGGGCGGCAACGTCAAGCTGTCCGTTTCTCAGGATGGTGTGGCGGGCAATACGGCGATTGTTCCGGTTGCATACTGAGGATCCGGTTGACGATAATGGCAAAGCGCCGAAGCCTTCGCGTGTGGCACACTTAGTAATCCGGCCCTCCTTATGGTAGGCAATACCATTTCGCATTATGAAGTTCTCGAAAAACTCGGGGAAGGCGGGATGGGGATGGTGTACAGAGCCCGTGACGTTCAACTGGGCCGCTTCGTCGCCGTCAAAGTTCTGCTGCCGAGCGGCAGCGAATCCTCAGACCGGCGCGCCCGTTTTCTTCAGGAAGCCCGTGCTGCGTCCTCGCTGAATCATCCCAATATCATCACCATCCACGACGTGGTCTCGGCCACAACCGGCGATTGCATCGTGATGGAACTGGTTCGCGGCGAGACCCTGGCAGACATTCTGGCCGCGGGTAAGGTGCCTTTGATGGACTCCCTGAAATACGGGATTCAGATTGCCGATGCGCTCTCTGCCGCGCATGGAATCGGCATCGTGCATCGCGATCTGAAACCCGCCAATGTCATGGTCACCCCCGAAGGCCTTGCCAAAGTGCTGGATTTTGGGCTCGCCAAACTGGCGGGCAGCCAGGGGGCACTGGGCCTTGGCGAGTCCGATGCAACCGTCTCGATTTCTCCGGGCACGACGGCCGGTTCGCCCCGAACTATGGAAGGCGCCATTATCGGCACTCTTTCTTACATGTCTCCCGAGCAGGCGCAGGGAGGGAAGGTTGACACCCGGTCGGACATTTTTTCCTACGGTTGCGTGCTGCACGAGATGCTGACGCGCGACAAAGCTTTTCACGGCTCCACCGGCCTGGAAACCCTGACGGCGATACTGCGCGACGATCCGAAGCCCATTCCGGAAGCTCTCGAGGTTCCCGACGACGTGAAAGAAGTCGTCATGCGCTGCCTGCGCAAAGACCCCGATCAGCGCTACCAATCGATGGGCGACGTGAAAGCGGCACTGGAGCAACTCTATTTCGCGGGCCGCTCGGGCATCATGCAGGCTCAGTCCGGCGTGTGGAAAAAACCGGTTGCGAAGGCTGTGCCCTCGATTGCCGTGTTGCCGTTTCTCAATCTCAGCTCGGACAAAGAGAACGAATATTTCAGCGATGGACTGGCCGAGGAAATCATCAACGCCCTCACCCGCATTCCCACTCTCCGGGTGACCGCGCGAACTTCGGCCTTCGCGTTTCGCGGCACGCAGGACGATGTGCGGAAGATCGGCCACACCCTGAACGTGGCCAGCGTGCTGGAAGGCAGTGTGCGCAAATCCGGCAACCGGGTCCGGATCAGCGTACAGCTGATCGATGTGGCGGAAGGGAATAATTTGTGGTCGGAGCGCTTCGATCGCGAGATGATCGACGTGTTTGAAATCCAGGATGAAATCTCGCAGGCCATTGTGGAAAAGCTGAAGGTGAAGCTGGCCGGCGATTCCTCCGACGGCGCTACGCCAATTTCAACCTCCGCGATAGTCAAACGATATACGGAAAATCTGGAAGCCTACGATCTTTATCTTCGGGGCCGCTACGAGCTGTATAAAATGACCCGCGAAGGGCTGGATGCGAGCAAGCGCCTGTTTGAAGAAGCGATCCATCTCGATCCGCAGTATGCCCCGGCTCACGACGGGCTGGCTTATTGCTGGTATTCGGAAGGCTTCCTCGGTTTCGTCGCTCCCAAAGAGGCAATGCCCAAAGCGAAGGTTGCCGTGCGCCGCGCGATTGAGCTCGATGAGAGCTTAGCCGACGCTCACGCAACACTGGGCGTGATCCTCGCCCTCTACGACTGGGACTGGGCCGGCGCCGAGCGCGAAATGATGCGGTCGATTGAACTGAACGGCGTTTCACCCGGCTCACGCGACGTGTATGCGTTCTACTATCTGCGGCCCGTGGGCAGGATTGCCGAGGCGATCACGCAGATTCAGAATGCGCTGGCGCTCGATCCTCTGTCGATTCTGTTTCGCGTACATCTAGGCTTCCTCTATTACGTGGAGCGGAATTATACGCATTCGATCGCGCAGTTCCGAAAGGTGCTGGAGATGAATCCCCAGTATTATCTGGCGCACGCGATGATGGCGCCCGTTTACATGCAGATGGGGAATTTCACCGACGCGCTGGAATGCTACGTCAAGGCGCGTCATGCCGATGCCGGAAGCAAGTTCGTCGATTCGCTTGAAGCTATGACACTGGCGGCCGCCGGACGGCGCGAGCATGCCGAGGAAATGCTCGCCACGATTACGGAACGTTCCTCGCACGAATATATTTCACCGGTGAGCATCGCCTATATCCACACTGCGCTCGGCGATTATGACGCCGCGTTTGGGCATCTGGATCAGGCGATTCAGGACCGCGATCCCAATATTCTCGGCCTCAAATCCAATCCGATTTTCGATCCTCTCAGAGAAGATCCCCGCTATCTGGCGCTTCTGAAGAAGATGCAGCTGGAGTAGTGGCAAAGGGACGGCGCGGCCAACGTATCGAAATGCCCGGCCGGAGTGGCGCATCCGGCAAACCCTGGCTATGATGGGAGCAGATGTCGATGTCGCTCCTGCCTGGGTTGCTGGGATTGACTGCCGGCCGCAGTTTCTCCTTCTACCCGCCGATTCTGGGCATTGGTCACAATGAGTGGCGGTTTCGCCGCGCGACGTGGTCTGAGTTCGTTGTCGTCAACACGCAGTCGGGCGACGAGGCCTGCATCCCAAGGAGCTTCGTTGGTGACGTTTCGGCCAACGCCCCCACGATCATCGTTGGATTACGGCGGGAGATGGAATGGCGCGATGGAATCGCGGTTCCGTACCGCCGGCCTGTGGTGGAATTGCCGATCGCGGTCAATGAGTACCGCTCTGCCGGCGTTCGCGAAAATCGTCCGCATCGGCCCGCGCCGGTGGTCAATATTCGTCTCGAAGCCGGCGCTCCGGTCAAGAACGGCCGGAAGGCTGTCGTGCTCGTGATGCTCGGCATCGTCTCGACCGCCATTGTGGCGGATATCATTCGGCCCAGCCAGATGCTGGATCGGATCGGCGCTATGCGTGTGAGCAACAGCTGACAGCAACTCGGGCCGGGCGACGACTATCGGGCCGTGGTCGCCAGACTAGGCGCTCCGGCCAGGGAGAGAACGTTCGTCGATCACGATGGCCTGGTTTTCCGTTCTTTGGATTACCCGAAACTGCACTTCACGGCGATCCTTGAAGGTTGGACGGACGCGCAAGCCCGCTATGTTGGATCGCTCGACGCCCGGGGCAGGGTATTGGGCGCCGGGGTGCCCGGAATGTCCACTTTCAATCCCGACAGGTTGCGTTCCATACCCCGCTTCTGACACTCTCAAGATTGATGAATTTTTTGAAACGTGTGATATGGATCGCGCTGGCCTGCGGCGCGGCCATTTGCCTGGGCGCTATTGCGTTGAATCGCGGAGAGCACATCAGCAGCCTCTGGCTGGTTGCCGCCGCTGCCTGCAGCTATATAACGGGTTACCGATTCTATGGCAAATTCATTGCGGCGCGTGTGATGGCTCTGGACGACCGCCGCGCCACACCGGCCGAGCGGCTTGATAACGGCCACGATTTCGTCCCAACCAACCGATGGATCGTGTTCGGGCATCACTTCGCGGCCATCGCCGGACCGGGCCCGCTGGTGGGGCCGGTTGTCGCTGCCCAGTTCGGCTATCTGCCAGGGACGTTGTGGATCATCGTGGGCGCGGTACTGGCGGGCGCGGTGCACGATTTCATCGTTCTCTTCGCTTCGATACGGCGTGACGGAAAGTCGCTGGGCCAGATGGCTCGCGAGGAAATCGGAAGAGTCGGCGGTATGGTGGCGCTGATCACGGTGCTCATGATTATGATCGTGCTGCTGGCTGTGGTGGCGCTGGTGGTGGTGAACGCTCTGGCGGGCAGCCCGTGGGGCACGTTTACGATTGCGGCGACGATGCCGACTGCCGTCCTTATGGGCCTTTATCTGCGTTACTGGCGGCCAGGCAAAGTGCTCGAATGTTCGTTTATCGGCTTCCTGCTGGTTCTGGGGGCGGTCTTCGGAGGCCAGTGGATCGCGGGTTCATCGTACGCGTCGCTCTTTAATTTTTCCGCCATGGCACTGGCCATCGCGATCATCGTCTACGGGTTCCTGGCCAGCGCTTTGCCCGTGTGGTTGTTGCTTGCACCGCGCGACTATCTGAGCACGTTCGTCAAGCTGGGCGTGATCGGAATGCTGGCGCTCGGAATTTTTGTCGTGCGTCCGGACCTGCAGATGCCGGCATTTTCCAGATTTGTGGATGGGACAGGGCCCGTGCTGGCGGGAAAAGTGTTCCCGTTCTGCTTCATCACGATCGCCTGCGGATCCGTCTCCGGCTTCCACGCGCTGATTTCCTCCGGCACCACTCCGAAGATGATAATGAGCGAAAGTCATGCGACGCAGGTCGGCTATGGCTCCATGCTGCTGGAAAGCTTTGTCGCGGTGATGGCAATGATTGCCGCCTGCTCGCTGGACCCGGGCGTCTACTTTGCTGTCAACTCGCCGGCCGGCGTTGTGGGTAAAACGGCCGATGCCGCGGTGAAGACGATTACGGCCTGGGGCTTCCCGGTAACGGTGCAACAGATGACCGACATGGCGCGCCACGCCGGCGAAGTCACGCTGTTTGGCCGCACGGGCGGAGCTCCCTCGCTTGCACTTGGCATGGCGCACATCTTTGCGCGCGGCGGTGGCGGCGACGCGGTGCTTGGCTTCTGGTATCACTTCGCCATCATGTTCGAGGCGTTGTTTATTCTCACGATTCTTGACGCCGGGACGCGCGTGGGCCGCTTCATGCTCCAGGATCTGCTCGGCCACGTCTGGAAGCCGCTCGGGCGCATGAGCTGGATGCCTGGCGTTATCGGCACCAGCGCCGTCGTTGTGCTGGCATGGGGTTACTTTCTGATCCAGGGTGTGCGCGATCCGCTGGGCGGAATTAATTCGTTGTGGCCTCTCTTTGGAATTGCGAATCAGTTGCTGGGTGCGATTGCGTTATCGCTGGGAACGACGATCCTGCTGAAAATGCACGGTCCGAAATTTATGTGGATCACCTGCGCCCCTCTGGTCGTACTCGTCATGGTGACCTTTTCAGCGGCATATCAGAAGATCTGGTCGCCTGTTCCGAGGATCGGATTTCTGGCCCAGGCCGCGCAACTGGAGGCGACAGGCGCAACGACGGCAGCCATCCGGGCGCAGATTTTCAACAATCGGCTGGACGCTTTTGTCTGCGGCACCTTTTTACTTCTGGTGGCAATTATCCTGCTCGATTCTCTTCGCTGCTGGTTCGGATTGATCTGGGGTAAGGCGGACCGCCGCGTATCTGAATCGCCGTTCGTGCCGACCCGGTTGAACGCGGAGAAAGCATGACATTCATCCGAAAGGTCGCCGCCGGAGTTCTGGCGCTGCTTCGCGAAATCGGAGACGAGAACGCGTACGCGCGACATCTGGCCGCGCACGGCGTAAAGCACTCGGGGGCGGAGTGGAGGAAGTTCAGCGACGCGCGCTTCCGCGAGAAGTATCAGCGGGCTAAGTGCTGTTAATGTAAACTCTCGTCCGGGTCAGGAGACGCTGAGTTCGACCCAGCCGGGCAGAGTTGCGGGCTTGTCTTTCAGGAAGACAACGCGACGCGTCTTGGGGAAGGGTAGTCCCGATTTGATGGCGCGTTCATAAAACGGCATCATGCCGAGAACCTTGCGGTGCTCCGCGTCATCCATGCCGATAGCGGCGGATTTACTGACGAAGCCGGCGCCCCAGCCAATCGCCAACAGGCAGCGTCCGGCGTTGCGGGCCGCTTCGAGCTTCGACTGTAACTCCGCGACGGATGCCCGCAGCGCGTCGAGAGCGGTCCATTCCGCGTAGCGGGCGTGAATTTCCAGCTGCTTTGCCGCGTATTGATTGGCTGCGTCGAGCAGCGTTTCGTGGGTTACCGGTTTGTTCCAGCGCAGCGATTTGCGAACTTCTTCGCCATTGAGGAATGCATTCTCGCGCCAGTCGCCTTCGAACACTACGCCGGGAGCGGCCATCTCCGCGAACGAGGATTGCTTCCAGCCCAGGGCATACTTCTCAGGTCCCTTGGAAATCAAAGTGGAGAGGCGGAGCATGTAGACGCGATAAGCGTCACGGGCGGTGACGGTTGAATCGGCGATGGAGACTGCGCGCATGCGGTCCGAGCCGCCGGAGCCGACGGTCTGTTGTTCGAAGTTGTCGGCGGGACGGCGGGGAGTCCACGCTCCGGTGAGTTGATTGGCGACATCACGGATCGCGCCGGGTTTGGCGTGGGCGAAGACGGATGCGGTCCGGAGTGCGCCTTTGATGGCGGCGCCGGGCAGGAATGGTCCGGTGGCGTTCGACGAAAAGGCCGGGATGTGAAGGCTATCGACCGGCGCGTTATTCCAATGGGGCGTGCAGGACGCGTCTTCGAACGGAATTCTGCGGCCGGCGAAATTCTGCGCGAAGCCGCCCCAGGAGGCGAAATCCAGCGTGGTGGCTTTCCGCAACTGAGTGAGATACTCTTCGAGCCTTGGGCCTTTCGAGAGCAGGCGGAAGATGCGGTTTTGATCGAGGACGTTGACCTGATCGCGCCAGACCATGTAATCGATGGGAGAAAGTTTTGTGCCGTCGCCCACGAGGGTGGGGGTGAGGACTGTGACGCGGTACTTCATTTTGGCTCCTCGTCTGCGGGGGGCGCGCCTTCGGCTTCCATGGCAGCTTCGGGTTCAGGCTGCGCTTCCGGCTGAATCGGAGTGCTGAGATCAACAGGCTCGGGCGGTGCGCCTTCGGCTTCCATTGCAGCTTCGGGTTCGGGCTGCGCTTCGGGCTGAATCGGAGTGCTGAGATCGACAGGCTCGGGCGGTGCACCTTCGGCGTCCATGGCAGCTTCAGGTTCGGGCTGCGCTTCGGGTTGGACCGGAGTGCCGAGATCAACTGGCTCGGGCGGTGCGCCTTCGGCTTCCATGGCAGCTTCAGGTTCAGGTTGCGCTTCCGGCTCAATATTGGCCAGAGCGTCGGCCAGGATATCGGCCATAATGTCGGGCTGCTGCGGTTGGCGCAGCACGGGTTCGGGCGGCGCGGGTACAGCCAATGCGAAGCCAGAGCGATACACGGGATGCGGGAAGCCATCCGGCGCGACGTCCACGCTGCGGCCGCGAAGCGCGGGGGCGAACAACACGGAGCCTTCTTCCAGCATTCGAACCTGTTTCTTGGGAGCGATGCCGGCCTGGCTGTCGGTCCAGCCGCCGCGCTGCGTCGCGTCATATTCACCGCGCGACCAGTCCACTGCATCGTCGGCGTGCGGGGAATACATCGAGAGCAGCCACCACGCGCCTTCTTCGTGAACCTGCGAGGGCAGCAGCGACGACGCATCGGAGAATTCCGGAGCGGCAGCGCGACCCCAGCCACGGGAACGCTCACCGCCAAAGCCGGAATCGGCAAGCAGACGGAAGGCGGATTTGACACGCGATTCCCACTGGGAATCGTCGACCGCGAACACTCCCCACCATCCCGCATTCGAAGCGAATTCGAGGCATGCGATTCGATGCGGATCGGCAACGCCCGTCAGGCGGTCTACGGCGGCGGCGGCGCGAACCGCGATCTTTACAGGAGCACCGGAGCCGGTGTGAAACATGCAGCCGGTTTCGCCATCCACCATCCAGCGCGATTCGTCGGTGATGCCGTTGCGAACGACTTCGAGCGGAATCAGTCTGGCGGCTTCGGTATAAAGCCGGCCTGGATTGGCCGGCGGCCACCATGTTTTCGGCGGCGCGATCAAACGCGTTTTGCCGATGAACGGAAAAAGAGAGCTGAAGCGAACGACCGGCGGCGCATCGCTTTGCGCAGTCGCGGCGAGCCACTCCTCGAGCCAGCCCAGAGTTTTCATGGCGTGCGTGAGGGCGGAATACAGCGCGTCGCTGTGGTACACAACATCCACGCGCTCGCGGTCGCCCGCGCCATGTCCCACACGCCACGGGGTGGTGGGCCTCAGTCTGACTTCAATCAATGACATGATCAGGCAGCGACCAGTTCGTCGCTAACCTCCGCCACCTTTGCACGCAGCGCGGAGAGATCGGCGCCGGAGGCTACTTCGCGCTCGTCGGCACCAGTCGCGTAATAGTCGCGGCTGCGCCAGGTGAGTTTCAGATTGTCGAAGCTGACGCGCCCGTTGCCGCGCGAACCGCCGCCACCCAGAGCGTCGTCTTCGAGGAGACGCAGACCCTGGATCAGCAGGGCGGGGAGGACGGAGTCTTCCGCACAAAGCAGATCGAGCACCATGCGGAGCTTGAAGCGCGCACCCGCGGGCACGCGTTCGAGGGTGCGCGGATTGGCCTGCGAGGTGATGCGGTCAATGGCGTTCTCACTCTTCACTTCCGTGAGTTCGTCGTCGAGGTTTTCGCGCATCTGCGGGGTGATGCTGCCCGCGATGAGCGGAGCATCGAACACACTGAGACGGGCAGGCGTGGCCTGAGCTCCCGCTTCGTCGCCGCCGCCGGCCTTTTCCATACGGCCCGGGCTGCGGCCGAAGAGGAGACAGATTTCGTCATCCGGCCGATCGCTCTGGTGGATGCGAACTTCCTGGCCTTTGCGCTTCGAAATATAAACGAGTTCGGAAGGCACGGCCATGCCGGTGGCCTGTTCGAGCAGCGAGCGAATGCGGCCGCGCAGCGAACTGCCGGGCACGTAAGGACGGCCCATGGAATCCTTCACGACGGGATTATCCGCGCCGCCAATTTCAAGCGAACCTTTGCCCGCGCCAACATGCAGACCGGATTCGCAGAGCATCTCGCCTTCGAGGATCAGCTTGCCGATCAGCTTCAATTCCGTTTGTGGTGTATGCGCACTCATTGTCAGGATCCTTATTTATTCGTTGTAGGCAACGATGGCTTCGAAAAGATCGCGAAACCGTTCATAGCCGCGCGCTTCGTTCTTCCGCGTCACCTGGAGGAGCAGGCGCTCAATCTGATCGAGACTGCGCAGGCCGTGTCGCGCAATCGTATAAGCCAGGCGCGCGCGCAACATCACGAACTCGTGCTGCCGCTCGTTATCGGCGGCGCGCGTTGCCCGGCGCACGGAGTTGTAGAGACGGCGCAGGGTGCTGCGGGTGCCCGAATCCATGTCGCGGATGCGGACGACGACGGCGTGAGCCTGGTTATCCAGGTAGAGACTGTCGTTGATCAGCTTATCGAGATCGATATCCTGCGGGAAATCGAAGCGGCCACCACCGGCGCGGGGACCACGATCGCCACCGGGGCGGCCCTCACCCGAGCGGCCTTCCGGACGGCCACCACCAGCGGGTCTGCCTTCGGGACGTCCTTCACGAGGCGGACCGCCGCCTTCGCGCCGTTCGCCACCGGGTTTGCCGCCGCCACCCTGGCCGGGCGGTCTGCCGCCTTCACGCGGGGGACGGGCTTCGCGGGGAGGTCTGTCACCTCGCGGCGGCCGGTCGGTATGGCCGGCCTGAGACACAGAGCCCGCGGCGGGCGCCAGCGGTTTATTTGCGATATGCGATGCCAACTGTGCCGCTAGTTCGGATACCGGCGGTGTTGGGGACTGTTCGTCAGCCATAGTTTTCTCTCTTCGATTCGTTAGCAAGAAGGGAAGGCCGGAAGGCCCCCACAACTAGTCTTCCAGCAGGCGGGCCCATTCGAGGGCCACCAAACCTTCCGGTTTCAATCTTAGTTTGCCGCGCGACTTGCGGCCCGTCATTTCCTTCATCAGATTCGCCCGAAGCTTATGGAACTCACGCTCGCGCCGGTTCGCTACGCCGGAAAACCGGCGCTGGAAACGCGCCGCGCGGACCATCAAACGTTCGTCGCCGGTGCCATCGGGATCGGGCGATTCGACTTTTCTATAGAGGTTGCGAAGTTGCGCCAGGAAGTGGCGCCCGCCGCGGAACTCTTCATTCAGCTGCACCAGCGCATCCTTCAACTCGGCGGCATCTTTCCATTGTTTCCACTCGAGAACGTGATCGAGGATGTAGAAGCAATCCTTATCGCTCGACTTCGCGACGGAGAGATCGCGCGTACTCGCTTCCCAGACACGCGCGAGAGGCGTAGAAGGTTCGGCGAGGGACAGCGCCATGGTCATGGTCTTGGCTTCCGCGCCCGGCAGATCTTTCAGGTTTTCGACGGCGAAGCGGGCGAAGACCCGTTCGAGTTCGCGCGCGAAACCGGCCAGCGCATCCCAGGAGCCGAACAGAGCGAAATCGGCGCTGCCGGCCTGGAGCACGGTCACGCGACGGAAATAATCGGCATGCGAACAGAGGAGTTCGATCTCGCCGGCCAGGAACTGCTGGTACGTCATCGACAGGCTGACATGCTCTTCGACGCTGGATGCCCGGCGGATTCGTGTGCCGTAATCGTCAATTTCGCCGCGCAGGACGCCCCACAGTTTGGCGCCGGTGGAGCGCAGCGCGAGTTCTTTGGGGGTTGCCGGAATATCGCCGTTGCGGGCGGCGTGCCGGGCCATCGAAATGCTGGCGGTGGATGCGTTGCCGCCGAGATCCCAACGTGAAATTGCGGGATCGGTTTCAGCATCCGGCACCGCGATCAAAGCAGGGTAGTCGAAGCTGAAAGCAATGGAGGTGGCATCGCGCAGATTTCGCGGAATTCGATCGGAAGCGGCGGTTGCGACAGGCGCTGGCTCAAAAAATCCTTCCGCCGAAACAACCGGGCGAAGGCTGGCCCGCATGCCCTCGCTGAGCCTTTTGCGCACGACCGTCCAGTCGCCCAGATTCTCGGTAGCGCTCCAGACGATTCTGACGAGACCCGCAGTTGCATCACTTAATACTGTGTTAGCCCGAGTAAGAAACTCGGAGGCCTGATCCGCCCGTTCCCGATCGGGAAGAATGGCGAGGAAGCGACCGCCGCCGGAGGAGCCCAGCAGCAGCGGCGGTAACTGCAGCGTGGTCAGCAAGGCGCGCGGGAGTACTTCACCCAGCTGATTAAGCCAGGTGAGGCGTGCTTCAAACGCGCGATTATCGCGATCGGCGGGCGGCGAGAGCAGAAAATCCTCTAAGCCGACCAGCCTGCCCTGCACCAAAATTTGCGCTGACATTGCGAGACCTTTCGTTAGGCTATCACGCGATAGCGGAGGGTGCGGAGTTACAAGGGTGCGCGCAGCCGATGGGATGCGATATACATATCTGGTATGTCTACGTCCAATTACACCAGTCAGCCCCACCGGCGCGGTTTCCTTAGAACAGCTTTGGGAGGCCTGGCGGTTGCGCCGGCCGCATTCGCACAGAAGGTAGATCCGGTTCCCGCCCCGCGCGACTGGTCGAACAACACGCCGGTGAAGTACCCCGATCCGGATGTGGTGGCGCTCGATCCGCGATTTTCCAAATACATTATTGGCAATACGCCGATGCAGCGTTTGTATACGGGCACATTTTGGGCGGAAGGTCCCGCGTGGAACGGCGTGGGTCGATATCTGGTGTATAGCGACATTCCGAACAATCGCCAGATGCGTCTGACGGAGGAGGATAACAGGGTCGGTGTATTTCGCAGCCCGTCGAATTACAGTAATGGCAATACGTTCGATTACGAGGGCAGACAGCTTTCATGCGAACATGCCGGGCGCCGCGTGGTGCGGTATGAATACGACGGGACGACGACGGTAATTGCGGACAAGTTTCAGGGTAAGCGGTTCAATTCGCCGAACGATATTGTGGTGCACCCGGACGGGGGGATCTGGTTCACCGATCCGACTTATGGAATCCAGGGCAACTATGAGGCGTTTAAGGCCGACTCCGAAATGAAGCAGGCTGTGTACAGGGTGGACGGTAAGACATTGGCGATCGATAAGGTGAATGATGATGCCGATCAGCCGAACGGGATTTGTTTCTCGCCGGATTATAAGAAACTGTACGTGGCCGACACGGGTACGCCACAGGATATGCGTGTTTACGATATCGATGGCAAGACGTTGAAGAACGGCAAGCGATTTGTGCAGCTGGTAATTCCGGGAACGTCGGAGAAGACGGCCGTGGATGGGATGCGCTGCGACAAGGACGGGAACATCTGGTGCGGTGTGCAGCCAGGCGTTCAGATTGTGACGCCGGCCGGGCAGCCGATCGGGATGATTCGGGTGCCGGAGACCTGCGCGAATGTTTGTTTTGGCGGGACCAAGCGGAATCGGCTGTTCATGACATGCAGCCAGAGTTTGTTCTCCGTCTTTGTGAATGCTCAGGGCGCTCATATTTGTTAGTGGCGGTTATGGCCGCCGATTCACGCCGCTCTTTCCTGGTCAGATCTACGTCGCATCAAACATCAACTACACTGATGAGTGATGCTACTATAGGATCATGAGAACCACCCTTGAACTCGACGACGACCTCGTTCTGGTTGCAAAAGAGCTTGCGGGGCGACGCAAAACCACGATGGGGCGAATCGTGTCGGACATGTTCCGGAAGGCACTGGAGCCCGCGACGGCACCCGCCGTCCGCAATGGTGTTCCGTTGTTCACTCCGATAAAGGGCGCGCCGAAGCCCGGTATGGAGCTGGTGAATCGATTGCGGGATGGCGAATGAGTATTGCACTCCTCGACGTCAATGTGCTGATCGGATTAATGGATCCGGCGCATTCAAGTCACGAGGAGGCGCATGACTGGTTTTCGCGGCATCGACGACAAGGTTGGGCCACTTCACCGATCACATTGAATGGCTGTGTGCGCGTCATCAGCAGCCCCGCGTATTTGACAATTGAGGCTACGGCGGCACAGGTCCTGAATCATTTATCCCGCTTGTGCAGCGCGAAGGATCATCATTTCTGGCCGGATTCCGTTGCCATCATCGACCCGAGGGTATTCGCGCCTGAATTGATTGGCGGCCATGCCAAAGTGACGGACGCATACCTGCTTGCGCTGGCAGTTCGTAATGGCGGACGGTTAGCAACCTTTGACCGGTCCATACCAGTGAAGGCGGTTCTCGGGGCCACTGAAGAGCACGTGGCACTGCTGGGCACGCGGCGCTGACTACGTTGGCGACAGGCCCGGAGTTCTGATAGGATTCTTACGATCGGCAGGAGGGACCACGTGGAATCGACAATTTCACCTTCACCGCAGCGCAGGAGATTCCTGCAACGTTTGGGAGCATGGGTCGGAATTTCGGCTGCCGTTCCGGTCGCAGGCAAAGCTCAGTCGCAGGTCGCGAATGCCTCGGGTGCGGCTGACTTTCTGCCTAGTTATGCACTAGCTCAGAAGTACAAATCGCTGAAACAATCGAGCTATGACCGCACGGGCGGAAATGCCGATCGTTTCCAGATCAAGTCCGGCGCTACCCAGGAACTCTTCAATTCCGCGGGGCCGGGCGTCATTACCCATATCTGGTTTACGATTTCAGCGCCAGGTGCGAATCATCTGAAAGAGCTGGTGCTGCGTGCGTACTGGGATGGCAACCCGCAACCCAGCATCGAGGTGCCCGTCGGAGACTTCTTTGGTCTGAATCTGGGGCAATACCAGATCTTCGAATCGGCATACATCGCGTGCTCGCCGGGGAAGTCGCTGAACTGTTATTTTGCGATGCCGTTCCGGCGAGCGGCTCGCATTACAGTCACCAACGAAGGCAAGCAGGATGTGGGCGCATTTTATTCCAACATCGATTACCAGCTGGTGCCGTCGCTGCCGGCGGATGCGATGTACTTCCATTCGCAATACCGGCAGAACGCGCCCACCGCGGCTGTCGCGGCCACAGGTCCGAAGCTCAATCCGGACGCGAAGGATAATCATGTTTTTGTGGAGGCTCGCGGACGCGGACATCTGATGGGAGTCACGCTGGGCGTACTTCAGAACAGCGACGGCTGGATGGGCGAAGGCGACGACATGATTTTCGTGGATGACGAAAGTAAGCCTGTCATCAACGGCACCGGGCTCGAAGATTATTTTCTCGGAAGCTGGGATTTCGGCGGACGTGACGGCTCAATTCCGTTTTCGCATCGCTTTTATGGTGCGCCGCTGATCGTGAATCCGGAACGGACCGGTGGACGCTACTGCTGCTATCGATGGCACGGCGATAATCCAGTCACGTTCACGAAGTATCTGAAGCATACGATCGAGCATGGCCACGCCAACGATCGGGCGGATAACTATTATTCGGCGGCGTTCTGGTATCAAAGCGAGCCGTATACGGATTTCCCGACGCTGCCCGCGGTCGCGGATCGCACGCCGCGCATGCACATCCCGGCGTAATGGAAAGACCATGATTCGCGAAACTGGACTGCTGATCCTAATGACAATGACCGGTATGAACGCGGTTGCGGCTGTGAAGGTTGAGAAAGTTGCGTACAAAGGCTGGCAGAATTGCTATCGCGTCAGCAACGGGGAGATCGAAGCGGTTGTGACCGCCGATGTGGGCCCGCGCGTCATTCGCTTCGGCTTTATTGGAGGGCAGAATCTGTTCAAGGAGTATGCCGAGCAACTGGGGAAAACAGGCGAGGCCGAATTTCAACTGCGCGGCGGGAGCCGGGTGTGGAAGGCTCCGGAAGATCCTGTTGCGACCTGGGCGCCCGATAACGTGCCGGTCAATATCAAGGTGACTGCGACCGGCCTCATCGCAACCGCGCCCGTCGAGCCGCTGACGAAACTGCAGAAGGAAATCGAGATATCGATGGATGCCGGCGGGACGGGCGTGACGGTCTCACACCGGATTACCAATCATGGATTGTTTCCTCTTGAGTTTTCGCCATGGGTGCTGACGATGATGGCGCAGGGAGGAATGATGGTGTCCGGATTTCCGCCGCGCGGGACGCATCCGCAGAATCTTGAGGCCACTAATCCGCTCGTGATGTGGGCCTATACCGATTTTTCCGATCCCCGCTGGAAGTTCACGAAAAAGTTCGTGACGCTGAAACAGGATCCGAATAATTCCAACGCTCAGAAGCTGGGAATGTTCAATGCGGATACCTGGGCGGCCTACTTACTGAATGGCGAGGCCTTTATCAAGCGCGCGAAGTCCGACGCGACGAAGACTTATCCGGATTTCGGTTGTTCATTTGAGACGTTTACGAACAATGAGTTTCTCGAAATCGAGACGCTGGGTCCGATGACCAAACTGCAGCCGGAGCAGCACGTGGAGCAGGTGGAGCGTTGGGGGCTTTATAAGAATGTCAAACCGGCAGCCATCACGGATGACGAATTGACGAAGGCGCTCGGCCCGCTACTGAAGTGAGTTACTGAATATGACTGTGACGAGGCCAGCCATCTCGCAAATGTAGTAGAGTCTGGAGATGATGTTTTCGCCCCGCTCTATTGCCGCGCCGCTTCTGCTTGCGATCGCGATCCCGCTTTCGGTGCACGGTCAACAATCGTCGAAGTCCGATATCCCGCAGACGTTCACGATCCCGCAGACGGGTTACGACTACGTCAGGCGCGAAGTGATGATTCCGATGCGCGACGGGGTGAAACTTTTCACCGTGATCATGCTTCCCGCCGGCGCCAGGAACGCTCCGATTCTGCTGACCCGCACTCCCTACAATGCCTCCAAACGCACCGCGCGCAATGACAGTCCGCATATGCTCGCGTCACTGCCATTGGGGGATGAGGTTTTTGTCCGCGATGGCTATATCCGCGTATTTCAGGATGTGCGGGGCAAGTACAAATCCGAAGGGGATTATGTGATGACGCGCCCGGTCCGCGGGCCTCTGAATGCCACCGCGACCGATCACGTGACCGATGCCTGGGACACGATCGACTGGCTGGTGAAAAACACGCCGGAGTCGAACGGACGCGTGGGAATGGTTGGTTCTTCTTACGAAGGGTTCACTGTGCAGATGGCGCTGCTGGGGCCCCACCCGGCGTTGAAGGTGGCGGCTCCCGAAAGTCCAATGGTGGATGGCTGGATGGGTGACGATTGGTTCCACTACGGCGCGTTTCGGCAAACGAATCTCGACTATTTCAACAGCCAGACAGGCAAACAAGACGAGGGGAAGCCCGTGCAGCGTGACGCCTATGACGACTACGAAGCGTTCCGGCGGGCAGGGTCGGCCGGCGATTACACCAGATTGCACGGAATGCAGCAACTGCCGGGCATCGTCAAGTTAATGGAACATCCCGCCTACGACGAATTTTGGCAGGGTCAGGCGCTCGACAAACTGGTCGTGCTCCATCCATCTCAGGTGCCCACGATGTGGATTCAGGGTTTGTGGGACCAGGAGGATATGTGGGGCGCAATTCACTCCTGGAGTGCGTTGAAAGCGGCGGGGCAGGGCGATCGCAACTTTCTGGTGATGGGTCCGTGGCGGCATAGCCAGGTCAATTCCGATGCGAATAATCTGGGTCCGCTGAAGTGGGATGGCGACACGGCGCTGCAGTTCCGGCGGGATGTGCTGAAGCCGTTTTTCGATCAGTACCTGAAAGACGGTGCGCCCAAAGCTGAGACGCCGCGCGTGTTGATTTACGACACGGGTTTGAATAAATGGGATCGCCTGAACGATTGGCCGCGGGCCTGCGAGAAAGGCTGTGCGTCGCCGATGAAGCCGATCTATCTGGAGCCCGGCTTCGGCCTGGGCTTTGAAAAGCCGGTCGCTACGGGCGCGGCGGCCGATTCCTATGTCTCCGATCCCGCCAAGCCGGTTCCCTATCTGCCGCGACCGGTCCGGTTTTCCGATCGTGACAGATGGACGCAATGGCTGGTCACGGATCAGCGCACTGTTGCGGACCGTACCGACGTGCTGACCTACCAGACTGCCGTGCTGACTGCGCCCGTCCGATTAGGAGGCGCGCCGATTGCGGATCTGCTGGCGGCAACGAGCGGCAGCGATGTCGATTGGGTTGTCAAGTTGATCGACGTGTATCCGGACGAGGTGCCGAGCCAGCCGGAGATGGGCGGATACCAGCTATCGATTTCGATGGATATTTTCCGCGGACGCTACCGCGAGAGTTTTGAACGCCCCTCGGCGATTCCGGCGGGCAAAGTGCAGAGATACCGTTTCGCGCTGCCGACGGTGAATCACGTGTTTCTGCCGGGGCATCGGATTATGGTGCAGGTGCAGTCAAGCTGGTTTCCGCTGTATGACCGGAACCCACAGACCTTCGTGCCGAATGTTTTTTTCGCGAAACCCGGCGATTATGTGAAGGCAACCGAGACGGTGTACCGGTCGGCGGATCAGGCGAGTGCGGTTTGGTTACCGGTGGTGCCTTAGCCTGAACACATTTGTTTCCCGATACGCAGTGAGGCCAGCTATCGCGCGGTCCACCTGTAAAACGCCCTGGCATTTCCCGAAAAGAATTTCGTCGCCACTGCGGCGCCCTTGGGTTCCACGTACGCTTTCACGACTTTCAGGACGGTGGCGTAAGGCGCAAGAAGATCGCTCTTGGGCCAGTTGCTGCCGTACATCACGCGGTCGGGCCCGAACAGTTCCCATAACTGATCGAGCGCACCCTTATAGCTCGCAGCATCGGTGGGAACGGAGGTCCCCACCGTTTTCAGGACGCCGGAAACTTTGCAATACACCTGCGGGTGTTTCGCCAGCGCGGCGATTTGTTCAGTCTTCCAGGCCGGTGGTTCTTCCGGCATGTGGTTGATCACAATTCGCAGGTTCGGAATTTTCTCCGCTACAGTCAACAGCGGCGCAAGCCATTTGGTGTCCGTTTCGCCGATTGCATCGAGCGCGAGACCTGCGTCGGCGAGGCGCTTCAGATCGTCTATGAATGCCGGCTGCGAAGCTCCGGCCTCGAACTTCGCATCGAACAGACGAATCCCACGCACCAGCGGATTCTTCCGGAAGCGTGCGAGGTTGATGCGAAACTCCGCCGTGCCGGCATCCAGATTTGCGACATACGCCACAATCAGCGGATTGCCTTTCACGAGATCCAGCACCCACTGATTGTCTTCGAGGCGCGGGCTGGCCTCAATCACCACGGCGCCCGTAACACCGAGCGGTGTGGCGGTGGAAGCAAAGAGCGGCGGGAGGACCGGCTTATAGAGAACCTTGTCTGTGCTGGGCGGCCACGGGATGCCCTCTTTGCGGCGCGGATCGTAAAAATGGATGTGGGTATCGATGATCGGTGAGGCCGCGGCCGCGGATGCCGAAGCTTCGGCGGATAGGGTCAGCATGGTTGTAGCGGTCGCCTGAAGGAAATCCCGGCGGTTCGGATTTTGGGGCACTGGAGAATTATATGCCAGTGGTTTACGGGTTGGCCGCTTTCAATCTGATCTCAACTTCGAGACCGCGCGGATGGCGATTCCTGCATTGCACCGTTCCACCCGAGGCTTCAATACAGCTCTTCACGATCGCCAATCCGAGCCCCACACCGCCGGTTTCGCGATTGCGCGATGCATCGAGCCTGTAGAACGGCGTGAACACGCGGTCCAGTTCTTCCG
The DNA here is from genome assembly GCA_025928545.1 of Bryobacteraceae bacterium. GTDB lineage: Bacteria > Acidobacteriota > Terriglobia > Bryobacterales > Bryobacteraceae > BOG-234. The sequence goes on along the minus strand of JAICJH010000068.1, from coordinate 14,248 downwards.
ACGGAAGCCCCGGGCCCGAATCCGCCACAGTAATCGCGACGAATTCTCCATCGCGTGCCGCGGTAACGGTAATTGGCCCGTCTTTGGCCGCGTATCGCACCGCATTGCGCACCAGATTTGAGAGTGCGCGCAGAAGAAGTTTCGGTTCGGCGAGCGCCGCAATCGGAGTGTTCACAGGGACCCGGATATCCCCGGTGGACCTCTCCCTCGCGACCGCCCGATGCAGAATGGGCGTGACATCGGTGGGATGCAATGCCGCGGCGCCTGCGTCGAGCCCCGCTTTCGAAAAAGATAACAACTCGCCGACCAGCCCGGACATCTGCCGGATCTCTTCGCGCAGGTCTTCCACGGCCTCCGTCTGATCTTCGGTCGCGCGCTGCTCCAGAATGCCGAGAGCGAACTGGATGCGCGAGATGGGTGCGGACAGTTCATGGGCGATGTCGCCCAGAAAGCGCTTTTGGCCGGTGACGAAGCCCGACAGGCGGCCCGCCATGCGATTGATGGAAATTGAGAGCTGGCCGATCTCGTCGCGGCGATTCTCGGGAAGGTGATTTTCGAAATCGCCTTCCGCGATACGACCGGTATTGGCCGTAAGCCGTGAAATCGAACGGCTCAGGCTGCGAATAAACGGCAGCCAGCACAGTACGAAGACACCAATGGCAGCGGCCAGTGCTCCCAGAAAAGGTTTGAAGTCGAAAAACAAAGGCGTGCCGAAGAATGACGGCGCAGCCAGCACGAGCGTGCCGCGAATTAAATCTCCCGTTGCGGGGTCGATCACTGGAAGTCGCGTCAGTGCCCAATAGAGTCCGGCTTCCGAACGTTGGGTCGTCTGGTAGTTTGCATTGGCGGCCGAAGGGCGCGGGCGTGTGTTCACCGTTCCGGTACCGCCGCTGGCGCCTGTGTTTGTAACTCGCGGACGCGGAGGCGGCCGGAACCCTCGCGGTGGCGGCGGAGGGCGAAAGAAATCCGGAGCGCCAGGACCGCGCTGGTCCGGAGGAGGCCCAGGATCAAAACTGCCATCGGGCGGTGGTCCCGGTCCACGTCCATCGGGGCCACGGCCGTCGAAATTCCTGTCGGGAGGAGGAAATGGCGGAGGAAATTCACCGCGGCCGTTTTTATCCCGGGGTGGTGGAGGTCTGTCGCCCCGCGGTGGAGGTTGGTCGGCGCGCGGAGGCGGAGGACGATTACCGCGCGTGGGTGGCGGTTCGTTAGCCGGGGGCGGGGAATCGGCTTGTACCTGGGGTGGGGGTTCGGGCCTTTCGCCAGGGGGCCGCATCCCGATTTCGCGCTTTACGCCGGCTGGCAGCGTAACCGGCTTACCTGCCAGTTGCCGCGGCCCATCGTTATCGAAAAGATAGAAATCGACTCCATATGTAGCGGCGTATCGAGCCATGAGGCTCGTCCGATTGGCGGCTGGAGTTTGCGAAAGGTCCGAGGCCACGGATCGCGCCACGTCGCGGACGCGATCTTCCGCCGGGGCCACAAGAAACGATGTGAGATTGAGATGAAACTGATAATGCGCAAAAGCCAGAAAAACTCCGGCGAGCAGCGCCAGATTAATGAAGGCCAGAGCGAAGATGCGCGTCGAGAGTTTCACGGCGTTTTACAACTCGGGCGCAACGCCCGGTTTGAGCATCAGATAACCGACACTGCGAATCGTCTGGATGAACCGCGGCGTCTTTGGATCGTCACCCAGTTTGCGGCGCAGCGATGAAATATGAACGTCGATGGAACGGTCGAAAGCTTCGAAATCGCGCTCCGCGACTTCGATCAGTAACTGCTCGCGGGTTTTTACTCTTCCCGCCGCACGGGATAACGATAACAGCAGATCGAATTCAACCGCCGTCAGCGTGAGGGACTGGCCGCCGATCGATGCCATACGCGACGCCGGCTCGATTTGCAACTCCCCTACAGTGACGACGGGCGCCGCCTCGTCTTTCCTGCTTTCCGCAGTGGCGCGCGAACGCCGGATGACCGCGCGGAGCCGGGCCAGCAGTTCCCGCGTCGAAAAAGTTTTCGGCAGATAATCGTCGGCGCCAATTTCGAGGCCCACGATGCGATCGGCCTCCTCTCCCAGGCCGGTCAACATCAGCACCGGTACATTCGACTTCGCGCGCAGCCGCTTCAGGACTTCGAAACCGTCGAGGCGCGGCATCATCACGTCGAGAATGATGGCGTCGAACGTGCTTGCCAGCGCCGCGCGCAGACCGTCCTCACCGTTATGCGCGAGTGAAACGTCATAGCCGAGCGGCTCCAGATATTGGCGAACCAAACGGCAAAGCTTGAGGTCGTCGTCCACCAGGAGCAGGCGCGTGTTGGTGTGGGCTGCGTCCATTTTTCCGATCCGGTAAATCAATTGTGCCAGTACTCCGGAGCGCGGCGGAGCTTCTTTTACCGAAGCTTTACAATATCGCCGTTTTTACGCATGAAGGCTTTACAGAACGCTGTTTGACTGGATTCATGGTCTACCACAAATATGCAACCGCATTCTCAGCGCTGGCCTTTCTGGCAGCCGGGCAGTTCCTTCAGGCGCAGACCGATCCCGGTCCACGTGGCGGCCCACCCAACGCAGGGCAGCCGTTGCCTGGCCTGACCGCGGGTGAGATCGCGTTCTTCAATGCGGGCGCGTCCCGGTTTCGCGAGGTGGATTCCGTCCAGGGCACGCAGCCAGGAGCGCGCGGCGTCGGCCTCGGGCCTCGCTTCAATCTGAACAGTTGCGCCGGTTGCCACGCGCAGCCTTCCGTCGGGGGTTCCAGCCCTTCGCCCACTTCACGGCAGGCCGCGCAGGTGAATCCGCAAATCGCCATGGCGACCAACTTCGGCGCCACAAATACCCTGCCGGCTTTTATTCAGCCGAATGGCCCGGTGCGCGTAGTGCGGTTCATTCGCAACGCGGATGGCTCCCCCGATGGCGGCGTGCATGATCTCTTCACCATCACGGGGCGGTCGGACGCGGTGGGTTGCAGCATCGCGCAGCCGGATTTCGCCGCGGCCGTGGCGCAACAGAACGCGATCTTCCGGATTCCCACGCCGGTCTTCGGAGCGGGGCTGCTGGAGATGATTCCCGATTCCACCATCATTGCCAATCTGGCGGCGAATGGCCAGCAGAAGCAGCAGCTCGGAATTGCCGGCCGCGTGAACCGCAACGGCAATGACGGGACGGTCACTCGTTACGGATGGAAAGCGCAGAACAAATCGCTGGTGATGTTCGCGGGCGAAGCCTACAACGTGGAGCAGGGAGTGACCAACGACCTGTTTCCCAACGAGCGCGATGAAACGCCGGGTTGTAATTTCAATGGCATCGCGGAAGACCATTTCGATCGTGCCCTGACGAACACCACGGCTGCGCTCAGCGATCTGATCGGGCTGGCGGAATTCATGCGCTATCTCGCGCCGCCCAATCCGGCTCAAGGCCCGCAGAATGCCTCGGTCGCCAATGGCAGCCGCATTTTTGGACAAATCGGCTGCGCTTTGTGCCATACTCCGTTGTTGCAGACAGGCCACTCGCAAAGCGCTGCGATGAATAACAAGCCGGTACCGGTGTATTCGGATCTCGCGCTTCACGATATGGGCCGCGGGCTGGCCGATGGGATCAACCAGGGCAATGCGCGCGGCGGCGACTGGAGAACCGCGCCGTTGTGGGGCCTGGGGCAACGAATCTTTTTCCTGCATGACGGCCGGGCCAACGATCTGGTGCAGGCGATCCAGCAGCACTCGGGCCAGGGTTCGGAAGCCAACGGCGTGATTCAGGGCTATAACGCGTTAACGGCGCAGGCGAAGCAGGATCTGTTGAACTTTCTGAGGTCACTATGAGGATTCACATCGCAGGGCTCATCGGGATAATTGCCGGCGCATCGCTCGTGGCGCAGACGGACCCGGGCGTGCGACCGGGTGCGGGAAATATCGCGGATGTGGCGCAGCCGGTTGCAGGTCTGAGCGCCGCGGACCTGGCGAACTTCAAACAAGGCCTCGCCAGGTTCCGTGCCGTGGCGTCGGTGAAAGGCACCGAGCCGGCCTCGGAGATCACGGGCCTGGGTCCGCGCTTCAACCTGAACAGTTGCGCGGGTTGCCATGCGCAGCCGACAGTCGGCGGCACCAGCCCACGGCAGAATCCTCAGATCGCCGTAGCCAAACAATTCGGAGCGTCCAACTCGATTCCATCGTTCATTACGCTCGATGGCCCTGTGCGCGTAGTACGGTTTGCCCGCGGTGGCGGAGGAGGCAGAGGTCGCGGCGGCCCGCCCGGCCCCGCCGGACGTGGCGGACCCGGTCGTGGAGGTCCCGATGGCGGCGTGCATGATCTTTTTGTCATTACGGGCCGCAAGGATGCGGAAGGCTGCAATATCGCGCAGCCGAACTTCGAGCAGGCCGTTTCGCAGCGCAACGCGTTCTTCCGTATTCCGACTCCGGTCTATGGCGCGGGTCTGATTGAAGCGATCAGCGAAGCTTCCATCATGAGCAATCTGCGCTCGGACCGGCCTTTGAAAGACAGTCTCGGGATCGGTGGCCATGAGAATCGCAATCAGAATGACGGCACGATCACGCGGTTTGGCTGGAAGTCGCAGGATAAATCGCTCGTCACGTTCACGGCGGAAGCCTTCAATGTGGAAGAGGGCGTGACCAACGAACAGTTTCCGCATGAGCGCGAAGATACGCCTGGCTGCGTGCTGAATCCGTCGCCCGAAGATCACGCGGCAGTCTCCGCGGTGGCCGGCTTTATGCGCCTGCTCGCCCCGCCGGTTCGCGGCGCGGAAAATGAATCGACGGAGCGGGGAAGCCAGACTTTCGGGAAGATCGGCTGCGCGACGTGCCATTCGCCGAACCTGCGTACCGGCAAGTCGGACATCGCCGCTCTGAATGAGAAGTGGGTGCCACTTTACTCCGATCTCGCTCTGCACGACATGGGACCGGGGCTCGAAGATTTCATCGATCAGGGGCAGGCGCGTGGCCGCGACTGGCGTACGGCTCCGTTGTGGGGATTGGGCCAGCGGATCTTTCTGATGCACGACGGCCGCACGACGGACCTTGTGCAGGCCATCCGGGAACACGGCACCCCGGGTTCGGAGGGCTACCAGACCACCACCCGATTCAACGGGCTCAAGCCGGAAGAGAAGCAGGATCTGCTCAACTTTCTGCGGTCGCTCTGACGGTTTAGTTTACGGTAAACGGAATCGACGCTTCCGTTTTTTCCCAGACCAGCGCCAACGTGCCCTTGTTGCCGCCGTCTGAACGGAGATCGATGCGGAATGTTTCCACCGGCGAGGGCAGCGTTTTCAGATTCATTTTCGTGCGGCCGAAATCGAGCTTCGGATTGTAGCTCAGGTGAAACTGGCCGGTTTCTTTGTTGACGATCAGCAGCCACGTGTTTTCGTTGGGCAGGGTCCAGATGCTGTACTCGCCTTTGGGAAGATCCAGATCGCCCATATGGAGTGCAGCCTCGGTAGTGATCTTCGTCGCTATATTGGCGCCGGTACACCAGACGACGCCATACGGCACCAGTCCGCCCATCACTTTTCTTTCGTGCATGGATGGCGCGTAGTAATCGACGGTGATCTTCTTGCCGGCAATGGTGACCGAAGAAGTTGCCGGCGGACTGGTGTATCGCGGCTTTGGTTGTGCAAACGCCAGCAGAGGAAGGAACAGCAGCAGGGTGCGTCGGGCGAGCATTGTGAGTGCCTCTGCTGCTATCGTAGCGCTTTGCGCGGCTGCTATGTCTGTCTGAAGGAATCGCCTCCCACGAGCAAAAGGGGGCCCGGTATGATTTTTGTGAACCTGCCGGGCGTAAATCACGTAATACCGGGCAGAACGAACTGTCTCGATTATTATGCGAAACCCCATTCTCAGCGCCCCCGCCGCAGTACTCCCTCTCGCTCTGGTTGCCTGCATCGGCGGTCTGGCCCAAACTGCCGCGACAAAGTCTCCGGTCTTCGATGCTGCATCGATTCGTCCCGCCGCCGGCAACACGCGGTCTGAATTTGTGACGTCTCCGGGCACATTCACAGCCAGGAACCAGTCGCTGCTCTTCCTGATCTATTGGGCATACGATACGCCGCCCTTCCAGATCAATGGGCCCACATGGATGAACGAGAACCGCTTCGACGTCCTTGCGAAGTCGGAAAGCGGCGGTGACGACGCCCGGCTGCGGCTGATGTTGCAGGCCCTGCTGGCGGATCGGTTCGGCCTGAAAGCCCACAAGGAACAGAAGGAAATGCAGGTCTTCGCCATAACGCTGGCGAAAAGTGGACCGAAGTTTCAGGAATCCACCGATGAAGGTCCGCCTGTGTTTGATCGCGGCGGTCCCACCATGCTGACCGCGCATCGCGTGACGATGAAGGATCTGGCGGTACAGGTCTCCGATCCCCTGAAGCGCCCCGTGATCGACGAAACCGGGCTGAAAGGCAAGTACGAAATCAGGATCGACGTCGCTGCCTATATGCAGAGTGCCGGTGGTGGCGGAGACGGCAAGGGCGGCGGTGGCGAGCAGCAAATCGACGTAATGAGTGTGTTGTTCAACGCTCTCCAACAGCAGTTAGGCGTCAAACTTGAGTCGAAGAAAGCGAATGTCGATCTGCTGGTTGTCGATCACCTGGAGAAGGCGCCGACGGATAACTGATGCCTCGTTGGATAGTCGCATTGCAGCGAACCTATTTCGCTGCAATGTCCGGCCCTGCAGCCTAACGTAAAGGCACGGCCAGCATACGTCCATACAATTCCGCCACGACACGAACCGCGGACTCCGCGGCCGCTCGATCCGGCTCCTCATCGGCGTTGTTGTAACCTTCCACGTCGCCAATGCCCAAATCCTGCACCACAATCCCATCTCGCCGCGAGAGAATGTTCACATTCTTATACTGCACTCCGTAATTCACTTCCGGCTGCGGGATGAGCCAGGCGATCTGACCCCGCACCGGCACAATCGACTCGTCCTTCCATAAGGCCCTCGCCCCATAGCCGGTCGCGTTGATTACCACCTTCTGCGATAGCTGACTCAACTCGGAAGGAGAATGAAACTCGATGTGTTCCATCCTGCCGCCTTCCACGAGAAAATCGTTCACCAGTTGCCTGGAGTAGCCCGCGATGTTAAACGTGAGATTCGAATTCCGCCGCGCGTACTTCGTCGGAAACGGATGGCTGCCCGGTGGCAGATCCTGTGATCTCGGCGTCAGGTCGCGCACGCGGTTGCGGTAGCTCGCAAAGCTCAGCGCACCGGCTGGCTCCGCAGTCTGGGCCTGTGCTGCGGCGGGGCTCGGGTCGGACAGACTATATTGATCCAGCCACTCAACCGGATTCCCCGCCACGCCGAGGTAGCTCTCATACATATGAAACGAATTGCGGCACATCTTTTCCCAAAGCATCGGAAAATCGGCCGACACGGCATTCGTCAGTGCGATCCGCGAGTCCGGAGTCCAGGAACCGGTGGCGCGCGCCGATCTCACTTCAGGAGGACGCTCTTTCGCATAAATCGTGACCTTCGCGCCCGCGCGCTGAAGCAAAATCGCGGACGTCAACCCGAGCGCACCGCAACCAATTACAGCAACATCTCGTTCCCCCGCGGCCATCGCTTTCTCGACTGCGATGCCGCTTGACCCCCATGAGAGCGACCAGCCGCTACCGCCATGCCCATAGTTGTGAACGACAGTCTTATCCGCAACTCGCTCCACATCGAGCCGTGGACCCGCCGCCCGAAATGGTCTGAGGCACACCGTCACACGAAAGATCCTGTCGACGTGAGCGCGGATCGGCATGATCCTCGGAATTGCGTCGTATGACGGCAGGGGCGGGGAAAGTGCGGAAGTCCGCGCTCTGACACCACAGCCGGACAAACCCACCGCCGAAACCCCGGCAAGGAAATCGCGCCGCTTCATCAACCCTCCCGACGCAATTTAGCACGCCGGTCTCCTTCTCGATCGCGGCTCGCGCATGTCCTCACAAGAGGGAACGGTTCAGTTTTCGGTCGGCGTCTTATTCACGGTATCGATCACCAACAAGTCCACCATTTCTTTGCCGGGCTCCAGTTTCAGGCCAAGTTGCTCGTTGAAACCAGCGAAGAGAGTGCTCATGATATCCGCCTTGCCCTCCGCTTCCGCCATATAGGGAGTCAGGTCGAGCCTGAAATCGTAACGCCCTTTCAGTCCTGTCCGGTCGATCACCCGTCGATCGAGAAGCTCTGAAATCTTGTCGGCGGTTTCCTCCATCGAAACATGCTCGCCAATGGCGCCACCCTTTTCATCTTTGAATCGGGACTGGCCTTCGGCAGCAGACTCAAGAAACTTCGAGGCGTCTTTCGCGCCCTGCGGATGAAACTTTGGTCCGTTCTTCGCGACGACAAACGAATAGACCTGTTGCTCCTTCCGCTCCCTGTGTACTTTCATCCCGAAGCGGTCGGCCAGCAGTGTCTGAAGCATGAGGCGGAGTTTGTCATCGTCCGCTCCGTGGTCGTCGGAGCGGGCGATGATATCGAATCGGGAGTCTTTCAGCCATGCAGGACCTGTCAGCTGCACCGGCTTCAAGTCGTAGGCCCACTCGATACAAGCGCGCAGGGTGACGTTGTGGGTGCTGAAGAATCCAGGCTCGGTATGGAAGATCGCCGTCGGCGAACCAGGCTCGCTCGCGCGGATGGACGCGACATCAAAGGAAAGTGGCGGCGATTGGGACCACGCGGCGAAACTGGCGACGGTTAATAATAAAAGAACTCTCACGCTCTTCTGTACGCAAAGCAGTCCGGATGGTTCACAGAGGGGATGGAGGCTGTTAGCGCACTTCGCCTCCAGGTTGCGCAACGTACCCCTGCGTGCTACCATTTATTCGTACCCCTTCGGAAAGCTCAGTGGGAGGTGTGCGCTTTGGGCGCCACCGCTAGCACCAATGAGGAAATATGGCAAAAAAACCAGGCAAAAAATACGCCGCTGCGTTTAAGCAGGTTGAAACGCGCGATTACCCCCTCGATCAGGCAGTTCCGCTCCTCCAGAAGATCAAGTTCGCGAAATTCGACGAAACCGTCGAAGTTCACATGCGGCTGGGTGTGGATCCCAAGCACGCCGATCAAATGGTTCGCGGTACCGTGCTGATGCCCAATGGTCTCGGCAAAACCAAGAAAGTTCTCGTCATCACCAGCGGCGATAAGCTGCGCGAAGCGACCGAAGCCGGCGCCGATTTTGTCGGCGGCGAAGATATGGTCAACAAGATCCAGTCGGAAGGCTGGACCGACTTCGACGCCGTGATCGCTACGCCGGATATGATGCGCTCCGTTGGTAAGCTCGGTAAGGTGCTCGGCCCGCGCGGTCTGATGCCCAATCCGAAGACCGGCACCGTGACGGTCGATGTCGCGAAGGCCATTCAGGAAACCAAGGCCGGTAAGGTTGAATTCCGCGTCGATAAGACCGGTATCATTCACGCCCCGGTTGGCAAGACCAGTTTCAGCGCTGTTAAGTTGGTAGAAAACGCCTCCACTTTGATTTCGGCGGTGCTTAAAGCCAAGCCTTCGGCGGCCAAGGGCAAGTATGTAAAGAGTGCAACCATCTGTTCCACCATGGGTCCCGGTATCGCAGTGGATATGGTGGCGTTGACGGCGAAGGATGCCGCCTCTCGCGAATAGTTTGCAGACCAGGGTCACGGCATTTAAGGTCACATCATGAAGAACAGAGAAGACAAGAAAAAAGATTTCGAAGACCTGCGCAAGGCTCTCGAATCCGTCCACAACGTGTTTGTCACCGGCTACGAGAAAATCACCGTAGATCAGGATTACAATCTGCGGAAGACGATTCGCGGCGCGGGTGGTTCTTATAAGGTCATCAAGAACAACGTAGCGGAGAAGGCTTCGGTTGGTTTGCCTGTCGAACCGGTGCTGCAGGGTCTCAAGGGTATGACGTCGCTGGCGTGGACAACCGGCGATCCGGTTGCTCTCGCGAAGGCGCTGACTGCCTATGCGAAGACAACTCCGGCATTCACTTTCAAGGCTGGTCTGGTCGAAGGCCGCGCGGTCGATATCAAGGCAATTGGCGAGTTGGCAAGTCTTCCTCCGAAGGAAGTCGTTTTCGCCAAGCTCCTGTATATGATCAACGCTCCGGCACAGCGGCTTGTGACGACGTTGGGTGCGGTTGGACGCGATCTGGCCGTTGTGGTGGATCAGGGCGTTCAGAATAACAAATTTCAGTCGTAACGGTTTTCAGGAAAGTTAAATTTTTAGGGAGTTAGAAAGATCATGGCGGACATTAACGCAATTGCGGAACAGATTCAGGGCCTGACGCTGCTCGAAGCGTCCCAGCTCGTGAAGTTGCTCGAAGAAAAGCTCGGCGTCTCGGCAGCAGCGGCAGCCCCGGTGGCTGCGGCTGGTGGCGGAGCTGCTGCGGCAGCACCCGCGGCTGAAGAAAAGACTGAATTCACGGTCGTTCTGAACGCTGCCGGCGCAAACAAGATCAACGTCATCAAGGTTGTGCGCGAAGTCACCAGCCTCGGCCTCAAAGAAGCCAAGGATCTGGTGGATGCCGCTCCCAAGCCGATCAAGGAAGGTGTCAGCAAGGACGAAGCTGAGACCATCCGTAAAAAGTTCGCTGACGCTGGCGCAACCGTCGAAGTGAAATAACGAAACCATTTCGTTATTAACTTTATACGTTTGTTACAGTTGCGGTCCCTTTGGTGGGGATTTTAGTGGCGGCAGCCTGGCCCCGGTCAGGTTGCCGCCATTGAGCTTTGTCGTGGCGAATTTGACGGGTTGACGATTCAGTGCTATTCTCGTAACGTTGGCGGAATATGCACCGGATTTAAGACTGGGAATAGGTGACGGTGGCGCTGGAACCCTGGAACTTCTATTGCAGTCCGGTCTTACTTTCGCGCGGGGACGTCGTGTCTTTGCGTGGCGACGCCATTGGTTTATTCCGTCGAACTTTTGCGGTTCAGAGAAACGCTGCAGTAGTGCCTCGCAGCTCTCCTTCATTATCATCGGCATCGCGCAAGCTTTCAAACATTTTTTTTCTGGTTTTTATTTTCGCGGGACGCGTCATCTATGGTGGCTGCGGACCGCTTGACTGTTTGGTTTCCAGGTAGCCGCTTGTCCGAAGTGGCGCCTGTTGTAACGGAGCTCCCGAATCCTTATGTCTTCTGAAAACGGCCTGGCCCCCGATCGTGTTGATTTTTCCAAGATCAAGACTTCGATTCCGATCCCGAATCTGATTGAAGTCCAGCGTAATTCCTATGAGCAGTTTCTGCAGATGGATCTGTTGCCCAATGAGCGCGACGACATCGGCCTGCAGACGGTCTTCACCTCCGTGTTCCCGATCTCCGATTTCCGCGGCGTCAGCCAGCTGGAATTCGTCGATTACTCGATTGGTAACTGGGAGTGTAAGTGCGGAAATCTGAAGGGTTTGCATCACCTTCGTTCAACCTGCCGGAATCCATCCTGCGGCGCGGCAATTCAGACCGATCCGTTCCATCCCGGCGACGTCCTCTGCCACCATTGCGGCACCTTTAACAAGAACATCGTCACCTTCTGTAATAAGTGCGGCGACCCGGTTGGCCTGCAGCTTAAATACGATCAGGCGGAGTGCGAAGAGCGTGGCATGACTTATGCCGCTCCGCTGAAGGTCACCATTCGGCTGACTGTTTACGCAAAAGACGCCGAAACCGGCGCCAAGAGCGTCCGTGATATCAAGGAACAGGAAGTCTTCTTCGGCGAAATCCCGCTGATGACCAATAACGGTACGTTCATTGTGAACGGCACCGAGCGCGTGATCGTCAGCCAGTTGCACCGTTCGCCCGGCGTGTTCTTCGAACGCGTTCCGGCGCAGGGCTACTTCCTCGGCAAGATCATTCCTTACCGCGGCAGCTGGGTTGAATTCGAATACGACAACAAGAACCTGCTGCATGTCCGCATTGACCGCAAGCGTAAGTTCTACGGTTCGGTCTTCCTGCGCGCTCTCGGCCTTGAAACCGATGAGCAGATTCTCCGCACGTTCTACCGCATCACCAAAGTCAACGTAAAGGACGCCAAGCTTCTCTGGCAGGTGGATGACAGCCTGATCGGCATGAAGTTGTCCCACGCCATCAACACGAAATCCGGCGAAGCGGTTGTTCCGCAGGGCCGCAAAATCACGCCCAGCGTGATGAAGGAAATCGTTAAGGCGAAGATCAGCCAGGTGGAAGTAGCGGTTAACGATCTCGAAGGCGCCTTCATCGCAGCCGACGTGGTCGATATGTCCACTGGCGAAGTTCTGATCGACGCGAACCACGAACTGACCTCCACGGTGGTCAGCAAACTGATCGAAGCGGGCATCACCAGCTTCGACGTCTTCTTCCCGGAACGCGACGAAGTTGGCACGGTCATCTCCACCACGCTGAAGAAAGATCCGGTCAAAACGCGCAAAGAAGCGCTGATCGAAATCTACCGCAAGCTGCGTCCGGGCGATCCGCCCACCGTGGACACCGCGACCCAGTTGTTCGAAGGCATGTTCTTCGACGCCCGCAAGTACGATTTTTCACGCGTGGGCCGCATGAAGTTCTCGATCAAGATCTACGATGCGCCCGAGTCGCCGAAGCGCATGACGCCGGAAGGCAAGCTTTACGATCCCCGCATTCTGCACCGTGAGGACTTCCACGACACCATTAAATACTTGCTGAAGCTCCGCAAGGGCATCGGCGTCGTGGATGATATCGATCACCTGGGCAACCGCCGCGTGCGCGCGGTGGGCGAACTCCTTGAGAACCAGTTCCGCATCGGTCTGGTCCGTATGGAGCGCGCCATCAAGGAAAAGATGTCGGTTTACCAGGAAATGTCGACGGCGATGCCGCACGACCTGGTGAACGCGAAGCCCGTCATGGCGGCCATCCGCGAATTCTTCGGATCCAGCCAGCTTTCGCAGTTCATGGATCAGACGAATCCGCTGTCGGAAATCACCCACAAGCGCCGTCTGTCGGCCCTTGGACCGGGCGGTCTCTCACGCGAGCGTGCCGGTTTCGAAGTCCGCGACGTCCATCCGACTCACTACGGCCGTATCTGCCCGATCGAAACGCCGGAAGGTCCGAACATCGGTCTGATCTCGTCGCTTTCGTGCTTTGCGCGCATCAACGACTACGGCTTTATCGAAAGTCCGTACAAGCGCGTCATCAACGGTACCGTTGTCGACGACGTCCGGATTCTGAATCCGGGCGACACCAGCTACAAAGTCAACGACGTCATTCGCCGGGAAGAAATATTGAAAGCGAACGCCGCATTGGGCGCGAAAAAGCAGCAGGCCGAGTACGAATCGCACTGCGATTACCTCTCAGCGTGGGAAGAAGATAAGTACATCGTTGCGCAGGCGAACGTGGAGCTGAGCGAGACCGGGCGTATTGTTCCGGAACTCGCCAATGCCCGGCAATCCGGCAACTTCGTTCTGAAATCCCGCGATGAAATCGAGTTCATGGACGTCAGCCCGAAGCAGCTTGTCTCGGTTGCGGCGAGCCTGATTCCGTTCCTCGAAAACGACGATGCGAACCGAGCCCTGATGGGATCGAACATGCAACGGCAGGCTGTTCCGCTGCTGCGTGGCGATGCTCCCTATGTCGGTACGGGTATGGAGTATGTCACGGCGCGCGATTCCGGCGCGGTGGTGCTCTGCAAGCGTTCCGGCGTGGTCGATTCGGTCGATTCCGAACGCATCATTGTCCGTGTGGACGGCACAGCTCATGAAGGTCAGATGTCGCGCGAAGTCGGCGCGGACATCTACCAGATGACGAAGTTCAAGCGTTCGAATCAGAACACCTGCATCAACCAGAAGCCGATCGCATTCCAGGGTCAGCGCGTGGTCAAGGGTCAGGTTCTGGCCGACGGCCCCTGCACCGATATGGGTGAACTGGCTCTTGGCAGAAACGTCCTGGTATCGTTCATGCCGTGGCGCGGTTATAACTTCGAAGACGCCATCCTGGTCAGCGAAAAGCTGATCAAGGAAGACTATTACACTTCGATCCACATCGAAGAGTTCGAAATCGAAGCCCGCGATACGAAACTGGGGCCGGAAGAAATCACCCGCGACATTCCGAACATCGCCGACACATTCCTGCGCAATCTGGACGAGTCTGGTGTCATCCGGATCGGCGCCACGGTGAAGCCGGGCGACATTCTGGTCGGCAAAGTGACGCCAAAAGGCGAAACGCAGCTGACGCCGGAAGAGAAACTGCTCCGGGCGATCTTCGGCGAAAAGGCCGGCGACGTCAAGGACGCTTCGCTCTACTGCCCGCCGGGTATCGAAGGCACGGTTGTCGATTGTAAGATCTT
>JAICJH010000047.1 GCA_025928545.1 Bryobacteraceae bacterium | reverse complement strand
GGGCAGAAGACCAAGGGCTTTCACGCCGGTCGCTATGAACTGCACTGCCAGCGCCGTGATCAACATCCCCATGATGCGCGTCGAAATGTGAATGCCCGTTTCGCTCAGGTGTTTTCGAACCCGCCCGGCGCCGGCGAGGATGAAATAACAAGAGAGGGCGGTGAGGGCGATCGCGGCATAAACAGTTACTGTTTCCCACCAGTGCGACGCTTGTCCCACCAGCACTACAACGTTGGAAATCGCTCCCGGTCCGGCCAGCATGGGCATTCCGAGCGGGACGATACCGGCATCGGATTTGACGCAGGCCTCCTCGGCTTCTCCTGGAACTTCCTTGGTTCCGGATCTTCGCGCCTGGACCATATCGAGACCCACGAGCAACAAGATGATGCCGCCCGCAGTCTGGAATGCCGGCAAAGTGATTCCCAGCAGACGGAACAGGAGACTGCCGACGATGGAAAACCCGGCAAGCACGAAGAAGCAGGTCAGTGCCGCGCTTCGGGCCATACTGGAGCGCTCACCCTCGCCGGCCTTGGCGGTCATGAACAGAAAAACGGGGATCGTGGCAATGGGATCTACCAGGAAGAATAGCGAACTCAGCGCGAAGAGCCCGAGTTGCAGCGGAGAGAGGAAGTGGAAAAAATCCATATGCGCTTACCGCAATCGCGTTCTTCGCAAAGCGTCGGATACCGGCGCGTGTTTTTCGAGAACTTCCGTGGTCAGTGCGCTTTTCGTTCGAGTGCCGACACGCGATCTTCAATGGCGAGAACCCGCTCGCCCAACAGTCCGGTATCGGTAATTGCCTGACGGGTTCGCATATCGGAAGTACGGCCCCACTTCCAGAACTCACTCAGAAGAGCTGTTTCGACCTTTTCAGAGCGCTCATTGATGTAGGCCTTCAGCCCTTCGGAGCGCTGATCGCTGCAGGCCTTTTGCCCTTCGAAGCGCTCATCGATGTACGCCTTCAGCCTTGAGACGATCCGCTCTTCCATTTCGACCAAATCCTGCTTGGTAACATCGGCCATGTCGCCCCATTGTACTCCCGCGGCGCGGACGGTCCTGTTTTTTGGGGTATTCGAGCAAATTTCGACCGGGCGAGCAAATCAACCGCAATACTCAACCGGGGATTCCGATCCCCGCGACATCCTTGATCCTGAGTTGTTTAATCCTGTCGCGAAGTTGCGCGGCTTTCTCAAATTCAAATTTGCGCGCCGCTTCGCGCATGCCGCGCTCCAGATCTTCAATCAGTTTTTCGCGCTCAGCGGGAGGCAAGTCGGATTCCGCTTCCGTTTCGGCAGGAATAGTGACGTAATCTCCCTCGGCGATTGCCACAAGCGTCATATCGATTGGCTTGATGATTGATTGGGGGATGATCCCGTTCTCTGCGTTGTACGTTAGCTGGACGACTCGGCGGCGATTGGTTTCGTCGATGGCCCGCTTCATGGAGTCTGTCATGACGTCGGCATAGAGAATGGCGCGGCCTTCCAAATGGCGCGCGGCGCGACCCATGGTTTGAATGAGCGACCCGGTCGATCGTAAAAAGCCTTCTTTATCGGCGTCGAGGATCGCCACGAGCGACACCTCCGGCAGATCGAGCCCTTCGCGCAGCAGGTTGATCCCGATCAGTACGTCGTGCTCACCCCGGCGCAGGTCGCGCAGAATCTTGATTCGGTCGAGCGTGCTGACTTCTGAATGCAGGTAATTGCACTTCACGCCGGCCTCTGCGTAGTATTCGGACAAATCTTCGGCCATGCGCTTCGTCAATGTCGTGACCAGCACCCGCTGGTTTTTCGCGGTACGAAGCCGGATTTCATGCAGCAGGTCGTCCACCTGGCCGCGGATTGGTCTGATTTCAACTTCGGGATCCACCAGCCCAGTGGGGCGAATGATCTGTTCCACAATGACGCCGCCGGATTTCGTCAGCTCGTACGGCCCTGGGGTGGCTGAAACGTAGACCACCTGATTTACGCGATGCTCGAACTCTTCGAAGGTCAGGGGGCGGTTATCCATGGCGCTGGGCAGGCGAAAGCCGTGAGCGACAAGAACCTCTTTGCGCGAGCGGTCGCCATGGTACATGCCGTTGAGCTGCGGAATCGTCTGGTGACTTTCGTCGAGAAACATCAGAGAGTCGTGCGGAAGGTAATCGAGCAGAGTGGGCGGAGCCTCGCCGGGCAAACGGCCGGAGAAATGGCGGGAATAATTCTCAATGCCGTGGCAGTAGCCGATCTCTTTGATCATTTCAAGGTCGAACATGGTGCGCTGGTGCAGTCGCTGCGCCTCGATGACTTTGCCCTGTCTTTCCAGTTGCGGCCGCCAGGATTCCAGTTCGGCTTTGATCGATTCAATGGCGGCATCTTTGGTGAGCCGTGACATCACGTAATGGGTTTTCGGATAAATGGGCAACCGCTCATAGGTCTGGAGCACTTCGCCCAGCATCGGATCAATGCGCGAAAGAGACTCGACTTCATCGCCCCACATCTCAATGCGAAATGCGGATTCTTCATACGTGGGATAGATCTCGATCACGTCCCCCCGGACCCGAAAGGTTCCGCGGCGGAAATCGAGATCGTTGCGGTCATAGAGGATTTCGACAAGCTTCGAGAGAATCTCACGCCGGGTGATTTGCTGACCCTTTTCCAGCATCAGCAGCATCCCGTAGTACGCCTCGGGAGAGCCCAGGCCGTAGATGCAGCTCACGCTGGCGACAATGACGCAGTCGCGCCGTTCGAACAACGATCTTGTGGCGGAGAGACGAAGACGATCGAGCTCTTCGTTGACGGTGGCTTCCTTCTCGATGTACACGCCGCTGGAGGGAATAAAAGCTTCCGGCTGATAGTAGTCGTAATAGCTGACGAAATACTCGACGGCGTTTGAGGGGAAGAACGTTTTGAACTCGTGGTAGAGCTGTGCAGCGAGCGTTTTGTTATGAGCCAGAACAAGCGCCGGGCGATTCAGCTGTTCGATGATCTTCGCCATCGTGAAGGTTTTGCCGGAACCTGTGACCCCAAGCAGCACCTGATGCTTTTCGCCTTCGTCTATCCCGCGCGAGAGTTCGGCTATGGCCGCCTTTTGGTCACCTTTCGGGCTGTAAGTGATGGCCAGCTGGAAGGACATGACCTCAGTATAGGTGCCGCCTGGATCGACAGGAACAGCCGGAATATTGGTTCTGGTACCAAGGCACTTCCCAGGACAACCCGTAAAAGGTTAGGATCATGACATAGAAGGATTCAGACGGTAATGAATCTTTTCGGGTGGCTTACAGGCCATTCGTTCCACCTATAAGCGGTACCGCACTCTTAAGAGCGGGTCCAGTGATAGTCGAAAACAGTCTGACTTGCGATTCGGAGGAAAACCATCCGGAGGTGGTTCCTGTTCGCAAGCCAGATCGCTGGCCCGCCACCTTCTCTCATCCCTTGTTTCCCATTTCCTTGCTTCAGCAGACTGTTTCTCTGCAGACCGGTCATGTAGAGTAGGTCCGAGGAACGTTTTGAGCACCGAGCACGCTACTCCGACCCAACGAAAAAGGCTCCGCAGCGAAATCTGGTTTAACGATCCGGCAGATCCCGGCGAAACCGCTATTTATATCGACCGGTACATGATTTGGGGATTGACCCGCAAGGAGCTTCAATCGGGCCGGCCGATCATCGGCATTTCCCAATCCGGCAGTGAACTGACGCCCTGCAACCGTATTCATCTCGCACTCGCCGCAAGAGTCAAAGACGGCATACGCGACGCGGGTGGAATACCAATTGAGTTTCCGCTGCATCCGATGCAGGAAAGCTGCCGCCGTCCAACGGCGGCGCTGGATCGAAATCTGGCGTACCTCGGTCTGGTGGAAATTCTCTGCGGGTATCCGTTCGACGGAGTCGTTCTGACGACTGCCTGCGATAAAACAACTCCTGCCAGTCTGATGGCGGCGGCAACAGTGAACCTGCCGGCCATTGTTCTTTCAGGTGGTCCCATGATCGACAGCTACTATAAAGGCAAACTGGCCGGGTCGGGAATGGCGCTGTGGGAGGCTCGCAGACTGCGTGCCGAGGATAAGATTACCGACGACGAACTGATTGAGATCAACTGCCAGTCGTCTCCAGGTCCCGGCCACTGCAACACGATGGGTACGGCGCTCTCCATGAATTCGGTTGCGGAAGCACTCGGCATGTCGCTGCCAGGGTGTGCCGCGATTCCGGCGCCGGATGGCGCGCGGGCGCGCATGGCCTATGAGACGGGCCGCCGCATCGTAGACATGGTTCGGGAAGATCTCACGCCAAAAAAGATCATGACCCGGAAGGCGTTTGAAAACGCCATTGTAGTGAATTCCGCGATCGGCGGCTCCACCAACTGCGCGCCGCACATCACTGCGATTGCGCGTCATATGGGCGTTCAAGTGGACGTGAAGGATTTCGAAACGATCGGTCACGATGTTCCTCTGCTGGCGAACGTGCAACCGGCGGGGGCTTATCTGGGGCAGGGTTTCGACCGCGCCGGCGGGGTGCCAGCCGTTATGGGCGAACTGGTGCGGGCAGGGCGTTTGCACGAAGACGCCATCACCGCCAACGGACGAACCGTGGGTGAGAATTGCCGCGACGCGCGTATCCTGGATGAAGAGATCATTCGGCCCTGTTCGAAGCCACTGAAGACACAAGCAGGCTTCATGGTGCTGACGGGGAACCTTTTTACGTCCGCACTGATTAAGACGTCAGTGGTGAGCGATGATTTCCGGCGCCGCTTCCTCTCGACGCCTGGGTCGGAAGAGTGCTTTACCTCGCGGGTCATCGTTTTCGACGGCCCGGAAGATTACAGGAAGCACATCGAAGATCCAAAACTCAACATCGACGAGCATTGCATGCTGGTCGTTCGCGGGACCGGCCCTCTGGGATATCCCGGTTCGTCGGAAGTAGTCAACATGCAGCCCCCTGGATCGCTGATACGCAGCGGTATGCGAATGTTGCCGTGTCTTGGCGACGGCCGACAGAGCGGTACATCCGACAGCCCGTCGATTTTGCACGCGGTGCCGGAATCGGCGGCCGGCGGCAATCTGGCGATTCTGCGTACCGGCGACATGGTGAAGGTGGACCTGAAGAATCGGCGCGTAGATCTACTGGTGAGCGACGCGGAAATCGAGAATCGCCGTTCCGCCCTGCCGCCGGCTCACCTGAAGAATGACTCACCCTGGCAGGAACTTTATCGCGCGCATGTCGGCCAACTCGATACGGGGGCCTGCCTGGAGTTTGCGGTGAATTACCGGGATCTGTGGGAAGTTGTGCCGCGCCATTCCCATTGAGCGCACAGGACTGTGGTTGATATGCCGGCGTCGACGTGGCGGCTATGCCATGGCGCAGACGGGGCTATGCAGTAAGTCCCGGATAATCCCGCCGAGTTCCATAAACCGGTCATAGTCGCTCGGCTTCGTGAAGAACCGATCGGCGTGGACTCCCGCCTCACTTGCTAATTCAGCGGGCTGACGCGACGAGGAGATGATGGCAACCGGAATACCGCCACATTGAATACTTTCACGCAACCGCGCGAGAACTTCCAATCCCGTTCTCCTGGGCAGATTCAGGTCAAGAAGAATGACACCGGGATAAACCTCGCGTTCACCGTGTTCGATGGCTTCGATAACACGGATTGCGGCTTCTCCGTCCCGGACGACGTGAAGATTGACGCTGAGCGCATAGGTGCGGATGGCTTCCTTTACGAGAAAAACGTCTGCCGGATTGTCTTCAGCCAACAAGATGTCTGGTATACGATCTTGCATCTTCGTCTAGGGCAGAACAAAAGCATCGGCCTCCTCCGAAGTCGTGCCCTCTTTGCCTCAAGAGGCCAAACATGTCACTGGTTCGGCGAGTCAACCTGATCGAGCAATTTTCATTCCACTGCTGTGGCCCTTCAAGTCATTGATTTCAATGGCCCTCCCCGGGGACGCCGAGTTGCCTGGCCGCATTGCATCCCATTGATGGAACTTTTGGCCCGCAATTAGTCCAAAAGTACCGCAGGATGGAACCTCGCGAGCGTTTCTATCCAGGCGGGAAAAAGGGCAGGATCGCTTAGCCACACCAGCATCCACTCCACCATCGTTTCCTTGCGGCGGCGCAATTGGTCGTCAAGCTTGCTGCGCACTGCGAGCCATCGCGCCCGGTCTTTGGCTGCAATAACCTGCTCTCGGCAGTACGGCCTGAGGTCGGGTCGCGTTTGGTAGATCTGGCTATATTCGCGAAGGGATTCATTCAGGTCCGCGAATGTATGCTGGCGCACGCCCGACCACGGCGCCTCCACCGGAAGACCTGCCCGCCGGATCATCTCCGCGGAAATATCCGGTAAGTCGCGCCGCAACTCATTCCACTGGCTTTCCCCGATGCGCGACCAACCGCGGGAAGCTGCGAAATCCACGACGCGCTGCTTCTTCGTGACCCGTTTTTTAGCGATTGCGCGTGGCACGGCGATACTGGGCGACGGCTGCCTCGTGTTGCTGCAATGAGTCGGTAAAGTAGTGGCCTCCCGAACCATCCGCTTTCGCCACGAAATAAAGATGGTTGGTAACCTCGGGCGATATCGCCGCTTTCAGAGAATCAAGCCCCGGATTCGCAATTGGCCCGGGCGGTAAGCCATCGTGTCGATAAGTGTTGTACGGATTATCGCTGGCCAGATCGGATTGACGAATAGTGCCGCTGTAACGGCCTTCCAGCAAGGCCGCATATACGGTGGTGGGATCGCAATCCAGCCGCATGCCGACGCGCAGGCGGTTTTGAAAGACGGATGCCACCAGCGTCCTCTCAGCCGGGAGACGCGCTTCCCGCTCCACGAGCGAGGCCAGCGTGACGACGTCATGCACCGACTTCGACGAATTCGCCGAACCCGAGATGGTCTGCCAGCGAAGGCGGAATTCCTTCGTCATCATCCGGCAGATCTCGTGCGCGGTTGTTTTTCGCTGCACCCGATACTTGTTCGGGAATAAAAATCCTTCCAGACTCTGAGCCTCGGGATCGAGGTCGTGAATGAGCGCCGGGTCGCGCGCAGCGGCCAGAAATGAGTCGGCCGACATGGTGCCCAGCCTGGCCACGGCATCGGCAACCTCAAACATATTAAAGCCCTCCGGCACGAGCAGTTCCATGTAATAAATATCGCCGCGTGCGATCTTGCCGAAGACATCGAGCGGCGAGGCCGCATCGACGAACTGATACTCGCCGGCCTGTAGTCGCTGGCCATGGCGAAGGAAACGCGCAGCCAGAAACTGCCATGGGTGTTCGATGACTCCATGCGCGGCCAGGATGGCGGCCATCTGGCTGGTGCTGGTGCCACGGGGCAATTCGACGATCACCGGTCCGGTGAAGCCTTTCCACGGCTGCGTCAGTTGCGCCATGAGCCAGGCGCCTCCCCCGATCAGCGCAATCAACAGGAGGGCAGGCGCCACCCAACCGGTTCTCTTTTTTCCCCTGGTGCTCAATCGGTCAACCCCGTTCCCGGCGAGTCCAGATAGCTTTGCAATAGAATCACCGCCGAAAGCTTATCAATCGTAGCTTTGCGTTTTCCATTCGCGACGCCCGAACCACGCAACACGCGCTCCGCTTCCCGGCTCGTCCAGCGCTCGTCGCGGAACTCTACAACTAAACCGGTTTTGCGCTCCAGCTCAGACGCGAACTCGCGCGTGTAATCGCCCTGCGCGCTGGAGTCCCCGCTCATATGAAGTGGGTCGCCCATCAGGATTCTGGTGACGCCGCGCGCGCCGATAAGCTTGCGCAGTTCCTCGATGTCATCGCGCCGACCCCGCCGCTCCAGGGTTTCAAGCCCTTGCGCCGTGATTCCCAACTCGTCGCTGATGGCCAGGCCAATTCGCTTCCTGCCGAGATCGAGCGCCAGAATACGCCCTTCTTTTTCCACTCTACGATTGTAATGAGTCGATAGGTGTCATATGTTTACGGAAGCAACTCGTGTGGAATGACCCACTACACTGGTGTACGGCAATGCCAATCGGACTGCGAAATCAGAGGGACGACGCTCACGAGCCGCGGAGCGTGCACCATTATGCGTCGTTCATCATCGCAGCCGGAGTAGTGCTCGCATTTCTTTACTGGGCTCGCCCGGTGCTGATCACGGCGTTGGTAGCCCTGATTATCGCCTTCCTGCTGGAGCCGGTGGTCGGGCTCCTGACGCGCATTCATATTCCCCGCTCTATTGCCACATTACTTGTATGTGCAGTCGCCGTGCTGGCCATCTACTTCGCCAGCCTGTCCCTCTGGAACCAACTCTCGGGCATTGCGCGGGATGCGCCGGAGCTGCAGAAGAATCTGACCACAACGCTTGAAAACACTTCGGCCAAGATTCAAAAAGTGGGGGATTCCGCCGCTCAGATTCTGGGTACCGGGCCGAGAGCGACGGGTGCCAGCGGCGCTTCAGGCGCATCGGAAGTGCCCGTCAAGCCGACCAGGAAGAAGACCATCCTGCCGCCCCCCGCTCCGGTTCCCGGCGCTATCCAGGAAGTTCGGATCCATGACGACCGCAACCCCATTGCGGACTTTATCGTCGCTCGTTTGGGAACGCTCTATCAGTTCGTGCTGATGTCGTCTTTCGTTCCCTTTCTCGTCTATTTCATGCTGAGCTGGCGGGATCACATCTACAAAAGTTTTCTGCGTTTTTTTGAAGGTCCGGACCGCCTGGTGGTTGCCCGCAGCGTAAGCGGTGTTTCGGCGATGGCGCGCGCTTTTGTCGTTGGAAATTTCATGATCGGGATCATTTTGGCGGCGTTGAGTTGGGCGCTGTTTTCGCTCGTCCATATCCCGTTTGCGTTCATGATCGGCTCCATGAGCGGCTTTCTCAGTCTCGTGCCCTACATCGGTTTGCCGCTCGGCATGCTGCCGCCGCTGTTTTCAGCTCTGGCTGCCGGTTCAGACAGCACCACGATCCTGTTGTCCTTCATAATCGTGCTGGCGCTTCACCTCACCGCGATGAACGTGTTTTATCCCAAGCTGGTGGGCGCGCGGGTGCATCTGAACCCCCTGGTGGTCACGTTCTCGCTCATGTTCTGGGGATTCCTCTGGGACGCCGCAGGACTGGTGCTGGCAATTCCGATCACGGCCGGAATCAAAGCCATCTGCGATAACGTGGCAGGACTTAGATCTTTCGGAAGATTTCTGGGGGATTGAGCCTGGGTCAGTTCACTTCGGTTATTTGCACCAGGTGGCGCTTCACATACCAGCACGGCAGCGAGCCTGAATGCGGCATCAGCGCATTGACGCACCGTTGTTCGATTGCGGGCCTGGGCTCATAACTGAATTTATTGTATTTTTCGTTCACGTAGTAGTAGCGGCTGATCGTCAATGTGGCGAAACGCGGGCGTGACGGCAACTCCAACCGGGCCGAAAGATCGTCGAGAGCGTACAAGACGGCCAATGCCAGTAAGGCCGCCCCGAAAATACGCTTTTTGCCCGTGATGTTTCGCAGGTTCATCTATTCCAGCACCAGGCGCAGGAAGGCTTCCGCGGCATAACTGACGGCACGCCGGGCGGGTTGAATCAGATAAATCTTCCGTTCTACATCCATCTCCGGGACTCGGACGTTAACCAATCTGCCTTCCGCGATTTCCTGTTCCACGCACATACGAGGCAGAAATGCGACTCCCAGATTCCGCTCCACCATCCAGCGAATTGTCTCCACGGTCGGCATTTCCACATCCATATTCAGCCGGACCCCGCGTTCCTGAAAGCTGCGCAGCACAATTTCGCGATAAGGCGAGAGAACATTGTGCGCGATGAAAGTTTCCTCGCCAAGTTCAGTGATCGGGACATCTTTGCGTCCCGCCAGCCTGTGCTTTGGGGAGACGACGAAAACCAGCGCATCGGTGTAGATCACGGTAGCCAGTAATCTTTCATCCTTCGGTTCGTAACTGATCACGCCGAGTTCCAGGTTTCCGTCTACAATTTCGCCCGGAATACGGCTGGAAAAACCACGCCGGACCTGGACTTTCACCCGCGGATACAGATGCCTGTATTTTTCGATGTACTTCAGGAGGTAAAGTCCGGTCGATTCATTGGCTCCGATCGAGAGCCTTCCCGCGGAGTGATCACGAAGTTCGGCAATCGCGTTACCGAGTTCCGATTCCAGATTCTGGAACCGCCGGGCGAATTCGAGAACAGTGCGTCCCGCATCGGTGAGAACTACATCTCGCGCGGAACGGTCGAATAATTTCTCCCCAAGCTCAGTCTCGAGGCGCTGCAGGGCCAGCGAAACGGCCGGTTGCGTCCGGCCTAATCTCTCCGCCGCCCGCGAGAAACTGCGCTCATTGGCCACCGTCATGAAAACCCGGAGTGGCGTTAGTTCCATCTTCTACAGAGTACCTTCCCTGCCCGGCGGCAGGGATTGCGAAACCTGTCCGGCCTGTGGCTCGTCCCTCACATCTAGAATTAGTAAGGAGATACTATGCAACACATTAGCAATTGTGGTCTTGGTCTCGCTGTGTTGTTTTGCAGCCTCGCCGGCGTTGCCGGCGCCGATACGCTGAACCTGCGCGATGGTCAGCGGATACAGGGTACTTTTCTTGGTGGAACATCGCGGCAGGTGCGAATAGAGGTAAACGGCGAGGTCAGAAACTACGATGTCAATTTGGTGAGATCGCTGACGTTTTCCGATTCCAGCGATACACCTGCACCGCGACCGACAGCTGTCGCGCCACCTCCACGGCCAGCGGCTCCTCCACCAATCAGGGACGGTGTCACTATTCCCGCGGAAACAATGATTACGGTGCGGATGGTAGATCCGGTGAATTCCGAAACGTCGCGCCTCGGGCAGACTTTTCTTGCCAGCCTGGATGAACCCATCGTCGTCAATGGCGATACAATCATTCCCCGAAACGCGGATGTGATGACAAAGCTCGTTGACGACCAGCAGGCCGGTAAACTGCAGGGCCGCACCGTTCAGACCCTGGCGCTCGTTTCCATCAAATACCAGGGTCAGTGGGTTGAGCTTTCGAGCTATGACGTCAGAACGGAGAGTGGTTCGCAGGGTTCGAAATCGGGTAAAATCGTTGGCGGAACGGCAGCCCTCGGCGCCATCATCGGCGGCATTGCGGGCGGTGGCAAGGGCGCGGCGATTGGCGCCGGATCCGGCGCCGCGGTGGGTGCCGGTGCGGCGGTGATTACCAGTGGCCAAAAAGTCGTGATCCCATCGGAAACCCGTCTGACATTCCGGCTGCAAAGCCCCGCGCGGCTATGACGAAGTACCGGATCAAACGAACACTGACACTACTGCTGGCTGCAATCGCCACTGCATCGGCTGCGAGTGTCGATGTGGTCGAAGGAAACCCGGCGGCCGCGGTCAAAGTCACCATCTACGGCGATCTGCAGTGCAATTACTGCCAGACTCTGCGCACCATGCTCGATGAAAAGCTGCTGCCCAAATATGGAAAGCAGGTGGCGTTCATTCATCGGGACCTCCCTCTGGGCCGGCACGATTGGGCTCGCCCGGCGGCAATGGCGGCGCGCTGGGTTTACGAACAAAATTCGCGCCTGGGTATCGTTTTCCGGCGTGAACTTCTCGATGAGCAGGAACATATTACGGCCGCGACACTCAAGGCGTGGGTGATTGAATTTGCGCGGCGGAATAAGCTCAACGAGCAGGAAATCGTCGCCGCCATGACCGATCAGCGCCTCGGGGCGGTTGTCGATGGAGAGATCCAGATGGCAACGGCACGCGGAGTGAAAAAGATTCCGGCGGTCTATGTGGCAGGTCAGGCGTTTGTCGAGACGATCGTCTACGACGACGTGGCGCGGGCGCTTGATCGGGCGCTGAACGGGGAAACGCGCCGATAGAACGCCGTAGCTCTGATATTCTGGTAGTTTCGTTCCATTTTTCTCTCTCCGAGGTAGATCCAAATTGGCATTGCTGGAAGGCTGTAAGCACGAACTTGACATCTCGATTCCTGTCGAGGAAATCGAAAAGGAAACCGAAAAGGTTGCGGAACAGTTTCGCGACCGCGTTCATCTTAAGGGATTCCGCGCCGGCAAGGCGCCGATGTCGCTGATTCGTAAGAACTACGCGGGCGATATTCGGCAAAAAGTACTTGAAAATCTGGTGCCCAAAGCGGTCGATGCGAGGGTTGCGGCCGAACAGCTGCGCGCCGTGAGCCGTCCCAACGTCACCGATCTGCATTTCCATGACGGTAAGGACCTCCACTTCAAGGCCAATTTCGAAGTTTTCCCGCAGTTCGAAATTCCCAATTACAACGGTGTGGAGGTGGTCTATAAAGAACCCGATGTCACCGATGACGATGTTTCAAAGCGCATCGAAGAGATCCGGGAAACCAAAGCCACTTATGCAAATGAAGACCCTCGTCCGCTGGCTGGCGGTGATTATGCCGTCGTGTCATTGGAAAGCCTGGCCGGGACTGATGAAGGAATAAAGGCCGACGAGCTGCAGGTGTTGATTGGCGGGCCCGAGACGCTGCCTGGTTTTACGGAGAACCTTACTGGCTCCTCGCCCGGCGATGAAAAAGAATTCGATGTCACTTATCCCGAGGACTACGGCAGGGAAACGCTGGCTGGAAAAACGGTACGCTTCCGGGTCGGCGTAAAGGGTGTACGCCGCAAGGAACTGCCTGAGCTGAATGATGAATTCGCGCAGGATTTGGGAGATTTCCGTACCCTCGATGAAGTGAAAGAGGCCGTCCGGAAATCGATCCTCGCGCAGCGCCAGAGCGACGCCCAGCGCGAGGCGAAAGACAAAATCGTCGAGACGCTGGTGGACACAAACGATTTCCCCGTGCCCGAGATATTCGTGGACAGGCAAATCGAAAACCGGGTGGAACAGCGCCTGAAGTCCCTGCAGGCGGAAGGCGTGGATCCCAAGTCGTTCAAGCTGGATTGGGAGAAGGTCAAGGCGGCTCAAAAGGACGCGGCCCTGCGTGAAGTGAAGGCGTCACTGGTTTTGGGTAAGGTGGCCGAGCGTGAGTCGATCATGGCGACAAACGAAGAAGTGGACCGGGAACTGGATCGCATCGCCCGCCAGGAGAAGCAGCCGGTGGCGGTGCTTCGTCGCAAACTTACGGAAAACGGGGATTTGGGCCGAATCGCATCTCACATTCAGACCGAAAAAACCCTGAACTACCTTTTCGAGCACGCAACAAAGAAGGCTGAATAGCCGCGGCGAGCGCCTATGGTATGCTGAAAGATCGAATTCAATCAAGAGGATACAAGAAGTAGATGGCAAATCGTGTTCAAGCGCTGAAAAGGGTCCGTCAGGCCGAGCGGCGCACTGCATTTAATCGTTTTGCGCGGACCAGACTCCGCCACCAGATCCGCACCATGCGGCGGGCGCTCGCGGCAAAAGAGCCGGGCGACCTCAAGACCATCATGAACGGCACTTTTTCGCTGATCGACCGTGCGGCCCGTAAAGGCTACATCAAGAGCGGTACCGCGGCGCGCTACAAGAGCCGCATCCATAAGCGCGTCAAAGTGGCTATTGGCGATGTGGTTAAGTAAACGCGCCAGATAAGCACCTGAGGAATAGTTTTCAATGGCAGCGCGGCTCTCACGGCCGCGCTGTTTTTCTTTTGCTGAGCGAAAGTCGGATATCGAATGAATATTGAAGTCCTGCTGACCGAAACTGAAATCGCCGACGAATTCGCCGAATCCGTTGAAGCGCGTGATCTGCCAGAGAAGTTCTTCTACTGGACACCGCTTTCCATTCAGTCCTGGAAAGCGTTATCCACGCGGTCCGAAGAAGCTCTGCGGGAGACGTGGGAAAAGCTGGCAGCCAAGGCTCCCGATCTCACCCGCGGCTTTACCGGCATTATTCCCGTCATCAGTTTCGGCGCCGGCGAAGGACTCCGCGACCGCGAGGTACTGAAAGCGCTGAAAGTCGCCGGCCGC
This sequence comes from Bryobacteraceae bacterium, assembly GCA_025928545.1. Taxonomy (GTDB): domain Bacteria; phylum Acidobacteriota; class Terriglobia; order Bryobacterales; family Bryobacteraceae; genus BOG-234. The sequence continues at coordinate 40,490 of JAICJH010000047.1, read as the reverse complement.
GAAGCAAAATATTTTCCAGTCGATTCGAGCCAGGCTTTACTTGAAATGGCATGTGCCGGCGCGGAGGACGACGATTGTGAGGCTCTGGGCATTAAGGCCGACATTTCCAGCCCGATGCACCTTTTGCTCGCCGCCGATGTGAGTGAAGCGCCCCGACTGTATCTGATGGTCGGAAATACGCTTGGCGGCTTCGATCCTCTCGACCAGATCAAGCACATTGCAGCCTGCGTTCACAAGGGCGATATTCTGATCATCGACGCCAATATACACGCCGGAACGGTCGAACCGAGCGAAGAGCAGAAGCGCTTCGTATTCGCCCCGCTGGCCGCGGCCGGAGTGGCTCCGGACGATGGCGAGCTACAGTTCACCGCCCGTCCCGACGAGCGCCTGGATGGTCTGCACATCATCACGCGGCGTTTCCAGGCTTTACGCGATCTGACGATTCGTGCAGCCGCCCGCGAGATTCCGCTGGCCCGGGGCGAGCGGATACTGCTCAATTTCCGCTACCTCTTTACTGCGGAGTCGTTCCGCTGGCTGCTCACGGAACATGCCGGTCTGCGTGTGGTCGCCGAGATTCCCAGCGCCGATGGCCGGTTCGTGACCGCCGTTTGTATTAAGGCCTGAGCGGCCTTCCAGCGTCGAGGTCGTGCGCTGTTGTTCGTGGGGTGAGAGAAAGGTTTATCCCGGCGTCCGCTCGTAGGTTATACTTATTTTCATAGCTGGTCGTTTCTTTGGTGCTTGTCCTTAATCGTACTGATCATCAGGGCTGCGCGGCAAGAACTGCGAGAGCCCTGTTTTTTTGTGCGACGGGCAGGATGCCGAAGATCCGAACTGGTTGTGATTTTTTTAAAGAGGTTTTGTAATGAAAGAAAAAGGTACAGTGAAGTGGTTTAATGCAGCCAAGGGTTTCGGCTTCATCCAGCGCGAGTCGGGCGAGGATGTTTTCGTCCACTTTTCGGCGATTGAGGCGAGCGGCTACCGTTCGCTCGATGAAGGCGCGCGCGTTGAGTTCGAAGTGACCCGCGGACCCAAGGGTCTGCAGGCGTCGAACGTCCAGCCGATCGCGGGCTAGTTCCCTGTGCGGAGCCGGACAGGTTGTTGATAAGCCAACCAGGCTGAACCGGCCGGCTCCGCTACGATGTAAAGTAAACACAAACGAATGAGTAAAGAAGACAGCATAGAAGTACAAGGTACTGTAGTCGAGAAATTCCCCAGCGGTAAATTCAGTGTCCAGCTGGAGCATGAACGTCTTGTTCTGGCACATCTCGCAGGCCGTCTCCGCCGCAACCGTATTCGGGTCCTCGCCGGCGATAAAGTCACCCTCGAACTTTCCCCTTACGACCTCACCAAAGGCCGCATTACTTTCCGCCACCGCTAAGAACCTCTATTGGCACGGAGTGCCGCCTGCATTCCCATGCTGACCGTCCTTTTTGTCTTCGGCACGCGCCCGGAGGCGATCAAACTAGCCCCCGTTATTCTTCACATGCAGTCGCGTCCGAAGCAATTCAGCGTTCGGGTTGCGGTTACCGCGCAGCATCGCGAGATGCTCGATCAGGCTCTTTCCGTGTTTGGCATCATCCCCGATTACGATCTCAATACGATGGTTCCGGGTCAATCTCTGGCTACTTCAGCGGCGCGTATTCTGGCGTCACTGGAGCCCGTCTACAGGGAAACCCGGCCGGACATCGTCTTCGTCCAGGGCGACACCACCACCACGCTTTATGGGGCGATTGCGGCATTTTATGCGGGGATTCCTGTCGGTCATATCGAAGCTGGCCTGCGTACAGGCGATCTCGCTCAGCCGTTTCCCGAGGAGATGAATCGAGTTCTCACCGGACGTCTCGCAGCCATTCATTTCGCATCCACGGAAGGTGCGCGCCGCAATCTGATCGCCGAGGGTGCTCGGCCCCAGACAATCCATGTCACCGGCAATTCCGGTATCGATGCAGTCCTCAGTATCGCCGGACAACTGGAATCCGGCGAACGCCCCGCTGCCGACTGGAAGTTCGTGGATCCCGCGAAACACCTGATCGTTGTCACCGCGCATCGCCGCGAAAGCTTTGGCGGCGGTTTCGAAAGCATCTGCCGTGCCATGCACAGACTGGCATCCAGAGCCGACGTGACGGTCGTCTATCCGGTTCATCGCAATCCCAACGTGCAGGACCCGGTGCAACGGCATTTGGCGGGTATACGCAACATCCATTTGATTGACCCGCTCACGTACGTGCCGTTTGTGGATCTGATGCGGCGAGCCACCATTCTGCTGACGGATTCCGGCGGAATCCAGGAAGAAGGACCGTCGCTGGGTAAGCCCGTGGTCGTGATGCGTGAGAAAACGGAGCGTCCGGAGGCTGTGGAAGCCGGAACGGTGAAGCTGGTGGGGACGAACGAGAATCTGATTGTGCGGGAAGTGACGCGTTTGCTGGACGATCCGGCGTCGCGCGAGGCCATGTCCCGGATACACAATCCGTACGGCGATGGCCATGCCAGTGAGCGAATCGCCGACGCCACGCTGCGATTCTTTAATAGCTGAGACAAAACGGGCGCGCCGTGATGAACTCACTGCGCGCCCGCCGAGAAAACTACTTTACGCTTGCAACGGTGATCGTGTCATCCTTCACGGTACCCGTGACGGTGACGCTTTCGCCGGCGTGAGCCACGATTTTGTCCTGATTGGCGATCTTGTAGATTTTGCCGTCGGCAGTTACCAATACAGCCGGGGAACCGCCTTTGATGCATTTCTTGGCGCAATCGGCGTCGGCTTTCATTTCAGCCTTGGTCGAACACGCGGTGTCTTCGACGAAGCCCTTGAATTCCGCAGCCATTGCGAGACCGGAAATGCCGAGCGCCAAAGCAGCCAACATGGTGATTTTCTTCATAACGGTAGAACTCCTTTTTTTAGGCCGCTTCGCGGCCAATGGACCATTTCCGGATCAAAACCCCTCTCCGGTCTTCAACTATAGTAAACCAATCGGGCACGTCGAATGTTCGGGAGGGCCGGGCTCACCGCCCGTCACCCCAGAGCGAGAACGCCGCCCAATAGAAGGGATGACGGTAACCGGGCGATTGCAGCAACCTGAGACTTGCCTGCCGCAACGCGGCAGAGCGGGTTGTCGGGCGACCGCCCGAAGCCAGATTCCGGTAAAACGATGTCATGAATTCCCTGGAAGCTGCTGAATCCACTTTCCACAAGCTGAGTACAGAGGACGATGCTCCGGCGGCAGAGAGAGCCCAGCCCATGCCGAGCATGCCCTCGCCAGGCCCGCTGCTGCCGAGGGCGGTCTCACATGCCGAAAGCACCACCAGGTCGGCATGGAGGTGAAGAGACATGATGTCCAGCGCCGTGACCATGCCATCCCCGCCGGAATCCATTGCCCCAGCGCCGAGGCTGACCCAGGACGAAAGGGGATCGCTGTTGTTCAAACCGGCATGTGCTGCCAGATGAATGATTCGCGCCGACGGAGCCTTGTCACGAAACTCGGCGGCGGTTGCCGATGTTCCCGTGAGCACCAACGAGGAACTGCGCGGGTAATTCACGCCGATTTCCGCGACTTCCCGCGCAGCATCAGGCAGCGGCGCCGGCGATGGCAACGGATTCCCGAGGGCCAGAAACTGAATATCGCCCGGTCCGGGCGATCGTTGACTCACCGCCTTGCTGAGTCGCCGCATTTCGAACGACGCCGTCAGGGATGGCGTCAAAGTGACTGTGCGGCTTTCAATCACGTGACGGCCGGCGGGGTCAACCAGGACACCAAATGGAACATCCCACAGAGCTCCGTCTGGCGAGACGATCCAGTCTGTGGTGCCGGCGAGCGAGGTCATGGCCGGAGCCAGCAGACGATTAAACAGGTGGTGCGCCGCCGTCTTATATCCCAGTTCCCGACTTGCGAGTTGTTCCCGGAATGCGCGCGCTTCCGCCGCGAGCGAGTGCGTTGGGTCCGGCAGAAGATAGGATGAGACAGCGGGGGTATTTTCACTCGGCACTCCCTGGCGCACTACGAACAAAACAACGCCGGAGGGAACGAAAAAATAATCCAGTAGCGCCGATCCTGGTCGGGGGAGCAACGTTGCGATTTGATCCGTTTTCGCGGGCTCGAAGTCCGCCGAGCGGACAGCAAGTTCCGGATGATTGTCGTACAGAACGCGCCGGGCTTGCCGGAATTCCACCATGACATCCTGCAGTGCCCGTGTCGCTGCCACTGAAGGATTGCCTGCAACCGCGGCATTCGCAGCCTCCATGCGCTTGCGGAATTTGCCCTGTTCAATGCTCTCGGCCGGAGTCATGACGTTGCGCTCATCCACACCGCCGCGAAGCAGGATATCCATCAAGACTCTCGCCTTCGCCTGCTCGGCCCGCTGCAGCGCTTCGGCGGGAAGATGCAGTTCGGCCAGATTCCGGACGGATGCCTGATAAAGCGGCAGGAGGTTGGCAAACACTCCCGTGAGATCGGAAATATCGCCGGGGGATTGAGTGCGAAGCGTCTCCGCGATCCGCAGGGCTTCGTCGAAATCCGCGCGCGCGGCACTTCCTTGGCCGGCCGCGGCCTTTGCCTTACCGAGTGACAGCAGCGCTTTATACACTCGATTGGGAGAAGACAGCTGCCGCGCAATTCTCAGAGCTTCCGCGGCGTCCGCTGACGCGTTCCGGAGGTCGCCGCGGATGAGCATTGAGTCGGAGCGTAGTTGGTAAGCGGCGCTCTGAAGATCCGGGAAGTTCACTCTCCGCGTAATCTCCAGGGCCTCATGAAAACCCGCGTCGGCGGCGGCGATCTCCCCGGCTGAGTTCCGAATGCCCGCCAGATTGATCAACGCAGTTGCGTGAACACGCCAATCGTCCGGCGCCCGACTTCCTTCCACCGATTTTTCAAATGACTTCCGCGCATCCGCGGGATGTCCCGTCCGCATCTGAATTTCACCGAGATTGTTGTAAGTGACCGCGGTCGAGTAGGTTGTTCCTGTCGAATTGAGCCGCAGCTGCGGAATCGCAAGAATCTCTTTCTCCAGCCGCGAGGCGGCCTCCAGGTCTCCCAACCCAATGTAAGCAATGGCGAGACTGTCCATCATTACGGCGGTGACCGACACATCGGTGGTAGTGCGGCTGAGAGTAAGCGCCCGATTCAGCATGCTGATCTCTTCGCGAACTTTGCCTATGGAACCGTACTGTGTTGCCACCAGCCAAATGGCCCGAACCTGATGAGCGGGGTGTCCGCACTGCTGGGTTAACGCATACTCGCGCTGGCCCAGGGGAAGCGCCTCATCCATACGCCCCAGTTTTGCCAGTTGCAGCGCGGCGCCGTGGACGGCATTGGCCAGTTGTTCGTTATCTCCGCTGGCTTCACTGATTGCGATGGTGTGTTCATAAGCGTCGAGCGAAGCGGTAAAATCGCCGACCCGGGTCCGGCAATTGCCGATGCGCAGATAGTAAAGTCCCGCGTGGCTGAGGTCGCCCACAGCCTGTGCCATACGCAGAGCCTCGTTGAAAGTCTTTTCAGCGGATTGGTAATCGTGTCCGGCGAACTGAGCTTCGCCGCGGTCTTCAAGCGATTTCAAGTCGGCGGCGGTTTGCGCTGCGAGCTGACCAACAATCATGAGCCCAAGCGCGAGAAAATCCGTTCTCACGCGGGTTCTCCATCCCGGGGCGGCTTTACGGATAGAATCAACACCGTCATCAATGTGAGGCTGAGCAATGACATCGTTACGCCCGCCAGACGGCCGGGAGTACTGTACTGCAGCCTGATGGCGTGCTTTCCAGCTTGAACCGGAACCGCCATGGCGAATCCATTGGCGGGCAAGACCGGTGCGGCGGTCCCGTCAATGGTTGCAGTCCAGCCCGGATCATAAGATTCCAGTAAGTAAACAAAGCCCGGCTTTGGAAGGGCGGCGTTCAGAAATATTTCATCGCTGGAAGTGCGCTGGTAGTCGATTCTGGTCTGGTTAGCGTTATCCTCAAGCCTGGAACCGGCATCCACACCCGGCATTTTCAGCCGGGCCTCCGGGGCTAACAGCAACCGGCGCCACTGCCCGCCTGCGAATAGCTCGGGTATCTGCGAGTCGGGCGCAAACTCAACCTGATTGGCGGCATAGAACTGCGCCCGCGGCGCTGGATCCGGAACGCGATAAAAATAGGTATCGGTCGCGCTGACGAGTTGGAGGTCTTCCCGATACTCCGTCGTAATCACAAAACGAACTCCGAGTGCTTCCAGTGCGTGCCGAGGTAATTCCGACGCATCGAACAGTTGCTCGTTTGTATCGGCGGGTTGTCCGGCTAATGCCATGTACGCGCGATTAAACCGGGCCGAAAAGATGGAATCGAAGCCCCCGGCATCGTCCCACTTTTCCTCATAGGAATCAATTGCGCCGTTGCGGGCCGCCGCCAGTCGGTAATCGCCCAACTCGCGGGCGATAGTGCTGCCAAACGCCGGTGAACTGTCCTCACGCGGATAAGACAGGATAAACCAATGATCGAAGTGCCAGAGATCGGCAATATGTAAGACGAGGAGTAAGGCTACTCCGGCTCTGACCAGCCAGGCGCCGGCATGCCAATTGATCCGGAGGAGTCTATCGACAGAAACTCCCAGTGCCACGGCTGCGCAGAATGTGGACATGTAGAGCATTCGCGCCGGGCTACGGAGTAGGGTCCCGGGCAAAGCGTGAAGCAACGGGCCTGCTAACGGCAGCGAGCAAACGAGCGCGCCGGTTCCAAGCCACGCCAAATATCGCCATCGCCACTCGGGCATACGCTTCCCGGCAATACAGCAGAGCAGCAACATGACAATTGCGGCCAGGGGCAAAAGACCCATATATGAAGCGGTGTCCCAGAAATAAGAGTCGTTGGGGTAGCCCGCGAACGCGTCCGTCGTCGCTAGTGAGATGGGTTCGGCCCAGCCCTGGATTCCTGGCACGATCAGCGCAAGCAATCGGCTGTAGGGCATCGCGACGTCGTTGTTCGGTGCGGCGAGATTCAGGAGACGCGTGCTTCGCCCGATCAGCATCAACATTGGCCACCAGGCCGCCAGCGTGAGTCCAATTCCGAGAACCATGGCAGCAGCCGCCCGAAGGCGATCCCTGATCCCGGCATCTCGACCTCGCCAGGCAGCGTACAGAAATGCGGAGAACAATGCGTATGCCGGCACCTGCGGATGTCCGGCGACCGCGACGCATGCGCAACTTACTGCCAGTGCCGCAAGGTCGCGTCTTCTCCGCTCGGAACGGTCTGGCGCCAGTGCCCGATCAACCAGCCAAAGCAGCAGTGGAAGAGCCGGATAAGCCTCCAGCAGAGGCAGATGTCCAGCCATTATACGCGAGGAAAAATATCCGGCGCAGGCGAACGTCCAACCCGCTACCGCAGCCGCCGTTGGCGACAGGCCGGCGCGGCGGCAGTAAAGCCAGGTGAATATCGCCGCCAATGCGGCAGCCATGGCAACTCCGGCTGCGAAGGCGACCGCGGGATCAAGCAGAAGCAACACCAGACGGGTCGGAATCCACGGGAAGCTCTGCAGGTTCGCCGCGAAAGGCGCGCCCAGCACCTCGTGCGGATTCCATGCCGGCACGGTGTGGCGACTTCCGAAAAGCCCTTGCCTCGCGAACAGCAGGCGCCACCGATGCAGCATCTCGAAATCGCTGCCCACCAGAACACTGCTCCCCGCCGGCAGTTCCGGTCGTATATATACAGCCTCCGTAAGAAGGAGCATCGTAACGACAGCCGGTGCCGAATGCATCCAGGTCTTTGAATTAGCGAGGGCCACTTTACCCTGCCAGTATCCCAACCGGAGGGCAGTCCGCCGGGAAAAGCGGCATAATTGATCATGCGAGTTTGGTTCTCCGTCATCTGCGGCCTGGCAACGGCTGGCTTATTGGTCGCTCAGAATTCCTCCAACACCGGGATCCCGCCGAAAACCTGGATCGACCCCGACACCGGCCATCGAATTGTGCGTCTGACGGACGAACCAGGCAGTGCCAGTCTCTATTTCAATCAGAACGGCTACACTGCCGATGGCAAGAATCTCATCTATACAACGCCCTCCGGAATTTCAGTTCTCGACCTCGAAACTCACGCCACCAAAGCGGTGGTCACCGGTGCTGTTCGGGTGATCGTTACTGGACGCAGGTCGCAGAATGTCTATTACCTGAAGGGCGACGCGGTCTTTTCAACCGACGTCAATACAGGCATTACGCGTGAGATCGCGAAGGTCCCCGCGCGCAGTTCCGTTGTCACGGTGAACGCGGATGAGACCCTGATGGCCGGCACCTACACGGAACGCGATGCACCCGCCGTGAACGTCACAGCTCCCGGACAGCCGCAGCAACTCATCCAGGCGCAGAACAAAGGTCAGATGATGGAGGAACGTCTGGCCGCTCGAATTCCCATGGGCATGTTCACCATCGACGTGAAGACCGGCGAAGTGAAGACGATTCACAAGAGCACCGACTGGCTGAATCATCTGGAATTCTCTCCGACAGATCCCACTTTACTAATGTTTTGTCACGAAGGCCCCTGGCATAAGGTCGATCGCATCTGGACCATGCGTGCCGATGGCACCCACATCACGCAGATTCACACGCGGACCATGTCCATGGAGATATTCGGGCACGAATTTTGGGCTCCGGATGGCAAGACAATTTGGTACGACTTACAGACACCGCGCGGCGAAGTCTTCTGGCTGGCTGGATACAACGTCGAAACCAAAGAACGCACCTGGTATCACCTGCAACGCGACGAGTGGTCGATTCACTTTAACGTCACGAAAGACGGCAAGCTGTTCTGCGGCGATGGCGGCGATCCGGGGCAGGTGGCGCGCGCGAAAGACGGCGAATGGATCTACCTGTTCCGGCCGGAACTCATTCCAAACCGCGGCATAGAGGACAAGAACTTCGTGAACCCAGGCGTTCTGCGTTCCGAGCGGCTGGTGAATATGAAGAAACACAATTACAGCCTGGAGCCGAACGTCAGTTTCACGCCAGATGAGAAATGGGTCGTGTTCAGGTCGAATATGCTGGGACCGACGTATGTTTTCGCGGTGGAGATAGCCAGGTCATGAAGCGAATTCTGATTTCTGCGGTGGCGGCCTTTATCCTCGCCGGTGCGGTTTCGACCCTCGCTGCGCAGAAATTCGACCTCGCCACAATGGCTTCCACAACGCTTTACACTCCCGAACGTGGCTACGGCTACGAGCCATCGACGCATGGTGCCGGCGAGACTCCAATCTACTTCTCGGTCCGCGTACCGGAAGAAGGCAACTATAACGTCACCCTGACGCTGGGTGATCCGCAGCAGTCTACGGACACCACAGTCAAGGCGGAACTCCGGCGTCTGATGCTGGAGAAAGTCCGCATTGCGCCGGGAAAACTCGAAGTCCGGACTTTTGTTGTCAATACGCGCACGCCGAAGATCCCGACTGGCGGCGAGGTCAAGCTCAAGGATCGCGAAAAGACGACCGAAGCCTGGGCGTGGGATGACAAGATTACGCTCGAATTCACGGGGCCACACCCCGCGGTCCGCACAGTCGAAATCACAAAAGCCGACCGCTACCTGCCGACCCTCTATATTGCAGGCGATTCTACCTCGACCGATCAGCCGAGCGAGCCGTTCAATAGCTGGGGCCAGATGATCACGCGATTTTTCGGGCCAGGCATCGCCATCGCAAACAACGGCGAGTCTGGCGAATCGCTGAAGAGTTTCATCGGCGAGCAGCGCCTAAGCAAGATCATGAGCGTCATCAGATCCGGAGACTTCCTTCTGATCCAGATGGGGCACAACGATCAGAAGGAAAAAGGCGAGGGAGTTGGCGCTTTCACAACATATGCCGCGGATTTGAAGATGTTTGTCGATGCCGCGAGGCGACATGGCGCTACGCCGATCCTGATTACGCCGGTGAACCGGTTGGCCTGGGGCACCGGCGCCGATGCCGGCAAGATCATCAATAATCTGGGAGACTATCCCGAGGCTGTGCGCAAGGTCGGACGGGAAAATGATGTCGCTGTGATCGAGCTCAATGCGCTGAGCAAGGCATTCTACGAGGCCTTGGGTCCGGATAATGCGCCGCGGGCGTTTGCCGATGGCGATACCACGCATCACAACAACTATGGAAGCTACGAACTGGCAAAGTTGATCGCAACTGTCGTCAAACAGGCAAACATCCCTTTCGCGAGATACATGATCGACGTGCCAGCTGGGCTATCCAGCTTCGATCCCGGCCATCCCGATCCGCTTGCCACCTTCGACATTCCCGCTGAGCCCCGTGTCTCCGGCACAGTGACCGAAAGCCACTGAGCGCCACTGTTCGGCACGGCAAAACGATCAACGAACCAGCGGAGTCTGCCCTATGCCGCCAAAGCCGATGTATAACTCTGTCTGACCCAGGACTGCCAGCGTATTTGTGCCGCTGAAGTTCAGGATCCAGAACCCGGATCGATAGACGCCAAGTCGGGTGAGACCCGCGGAATCCCAATTTCCCGTGACCGGAATATCGCCAGCCTGGCCATAGGTGTAACTCTTGTCTGAAAGATTGTAGACACGGTCTCCGTTGTAATCGACCAGCCACAACCCGTTGCGGAATACCCCGACCTTGGTGGTGCCGGAGGCGTTCCAGTCTCCGGTAACCGGAATATCCGTTGCGAGTCCAAAGGCAAACGTTGCGTCGGCCACTCCGGTTGGCACCCCCGAAAAATGGCCGCTTAGGTCCAGAATGAACGAACCCGCGCGATAGAGTCCCAGCTTCAGACCTCCAGTGCCAGTCCAGTCGCCGATTATCGGGATATCGCCGGCCTGTCCAAACGATACGATCTTGTCTCCGGCATTCAGTATGCCGTCGCCGTTAGTGTCGAGAATCCAAATGCCGTTGCGGAACATGCCGACACGCTTCACTCCCGATCCGGTCCAGTCGCCAACGATCGGGATATCGCCGGTTTGGCCGTAGGTTGACACAGTACTGTTGGCGCCTCCGGTATGCCAGGTATCCGTCGTGATCGACTGCGCTGCTGCGATGGAAAGCGACCAGTCCGGACAGAACTTTGTGATGAATGAGGTTAGATTCGCCGGCTGGTTATGATTGAGATTGCCGGATGCGGGAAAGTCTGCCGAACTCGTCTGCCCGACAACGATGAATGAAGTCAGCGCGTCGACTGCGATAGAGTTGCCTGCCTCTGTTCCGGAGCCTCCAAGGTAAGTGCCGAATGTTTCCTGGTTCAGCCCGCTGTTGATAGTGGCGGCAAACGCATCCATGCCGCCTGATTGCCCGCTCGCGGATGCGGGCTGCGAGGCGCGTATAACGGGAAAGTCGGTTGAGAGCGTGAAACCGGTAACGTAAAGTCTTCCCAACTGATCCTCAGCTATGGCATTGATGCCATCATTCAGTGTGCCGCCCAAAAACGTTGAGACCATTAATGCGCCGGTTGCGCCATTCAGCTTGGTCAGAAAGCCGTCGGTCTGGCCGCCGCCGTATACGGACTGGAGCGTACCGGTCGTAATTGGGAAATTCGCGGAACTGGTGATGCCGGCCGCCACAATGTTTTTGCTTGGCCCGATGACCAGGCCGTTGACCTGCTCTGGCAGCCCCGGAGACCCGCCGGAACCACCGAGGTACGTACTGAGTACGAGCGCCGTCGCGGTCGAGTTGAGCTTCGTGACGAATCCATCCTGTCCACCTCCCGAGTGCGCCTGATACGCCAGCAGCACCGGCAAATTGATGGAATAGGTCCCGCCTCCAATCACAATCGGCCCGGTGGGATCGATCTGAACGGTCGTACCGTGATCCATTCCGCTGCCGCCAAAATAAGTCAGGAACGACAGCGACGCTCCATTCGCCGCCAGCCTCGCGACAAAAACGTCCTGCCCGCCGGCCGGAATTCGCTGGAAGACGCCGGTAGTGACCGGAAGATTGGTCGAAGTAGTGTCGCCTGCAATCACGGCCCTGCCCGAAGTGTCCACCGCAATCGCATTGGCAACATCCACACCGGAGCCGCCCAGGTACGTACTGTAGACGAGGCTGTTTCCTGCTGCGTTCAGTTTCGCCACGAATGCATCGCGCGTGCCGCTCAGGCGCGTTTGGATTCCGCCCACCACCGGAAAATTCACCGATGAACTCCACCCTGCGATGTATACATCGTTCGAGGCATCCACTGCAATTCCGAACGCGCGATCGTCGCCGGATCCCCCCAAATAGGTGCAATAAACAAGCTGCCCACCCACGGGGCTGAAACTCGCGATAAATGCATCCACGCCACCACCAGTTGAATGGCGGGCGCCGGCCGATGCGGGCAGATCCGATGAAGTGGTCCAGCCCGCCGCGATGATATTGAAAGTCGAATTGACGGCCACCGAGGTGATGTTGTCCTGCCCTGTGCCGCCGAAATAGCCGCTGAACTGAATCGACGGATCGATGATCAGTTCGCGGGAATGATCGTAATCGGCCAGAAAACCGATAGTGCCCTCCTCCGTCTGGACAAAGCCTCCGCGAACAGGCGTGCGGTCGACGCCCTGGTAGATGAAAGGCCGTTCTTCATGGAATTCGCCCGAGAGGCTCCTGACGTTCAGGCCTCCGTCTCCATCAATCCCGACAACGCCGTGAAACCGAAGCCTGATCTGATCAATATCGGCTTTCGGCGATACCGTGTATTCCACCTTCATTCCGATCTTGTCCTGACGGAAAGAGATAGCGATGCCCGGCCAAACGTTCCGATAGGTCACAGCACCGAACATAGGTACGTTTCGTTGCCAGTGGCTCGGATCGCTGCCGCGAAGATAGTTGGCCGAAGCGTCCAGCGAGTTCAGCAACGCAATGGAAGGGCGGCCACCGGCCCCGACGAAATCTACCTGGACCGTGGCCGACCCCTGCTGGAACAGCACGCCCTTGTCTTCAAACCATGCCTTGAATTGCGGCCCGGTACCGATAACCCGCACCGCCGGATCAACCTGGCCGCGATTCTCCACGAATGAAAAAGGCATTTGCGGCGACGCCGATATACCGGCCGCGCAGATGGCGCTCCAGTTCCCCAGCAACCAACAGGTAAAAACAACGCTACGCGTGCGACCGCCCATAGAATTCATCCTCGAACCTCCTATCGGCGGTTCGGAAGAATTACATTACGGGAGGAAATACCGAAACCGCCTTACGCGTAAAAATTGCGGTTCCAGGCGTGTTTTCGCAGCTTATCCAGCATGTCGGTCGGCAGCGGCCCCTGGCCCGAGGCCATCGTGTTGCCTTCCACACTCGAAATTGACCGCATCCCCGGAATAACAGTGGACACGGCGGGCGAGGACAGACAAAAGCGCATCGCGACACCGGGCAGAGCGCCGGCATCCGGCAGCCCGAGATCGTTCACGATAGCGTTCACGTGTTCGGCCACCTGCTTCTTTCGGTCGCCCTTAAAGTAACCGTTCCGGAAGTCGCCCTCGGGGAAAACCGTCGTCTCATCGATGCGGCCTGTGAGCGAGCCTTCATCGAAGGGCACGCGCGCGATAACGCCGATGTTATGTTTCAGGCAGGCGGGGAAGAGATTCACTTCCGGCGTCTGATCGAAAACGTTGTAGATTACCTGCACCGTGTCAATCAGGCCCGTCTCGATAATTCCGATACCGGAGTCCGGTTGATGATCGTTAATGGAGACGCCAAGCGCTCGCACTTTACCCGAAGTTTTGAGTGTGGCAAACGCCTTGCGCCATTCCTCGCGACCCACCCAGTCGGGGTTCCAGACATGCAACTGGAGCAGGTCGATGCAATCGATATTGAGATTGCGCAGACTCTCTTCCACCGAGGCCATGACGTAGTCGTAGGGGAAAACTTCCTCGATTCCAATACCCGGCCGAGCGGGCCACAAGCGGTTCTTCGGTGGGACCTTCGTCGCCACCCGCACTCGCCCCCCGGCCTCGCGCACAATCTGGCCGACCAGACGTTCGCTCACGCCATCGCCATACGCCAGCGCCGTATCGATGAAGTCGATACCCCGCTCAATCGCGGCCCGCAGTGCCCTCAATGAGTCGTTGGTGGTAGCGCCGATCCATTGTACGCCGCTGATCCCCCAGGCGCCAAAGCCGATTTCGCTGACTTCAAAGCCTGCCTTGCCGAGTTTTCTATGTTTCATCCGCTTCCATTATAAATGCCGCACATAAGGAATAGAATGAAATTAAGACTTATGCGCAGAGCTTTTCTGTTCGTCGTGGTCTTCGCAATCTCGCTCGCGGCGGCGAATGTGAAGTTGTATACCACCGATGGTGAATTCCAGCTGGTACGCGAGTACCAGGTGAACGGCGATCGCGTTAAGTTTTATAGTGTGGAGCGCGGCGATTGGGAAGAAGTTCCTGCTTCCATGATCGACCTGAAGCGAACGGAAGCCGAGTCGGCTGCGAAGAAGGAAGTTGTCGACAAACTGGCGAAACAATTCGACGATGAGGAAGCGGCAGCCCGGGCCGAGCGCGAAGAATTGGCTAAAATCCCGAAAGACTCCGGAGTTTACAGGCTCGAAGACGGCAAACTCCGAATTTTTCCGGTGGCGGATTTCACCGTCCACACCCCCAAAGGCAATACGGCACTCCGGGTGCTTTCGCCGTTACCGATCATCGCCGGTAAGGCCACGGTTGAACTGGCAGGCCTGCATTCGCCGAATATTGTCCACGATGAGCGTCCGGAATTCTTCTTCCAACTCGACCAGCAGCAGAGTTTCGGCCTGATTAAGCTGGAGGCAGGCAAGAATCTGCGGATCGCGGAGCATGTGGAAATCATGCCGATAACGAAGGAGATGGTGGAAAATCGGACTTCAGTCGAGATCTTCACCAAACAATTGCCTGGCGAGAATTTCTATAAAGTCTGGCCGCAGGAACCCCTGACCTCGGGCGAATACGCCTGGATCGAATACCTGGAAGGCAAGCTCGAACTGCGTCTCTGGGATTTCCGGATTGAATAGACAGCAAGGCCGCCTCGCGCGACAGTATCACAGGAATTCACCACGGTCTCCCGCAACCCCGGTGCGAAACTGATTAGAGATGAATTCGAATCCGCGAAAACCGGTGCGCGTGCGCCGCATCGATGAGTGCCAGTCCGTCCATGAGATTTTTGAGCATTGCCTGCCCGCTTTCGGCGGAGCCATCCTGCGTCGCGTCTATAGTATTCTCGATCGCGCCATCGCCGCTGGCTGTCCACTAACCATATCTATTGCCGGACCAGTGACGGTTTCCGGCCAACACCAGGCCTGGCTTATTCCACTGCTCGAAACCGGTTGGGTGGCCTACCTCAGCACAACCGACGCCGTCTGCTATCACGATGGACATCGCAGTCTCAACGAACACACTAAAGACCCGATTTACGAAGTGCCCATCTTCGGCGACGATGGCGCACTCCGGGACGAAAACGTTATTCGGGTAACGGACATGGGGTTCGACGAAAGCGTTCTTCTGGACCAGGACAAGTTCCTGACCGCCGTGCTTTCCCGTCCTGAGTTTCAGAAGAAAATGACAGGTACGGAGCTCCGCTACCGGCTGGGGGCTTACTACAACACCCAGGAGCGCCATGCCGGCGTGAAGCCAGGCCTTCTTGCCACATGCAACCGGCTGGGTATTCCGATCTTTGTCGGCGCACCTGCCGACGGCAGCGTCTTCCTGAATTCCATGAAGCTCTGGGCAATGAAGCGGGCGGGCCTGATCCCGGAGTATTCTTTCGATCTCGATCTACACGCGGAAGTGTTTGAAGCCTGCGCGTACCACCACTGGGGTCTGTTCGAAAGTGACGCGAAGTCGATTGCCACGCTGATTCTGGGCGGCGGCGTGCCCAAGAATTACAACCTGCAGCCGGAACCGGCGCTGGGTCAGGTGCTCGGCCTCCCAAACGTGCGCGGTTACGAATTTGATGTCCAGATTACGACAGCCCCTGTCACGGACGGATCGCTTTCATCATGTCCTCCGGCTGAGGCCGTAACCTGGGGCAAAGTCGATAAAGACACCTACATGCAGTCCACCGAGAGTCTTCCGGGCGATTATTCCATGATGATGCCGTTCATCGTGAAAGCTCTGATGGAGAAACACGGCAAACGCGAACCCTACCGTCTGTATGACAACCGCGAGCGCCTGGTGGAAACGCTGAGAGGCGCTGTCGCCGAAAACAAAGAGTGGCTCATGGAATCTCTGCTGTACCCGGTGAGCCAATCGTGAACCGGGGAGTCGCATTACTCATCCTTCTGGTTTGCGCGATGCTCGAAGCTGGCGGCGACGCGCTCGCTCGCAAAGGAATGCACGCCGCATCGCAGAATGCGCGCCTGGGGTTCTACGCGATGGCAGCGCTGGTACTGTTCGCTTATGGGTGGCTCGTCAACCGTCCGCCCTGGTCATTCGGCACACTGCTGGGAATTTACGTCGTATTCTTTTTTGTAGTCGCCCAGACCGTGTCGTGGATATTCTTTAACGAGCGGCCCACACCGGGCGTGTGGATCGGCGGCGCGCTCGTCGTAAGCGGCGGTCTCGTAATGTCGATCTGGCGTTAGTTCAGGAAGTAGGTCCGGTACAGCGTATCCCGCTGTTTCGGAACAAAACCCGCGTCGCGAATCATGCGCCGCAGCTCTTCTTCAGTCGCCTGATGGTGTGTACCCGCGGCCGACACCACGTTTTCTTCGATCATGATGCTGCCCACATCATTGCCGCCAAACCGCAGCCCCACCTGGCAGGTCTTCAACCCGGGCGTGACCCAGGAACTCTGGATGTTGAGAATGTTATCCAGGTAGATTCGCGAAACAGCCAGTGTCTTCAGGTACTCTACGGCCGTTGCCTCTTCTTTGATGAACCGGCCCAGTGAGGTCAGCTCGCGCTGAAACGCCCAGGGGATGAACGCGGTAAACCCGCCGGTGTCTTCCTGAATTCGGCGCACGATATCGAAGTGGTTCATGCGCTGCTCAATGGTCTCCCCGCAGCCGAACATCATGGTGGCTGTGGTCCGCATGCCAAGCGCGTGAGCGGTGCGATGCACGTCGATCCAGTCCTGCGTACTGCACTTCAGACGGCTGATCCGGTGCCGCACGGCTTCGTCAAGAATTTCGGCGCCCCCGCCGGGAATCGAATCCAGCCCCGCATCCCGCAGCCGGCAAATCGTGTCGCGCAGTGATAAGCCGCTGACCTGAGCGATATTCGTGATCTCCGGCGCGGAGAAGCAGTGACACCAGATATTGAACTTTGCTTTAATCGCCCGCAGCAGATCTTCGTACCACTCGATCTTCAGATCCGGATGCAGGCCGCCCTGAAAAAGCATCCCGGTGCCGCCGAGATCCAGAGTCTCCTGAATCTTGTCGAAGATAACTTCGCGCGGCAGAATGTAGCCTTCCTTGTGCCCAAGCGGCCGGTAAAAAGCGCAAAAGCTACAGTACTCGGTACAGAAATTGGTGTAGTTGATGTTGCGATCGATGATGTAGGAAACAACGCCTTCAGGGTGGAGTTTGCGACGCACCGCGTCGGCTTCCATGCCGATGCCGACCAGGTCGTCGGACTCAAACATCTCGATGGCTTCTTGACGGGAAATCATGGTGAAAATACTATTCTACCGGCCTCATGCCATCTTCTTCAGATTGCGACCGCAAATCTTACTGCCTTCCAGTTTGTTACCGCCGGGCCCGGCCCAATGCGTTTCCAGGTGGATGTAGCCGCTATATCCATCCTGCTTCAACGCGGCGAACTGGCCAACCCAGTCGATATCGCCCTCGCCAAGCGGGCACCAGTTCGGCTTGTGCCCATCGAGTGTGCAATCCTTCGCATGGACGTGGGCAATTCGCCTTGCTTCAAGCACGTTGTAACCGGTCGGGAACGGCTCTTCCGACGACACGTACGCATTCGCCGGGTCCCACACAACTTTCAGATTCTCGTGATCCACGGCCGCCAGAACACGCGCAGTGTCGTGCGCGGTGGCAATATTACAGGCATGTTCGTTTTCAAGGCCGATGATCAGGCCGTGCTCGGCGGCCCGGTCCGATAATTCCTGCAACGCATCCACAACCCGTTCAAACACAGCCGGTGGATCCACCACCCTCCAATACGAAAACACGCGTACAATTTTCGCGCCCGAACGTTTGGCAATCTCGAAAGCCCGCTGCGCCAGCCGCGGCTGATCTTCAAACGAGTGCTTCGAAGCGAACACATCCTGCTGGAACCGTTCGTCGATCGGCGGCGCGTCCGGCAGCGTGCATTTCAGGATCGGCGATGCAATCGCAATAACTTCGAGCCCGGCGGCGTGTACCAATTCGAGGGCTGCATCGAGTTCCTCATCCGTGAGGTCCATAACGTTCTTGCCGTTGACAACCCGCAGTTCCGCACCCGTCATCCCGATCTCGCGCATGGCTTCCACAGCGACAGCAATGTCCGGCGAGAATTCGTCGGTGATGGCGCCAATTTTCGATGCCGGCATAAATTACGGTTTCATCCTCTCCAGCTTGCGGTACAGCGTCTTGCGTTCGATTCCCAATACCTGCGCGGCGCGGCTCTTGTTTCCGCCCGTGGCCGCCAGAACGCGGCGGATCTGATCGGCTTCCGTCTCCGCCAGCGTCTCGCCTCCGCCCTCTTTCGGGTCCATTGCCGCAATGGCATCCTGCACGGATTCCGCATCCACCCGGTCGTTGGGAGCCAGAATTGTCAATCGTTCGATCAAATGCTGCAATTGGCGAACATTGCCTGGCCAGGTGAAATTATTCAGCTCACGTAATCCGGATTCCGTCATTTTCACATGACGGGAATAACGCGCATTGTACTTATTCAGAAAGAAGTGCGCCAGCAGCGGGACATCCACCCGCCGTTCCCTTAACGGCGGCATGAGAAGCCGCACCACATTCAGACGGTGCCACAGATCTTCCCGGAACTTGCCTTCTTCCACCATCTTCTGCAGGTCGCGATTCGTGGCCGCAACTATCCGGACATCCACTGTCTTCGATCGCGCCGCACCCACCGGCCGGATTTCCCGCTCCTGCAAAAAGCGCAGCAATTTAACCTGGAAAGCGGCATCGATGTCGCCGATCTCATCGAGGAACACTGTGCCCCGGTTAGCCGCTTCGAACACGCCGATTCGATCCCGGTCCGCGCCGGTGAATGCTCCGCGCATAGCGCCGAATAATTCGCTTTCAAGCAACGTCGCCGGAATCGCGCCGCAATCCACCGCCACAAAAGGAAACTGTGCCCGGTCGCTGTTGCGATGGATCATGCGCGCGACCAGTTCTTTGCCGGTGCCGGTCTCGCCCAGAATGACAATCGTTGCATCTGTCGGCGCGACCTGCGCAACCGTTTTATAAATCTCCACCATCCCGGCGGAACTGCCGATCATCTCGCTCTCGGGCAGATCTTCCGCCTGTACTTCATCGTCGTCCGGTGTACGGGCGGCGATAGCGCGTTTGACGGCCTCCAGCAGCGTATCCAGTTCAAAAGGCTTGGCCAGATATTCGAACGAGCCGTTGCGTGTGGCCGCCATAACGGTTTCAATGGAGCCCCGCGCGGTCATCAGAATCACCGCACAGTTCTGATCCTGTTTTTTGGCCGCCTGAAGAATATCAATACCGGTGCGGTCGTCGATGTAGATATCGGAGATCACCAGACGGCATCCGCCCCGCCCCAGGCGAGCGATCGCGTCGCGGGTGTTCGAGAACGCCTCCACGTTGAAACCTTCCAGTTCGAGGAAAGTCACGATGGTACTGCGCACCGAAGCGTCGTCTTCGACCAGAACTATTCTTTCGCCGCCATCCGCCATAGATTCGTCGTTGTTCAAGCGCGCTTCAATACCAGTGTGAACCTGGACCCTCTGCCCGGCTCCGATTCCACCTGAATCGCTCCGCCGTGCTGCACAACAATTTGCTCCACGATGGATAATCCGATACCTGTGCCAGCCTCGCCCGACTGCTCGGCCCGTTTCGTCCGGTAGAATTTTTCGAAAATCCGGCCGACTTCTTTTTTATCCATCCCGATGCCCTGGTCCTGCACCGAGAGGCGCACCTGATCTCTATTATTATCGTCTCCGATGCCCGCTGCCACCGTGACACGGGTCTCGGCCGGAGAATATTTGATGGCATTGGTGAGCAGGTTGTAAACCGCGTACTCCATGAGTTCGCGGTCGCCGCTGATCTCGCATGGAGGCAGCTCGGCCAGGTCGAGAGTAATGTTCTTGGCTTCGGCAAGTGGTCGGGCGCGGTCGGCGCAACGCACCACAACCGGACCGAGTCCGAAACGCTCCTGCTTCATTTCCATTTGGCCGGCCGAAAGGCGCTCTACGCTGAGAAACGTCTCGATCATGCGGGCCAGACGCTTCGATTCTTTATTGATCAGTTCGGCCATCTCCTTCCGCTTCGCTTCCGGCATTGACCCGTACCTGCTGATCAACTCGCTGGACCCCTGAATGGCTGTCAGAGGCGTCCGAAGTTCGTGAATGGCGAACTGCATGGAGCGCTGGTAGCGGTTTTTCTCGCTTTCGGCTGCCCGCAGTTCCCGGCGTACGATCAGGTGCCGCCAGGCTGCCGCCGCCGAAGTCGCCAGCAGCACCGTTAAAGTCCCAGGCATCCAGGGCCACACGGTCCCGCGCGAAAAAGCCAGAGCCGGAATTGCCTGCGAGACGAGTACCGTTATCGCAGCGCCGACATTCGCCTGCCACCCGGAAAAGAAGAGGAACGCGAGCCCCGCCCCTCCCGCCAGCAGAAAACAGACGCCGGCGACCTCCGTCAGTGGGGCGTCCACAAGGAACATGCGCTGCGCAATGGTCTCGTAGAGATTGGCATGAAACTCAATGCCGGGCATCGCAATGCCGTTGGAATAGGGGGTCATCCAGCGGTCCCGCACGGCGGTTTGCGCTGTGACTCCGGCGAACACCACTTTATTAGCAAACAATGAGGCTTTCTCGGGATGCCGGTCCAGTTCCGCGATCGCGACGTGACGAATTCCTCCCATCGAGGGAGGCGTGTAGCGTATTCGGATGACTCGGCCATCGCTATCGGCCGACGGAATTCTGGTTGTTCCCACGAGCAAATCCCTGGGCGATTCCGTTATATCCACGCCCCTGACTGCCAGAAATGTTTCCAGCGCCAGCGCCCAGCGGCGATCGTGCCCGGCCACTTTCTCAAGCGGAAGATCGCGGCTCACGGCATCCAGCTTGTCGAGATCCGCGTGTACTTCTCCTACCGCGGCCGCATGCTTACGGAATTCCGGCAGCGGATCTTCCCAGCCCTTGCCATCCGGCAGCAGGTCGCAGGAAAGCACAAGGTTCCGGGTTCCGGCGAAGGCTGCCGCCAGACGGGGATTGGCGGCGTTGCCCGGGTCGTCGGCAAGAATCAGATCGACTGCCACCGCAGCCGGGCCCGCCGGACGTATTTTTTCCAGCCCGTCGGCGAGGGCGGCACGCATGCCGGTTAATCCACCGTATTTCGAAATCGTTTCTTCGTCGATCGCGAGAATGACGGAGTCGGGCTGCCAGGGTGCCGGAGGTTCCAGGCGAAACAGGAAATCGTAAGCCTGTTGGTCGAACTGGTGCCCCAGGGCCGTCCAGCTTAGACACAACCCGGCCAGCCCGGCGCCGAACATCAGTGCCGCCAGCACGACATAGGATTTCCGTTGCATCGACTGACGCCTCTGGGCCGATTACCTCCGAAATAGAGTATGCCAAACAAAAAGGGGCGAGGCAGAAACGCCTCGCCCCCAAGTCACAACTGGAACTATCGAACTATTTTCCCGGGCCAGCCGCTGGCG
Organism: Bryobacteraceae bacterium; assembly: GCA_025928545.1. GTDB lineage: Bacteria > Acidobacteriota > Terriglobia > Bryobacterales > Bryobacteraceae > BOG-234. The sequence continues at coordinate 18,811 of JAICJH010000047.1, read as the reverse complement.
GCCTTGCCGGTGCTGCCGGAGTTTGCCGGGCAGGTGCCTGTGCAGGCGGCTTCGCAGCGGGGGTTGAGGGCGCGGCAGCCGAGCCGCCGGAGTTCGTTTTGTCGTACAGCGCGATCACTTCTTTAGTGATGTCGGGCGCGCTCGCGCAGCAAATCAGGTTATTCGGCTGGCTGCTGACGTCGAAAACCAGCATGATCTGGTTGTCCTGAGCGTACTTGGTCACCGCCGCCACAATCTTGCCGCCGATATCTTGGAGCATCTTTTGCTCGTCCGCCTGGCTGTCAGCCTCGGCATCGTCGCCGTCGCGCTGAAGATTGGTTTTCAGCTTTGTGATGTCTGCAGCCTGCTGCGCCTTCGCTTCGTCGCTCAGGGTGTTCTGCATCTTCTTGAAGCTATCTTCTTTGGCCTGAATGTCCGAGGCTCGCTTCTGGAATTCCTGCTGCTTCGGCGTGTACTTCTTTTCCAGTTCAGCGATCTGAGTCTTTCCCTCCTGGGTGTTGGCGATCGCCTGCTGCATATTGATCAGGGCAACTTTGGTCGCCTGCGCCCACAGGCCCGCGCCGGAAATCAGCGCCAGGGCGGGAACAAGCAAAAGCTTCATTTTCATATTCATCACGATTCCTCTATAGTCTCTGGTTTACTTGGCAGGCGCGGCTGTCTTGGGCGCTGGCGTGGTGGTTGCCGGTTGTTTCCGCGGTACCGTAGTCGTGCCCGGTGCCGCCGTATTGTTGGTAGTCGCCGCAGGGGCTTTGGGCGCCGAAGTCGCAGGTGCCTTGGGTGCCGCCCCAGCCGGGGCTGCTGCCGCGCCGCCGCTGCCCTTTTCATATGCCAGCACGATCGGCGAAATGATATTGAGCGACCCGTCCCCGTAAATCATGTTGTTCTGTGCCGCGCTCGAATCGAGAACGATCGTGATCTGATTAGCCGCCGCGTATTCGTTGATAACCTGCTGAAGTTTCGGCACTATGCTGCCAAGTTGCTTGTTTTCTTCATCGTCCAGGTCCTGTTGGGCATCTTCCTGCTTCCGCTTCAAAGCCGTGGTCAGGTTTTCCAGTTCGCTTTGCGCGGTGTTCACCTGGGTCGGGGTCATGGTGGCGCGGTTCTTCGAAAAGTCGTTTTGTTTCGCCGTGATATCCGCCGCCAGCTTATCGATTGCCGCCTTCACGGGCGCAAACTTATCATTAATAGCCTGCGATGCTTTCTTGCCGTCCGAAGTCGCTAACACGGCCTTCTGCATGTCGATAATCGCGAATTTCTGGGCATGGGCAACGCCAGTCAGCCCTACGGCCACCGTGGATATCGCAAGCAATCTGTTTCTTAGCATTCTCAATTTGAACCCGTACTCCTTCTTTGACCCCTACATCTTACCGCTAGAACGTTCTGCCGATTGTAAATCTGAAGGTGCTCTTCTTTTCGAAATCGGGATAAGCCGGGGAGTATGAATTGATGGCGTTGGCGGTGGTGGCGCCGTTCGGCATAGTGGACGGATCCAGAACGATCGGCGGCTGCAGACCTGTCTGCACGGTTGACGGATTGTAAGCCCAATAGATACGGAACGGAGCCTGCACGATCGGGAGCACGACCGAGAGTTCCAGACCCACCGAAGACCGGATCGCCTGTGTCCCCGGCGCAATCAGTACTTTGTCCGTAAAGCCGGCTGCCGTGAACTGATTGTTGAGGTTGGTGACCTGACCCGAATTCACTTTCAACTGATTGGTGAACAGAATCCTGTTCATTCCAATATCGGCGAAGGGAGCCAGCGTGGCCGGTCCGAACAGCGGGATTCTGTATTCCACATTCACCACCGCCTGAGTGTCGCCGCCCGGCGTGATGATCTGGTAAATCGGTATCGGCAGAGAGACAGCGGTGTTAACAAGGGTGCCATTGATCAGCGTTTTCTGGTGGCGCTGCGAGCCGTCCGGGTTGTACACCGGGGCATTGGCCGTGCTCGGCAGATAGGCGACGGGCGTGACTTGGAAGAACTCGAAGCCGCGGATATCGTTCTCACCGCCGATAAAGGTGCGTGAGAAGGGCGGCACAACTTTTCCGCCGTAACCGAACTCGGTCGAAGCCAGCATGTGGAACGCGATCGTATTCCGGTGCCAGCGCGGACTGTAATGGTAATACTGCATGTCGAACGTCGGCTTGATCATATTGACGTTCGCGCCCAGCACGCTGCCGCTCACTTCGAGCGACGCGAAAATACTCTTGCCGGCCGTCGGGTTCAGATAGTTATTACGGGTGTTGTAGTTGTACGACGGAATAATCTTCGCCGTCTTGATTCCGTTCAGGGAATTCGGGCCTGCCACGCCCTGGAAGTTCAGATAAGTAAAGTAGTTACTGGCGCCGATCGATTCCGTGCGGATACTGGAATCATCCCACCCGATCGACAAACCCAGGCGGGCAAAACTGCGCCGCAGCGGGTAACTGAATGAGAGCGAAATGCCCTTTGAATTCTGGACGTAGTTCAGGACATTGGCGCTGCCCAGCGAGTCATAAAACGCCGTCACGTTCTGACCGGAAAGGAGCGATTCCTGCCTGCCCTGATCGTAGGAGAACCGGCGCAGATACAACTGGATGCCCATCTGGAACGGCCGGTCGAATAAATAAGGTTCGGTAAACCCGACCGACACGTTGGTCATCAGGGTTCCCACCTGACCGCCCAGGCTCAAAGTCTCGCCCAGGCCCAGGAAGTTGTTCGTGGCATAGTTCAGGCCCACAAACGTTCCCGAAATGCCGGAAACGCCGCCGTTCAGACTGATGGAGTTCTTGCCGCGCTCCTTCACCTTCAGGGTGATATCAACTGTGTTATCCCCGTTGCGTTTCAGGTCGTAGGATTCGTTTTCCTTCAGCGTGTCGAAATACCCCAGCTGGTTCAGGCGCAGGATACTCATGTCCCACAATTGCGAGTTATAAATATCGCCTTCATCGAGCTGCAGTTCGCGCCGGATCACCTTATCGCGCGTTGTCGTGTTGCCCGTGAAATCGATTCTGCGGATGAAGAACTGCTTGCCTTCTTCCACGTTCATCGTCACGTTGATCTTATCGGTGTTCGGCACAAAGTCGACCTGTGGTTCACCGACGTAATCGATGTAGCCGTACTGGCTGTACAGTTTGGTCAGATTCTTCAGGCCGGTTCGCAGCTTCTCGTTTGAGAACGGCGTGCCCTGCCTCATTCCGAAGTAATAAGAGAGGAACTCGGTGGATTTGAACAGCTTGACGCCGGTGAAATCGATCTTACTCAGGAAGTAGCGGCGGCCTTCCTCGACCGGAAGGGTGATGTCTTCGGAACTGCCAAGGTGATTTTCCTTGAAGAGCGGAATATGCAGCTGGCCGTGTGCTCCGCCGGTTGCGCGCAGCTTGACCGTCTGATCCAGAACCTTGGCCTGAGCGTAGCCCGCATTACCGTAGGCATCGCGGATGCGCTCCTTGTCCTCTTCCAGCTTCGCGGCATCGTAGGTCTTGGGGAAAAGCTCTTCGAGAAAAATCGAGTGCGGGATGCCAATCGGTTTCAGATTCTTCATGGCATTGATCACTTCGCGCCGGCTGAATGCTTTATTGCCGACAATCGTGATGTTGCCAACCGAGACCTTGGGGCCTTCATTCACTACAAATGCCACTTCCATCGATGACGGTGGAATCTGGTGCAGTTCCGGGGTGACCGTGGCGAACTGGTGTCCGCGCTCGCCCAGCAGTTCTTTAATAACGATCGCGGCGTGGTTAATGACGTTCGGGTCGTACATCGACTCCTGAACCATTCCCACCTTGCGTTCCTTCAGCCGGTCAAGTACGTCCGATACGGAGGCGGACTTCAGGCCCGGGTAAGTAATGTTGCGGACCATCCTGCGCTCCGTCAGCACAAACCGTACGATCAGACCGCCCTGATCGCCTTTTTCCGTTTCAAGGCGGATGTCGTCGAACCGGTTCGTATTCCACAGCGCCATAAAGTCGCGGCGCATCGTGTCTTCGTTGTATACGTCGCCTTTGCGGCTGAAAATCAGGGCGCGGAGCGTATCCTGAGGGACTCGCCGCGATCCGCGAAAGTCAATGGCCTCAATGACGTCAGACGCCAACGTCGCCCCTGGAGCCGCATTCGGCTGAGCCGGTGTCGGAGTCTCGAACTGCGGGGTCTGGATGGCGGGCGTCGGCGGCGTATTCGCCGGAGGTGTATTAGCGGGGGGCGTTTGGGTGGCCGGCGTAGCTGGACGAGGCGCGGGCGTGGAGGGAGACGCCTGCGGAATGTTTTCGAAGGGATTGTTCTGGTTACCCGCCGGGGGTGCGTTTTGCTGAGCGAGCAGGCCAGGCCCGGCGGCTAACAGCCCGCCCAGACAAACCAACACTCGGGTCAGGCTCTGGGGCCTGAGTGAATTCATTGAAACCGGGTTCCTTCCCATTTTGTGCAAGTTCAGGGACGCATACTAACCGCGCCACGTTCCCCCCTATGCACGTCGGCGCACTTTAAGGCGAATACTACATTCTAGCCGACTTCCTTCGCTGGCTCAACGACCCCCTGTGCGCTGAATCCGCACAGGTGCCGTTCAACCGGCACTGCACCCCCGTCCCCCGTCCAGGCATAGGGCTGGCGAGTGCTTTGCGGCATAGTCGTCTGGAATGGGTAGTCCCGCCCCTCTGCCCGTTCGATTCCTCGTGTCCGTCTGTCTGCGACAATCACAAATGTGTTCTGTAACAGAAGGTTAGGCATGAATTGTGTGCCGGCTGGAGCCCGCCGCAATGGATAACCGCCGCATGTGCCCGAACTGTCGGGCCTTTATAACCAACAGCGACCGCGTCTGCCCCTACTGCGGCAATCAGGTCGGACCCCGCGCCATTGACCGCCGCGACACAGGCGCCATGATCGGCGGCTTCATCCCGGCCCGCCACTTCACGACTTTCGTGATCCTTCTCATCAACGCCGCTTTGTATGCCGCCAGCAGTGCTCTGAGCGGGTCGCTGACCGAAATGAGCGGCCGGGCTCTTTATTCCCTCGGGGCGAAACTCGGCGCAAGCATCTGGCTCGGCCACGAATACTGGCGCCTGGTCACGGCGGGGTTTCTGCACGGCAGCATCCTGCACATCGCATTCAACAGCTGGGCGCTTTTCGTCCTCGGCTCGCAGGTCGAAGAGGTTTACGGGACACCCCGCTTCCTCGTGATGTATTTCGCCAGCACGGTCGGCGGTTTCTTCCTGAGCGCACGAATGAATATGGGCCTTTCGATCGGCGCCTCAGCCGGAATCATGGGCCTGATCGGCTGCATGGTCGCCTTCGGTCACGCCAGTCAGACATCGCTTGGACGTCAGATCCGCAACCAATACCTCGGCTGGCTTGGACTCAATCTTGTTTGGGGCTTCATGCCCGGCTCCTCCATCGACAATTACGCCCATATCGGAGGCTTTGCCGCCGGATTCGCCGTCGCGTGGTTTGCCGGAACGCCCATGCGCTCCACCCGCACGAAAGAAGCCGCCTGGCGCGTGGCCGCCGCCTTCTGCGTCCTCGTGACGGCATGGTGTTTCTGGCTGATGTACAGCCACTACCAGTCGCCGGAACTCCTGCAATAACCTCAGCCCAGCATCTGAATCAGCGCCTGGATATAGCCAAAAGCGAAGGCAAACGCCTGCGCGCCGCCCGTGTCCCCCGGAATTGTGGGTACATGGTCCGGCATCAGCATGTAGGGGTAACCCACTTCCTGATAAGTCCTGATCGCTTCAATCATGTTGACGCTGCCCACATCCGGAAACGTCTCCTGAAAGTCGCCAAAACCGCCGCGGATATTGCGGAAATGCACATTGAAAAGCTTCTTCCGCGTGCCGAAATAGCGAATCAGATCGTGGATCTCTTTGTTCGGGTCCTTCAGCATTTCCGACACCGTGCCCTGGCAAAAATTGAGCCCGTGATACGGATTCTCATGCATCGCAACGAACTTCTTCAGTCCCTCGGGCGATCCCAAAACCGTATGCACGCCCCGGTATCCCTGCGGTTCCGGCATCCCCGGGTCATGCGGGTGACAGGCCATCCGCACCTTTTCCTCCGCTGCCACCGGCGCCACGCGCTCCAGAAAATAATCGATACGCTCCCAGTAAGCATCCGCGCTTACCGGCCCGGCTTCGGTCAGTTTGTCCTTTTCCGTTAGCTGAGCCACAGCTTTTTCGTAGTTCCACGTGCTGTACGTGCTTTCCCCGCGGCCCGGCGTGCGCCCGATCCGGACTACGCCCAGAATGCTCATGTTGTACTTAACAGCCGGAATGCCGACCTTTGCGCAGTTGCGGATCATCTGCTGGATCTGTTCGATCTGCCGGTCCCGCAGCGGGCTCTGTCCCAGCATGATCGCCCCCATCTCGGCCGCCGAAATATATGCGGAAGGCAGAGGCAGAGGCACCATATCCAGGGTGATGCCGTGTTTTTCGACGCGCTCGCGCAAACGCGACAAGCCATCCACGGACCATTTTTCGTCGAGCGACGGCGAAATTTCCCCACTACAGATATTCTTCACTCCGAGCGACGACATCACACTCAGCACCGCGTCCTTATCGGAATGCTGCGTCCCGATCTTCATCGTCGCCTTGCGCGGCGCACCGGCCTGGCTGCCTGCCGGACCCCGCTGCGCCATCACGGCGGGAGCCACCGCGAGCGCGCTGCCCGCGGCCTGGAAAAATTTGCGTCTGTGCATAGTTGTGATGTTTAGATATATCAGAAAACTACAGGCAGCGCAGGCGGAGAAAAAGCGCCCCGGCCCCTTGCCTATCCATGGTGCGGTGCGTCATATTGAGATCAGGCCCCGAACCCTGATGTAAACCGCAGCCATTTTCGGCTTCCGCTTCCCGTCCCGACTCACGGGCGTGTGCATACAAAGTGTTCGGTGTCACATATGTTACACAGCGCGCGGCGGATAGACGATCATGACGGCGGAAACCTACGACATCCTGTTCTTCACCGAACTCGCCGGCCTCCCCGTCTTCGATCTGAAGCATCGCCGCATCGGGCGTGTCCGCGACGCCGCCATTGTCCCGCTGATCCATCCCGCCCGCATTGATCGTTTCCTCGTCGGCGTCGGCTCCTCCTGGCTTTCCGTCCGCTACGATCAGATTGCAACCATCTCCCTGGACGGCATCCAGCTCTCGAATGAAAGGCTCTATCCCTACCATTCCGACGAATACATGCTGCGGATCAAGCGTGATCTTCTCGATCAGCAGATTATCGATGTAAATGGGCGCAAAGTAGTTCGTGTCAACGACGTCACTTTCGAACTCCGCAAAGACGAGCGTGAATCGCTGGCCGTCCTCGAAGTGGATGTCGGTGTCCGCAGTATTTTCCGCCGCTTAATGCAGGGCGCTGCCCCCAAGCGTCTCATCCGGAGTCTGCAGCGCTCCATTCCACCGAACTCGATTCGCTGGGAATTCTGCAACATCGTCGAAGCCGATCCCCAGCGCCGCCTGCGCCTGAATATTTCGCACGACAAACTGGAGACACTGCATCCGGCGGATCTCGCCGATATCGTCGAGGAGCTGTCTCCCGCCGACCGCGAAGCCATCATCGGCACCATCGACAGCGAGGTAGCCGCCGAAGCTCTTTCGGAAATCGATCCCAAAATGCAGGCCAGCATCCTCGAAGCCCTCGAACCGGAAGTCGCCGCCGACATTGTCGACGAAATGGCTCCCGACGAAGCCGCCGACGCTCTTGGCGAACTGGAGGAGGAAACGTCCGCCGAAATCCTGGAGGAAATGGAAAACGAGCCGGTTACCGACGTCAAGGAACTCCTGGAATACGACGAGGACACGGCTGGCGGCATGATGAACACCGAAGCCATCGTGCTGAACGAGTCCACGACCCTCGAAGCCGCCATGGATCAGCTTCGCGCCCATGAAGATCTGCTCGAAAATACCCACGTTCTCTTTCTCTCGGATGACGCGGGGCGCGTAACCGCCCAGCTTCCGCTGGCGCGCCTTTTTCTCGCCGGCGGCGATACCCAGCTCCGTCTCCTTGCCACCGGTCGCCTCATTTCCACCGGGCCGGGAGAGACTCAAAAACGAGTCACCGAATTGTTCGATAAATACAATCTGCTGGCGCTGCCCGTTCTTGAAAACGACGGCACACTCGCCGGTGTCATCACGGCCGATGACGTGATTTCCGTGCTGAGGAAGAAATAATGGCCGCAGTCGCCGGCAGCCCGCCCATCCTGCAAAGGTGGAAGCGGCACCTCCTTGTCTTCCTCGCCGTCCTCGGCCCCGGCTTCATCACCGCCATGGTTGATAACGACTCCGGCGGCATTCTGACCTATTCTCAGGCCGGCGCCCGCTGGGGTTACCTCCCGCTGTGGACCCTCCTGCCGATCACCCTGGCGCTGATCGTCTCGCAGGAAATGTGCTCGCGCATGGGCGCGGTGACAGGCAAAGGCCTTTCCGATCTCATCCGCGAAGAATTCGGCCTCCGGGTAACCTTCGGCATCATGGCGCTGCTGGTTCTGGCCAACCTGACGAATGTGATTGCGGAATTCTCCGGAGTCGCCATCGCTCTCGATCTGTTCGGTGTCAGCAAGTTCATCTCGGTGCCCATCGTGGCCGCGTTTGTCTGGTTTCTGGCTGTGAAAGGCAATTACGACCGCGTGGAGAAGATTTTCCTCTTCGCCTGCTCCATCTTCGTCGTCTACATCATCGCCGGAATTCTGATCAAGCCCGACTGGAAACAGGCCATGATCTACAGCGTCAAGCCCAAGCTGATGCTGGATGGTGAATACATCACGATGCTGATCGCCATGGTGGGAACCACAATCGCCCCCTGGATGCAGTTCTATCAGCAATCCGCCGTGGTGGAGAAGGGCATCACCACCAAGGAATACGGAGAATCCCGCGTCGAAGTGATTGTCGGCTGCATCCTGACATCGGTCATCGCATTCTTCATCATCGTCGCGTGCGCCGGAGCCTATCGCGACCACCCCACGAATATCGACAGTGCCAAAGATGCCGCGCTCGCCCTGAAGCCGTTTGCGCAGTACGCGTTCCTCCTCTTCAGCGCCGGCCTGCTGAATGCGTCCGTCTTCGCGGCGTGCATCCTCCCGCTCTCAACTTCTTACTCCGTGTGCGAAGGCCTTGGCTTTGAATCCGGCGTGAACAAGCGCTGGAACGAAGCGCCCATTTTCTACTGGCTCTACACTCTGCTCATCGTAGTGAGCGCTCTGATCGTCATCACGCCGGGTTTCCAGATGGTGAAGATGATCCTGCTGTCGCAGGTTCTGAACGGGATGCTGCTGCCATTCATCCTCATTTTCATGATCCTGCTGATTAACAAACACGCCCTGATGAAAGAATGGGTAAACCCCCGGGTTTACAACTTTGTTGCCTGGGCCACCGTAGTCATTGTCATCGGCATGACGATGGCGCTGACGACAATTTCCATCATCCACAGAAACGACGCCTGACATGCTCGACGAACAAAACTTCCGCAAGTTGTCCGAAGAAGCCCTGGAACAATTGAAGCGCGCCCTTGAAAATGCGGGCGACACCTACGAGTTCGAGGTGGATAGTAACCAGGGCGCGCTGACCGTGGAATTCGACGATCCACCAGCCCGCTTCGTGGTCAGTCCGAACGCTCCGGTGAGGCAAATCTGGGTATCCGCCCGAGTGAAAAGCTTCAAACTCGATTGGGACGATGCAAGGAGCGCTTTCGTTTTCCCAGCCGACGGCCGCGACCTGAAACAACTGATGGCAGGCGTGATCAGCGAACAGTTAGGCGAAGCCATAACGCTATAGCAACAGCTTCTGAGCCACGCGCGCAAGCAAGTGGTCTTTATCGTCTGCGTGCGATTGCGCAAGTAAAGTAGCAACTCACTCTTATCGACTGGCGGTTTCTGGTTTTACCCGGCTTATCTAATTCTTATATCGGCGTGAATCGGCGTGAATCGGCGGCCATTCCTATCTGACCTAAGTCCCCGCCCCAATCCCAATAAACCCCGCCCAATAAAACGGATGCCGATAAGCTGGATTCCGCAACAAATCCAGCTTTGCCTCCCGCAACGCCTTCGCGGCCGTCTCGCCACGCGCCAAACCTCTATGCAGCCCGGTCATCAACTCGGCCGTGGATTTTGAATCCACTTTCCATAAACTCGCCACCGTAGCAGGCGCTCCCGCGATAAACAACGCCCACGACATCCCCGCGATACCCATGCCGGAGCCACTGCTGCGCGCCGTCTCACACCCGGAAAGTATCACCAGTCTCGCGGTCAGGTGCAAATCCATGATCTCGCGCGCTTCCAGATTGCCGTCATCCGCGGCCGTCTTCGAACCGGCAGGCGTCGCCGCCAGCGCCAGATATGAATAAAGCGGCTTGGCGTCATCGTACTTGCCATGAGCGGCAATATGAATCACCGAATAACGTCCGGCATTGTCCCGCAGCGCCGCCTCTGACGCCGCAGCCCCGGTAAGCACCTTGCTGCGCCCCGCTGCGTAAAGCTTCCCGATATTGTTTGCTTCCGCCGCCGCTTCCGGCAAATCGCCCGTGGGATTGCCGAGCGCCAATACCGATAACGATCCTTTCAGACCCCGGCTCGCCGTCAACATCCGGTCGAGCACCGTTACGGAAGGCACATAGAAGATTTCATAATTCTCGGCCACAAATTTCCCGGCGGCATCTTGCAGCGCCTCGAATGGAATCTGCCAGAGAGCCGCGTCCGGGCTGACGATCAGACGGTCGATTTTGCCGCTGCGTCCCACTTCACTCTCTATCGGTTTCAGCAGCGTGTCGTAAAGTTCCCGGGCCGCTGCCGTGAATCCCAGCTCTCGGCCTGCAATCTGCGTCCGCAGTTTACTGACTTGTGACGCCAGCTTCGCCTCGTCGGTCTTCAATTCGTGTACCCGCATCGCCGGCCTGCCCGCTATTCGCGTAATCACGAAAGCATACGCGGCATTCCCTCCCACCGAATACGAGACCAGAGCGGTATGTTCATCCGGTAACAACTTCGCCGCCTGCGCCACCGCTACGGGCTCAGGATCCGATCGCCGAAGCGCCAGTTCCGGATGAGCCGCATAAATCCCTGTCCGAAACGCTGCATAATCGAATCGCAGCTTGTCGATCTCGGCCGCGACTGGTTTTCGCTCCGCTCCTCGGGCGCTGCGAAGCCGGACATTGAGATCGGACAAACGCGCCAGCATTTCTGAATTGCGCCGGGCTTCGGGCTCGGTCAGCAGCCGCGTCATTTCCGCCCGGCCGGACGTGAAGTCGTCCAGCAATACCCGGCTTTTCGAAAGCTCTGCATAATGAAATGCGTCGTCATTCTTCCCGGCGGATGCCTCAAGCTCGATCAGACTTGTGTACACGTACCGGCTGTTATCCGCATAATCCGCCTGCGCCGATTCATCTCCCGCAACATTCAGTCGCAGGGTTTCATACTCGGCCAACGCTTTCTTGTATTCCGCGCGGGCCTTGCCGATCTCTCCCTGCTCGCGAAAAATATCGCCCTGAGCCATCATCAGCCGCATAAAAGCTCTTCGGTCGCCGGCATCGATTGCAATTTCGCGAACCAGGCTGATATGCTTCTGCGCTTCCGTCGGGCGATGCAGTTGCACGTAAACGGCGGCTTCGAAAAGGTGCGAGAGCACCAGCGAACCTGCGTCCGCCGCCTTTTCCGCCAGTGCGATTCCCTGGTCCAGATATTCCAAAGACTTGCTGAATTCTCTACGGCTTTGCGCGACCAGCCCCAGATTAGTGAGCGCCGCCATATGAATGTCGTCGTCCTGCGGCGAGCGAACCGAGTCGAGCGCCATCCGGAAATAGCGCTCCGCCTCATCGAAATGATCCTGCGCCATAGCCAGTTCGCCCAGATTGTCGAGCGAAGAAGCCAGCCTCGCATTGGGTTGTTGGCGCTTGATGTCGAGGCTGCGCTGGAAATAACCGGCGGCTGCTTCGAAATCGAACATTCTCCGGCTCGCATTCCCCAGATTGTTCAGAACCGCGGCCTGCCCTGCCAGGCTTTTTTGTTTCTCTGCGATAGCTAACGCCTGCTGAAGAAATCGGATTGCCTCCCGATAATTGCCGCTGTATGTTGCGGCCGAACCGGATGCGGACCACGCCCGCCCCAGCAAAAGTTCGTCACCGCTGGCCCGCGCCAATTCCACCGCTTGCGCGGATGTTGCAAGCGCCGCCTCAACCTGTCCGCTGTTCACTAAAGCGAGTGACAGCGAAACGGCAGTTTCGGCCGCCGCCTTCACGTCCTCGAGAGCCGCATGACCCTCGCTTGCCTGAATGTCCAGAGCTCGGCGAAGCAGCGGTACCGATTCCGAGAACGCCAGCCGCCGTGAAAGCACTGCGCCCAGTTCGCCCATGGCATTGGCTTCTGTGTCGCGGTCGCCGGTTCTTGACGCGATCTCCTCGCCCAATCGGTACAGGGCCTCGCTGGCAGCCGGGTCCTTGCTCTCCCGGCTAACGCCTTCGCGGACCACAGCCGCCGCCAACCCCGGAGACCACTCCGCACTGTGGACGGTGGCAGCATCGGCAGGTGACGGGGCCGCCGCAATCGCCGCAGCCAGCGTCTTTTCGGTCTCGGTGGGCACCCGCACCGCGCCCGAAGCCATTCCGGTGGCGAAAAGCAGGAAAAAGCCGGCGGCATATGTCTGTATTTTCAACAGCACTGGATTAACAGTTTATTGTGTGAATTTCGACGTACGAAATGTTACGGAACCACCGCCCGATTTCAGCCTTCCCGCGTGCGCGCAAATAACACCGGACTTCGGCCACCATTGCTACATTGGAAGTAGCCATGGCTTTCACCGATTCCTTTTTCGCCACGAAATTCGGCATTACCCAGCGCGATCTCGAAGCCTACCTCTCCGAAGCCCTTTCCCGCGGCGGTGACTATGCCGATCTCTATTTCGAGTATCTGGCCACAAGTTCCATCAGTATCGACGAATCAATCGTCAAGAGCGCGACCCAGGGCGTTTCTCTGGGCCTCGGGGTTCGCGTCATCTCTGGTGAACGTACCGGCTACGCGTATTCCGACGACCTGAGCCCGGAAAAGATTCGCCACGCCGCGCAGGTAGCGGCCATGATTGCCGCTGGCCCTGCCAAAGTAGAAAAGACTCCGCTCGAAGAAGGTCCGCGCCGCAATCTCTATCCGGTCATTACCGCGCCCAACGAAACCGCATTTCGCGAGCGGGTTGCCCTCGCTCAACGTGCCGATATCGCCGCCCGCGCGTACGATCCCCGCATTTTCCAGGTTCAGGTCACTTACGCCGATAACCTCCGTCAGGTACTTGTCGCCACCAGCGACGGCATGCTCAATTACGACCGGCAGCCGATGACTCGCATGAGCGTCTTCGTCCTCGCTCGCGATCAAAACGGCGTCCCGCAGCAGGGTCATGCCGGCGGTGGTGGTCGCTATGAACTCGATTGGTACACCAACGTCCGCACCCCGGAATATTTCGCCCGCGAAGCCGGACGTCAGGCGATCGTACAACTCGGAGCTGTCGAAGCGCCGGCTGGAGAACAGGTTGTCGTTCTCGGGCCAGGCTGGCCCGGCGTCCTGCTGCATGAAGCCGTCGGCCACGGCCTCGAAGCCGATTTCAACCGTAAAGGCGTCTCGGCATTTTCCGGACGCATTGGGCAGCAGGTTGCCAGTCCGCTCTGCACCGTGATCGACGATGGAACCATCGGCAACGAGATCTCCGGCACGGCGGGTGGACGCCGCGGCTCACTCAATGTGGATGACGAGGGCAATCAAACCCAGCGCAATGTGCTCATCGAAAACGGCATCCTTCGCGGGTATTTGCAGGACAAACTCTCCAGCCGCGTCACCGGCGCTCACGCCACCGGCAGCGGCCGCCGCGAAAGTTACGAGCACATCCCCATGCCGCGGATGACGAATACTTTCATGCTGGGCGGTGAGAGTGCTCCTGAAGACGTGATCCGCTCCGTCCCGCGCGGCCTGTACTGCGCGAACTTCTCGGGTGGACAGGTGGATATCACCAGTGGCAACTTCGTCTTCTCGGCATCCGAAAGCTATCTCATCGAAGATGGCAAGCTGACCCGCCCGGTCCGCAACGCAACTCTGATCGGCAACGGACCCGAAGCCATGAAGTACGTCAGCATGGTTGGCAGCGACCTGAAGCTGGATGAAGGCATCGGCGTCTGCGGCAAGGAAGGCCAAAGCGTGCCGGTGGGCGTGGGAATTCCGACTGTGCGAATCGATCGCATGACGGTCGGAGGCACCGCTTGAGCCTCCGTTTTGAAGATCTTCCCGACATAGCGCAAACCGCCATCAAACAGGCCCTCGAAAGCGGCGCCACCGATGCCGAATGCACCATCTCCGAAGGCCAGGAGTTTTCCGCCGGAGTCCGCATGGGCCAGGTGGAAACCCTGAAGGAGGCCGGTTCGCGCGGTGCGGGTCTCCGTGTCCTCATTGGCAAGAGAATGGGTTCGTCTTATACCTCGGACCTCACACCCGAAGGCATCCGCCAGATGGTGTCGTCGGCCGTCGATCTCGCACAGCTGACCACCGAAGATCCCCACTCGGGACTGCCTGATCCTTCTGATCTGGGTTCGCTTGCAGGCGATTTGAAACTGTTCAGCGATGAGGTAGCTTCGCTTCCCGCCGATCGAAAAATCGACGCTGCCCGGCGCGCCGAAGCTGCCGCGCTGGCCTTTGATCCGCGCATTACCAATTCAGAAGGCGGTTCTTTCGATTCCAATATCGGTGGCCGTGTTTTCGCAAATTCCCGCGGCTTTACAGGGTCCTACCGGTCTACCTACTGCTCCGTGTCCGCTGTCCCTGTAGCGACTCTGAATGGCGACATGGAGCGCGACTACTGGTTCACCATCGCCCGCGATTTCAGCGGGCTCGAGTCTCCGGAACTGGTCGGACGGACTGCGGCTGAGCGGGTCATTCGCCGTCTTGGCGCCGTAAAAGTCGAAACCCAGAAGGTTCCGATCGTGTTCGAGCCCCGCGTCGCCCGCACTTTGCTGGGCAACCTGTTTGACGCGGTACAGGGCATGGCGATCTACCGTCACGCCTCCTTTCTCGCAGGCAAACTGGGCGAGAAGATTGCTTCGGACAAAATTACCCTGATTGACGATGGCACCCTTCCCGGTCTTTTCGGCAGCCAGCCCTTCGATGATGAGGGCGTGCCCTCCCGCCGCACCCCGGTGATCGAAAAAGGCGTGCTGAAGAACTACATGCTCAACACGTATACGGCGCGCAAACTGGGTATGAAGACAACCGGCAACGCCTCCCGCGGCATCACCGGCAATGCAGGTATCGGCCACGGCAACTTCTTTCTGGAAGCCGGCGAAAAAACGCCCGACCAGATTCTCGCCGGGATAAAAAACGGCTTCTATGTAACCGAGTTGATCGGCAGTGGTGTCAATACAGTGACTGGCGACTATTCGCGCGGCGCGGTAGGATTATGGATTCGCGACGGCGAACTGGCTTTTCCGGTGTCGGAAGTGACCATCGCCAGTACTTTGCAGGAAATGCTGACGGGTGTGGGCGAAATTGGCAGCGATCTGGAATTCCGCGGTTCGGTATCCGCGCCAACCATCATGATCGGAGAAATGACAGTTGCTGGAAGATAGGATTCCGCTCGAACCGGAACGTCCCGACCCCCGGAAGCCGGCGGCCGAAAAGCCGGGCCTCAAAATATCTCCCATCATGTTCGTCTTCGGGATCGGCACCCTGCTGGTGCTCGGCATTGCCGGCTATCTGACCTTCGGGCCGAAACCGGCGCCCCCGCCCGAACCGGTGTTGACCCCGGAGGCCCGTCAGTATCTGCCGAATCTGGCTCTCGAAGGCGTACACATGCAGGCCGCTGAAAGCTTCACCAACCAGCGGGTGGTAGAAATTCTCGGCAATATCGCCAACCATGGCAACCGGGCCGTGAAGCAGGCGCTGGTCACCTGCGTGTTTTACGATTACAGCAATCAAATCGTCGCCCGTGAGAACGACTATATTGTCGGCAACACCGCCGGATCCCTGGCGCCGGGTGCAACCAGGCCTTTCCGTCTGGCATTCGATACGATTCCCGACAGCTGGACCCAGGCCCTGCCGACCCTTGTAATACGAGAAATCAAATTCGAATGAAATCATTCCTGATTCTTTTCCTGCTCACAGCAGGTTCCCTGCTTGCGAACTGGGCAGCCGTCGCCGATGTCGCAGCCGGCCAGAAAATCGAAGTCGGGCTGAAGGATGGCTCTACGTCGAAAGGTACTTTCGTCTCGGCAAGCCTCGATAATCTGATCGTTAAAGAAGACTCCGCGCAGCGAACATGGGCAAAAGCGCAGATTGTCCGGGTAAGAGTCTACGACCCCGGCCGGCGAATTCGCAAAGGTCTGATCTGGGTGGCAGTAGGTGCCGGGGCCGGCGCGGCTGCCGGCGCCGTAGCCTGCCTCTCCTGCGCCAACGAAGGCCACAGTACGTACACAGGGCCCGGCGCCGCGGCAGGCGCAGCTCTCGGTGCGCTCGGGTTCCTCGCTTCTCCCTGGAAAACGATCTACAAATAAGCCGGCACGTTCACGCGGCCAGCCGGCCGGAATATTTTTTCTTGCAAAATTATTATACGTATAGTAGCCTTGCATACGTACATAGTAATTTGCCGTGAAGCAGCCCAAACTCAGTAAACTCGAACTCCAGATCATGGAAGTTCTCTGGACCCGCGGGCCCTGCGCCATCCGCGAAATTCAGGAAGCTTTTCCGAAGAAAAACCGTCCGGCCTACACCACGATCCAGACCACCGTTTACAGGCTGGAAGGCAAGAAGGCCCTCCACCGCGCCAGAAAAATCAGCCACGCTCATATTTTCGAGGCCCTGATTTCACGTGGTGCGGCGCAAAGCCGGCTGATTGACGAATTGCTCGCACTGTTCGGCGACAGGCTCCAGCCGGTAATGTCTCACCTGATCGAGTCGAGAAAGCTCACGCTCGAAGACGTGCGGGAAGCCGAAAAAGCCATCCTGAATCTTCAGGAGGCCGAAGGAAAAGAGGAGGAATTATGATCGCGGGGATCGTCTCCCATTTGTGGCAATCCACCATCTTTGCAGCCGTCGCCTGTCTCCTCACATTCGCGTTGCGAAAGAACCCGGCCAAACTGCGGCACGCCATTCTCGTCATCGCGTCGATCAAATTTCTAATCCCGTTTTCGGTCCTCGTCGGAATCGGAACACTGGTTCCTCCACCCCAATCCGCCGCGCTGGCCCAATCGAAATGGGTCTCGACAGTGGAGCAAGTTAGCCAGCCTTTGATGACTCTCCCGCTCCCCGCACCGCGAGCCGCGCGCAGTGCGTTCAATCGCGGTTACCTCACTTCGGCCTTGCTGGCCCTGTGGGGCTGCGGGTTTGCCGCCATCGCGATCTGCTGGCTGCGTCGCTGGAAACGAGTCCACGCAATACGTGGCGCCGCCGTGCCGGCAAACATCACATTTCCCGTTCCGGTGAAGTTTGCCTCCGGCCTTATTGAACCGGGTGTGGTCGGCATTGTCCGCCCGATCTTGCTGCTCCCCGCGGGAATCGGAAATCGACTGGACCCCGCGCAACTCAACGCCATCCTCGCCCACGAACTCTGCCATGTCCGCCGCCGCGACAATCTGACCGCGGCCATACACATGGTGGTACAGGCAATCTTCTGGTTTCATCCGCTGCTCTGGTGGCTCGGCGTGCGGCTGGTGGAGGAGCGGGAACGCGCCTGCGACGAAGAAGTACTCCGCCTCGGCGCCAGACCGCAAATCTATGCCGAGAGCATTCTCAACGTCTGCAGGCTCTACATCGAATCGCCGCTGGCATGCGTCTCCGGAGTGACTGGATCGGACCTGAAGAAACGTATCGAAGCCATTATGAAAAACAGAGCCGTGCTGCGAGTGAACCTCGTCAGGAAAATCGCTCTGGTGGCGCTCGCGATAGCCGCAATTGCGCTGCCGGTGACTTTGGGGGTCTTTAGCGCGGCGCCGGTCCGCGCGCAGGCGCCTGCTCCGGTATTCGACGCAGCCAGCGTCAAACCTACCGACCCAAAGCTGAGAGTAGGCTTGGATTTCCGCATCACGGGTGGACGCCTCGTATCCACCAACTGGACCCTGGAGCTTCTGATTCGCGAGGCTTACGGCGTGCGTTATTACCAGATCTTTGGTGGCCCTTCCTGGCTGCGGGACGATCGTTTCAATATCGAAGCGACGGCCGCCCCGAACGCGAGTCGCGATCAGGTGCTGGCCATGCTGAGGACTCTGCTGGAGGATCGCTTCAGGCTCCAGGTTCACCGAGAGATGAGAGAAGGCACTGTCTATGAGCTTACGTTGGGAAAAGGCGCCCACAAACTGAAGCCACCCGCAAATGACACCGATCGGCCGATGATCAGAATGTTTCGAAATACTCCTGTCGACCTGCCAGGCGTGTCATATACCGAAGTAGGTCAAAATGCCACGCTGGCTCAATTGACCGAAGCGCTGTCCAACATCGTTCATGGTCCCGTCAACGACAAAACGGGAATTACCGGAAGCTACGACTTCCGATACGACTACGCGACCCTCGATGCTCCACCGGATAGTGGCCCGTCAATCTTCACCTCCGTACAGGATCAGCTCGGGCTGAAACTTGAGGCCCGGAAAGGCCAGGTAGAAGTGCTCGTGATTGATCACGCGGAAAAGCCTTCAGAGAACTGATGATTCCACAACTTACAGCGCTCTTGTGAAGAATCCACCAGATCACCGGTACCGTTCCTTCGAAAACATCTCCCTCTATTGCGTTGAATCTGCTGGCGGAGGCGAGACGAGCGCGTATTTTTTGAAGCGCTTAATGAGATGGATGCAATCAGTGATTCCCATTTGCCGGCATCGGGGGCAAGAATTATCGGT
>JAICJH010000171.1 GCA_025928545.1 Bryobacteraceae bacterium | reverse complement strand
CAGATGGGATATTGACGGTAGCTCGGCTCTATTTCTTGGGAACGGAGACGGTGATGTTGCGGAACATGAGGCCGCCGGTGTGATCGCCCTGGATATAGAAGGGGCCCGGCTCGCCTTCGTCGGCATCCAATGCGCCGCCGGTGATGCCTGCGATCTCCTTCGCGTCGATAGTTTTGACGCCGTTGCGAACGATGGTGACAGTGCGGCCGACTAAGGTGATATCGAACGATTCCCACTTACCCGGCGTGCGCGGTAATTGTGAACTGGCGCCGATGCGTCCATAGATGGCTCCCATGGAGCGCTCGGGCGGCTCGCTGCCGGCGGCGACGTATTCCAACTGCATCTCATACCGCCCGCGCAGGTAAAAGCCGCTATTGGCGTCTTCAGGGCAGTTCACCTCGAAATGGACCTTGAAATCGTCGAATTTGCGGGTGGATTTGAGATTGGCGCCGCGCGTCTGATTCAGCAGAACGCCGTCTTTCACTACCCAGTGGCTTTTCGAAGGATCGCCAATGGGCTCCCAGCCGTCGAGATTCTTTCCGTTAAACAGACGCTCGGGTTTCGTCCAAGCTTTTGGGGCGGTGCGATTCAACTCGGGTGCGCGCACGCCGGTCAGTTCCATCACCTGATCACCGCGCTTTTGGATGCCGGTCAATTTATCGCCTGTAGCGTGAAGCTCCCACGTCGTGGCGTGATGATTCGCGGTGGCGGGCGCGGCGGTGAAAGTAAGAGTTGAATCCTTCACTTGTGCATCCTTCATCTGAATCACGTGACCGCCGGTGGGTTGGAACCAGACTTCCAGATTTCCGCCTTTGTCCGTTACTCCTAACCAGTTCGCGCCGACACCGGAGGCCGGGTGAACATCGAAATCCCAGCGCCCCACGAAAGGGTTGCCGCCGTTTTGCGCGAACGCGGGAGTCAGGAGAGCGCATGCAAGAATCAGACTTGCCGAGAGAGGTCGCATGCTGGCAGTTTAGTATGAAGCATCCGAGAGATCCTGGAGTATGAGATGAACAAGGCAATTTTTTGTGTAGCGGGCTGTTTGTTTGTCACGCTGGCCGTAGCGGCCGGGCAAGCCGCCGACGATGGCCCGCAATATACGGCCGACGGACAACTGCTGTTTCCGAAGGACTATCGCGAATGGGTGTTTTTAAGCTCGGGGCTGGGCATGACGTACGGGCCGGCGGGGGCAGCGGCGAGCGAGGCGCCTCGATTCGATAACGTCTTCGTAAACCGGTCCGCCTACAAATCGTTTCTTGCATCAGGCCGCTGGCCAGATAAAACCATATTCATTCTGGAAGTCCGCAAGTCGCAATCGGAGGGATCAATCAACCGGGGTGGCCATTTCCAGACGAGCACGGCCGCAGTCGAGGCGCACGTGAAAGATGAGAAGCGTTTCGCCGGGCATTGGGCGTTTTTCGGGTTCGGCGAAGGCAAACCGTCCGGGAAACTGATCCCGACCTCGGCTTCGTGCTACTCGTGCCACCAGGATCATGGCGCGGTCGATACTACTTTTGTGCAGTTCTATCCGACACTGATCGATGTCGCGAAGAAGAAGCAGACAATGCGGTGATTAGCCACGAAT
>JAICJH010000122.1 GCA_025928545.1 Bryobacteraceae bacterium | reverse complement strand
TTCCTGGCGAGTTGCTTCACGGTATACGGCTTCGGGATGTAACCGGCGATCTCCTTTCCCGCGAATCGAACTTCAACGTCCAGGTCGCCGAATCCGCTGCATACGACCACTGGCACATTGGAGCGAATCTGTCGGATCCGTTCAAGTGTCTGGGCTCCGTCCATTCCAGGCATTGCCACGTCGAGCAGCACCAGTCCGATTCGATCGCTTTTCTCCTGGAATAGCCGGATAGCATCCGCGCCGTCCCGCGCCAGCAGCACGTTGTAGCCGTAGGACGTCAATGCGGCTTTGCTATAGGTCCTGATCAGTTCCTCGTCGTCAATCACGAGGACTGTCCCGCTACCTCGCAATTCATCCGCATCGGCATCCGTTGCAGGCGGCGTTGGCTCCCTCTCATCGGCGCAGAGAAGCACCCGGAAAGACGTGCCGCGGCTGGGAACGCTGTGAAGTTGTATTGCGCCCTTGTGCTGCTTCACAATTCCCAGGACGGCGGCCAGTCCCAACCCTCTGCCCGTAAACTTCGTGGTAAAGAACGGATCGAATATCTTATGGATCGTCTGTTCATCCATACCCGACCCGGTGTCCCGCACTTCCAGAAAGACGTAGTTTCCCGGAGACACAGGTTCCTTGAGAAACAGGTCCGGTAACGATTCGCCACGGACCGTCTGCCGGCCCGTCCGCACGTTCACCACGCCCCCCTGTTCGCCGATCGCTTCGGCGGCATTCAACATAAGATTCATGACGATCTGCTGGATCTGCGCTGGATCGGCCAGGAGCAACGGAAGATCCTTATCGAGATCCAGCCTGACCTGCACGTTATGGGCGATCGAGGGATGAATGAGCCTGCCGGTTTCAATGACAACCTGGGACAGATTTACCCTTTCCAGATAGAAACGGCCCTTCCCGGCATACGCCAGGAGCTGGCGCGTCAACTCCGCTGCGCGTTCTCCGCCACTGATGATGTCCCGCAGTGTCGATGCCGCGGGCTCGCTTTCCGGCGAGGAATCGAGCAGCAGGCTGGCGTTACCGATCATCCCCGTCAACAGGTTGTTGAAATCGTGTGCCACGCCGGCAGCAAGAAACCCGATGGCTTCCATCTTCTGCGATTGCCGCAGTTCTTCCTCGGTTCGTCTGAGTTCCGTCACATCCTCGATTGCCAGCAGTATTCGATCTTCCCCTTCAAAGCGGCGCGCATTCAGAAGGACAATCCGCCGCCCTTCCGATGGAACCTCCTGATGTATTTCAAAGTCCTTCATGTCATGGCGCTCGGGCAGGACCTCCTCGAGCAGCCTCCGCAGTTGTGGATTGGCCCACCGTCCGTCGCCTGTTTCGTAGATAAACCGATGCTCCGCCTCCTGCGGAGAAAGCCCGGATGTCCGATAGAAGGACTGGTTGGCCCGGATTACACGAAGGTCGGATCCAAGAACAACCAGCGAACCCCGAACGGTGTCAATCGTGGCCTGAGCGAATTCGCGGGCCGTGTCAAGTTCCGTGTTGCGGACTTGAAGCTCCTGGTTCACCGTGGTCAGTTCCTCGTTCGCCGCCTCCAGTTCCTCCTTTGAGCTCTCCAGTTCCTCGTTGAGGCTCTGTAGTTCTTCGTTGGCGGCAACCACCTCTTCATGGGCGGCCTCCTGCTCCGTGATGACCGATTCCAGATGCGCGCGCGCGGCGGCGAGTTCCTTTTCCAGCCTGCCAACTCGTATGTCGGCCTGCCTTCTGGCCTGTTTACCGTCGGGCGCCCCGGCCGGCGGATCCGCTCCCGGGTTCGTTGCAGCCGTCTCAAACACGATAAGGAAATGAAACCTCTCCGCCCCCAGCGGCGTGACCTTGAGGTCGATTTCGCCCGCCGCGATCCCAGCCATCGGGACCCGGTCGATTCCGACCGATTGGCCCGTTCGGGCAGCGGTACGGAGTGCATCTCTCAATGCAGCCGGTTGAGCCTGTTTGGCCAGCTCGAGAAGCTTTTCATTCGGGATGTCCGGGGCAAAGAGCGCGTGCTCGTTGCCATACGCGACTACGTTGAGATTCGTGTCCACGATGACGCGTGGAGGGCCATACCGCTCGGTCATCACACGGTCGGCCTGCCGACAGAGGTCAATCTTTGCTTGCGCGCGCGGGTATTGCGGCGCGCGGATGGCCTCCTCCGGCTGGGCAACATGCGCACCCCTTGCCGGCGCGGGATGTCGCGCCGCGTCCTGCCGGACGTAGAGCCGGGATCCCTTATCCAGGGGGGCAAATAACCCGGGGGAGGAGGTCGCTGTTTCAGACTTGCCCAGCAGCAGAAATCCGCCGGGGTTCAGGGCGAAGTGGAATCTCAATAGCGCCTGATCCTGCATCTGGTCCAGGTAGATCAATACGTTTCTGCAACTGACGAGACCCATCCGCGAGAAAGGCGGGTCGTTCAGCAGGTCGTGCCGGGAGAAGATACAAAGGTCTCTGAGCCTTCTGCCGATCTGAAAATCCCGTCCTTCTTGTACGAAAAAGCGCGAGAGGCGTTCCGGTGAGACATCCGCTGCGATGTTGTCCAGGTATGTGCCGCGACGCGCCTTTTCGATTGCCGCTTCGTTAATATCCGTGGCAAAGACCTGAATTTGCGTCCGGCTTTGCATCTGCTCCGCCACCTCAGCGAAGCACATCGCAATCGAGTAGGCCTCCTCGCCAGTGGAGCAGCCTGCCACCCAGATCCGCACCGCACGGTCACGTGGCGTCTTCCGGATCAGGGCCGGAAATGCCTTCCGGCTGAGCGCCTCAAACGCTTCCGGGTCGCGGAAAAAACGGGTCACGCGTATCAGAATGTCCTGCGCCAGAGCGTGCGCTTCGTCGGGGTTCCCCCTCAGGTACACACCGTAGTCGCGCAGGTTACGTTGTTTGAGCACCGCCATGCGGCGAAGCACTCTGCGCCGCACGGTCGTCTGGCGGTAGAGGCCGAAGTTGATGCCGGTGCCGCTTCGCAAAAGGTCGGCGATGGTCTGGAATTCCCGCTCCGAGTCGGGAGACTGCTCGGCGGGCTCCGGATGCCCCCGCTCGATGAGGTGCGGTTCGCGGGAGATCCGGGCGAGTTCGGTGGCGATCTCTTCCGGGGCCAGAACGAAGTCGACGCAACCGGTAGCGATTGCGCTCCGCGGCATACCATCGAACTTTGCCGTTGCCGGCGACTGCGCGAACACTACGCCGCCGTCCTCGGCGATTGCCTGAACTCCAAGTGCTCCATCCGATCCCGTGCCCGAGAGAATCACGGCGAGCGCTCTGCTCTTATGGCTGGCGGCAAGTGAGCGCAGAAACCCGTCGATCGCCGTTCCGGCGCCGGCTCTTGGTGTGAGCTTGAGGGCGAGACCGGAGACTGTCATTGCGGCGTTTGGTGGGATTACGAATACATGGTCGGGCGAAAGCAACGTCCCGTCCTCGATCTGGCTTACCGGCATCGCCGTTTCCCTCGAAAGCAATCGCGTCAGCATGCTTTCGTGCTGGGGGGCCAGATGCTGGATGAAAACAAAGGCCATGCCGGAATCCGTGGGCAGATGCCGCAAGAGGGTGGTGAAGACCTCCAGCCCGCCGGCCGAAGCGCCGATGGCGACTACCGGAAAGAGCTGCCCCGTCTGCTGCTTTTCGTCGGATTCTGCGCCGGGTTCCGACGCGGTGATTGATTCGGGGGTTTGCTGGTCGGGGACCATCCGTTCGGCTCCTGGGCCTCACGCCATCGTTGCACGCGATCGCCTTATCTCGGGCGTTTGGGCTCCACAAGAGTGCTGCTCGTGCGCAGGCTCGTCATTTCGGATACAGAAAAGAGGTCGGGGCATAACGCAATGTTGGATTTTGCTTGCCGACGATCATCCGCCAGACCCGGGCCTCCCGCTGCGCAACGTGTCGACGGCGCGACATGACCTCGTGGATTTCGCAACTGACGGGATGGTGGCTCTCGACGTCTTGCAGCGGGACGGCGGTATGGTAGATCTTCTGATCACCGATATCAAAATGCCGCGCATGGATGGTGTATCCCTGGCGCGCGGGCTGTGGCGCAAACTTCAAAGGTTGCCGGTGCTATTCATCTCGGGTTGGACTGACTCGCTCGATCAACCGGAATGGCGGAAGCCGCAATATGCATTCCTCCGAAGCCTTTTCTGTCGAAGGGCTTATCAGTTGCATTGAGGAACTGTTCGCGCGATCGACGGCAGCACAGTCCTAGACAGGCCTGAGATTCCGCATCTGCAGCTGGCCTCCTCCACGTATCCTGTGGGCTTCATGCCCGCGTTTCACCCGATTCGGTGTTGCAGCGTCTTCCTTAAAGCTTCGCTCTCAGCGGGATTCCTCGGCACCTTGTTCCGGCGTACCACTTTTGCCTGCCCTGCCGGCCAAGAGTAGGGTGTTGTGGATCAATGGAACGAAAAACCCGGGTTAAGGTAATGCGAATTCCGCATGATCCGGAACTTTCGGTCTACCCCAACACTCCGGCGCCGCGCCGCTGACCTATAAAACGCTCTGCATTCTGTCGAGAGTATGATCCGTTTCGAGAGCGTCGAATTTCGACACCGGCGTGGATGCAACCGCTGAACACACGGAGCGTGCTATCGCGCGGCGAACCTGGGCAACTGCTCGGATTGACAACAGGGCGCGGCAAGACCCATTAGAAGATAAAGCCGTCCGGGGGTGCCGCATCGACGTGAAGACCGCGCACCACAAGGCAGCAGATCGCCCCAGAGCCTCGATTTGCGGGTGCTGTGAGAGATCACTGGCGGCAGTGCCCCAGGCTGTTCGTCTGCGACGTGAATTTCGCCATCCCAAATGAGGGAACCGATCCGATCCTCCCAAAAGCGTCCGTTGTACCGAAGCCGTCGCGTCCTTTTCCCCCGATTTGAATGGTAGAGAATGACGTGATGCCCTCGGTTTCGGTCGCGCCGCCAATCCTCAGTCACTTATCGGCTCAAACCTCGCCCTGCCCACTCCCTCCGCTCGGCCCAAATCTGAAAGTATTGCTGATCTGGCCGCGATTTCCACCTTCATTTTGGGGTTTTGAAGGTGTATTGGACATGCTCCCGGAAGGGGCAATGACGCCTCCTCTCGGACTGATTACGGTGGCTGCTCTCTGTCCGCGAACTTGGACGCTCAGACTGAAAGACCATGCCTTCGACCGGTGCTCCGATGAAGACTTCCGCTGGGCCGATCTTGTAATGGTCAGCGCAATGCATGCTCAACGCGGCGATGCTATGGCAATTCTGCAGCGGGCGCGATTGCTCGGAATTCGCACATTTATCGGCGGACCCTGGGCGTCAAGCGAACCCGAACTCTTGAGCCGTTTTGCGGATCACGTAATGGTGGGCGAAGCGGAAGAAGTTTTCGCCGGAATCGCCCAGGCTCTGGAAGAGGGAACGGCGCTGGCGGTCTATCGCGTTGTGGATAAACCCGACATATCGCGCAGCCCCATTCCGAGGTTCGATCTCTTGCGTCGTGAGATGTACACTTCGATGCCCGTACAGTTTTCCCGCGGCTGCCCATTTCAATGCGATTTCTGCGACATCATCACGATCTACGGACGGAAGCCGCGAACGAAGTCGTCCGCACAAACAATTGCGGAGCTGGATCGATTGCGCGAGTTGGGCTGGCGCAATGAAGTGTTCATCGTGGACGACAACTTCATAGGGAACGCGAAAAATGCGCTGCAGTTATCACGCGATTTGGAGGATTGGGGGAGTCGCCACGGACGGCCGTTCTCGTTTTATACGGAAGCGTCGGTCGATCTGGCGGACCGGCCCGAACTGATGAGCGCAATGGTCGCCGCGAACTTCATGTACGTCTTCCTCGGAATCGAAACGCCTTCGGAGGAAGCGCTCAAGGGCTCGAAAAAATTCCAGAACCTGCGGAGAGACATTCTGGTGCAGGTCCGCGTCATTCAGGCGAGCGGGCTATGGGTTTTAGCGGGGTTCATCGTGGGGTTCGATTCGGACGACGAGACGATATTCGCGCGGCAAAAGGAGTTCATCGATAAAGCGGCTATCGCGTGGGCTATGACGGGCATGCTGCAGGCTCCGCCAACCACGCCGCTTCACGATCGTATGAAGAAGGAAGGCCGCCTGTTCGAAGGGAGCGAAGCGACCTCGAACTTCAGTTCGCCGAATTTCCGCACGTCAATGCCTCTGCCAGTTCTGATGCGGGGCTTGAGCGGACTGTTGCTGGACTTGTACGAACCGGAGGCTTTCTTCCGCCGCGCGTTTCGGTCGCTGGAGGCTTGGAAAACGCGGCCCACTCAGAAGCCGCCGCAGTTGCCGATGTCATATAACCTGCGGCTGCTCGCGTCGTCTGTTTGGACGCAGGGAGTTCGTTCCGGCTACCGCGCCTCGTATTGGAAGTTTCTATGGAACCTGGCGCGGCGTTACTGGAACAGCGAACCAAAGTTGTGGATGGGATCGATGGTGCTGCTTTCCGCGCACCACTTTCTCATCTACGCGC
>JAICJH010000021.1 GCA_025928545.1 Bryobacteraceae bacterium | reverse complement strand
TCGTAGAAACGAATTCGATGAAATGAAGGCTGAAACGAAGGGGAACGGTTCCGGAGAGATAGCCGTGAGGCCCATGTACAGGGCCATTAGCATCAACCCTGACAGCACAACCAGCGATGACAACCCAGGAGCGACCCCAGCGCAATCGTTGGCGCAGCCACGCGCGTCGGTAAAAGCGACGCCTGCCGACTGACTATGTGATTGAGGACAGCACGCCTTCTTGCCGTGTATCCGCCGGCAGCATTGCATGGCGCCCGGCGAAACTGCTGCCGCAAGCGGCGTGACAGCCTCCGCCGCGAAGAGCAGCACAATCAAGCCGCAAATTATTCGTCGCCACTCCACTCATCCACGAGAATACACTAGCGCGAAGTATTCTCACCAACGTACTTCTTATACGCCCCGCTCCAGTCCACCGCGACATCGCGCTGCGCAGTTGAAGATCAAGCTTTCCCGAGCAGCCCGACCGCTGCATCCGCTGCTTCAGACGCACCCTGTTCTTAACTTTACAGTTTTATGAGTGCCTGATACTCAGAAAAATACCTCACGTTCTTCTTGATACGATTTTAGGGTTTGCGGTTCTGGACCGCTGCAGCTTCCATCGTGCCACTGCTGAAGCCAGAAGACCTTTCAGAGTTGCAGGCTGTCATCAAGGTCAACTACGCCTTATTGGCTGGTATCAGCGGGATTCCTATTAACTGAGCCCACACTCAACGAGCGATATTACTCGATGCCATGACTGCGCTGGTGGTCCCTGTATACTTCCATGGCCCGATGGCGCTCCGAAGCCCAGAACTCAGCTTGCTTTGTCAGTGCAGAAAATTCGGCGTCCATCGCGTCTTTAGGCGCCATTTCTTCACGTGCAGAGATGGCCGCCAGTTGTTTTTTTGTAAGGTGGCTTATTTTTTCAAACAAAAGCACGCAGTTGGCACAATTCGCAACGGGCATAAGCGGGGACACGTTGCAATTGTAGCCCCGAACCACCTAGTGAAACTCCCAGTACAGCCATCGCCATCGTAAGGCATTGTAATGCGGTATTGGTCGGTCCATTATCTACTCGGGTCGCCCGACCCGGGGCCACGCGAATCTTATCTGCCGAGCCCCGCACCGGAAGCAGCGGTAAGGTAGCAACAAACCGCAAAAGAGTCTCTCAATAAACGTCCGTTCAGTCCGCCTCAATCCAGGCCAACCACAACGGCACCGTAGCGACTTGGCCACCAAGGAATCATAGCAAGGCTGCTGTTAGTAGCGCCGCTGATGTGCATAATACCACCGCCATCGATTTAGAATCAATAGCTTACCGACCAAATCACTCAGCCGCCAGGACCGATCACAACATTCTCAACTGACCACTAACCCCATACCCGTCAACATCTTCCAAACAAAAACCCACCCCGCCAAACCCCCGATTCCTTGACCTTATAGTGTAGAGTCGAAACGAATGATATCGACTTTCCCATCTGCGCCGTTCCACCACCTTAATAAAGGTGTCAACCCGTTTAACGCCGGAATCCGTCCGTCGCCGAAAAAAACGCCCGTACCAAGCGAACCCGCCAACTTGAACAAACTAAAGAATCGGCCCAAATTTGTAAACCCATTTAACACCCCCACGAACCCGCAAAGCCACGGCCCCGAAACCGCCCCGGAGGTAGTGTGACCCCATCTCAACCCATCCCCATCGACCCCGCCGCCCAGCCCTTGCATTGCCAAACGGCTTTGGATAGAATTTTAAGGCTTGGGTGGAACCGTTTCCAGATTGTGGTCCAGCAATCAATCTGCCCGGACGACCCGCCCCACCACGGTCCATCAATTAAGAGAGAGCTAACCCCCATGAAGCCGAATCCTTCACCCCTGATTTCCAACCGCCCCTGGTCCATCTGTTCGTTGACCGCAATCGCCCTCACAGCCTCTCTCGCGGGTTACTCGCTGATGGCCCAGAACGCCGCGCCCGCCGCACCCAAAACTCCCGTCAAAGCCGCGCCTAAAGCCGCTGCCAAAGCGGCCCCCGCGACGGCCGCCAAATCTTCCGCCTCCCGCCGCATCGAGATCCTCTTTCTCGGCGCCGATACCGAGGAGCACTCCTCCCAAAAGGCCACCGCTCTCTTCGTCCCCGCCTTCGCCAAAGAAGGCCTCAATGTTTCTTTCACCGATGAGCTCAAGGACCTCAATTCCGCCAACCTCGCGCAATATGACGTCCTGATGGTCTACGGCAACTTCCCCACCGTGACCCCCGCGCAGGAAACCGCAATCACCTCCTTCGTCAGCGGTGGCAAAGGTCTTGTCGCCATCCACTCCGCGTCGGACATGTTTAAGAACTCCGCCGCCTGGGCCAAACTGATCGGTGGACGTCTCGACCATCACGGCCCCGTCTCCACCTTCAAAGCAGCCGTGACGCAATCGCAGCATCCCGTCCTCCGCGAGTTCACGCCCTTCGAAACCAAAGACGAACCCTACGTCAACAAAGATGCCGCCGCCGACCGCACCGTCCTGATGGACCGCCCCGAAGGCGCCGCGCGTGAAGCCGTCTCCTGGGTTCGCAACGAAGGCAAAGGCCGCGTCTTCTACACCGCGCTCGGTCACGATGAAACAACCTGGAAGGACCCGTCGTTCACCGCGCTCATCCGCGGCGCTGTTCTCTGGACCGGCGGCGATGCTCTCCGCGACCAATGGGAAAAACTGGACATGCCCTCCATCAGCTACAAGCCGAGCGTCTTCATTCCGAATTACGAAAAGCGCGTTCCGCCGCTGAAGTATCAGGAGCCCCTCACTCCCCAGGCTTCCATGAAGACCATGCAGGTGCCGCCCGGTTTCGAAGTGCAGCTGTTCGCATCCGAACCCGATATCACCAAGCCCATCGCCATGAACTGGGATGAGCGCGGCCGTCTCTGGATCGTCGAATCCGTCGACTATCCCAACGACTATTTCCCCACCGACAAGAACTATGTCGGCAAAGACCGCATCAAGATCTGCGAAGACACCGACGGCGATGGCAAGGCCGACAAGTTCACCGTCTTCGCCGAAGGCCTGAATATCCCCACCGGCCTCACATTCTGGAACGGCGGAGTCATCGTCGGCGCTGCCCCCTATCTTTATTACCTCCAGGACACCAATGGCGATGACAAGGCCGACGTAAAAAAAGTTCTGATGGATAGCTGGGGCACGCGCGACACCCACTCCGGTATCGGCAACCTCCAGTACGGTTTCGATAACTTCATCTGGGGTTCCATCGGCTACAGCGGTTTCAACGGCAAAACGCCCGACGGCAAGACGATGAACTTCCAGCAGGGCATCTTCCGCATGCGGCCGGATGGCACCAAAATGGAATTCATGGGTGCCTTCAGCAACAATACCTGGGGCCTCGGCTTCTCCGAAACTTTTGACCTGTTCGGCTCCACCGCCAACAACACGCACGCGGTGTATGTCGGCATTCCTCCCCGTTATTCAGCCGATGTGAAAGGGCTCCCCGCGCGTGCCGGTTCCAAAAAGATCGACGGCCATTATTACATGGCGCCCGATACCTACAACGTCCGTCAGGTGGACGTGATGGGCGGCTTCACCGCCGGCAATGGCTTCAACCTCTACGCCGCCCGCGCCTATCCAAAGGATTACTGGAATCGCATCGCTTTTGTGAATGAGCCCACCGGCCGCGTCGTACATCGCGCCATCCTCGAAAAGAACGGTGCCGGTTACAAGGAAAAGGACGGCTGGAATTTGCTCGCCAGTTCCGACGAATGGTTTGAGCCCTCGCTCACCGAAGTCGGACCCGATGGACAGGTCTGGATTGCGGACCTCTATAACTTCATCGTGCAGCACAACCCGACCCCCATCGGCTTTGAGAACGGCCGTGGCGGAGCCTACGAAAACCCGTTGCGCGATCACTCACGCGGCCGCATCTATCGCGTCGTCTATAAGAACTCGCCGAAATACAAGCCGCTCTCGCTCAGCAAACAGCGGCCCGCCGAACTCGTCGCTGCTCTCTCAAACGACAACTTGTTCTGGCGTCTCACTGCCCAGCGCCTCCTCGTGGAACGCGGTCAGAAAGATGTGGTTCCGCAGTTGACCTCGCTCGCAGCCAGCACGAAAGTCGATGAAATCGGCATCAATGCCGGTGCCACCCACGCACTATGGACGCTCGAAGGCCTCGGTGTCACCAACGGCTCCAACCCCGCCGTGACCACCACCCTCGCCGCAGATTTGAAGAACCCCGCCGCCGGAGTTCGCAAAGCGGCCCTCCAGATTCTGCCCGCGACCCCCGCCTCCCTGAAGGCGATGCGCGATGCCGGCATGCTACAGGACAAGGACCCGTACACGCGCCTCTCTGCCATCCTCTTCCTCACGCAGTTGCCGCCCTCCGATGAAATCGGTGCCGAACTGTACAAGCTCGGTAAAGCCAAAGACGTCGAGAACGATGAGTTCCTGAACATGGCCGTTCACGATGCCGCTGCGAAGAACCGCGAAGGCTTCTTCAAGGCCATGCGCGCCGATATGGGCGACGCGGCCTTCAAAGACTACGCCGCAAAGGCGGCGAAGGAAGAAACGACTCCCAAACCTGCCGCCGTCATCCCCACCCAGACCCAACAGGGCGCCGGTACCGTCATTCCGCCGGACCCCATCGTGCCAGTGGCTGATGGAATCCTGCATGCTTACGTGGAAGACATCGTCGGCCCCATCGTGCGCCCCGCTCCCCCTCAGGGTGGCCGCGGCGCTGGCGGACGTGGGCGTGGTGGTCCGGTTGTCGGACCCTTCCAGGAAGTCTCCATCAGCATCAACCAGTCGGCCATGACCTACACCGTCTCGTCGATCACCGCGAAACCCAACGATGCCATTCGCATCACCCTGACCAACAATGGCGACGTGCTCCATAACGTCGTCATCATCCAGCCCGGTTCCATCGATCGCGTTGGCGCGCAGGTGGAAGCCATGGCGAAAGTGCCGCTGGCCGAGGAACACAGCTATCTGCCGTCCACGCCCGACATTCTCTTCTGGATGAAACTCGTGGAAACCAACAAAACCGGCACGCTCGAATTCTACGCACCCGCGCGCCCCGGCGACTACCCATTCTTATGCACGTTCCCCGGTCACTGGCAGACCATGAGGGGCGTCCTCCACGTGGTGGCCCCGTAATGCTGCGCAATACTTTCATTGCAGCGGCCTTCGTCGGTGGCGCGATTCTCCTTCTCGCGCAGACCCCCAAGGCTGGTGGCAACATAACCGGAAAGGTGACTTTCTCCGGGACGCCGCCCAAAGCCAGAGTCCTGAAGCTGGATGCCGACCCCGTCTGCGCCGCGCAGCATACTACTCCGGTAACATCCGAAGAAGCGCTCGTCAACTCCGATGGCGGCCTCCAGAACGTGCTCGTCTATGTGAAAGCGGGCCTGCCCGCGGCCAATGTCCCGGCCACCCCGACGACGCCTGTGAAGGTCGATCAGAAGGCCTGTATTTACACGCCGCACGTCGTTGTCGCCATGGTGAACCAGCCCATCGAGTTCTCCAACAGCGACGACACCGACCACCACATTCAGGCCATGGCCGAGGTCAACAAGGAATGGATGGTCTCGCAGAAGAAGGGCATGGGCCCCATGACCCAGACCTTCCCGCAGGAAGAAATCGGCATGCTCGTGATCTGCCATCTGCATCCGTGGATGCGCATGTTCGTCAACGTACTGAAGAATCCGTACTACGCGGTCACCGGCAAAGACGGCGCCTTCACCATCAAGGACCTTCCGGCGGGCTATTACACGCTCGAAGCCTGGCACGAAAAATTCGGCACGCAAACGATGAAGGTGCAGGCCGGCGGCAAAGCCGACTTCACTTTCAAAGACGAATAGGACCACCTATGAAAACCACTGTCTTCGCAATCGCATGCGGAGCGCTCCTGACGCTCGCCGCTCCATCCCAGGCCGCGCCGATTCGCGTGATGCTCCTCGATGGCGATAGCGCCGGAGCCCACCCCTGGCCCCCGCTCACGGCTGTCCTCAAACAGGAACTCGACGAAGCCGGCATCTTCCAGACCGACATCGTCACCGCGCCGAAGGCCAACGATCCTGAGCTTGCCAACTTCAAGCCGGACTACAGCAAGTACCAGGTGATCGTCCTCAACTACGACGCCCAGGACTGGCCCGAGTCCGCCCGCGCGCCGTTCGAAGCCTTCGTCAAGAATGGCGGCGGCCTCGTCACCGTCCATGCCGCGGAAACCGCTTTCCCTAACTGGAAAGAGTTCAACGAAATGATCGGCGTGAGCGGTTTTCGCGGACGCACCGATAAAGACGGACCGCTCTGGTTTATGAAGGATGGCAAACTGGTTTCCGACACCGCCCCGGGCAACGCTGGCGCGCATGGCCGCCGTCTCCCGTACGTAGTCACCGTTCAGGACGCCAATCATCCCATCACCAAAGGTCTCCCGAAATCCTGGATGCATCAGGGCGATGAACTCTACAACAAGCTGCGCGGACCCGGCGCCAACATGACCGTCCTCGCCTCGGCATTCTCCGACCCCGCCAATCAGGGCACCGGCCGCGATGAACCGCAACTGATCGTCGTGAACTACGGCAAGGGCCGCGTGTTCAATACTCTCGCCGGACATGATGCCAATGCGATGAGTTCCGTCGACTGGCTGGTCACGTTCCAGCGCGGCACGGAATGGGCCGCTACCGGCAAAGTCACCCAGAAAGTTCCCGCCGATTTCCCCACAGCCCAGACGGTCGCTTACAGGCCCAACATCGCGGCGCTCGATCCTTCGTATAAGAATGGACTGAATGCACTCACCGCTCCCGCTGGCCCTGGCCGAGGAGCCGGCGGCGGCAGTGGCCGTGGTGGCCGCGGCCCGCAGTAATCACATCACAGGACGACTAACCATGAGTCAGCAGAAACTGAACATCGCGATTGTAGGACTTGGCTTCGGCAAAGAGTTCATCCCGATCTACCAGAACCACCCGAACACCAACATGTACGCCGTCTGCCAGCGCTCCAAAGACAAGCTGGCCGAAGTCGGCGATCAGTACAAGGTCGCGACGCGCTATGACAGTTTCGAGGAGCTGATTCAGGATCCCGCCGTTGACGCGGTCCATATCAATTCGCCGATCCACCTGCACGCCCCCCAGAGCATCGCAGCCCTCAAGGCCGGCAAGCATGTCGCATGTACAGTTCCCGCGGCTACCACCGAGGAAGACTGCCAGCAAATCGTCAATGCGGCCAACGCGGCGAAGAAGAATTACATGATGATGGAGACCGCCATCTACACCCGCGAATTCCTCTATGTTCGCGAACTGCGCGACACCGGCCGTCTCGGTCGCATTCAGTTCATGCGCGGTTGCCACCAGCAGGAAATGGCCGGCTGGCCCGGTTACTGGGAAGGCCTGCCTCCCATGCACTACGCTACGCACGCCGTCAGCCCCTGTCTCGCACTTGTGCGCGGCGAGGCGGAACACGTTGCGTGTTTCGGTTCCGGCCGCATTGAAGACAGGCTGATCGCGAAGTATGGCTCGCCCTTCGCGGTGGAAAGTGCCCTCTTCAAAGTTCGCAACCAGCAACTCGCCTTCGAAGTCACGCGCTCCCTGTTTGAAACCGCCCGCCAATACATTGAGAGCCTCGATGTCTATGGCGACAAGCTCGCTTTCGAGTGGACCCTGATCGAGAACGAACAGTGCGTGATCCATCACGGGGAAAAGCCCGAGCGCGTCACTATTCCCGATTACGCCAAGCTCCTCCCGAAAGAGATCCAGCGCTTCACCACGAAGGGCGTTTACGACGAAGGCAACGCCCACCTCTCCTTCACACAGGGCGGGGGACACGGCGGTTCGCATCCCCATCTGGTGCACGAATTCGTTTCGAGCATCATCGAAGGCCGCCCGTCATTCCCGGATGTCTATCAATCCGTCAACTGGACCTGCGCCGGCATCTCCGCGCACGAGTCGGCTATGCGGGGGGGCGAGATCGTCAAGCTCCCCGACTTCCGAACGGGACACTAGCGGACCATGAAATACGGCGTCAACACCTTCATCTGGGCCGAAGAGTTTGGCCCGGAAACCCTCGCCCTGCTCCCGCGCATCAAAGCGGCGGGCTTCGACGGCGTGCAGGTCCCGATGTTCCGGCCAGCCGAATTTCCGAAGGCCGAAGTCCGAAAGGCCTTCGCGGCCAATGACCTCGAATGCTCCGTCTGCGCGATCTTCGCCGACGGCCAAAGCCTGATCGGCGACGACGCCGCCGCGCGGCAGGTAGCGAGGCAGCACATCCAGGACTGCATTCGTGTGTCAGCCGAGACCGGAGCTAAGTTTGTCGGTGGTCCTTTATATACACAGGTCGGCTATCTCCCTGGCCGTCGCCGAACCACGGACGAATGGAAGTGGGCTGTCGAAGGTTACCAGGCTGCGGGACCGGTCCTGAAGGAATACGGCATGACCCTGGGGATCGAGCCGTTGAATCGCTTCGAGACTTACTTCCTCAACACCGCCGCCGACTGCGCGGCACTCTGCGATGAGATCGCGGACCCCAACATCGGAGTCTTGCTGGACACCTTCCACGCCAACATCGAAGAGAAGGATCTAGGCGATGCCATCCGAACCCTTGGCCGCCATCTGAAGCACATCCACTCCTGCGAAAACGATCGAGGCATACCAGGGAGTGGCCATCTCCAGTGGGACAGACTCTTCGCGGCACTGCACGAGATTGGCTACGACGGCTGGCTCACGATCGAGAGCTTCGGTTTCGTAGGAAAACTAAGCGCCGCCGTCTGCATCTGGCGCGACATTGAAACATCGCCCGAAGCCATCGCCTTCGAAGGCATCAAGTTCCTCAGGAAGAACGCGGGCTAGCGTTTTACGCTCAGCAGGACGTACGGGGTCTCCACTTCCAGATCGGGATAAATCCTCCCGTCGCCATGGATGTCGACGATCTCGAGGTAATACATGAGATCCCATTGGGTGGTCACGTAAGAGCCTGGAATACTGGCGGCATACAGCCCGGTTTTGGAATCGAGCTTCATATCGGAAGTCCCGAAGTCTTCCTTCTGATTGACGTGCCGGTAACGAAGGCGGATCCACTTGAGCGCGACCGGAGCCGCTACTTTGGCCTTCACGATAACGTCCTGGCCGGGCATCGCTGTCGCGGCGGGAATGAAAGTCACGACCGGCAATTTCGGGTCGGGATCGCGCTTCGGAATGACAACAGATTTGGCGTCGGCCTTTGCGGTTGCGGCCTGGCGTTCTGCCAGCAACTGATTGAACTCCGCGTCGAGCCCCTTGAGTTCGTCTTTCCAATGCCGGGGAAACGCTCTGCCGATGGCGCCGAACGCCATGTCGTCAATGTAGAAGTCACCCGCGGCATCCACCATCTCATGCCAGGACTGAATGGCCTTGCGTTCATCGGCGATAGCGTCGTCAAAAGCGGCGAGACTGCCGGCCTGTTTGTACAGGTTGTAATTCACGCCTCCCAGCTGACGCCAGGAGTGATATCGGGCGAGCGCGGCAAGTATCTTCGCATCCGCGATTGAGGACCTGAATTCATTGCTCGCGGGTCGGCCAGCGAGACTCTTTTCCGCCGCCGAGGTTTCGGCCAGAATCGCATCGGACGTCCGTGCAAACCAGCGGCTGGTCTCTTCGGGACGGCGCATGGCGGTGTCTGTTCCGGCGATGATACTCGCCGCCTCGTCATGCAGGTTTTCGAACTGCGCGGTGTCGCTGCCTTCTTCCTGCTGCGCGAA
Source organism: Bryobacteraceae bacterium (assembly GCA_025928545.1). Taxonomy (GTDB): domain Bacteria; phylum Acidobacteriota; class Terriglobia; order Bryobacterales; family Bryobacteraceae; genus BOG-234. The sequence goes on along the minus strand of JAICJH010000021.1, from coordinate 80,441 downwards.
CTGGGGCAGGCTTCCCATGTGCTGCATTTCAGGCCAGCCGAGCGTAGTGGGGAACATGCGGTACGGATAGCTGGCGGCAACGATTCTCGGAAGCACGCGGCTCGAAAGCTGCTGCGCCTTCATGAGATGCGGAGCGGCTTCGGCTCCGAAGCGCTGTACGTAGCCTTGCGTCCAGACGTCGGACGTCGCCTGTGGATTGTACATGAGCCGTCCCCAGACCTTGAAAAAGGCCCAGTAGCGTTCGAACTCGTAGTCGAAGTATTTGTATTTGGGATTCAGGTAGTCGTGGGGCCGCACGTCCGGCGGCTCGCCGATCATTTTGGTCGCTTCCATTTCGGTGACCGTAAGACCTCCGGCCGCGCCGTCGTACAGGCGTGCATTGACTGTCATTCGCTTCGCGTAATCCGGATCCGCCCATTGCAGCAGGCGCTGTGTGCCGCCGTTCCAGAGCGCCCAGTTCATGTTGTAGGTCTTCGGATACTCGAGCAGATCGGCGTAGCCATGCCGGGCCTCCTGCTGATTCTCCTTGTTGATGTGCGTCGGGTGGTACGGCAGACCCATCTGTTCCATCCAGATCTTCGTATCCAGCTGGATGGAGAGACCCTTCGATTGCGCATCCTTGATAACCGTCTTCGGGAGACCCTTGGCGCGCAGTTCCAGGGTGATGTTCTTCTGGCTGCTGCTGAAGAACCCGAAGATGTCATGCCAGAAGGGTTCGATCTCGCTGTTGAGCAGGCCGGACTCATTGTGCATGCGAAATTGCGTCTCGCTGACTTCAGGGAGAACGGCGTAGAACTTTTTCAAGGCCGCTTCTGTGTAAGGCGCAACATTCTGAGCGTTGAGACCCCACACGACCCCGGGGAACGGTTTGGAGCCGTCCGAGGTCCAGGAGATAGCGCCTCTCTGTCCACCTCCGCGATAGATGTGTTCCCAGATGCCGGGCTTCACACGAATTCCTCGTTCGGTAGCCAGGCGAAGCATGGCTTTAAAGGAATCGAGGTTTTGCTTCTGCTGCTCAGGCGTGAGTCCGACGACCTTCACATCGGGGAAGCCGTCGACGTCGAAGAAGTAAGGATAAAGAGGCGCCATGTAGCCGCCGTCTTCGTATCCGAACGTCAGTACAAATTGATTGATGCGGTCTTCCGCGAGCATGTCGAAGTAGCGAATCCAGAACTGCTCGTCGTGAAGATGGCTCTCAAAGTACGCCCGGTTCATTGTGAAAGCCACCACACCGCGATCCTTGAGATAAGGTTTCTCGGAAGTATCGCGGGCGAACTGGAACGGATTGCCGCCAGCCGGAGTCCATCTCACTCGCTCGGCGAGGTCGAGCGCGGCATACATCAGGCCGGTTCCATCGGCGCCGGCCAGCACGATGGCGGGCTTGCCCCGGTACATTGCACCCTTCCGAGCCGTTAAGGCTTCCGCGCCAGTGGGGGCGGGTGCATGCATCTCAGCCAGCGCAGCCGCTGCGGGGCCGCGGCCGGATGCGATGCCTGCGACAACAACAAAATCCGAAGCCGCGAGTTGGCCGGTGCCGTCGGAAACCGCGATGCCTTTGCCGCGCAAGGCCTCCTCCAGTTTTCCGACGCCGTGTCTGGAGCGCGCGTCCAGAGTGGGGTCGGTAATCACCACGACCTTTTTGACCGTCGCGGCTTTTTGAGACTTTGCCGGCTGCGTTGCTACGCCCGTGGCCAGAATCAAACCCACGACAAACATCCCGAACATCGGTACCGTGCGCTTCATCAAAAACCCTCCATGGATTGCATCAGACTACGGACGAAAATTCGTGTCGCCCTTGACCGGGCCTTCGCCGTCGTCTGTGATGGTGCCTGTATGCCAGTCCCGCGCAACGGCAATATCTGCCTCGGCGCTGGCCGTGAGCGCATTCAGGTCCACCACCCGCACAAGTCGGCCGAGGAACTGCGGCTTGTATTGACTGGTGGCGATGGCGGCATAGGATTTCCAATGCGCCAGCGCCGCCTCCAGATGTTTCACGGCCGAGGCACGGTATTCCGGCTTGCCGTCCCTGTCAAAGAGAAGCAGGTCGGTGGCGGCAAGAATCTTATCCGCATAGTAATCGCCCAGCAACGCCATCGCATCCGCGTCGCCGAGCGTCATCCGGAGTTCACTGTTGTCCTTCTGTAACGGCCGCAACTCGCCGACCAGGCGGTGCGCGGCGGCGGCATTCGCCTGGAGCGCGGCTGCCACCTGCAAAGGCGTGATGCCTTCCATGGGAGCGCCCTTCAGCAGCCGGCTCCGCCACTGGCGGGCGTTGAGAATCCCGCTTCCAGGCATCGTCTGGCCGCGTGCGAAGTCGGCCACTGTGAAGAATCCGGTGCCGTTTCCCTTCTGGATATTGCCCTCCGGGAACCACAGGAAGTCCAGATCGCGCCAGAAGAAACGTGTCACCTGCGGGATGATCCTGGACGCCTCCGCCAGACCCTGCATGAGTTTGGCGGCGGGAATTCCGGGGAAGCGAGCGCCGAGCATTTTCTCAAAGACAGAGTCCGGCAGGTCCGGCTCGTAGCTGAGCCGTCCCCAGAGCGCGAACGAGTACCACTGCTTTTGCATTACCAGTTGGCGCGGCGTAGCCGGCTCGCGGTCAATGAACTCGCGCCCCCAGTTGTAGCCGTCGGGGCCCATGAAGAAGCCTGCGATCCGATCCGGACCCGGTATGCTCTTCACATACGCTCGCGCGAACTCGGGATCACCCCAGCGGTAGCTGTAGATATCGTCGTTCCGCACCTCAATCCAGGTCCGCAGGTTCTTCGGCATCTCTTCCAGCACCGGCTCGATAAAGGGCGGCTTTGTTTCCGAGTACATATGCGCCACCGAGTACTTGAAGCTGAAATCGAATGGGGCGGGGTAGTCTTTAAATGCTTTCAGGGTCTGGGCCTGACCCGTCTGGTGATAACGATGGATGAGCCGAAAATCGCGACCAGGCTGAGTTTTCAGCGCGTCGCGGATGCCCTCGCCATAGCTTCTCCAGAGCCAGTCCTCCTGGTCGAACTGGCCTTCTTTGGAGTGCATGTTCTCGCCGGCCGTGATGCCGATGCCCGCCAGCAGCGGATACGTTTTCACGGTTTCGCGAACACTGGCGCGGAAGTAGTCGATGGTCTTTTGATTCTTTCCGTCTTCGGTGAGGCCGTATTTGCCTTCCGTCCCCCAGACGAAGATGTTCCAGGTGAACCAGTACATGTCGATGCCGCGGTCTTTGCCGTACTGCATGACATCGCGCCAAAACCGGATTTTGTCGTCGATCGTCATGTGGTTCACGATGGCCACCTGCTTCAGGCTGAAGGGCTGGGCCATGGCGGCGCCGTTCATATTGAAGTTCAGGTCAAACGGCGCGGTGTTGCCCCAGACATCGTTAAGCGCGATATCCGGATATTCAGGGACTTTGACGATGGACGGAAAGGGGTGGAGGTTCCACAGGGAAACCACGTTGAGACGATCGCGCGCCATCTCGTCGAGGTATGTCCGCCAGAAATCCATGCTCCACATCTCCGGGATATTGGCCTGGGCGGCGTCGCTGTTGTCGGAGTACGTGGGTGTGCGGCGGTCGAGGGCGATATTGAACTTGATGCCACGCTCGGCGATGCCTGCCGCATGATCCGAGTTGGCAATTTCCTTCACGGCGTTCTGGTGAACGGCCTCGGCGAGATCGAGGGCACCGTACATCGCGCCATTGGCATCGGCGCCCAGAACTGCGATCGTGGTGCGGCCGTTGCTCTCCTGCCTGCGGATGGCATAGGACTGGGGGCGGGTATCTTTGAGCGGGGCGGCGCCGAGCGCCTGCGCGAGGGAGTTGCATTCGGTGGGTCCCACAGCGATCGCGAAGCGTAAAGGGCTGCGGTCGCCCGTCATCGTGCGGATGGCGGGTTCCGTAACCGCGTTCCCTTTGCCCCCGAGATTACGCCGGATTTCGGATACTCCGAACGCGATCTGGGGCGCTTTGCTGTCGTGAAAGACCGGCTGTGCGTCAGCGCCGGCAGTGGCAAATCCAACGATAAGAAACAGTGCGAGGGACTTCATGGGAGCTCCTGGTATCGATTCGAAATGGCTCGGTCACCTTATGCCGGGATTCCCAGTTCTTCCCCGGCATGAGGCGAGTATATACCCGAGCGAGCTCTTCCATTCAGCACATCGTCAGACAGAGTCCCGGGGTGGGAAATTCTAGGCCCCGGTACTCCGCGCGATCCGGTATGATTCTCTATCATGACCGAGGGCGAACTGTTACCGCGGAAGAAATTGTCGTGACCCGGTGCACCCGTAATAACGTGAGCAGGAGCCCACCGAGTCTCGCGACGGAATTTCGGACGCTTCGTCTGACCGTCCGCGACGGGCTCCGGGACGGCGGGGGACGCCCGGGTAGATCATTGATCTGTAAGACAATTCAGTCGTACCCGACTGTCGGAATCTTGCACCCCAAAAGGCGAAGAGTGCAGAGTAGTTAAAACTGCAATCAGAGGATAAAAAGAATGAAGTTTCGGCTGTCCGCCCGCGTGGCGACTTTAGCGGTGATCGCAATGACGATTCCCTCGGTGGCACTTTTGAGGTCCCAGGGCCGGGGTGGCGCGCCGGCGATGCCGCCGTCTGACCCACACGATCTATCCGGCTTCTGGGAACTGTCGTCGTCGTGGAAGAGTGTTCCCCCGGCGGAACTGCTCCCCAGCATCACCAAAGCCACCCTGGATAAGATGCGCGATGCGGATTTGATCTCGGAGCGCTGGTGCAGACCTATCGGAATGCCCGCGCTGATGGATAATGGCCGGCCGCTGGGCCTTCTCCAGGGGAGTTATGAACTTCTGATCGCCACCGAAGCAAATACGGCTCCCCGTCACATCTACTTTAATCGCCCTCACGTTTCGGCGGAGATATATGATCCTACATCTATAGGAGATTCGATCGCGCACTGGGATGGCGACACCTTAATAGTGGATACCATCGGCTTCCACGCTAAGAACGGGCGTATGGCGATTCCTGGCGGTGGTTTCCGGACAGAACACAGCCACCTGGTCGAGCAGTTCAAGATAGTCAAGGGCAGTATGCTCTCCGTTACATCTACCTGGACCGACCCCACGGTATTCCGAACTCCTCATACCTACGAATACCGGTATTCGAAGTATCCCGACCTCAACTATGAGCCTCACGCGGCGATTGGCTGCGATCCGTATGACGAAGATCGAACGGCATTCGTGGAGCGCACTTTTTCGCCAGCCCTGAAAGCTGCCGCCGAGGCTGCGTTGGTCAAGCCGGGAACTATGGTTGACTTCAAGAAGCCCGCGGCGCCAGCCGCAGCGCCAAAGAAAAAGTAAGCGCGTTTTGATACGCATTTTGATACGACAGCGAGGGAGGCGTCGTTTATGTCAATATCAATCGGGAGCGGCATGGCGGTCGGGACTGCTGTATTGCTGTTGTTTGGAATTGTGGGCATGACTGAGGCGCAGACGCCGGCGGCGAAGCCACCCGTCGTGGAAGGCGATTGGGTTCGGACCGACACCAACGGTTCCGGTGACTTTGGCCACCTCACCAGTACCTACAAACCCGCTTCCCTCACGCCTGAAGGTCAGGCCATGATGGCTGCCGGTGGCGGACGCGGCGGGCGTGGCGGAGCAAACGGTAATGGCAAGGCCTCTGCTGACGCTCCCGCGCATGTTGCAGGACAACCGTATGTCACCAACGCCCAGACCTGCCGCTTCGGCGGCGCTCCTCAGCTTGGTCTCGACTACGACTCCGAAGGGTTTCATCTGGTCATGAACCAAAAGGACGCCGTGTTCATGCAGGAAAGAGGCGCGGTCAGGCACGTGTACCTCGATGGAAGAACACTGCCGACTGCTGCCGTTCGGCCCCCGAGCGGTTCCGGCTATTCCGTCGGTCATTTTGAGGGAGACACGCTCGTCATCGATACGACCGACATGACGGCTGGCACAGTTTTAGCCGGCGGATATCGGACACCTGAGACTCACGCCATTCAGCGCTATATTCCATCGCCTGACGGTAAGAGCCTGGTGCTCAAATTCACCTGGGTTGACCCAAAGATATATAAACAGCCGCACGAGTACGAATTTACGTTTGAACGCATGGCTCCGGGTTCTTATGCCCTGGAGACATTCTGCGATGCGACTGACCCGCTGTGGGGTCAATCGATCGTGCCACCGCCGCAGCAGTAACGAGAGTTTCAAGGAGATGATTTTGACAAGACAGCAATCCATTCGAACTGCGATGAGCAGGGCCGCATTCACCGCATCGATCGTACTCATCGGAATGAGCAGCGCGGGTGCGCAGCAGACACCAGCGAAGCCGCCGGTTGTGGAAGGCGATTGGGTTCGCACGGATACAAACGGTTCCGGAAGTTTTGACGGGCTCACCAAGACGTACAAGCCGGCATCCCTCACCCCCGCGGCACAGGCTCTCATGGCCAACGGCGGTGGCAGGGGTGGACGTGGTGGCGGCGGCCGTGGCGGTCAGACCACTGAGCCCGCTCAAGCCCACGTAGTGGGGCAGCCTTATGTCACCGGTTCACAGACATGCCGCTTCTCCGGGGCTGCCCAGCTTGGAATGGAATATGACTCAGAGGGCTTCCATCTGGTCATGAACAAGAACGAAGCGGTCTTCCTTCAGGAACGTGGCGCCACGCGTCATGTTTACCTTGACGGACGGGCGCTGCCCACGCCGGACGTCCGGCGTCCGACAGGATCCGGCTATTCGATCGGTCACTTTGAGGGGGACACTCTGGTGGTCGAAACCGCCGATATGACTCCGGGAAGCGTGACCGCCGGGGGTTATCGTTCGCAGGATAGTCATGTGATCCAGAAGTACATTCCGTCGGCCGACGGTCAGCATCTGGTGCTGAAATTCATCTGGTCGGATCCTAAAATCTACGTGACTCCGCACGAATACGAATACACATTCGACCGGATGGCTCCTGGCTCTTACGCGCTCGAGACATTCTGCGATGCGACGGATCCGCTCTGGGGGCAATCCATCGTTCCGCCACCCCAGCAGTAGGCGGCTTCACGCGGGAATTTTAAGGCTCTACCAAAAGTATGCGGCTTCGATTTTCGGAGGGCCGGAACTGCCCTTCACCACTTCAGTGGAAAGTACCACCTGCAGGTTTTTGCCTTTCCAGTCTGAGGGAGCATACGAGTCGAGCTTCTTCATTTGGTCCACGCTGGTAACAAATTCGCCTGCCACTTCGGTGCCATGCGGACCAAGTCCGCCGATGATCACCACGATCTGTTCCACCCTCGGGTCCAGCAGTCGTGACACGATGGCGTAATCCTTATACGTATCGGCTGGAGGGCCCTCCTGGATTACCCAGTCGTTACGTCCCGGATTCTGCTTATCCAGAATTGCCAAAGGCCTGAAAGCGCCCTCGGGCGTGTGAAAGCTAAACCGGAGATTGCCCGCGAGTTGCTTCGTCCAGTCATTGCTGCCGACGCCAATCAGTATCGTGGGTTCGTGCCGCAAGTCGGCAAAGCTTATAGAGACGGGATTCAGGATACGGAACGCGGCCTTCCGTTGGCCGGCATAATTCGCGACATTTGCGAGCGCCAGGAGATCCGCCATTCCGACCCGATGCATCAGCGGCTCGTCGAGGCCCGCGATCTGGGGGGTGTTTCCACCGCCCGACCGCGCTTGAGCCGCGGGATTTTGCCCCGCTGGAGGTGGCGCCGTCACGCCTCCGCGACCATCACGCAGGCCAACACAAATGACGACGGGGCCTGACGCGCTGAATACAGGGTCCCAGAATTTCTGGAGTGTTGACGCGGGACCGGGCATCAGGCGACCGCTGCCAACAAGGAAAATGATGAACAGTGCATTTGCCGCCAGCGAGATGATTCCCGCGATCCAGGCGATGCGTCTTGACTGCCACCTGTCCGGCACCTGTGCAACTTCAACAGGTGGCGTTACAACTGCCATCGGAACCGGGGCTGCCCTGGCTGCCAGCTGCCGCTCGCTGAGATTTTCGGAAGCAAGTCTGAACTGGGCTACGTAGCTTCCGGAGGGAACGTCGATCCGAATTTCATCGTCGCGCCCCGCCTCCATGTAGTACTGCGCCAGCCGCTTGCGTACTTCGCCCGCGGCGGTTCGCACAACATGGTCAGAGTTCGTATCGTAATCCGGCGATCGCCCAAAGACTTCGATACCCAGCACTCTTTCCTTAATGTCGCTGGTGCGACCGTCAAGCGTCTGCTCGACGACGAATTTCAGGAGCGCAGGGTAGCGTTTACTGGTACGAAATACCGGGTTTTCCAGTATTCGTTCCAGCTGTTGCAAAACTAAGTCGCGTTCTTCGGGGGACTGGGGAGACCACGTTCTTGCGAAGACTCCACTGGACGAGGTTGAAGCCAACTCGAATTACCACCTTCTGATTTCATTAAGCTTACCACGCGCGCCCGCCGTCGTAGACAGTCTCGGACGTGGAGTTAGTTGCGGATAAATCTTATTTTACCGTTGTCAGACCGCATAAAACGCATTTTTCCAATGACTGTCGCTGACTTGCCATGCGGGTTACCGGCGTGTTGTCATTACACAGTAGCCTCACCAGCAGCGGGCAAACCGAACGCGCCCGTGAACAAGTGGCAATACCGTGGAAAATATCACATCAAGCGAAGGGCCGAGCCAGGAGCAGCTTCAGCGGTTGCTCCAGAGTCGCGCTTTTCGGGGATCGGCCACGCAACGCGAACTGCTGATCTATCTCGCGGAGAAATCCCTTGCGGGCGAAGCGAACGACCTGAAGGAGTACGCGGTTGGAGTGGATGCGCTGGCTAAACCGGAAACCTACGATCCACGTCAGGATTCGTCGGTGCGGATGCACAGCGCCAGGCTGAGACAGAAGCTTGCCGAATATTACCGGACGGAAGGAATCGAAGATCCAATCATTGTAGATTTGCCGAAAGGTGGCTTTAAACTTACTTTCGAACCCAGACCCCGGGCGGAGGCTCTTCCCGCGGTGGCGGAACAGCGACACGCGCCGGCGTCCCGAGGCGCATACTTCGTGGCGGCGTTTTTGGTTCTGCTGAGTTCCGGATACGCGATCTACAGCGGAATTCGGCTGAGTCGGGCGGAGGCCGATGCGAAAGCCGTGACAGCTCTGCCGTCTATGCTTGAGGAAATCTGGCGGCCCTTGCTTGGCTCAGACCGGCCGCTGGCTCTCTGCCTGTCCGCTCCCATGTTTGTCGGTCTTTCGGGCTCTGGATTAGTCGGCGGACCGTTTGCCGGGCAAGGTACCGATCCCGCGGATCTTCGGCAAATCGCCGCGCTCAAACAGGCACTGAAGGCCTCGGAAGCGACGCCTACATACGGCTTTACGGACGTGTCGACGGCAACCGGCGCCTTTCGGCTCGGGCAATTCTTTGCAGGCCGGTCGCATAAGGTGCTGGTCACAAGGAGCGATCTGGTTTCGTTGCCGGAGCTCGGAATGGATAACGTGATCTTTCTTGGCTCTCCAAAGGGAAATCCCTTGCTGCAGTCTATTCCCGCCAACAGACAATTCACGCTCGACACCGATGGCGTGCGAAACCTTTCGCCCGGACCAGGTCAGCCCAGTTTCATTGCGGACTCGGAAACGGGCGGAAACACCGGGTTTCCCGAGTCTCATGCACTGATCACCCTGGCGCCCGGAACCAATGGTTCGGGCTATATTCTCTACCTGGTCGGGACCAACGAATCCAGCATCATGGCTGCGGTTGAAGCGGTCACTGATCCCGGTGTCGCCGCGAAAGTCTTTGGCCGTCTAAAAGGGCAGGATGGGAAATTACCCCGATATTACCAGGTGGTGATCACCGTAAAATCCATGGAAGATATGCCCATCGATATCTCATATACCGTTCACAAAGATCTGTCAGCTCACGGCGGCGAGGGCCGTTAGTTCAGGCCATGTCAGACTATCGCCGGGCTTGGGCCGTTGCTGCTCTGATGCTCGCCATCTGCCCTGCGACGGTTGCGCACCGACTTGACGAGTGCCTCCAGGCAACCCGCATCGCAGTTTTTCACGATCATCTGACGATCAAGACTTACGTAACTCCCGGAACCCTGCTGGCCGCTGGTATTTTTTCCAAGATCGACGCGGACGGGGATGGGGCAATATCTGAATCAGAGGGCCGCGACTATGGCGAGAAGTTTCTCCGGGGGATTTCGCTCCATATCGATGATGTTTCGCAACCCATCGCGCTGGCAGGGTTCGAATATCCGACACTGGCAGAGCTTTCCGGCGGCGAGGCGATGATCCGGTTTGAGTTGTCCGCCAATACACTCCGCGTTGCCGGACGTCACCAGGTTGTTTTCCAAAACGACAACGATCCGACCAGCAGTATTTATCTGGCGAACACCATGATGCCGGAAGACCCGTCCATAGCCATCGTCAGTCAGAAACGCGATCAGACGCAACGCGCCATCACCATTGAGTATGATGTGAAGCCGGCGATCAACGCCGGGTCGGATGTTTCCGGGGGATGGCCCGGGCGACTGACGGGACTTGCCGCTGGCCTTGCAGTAGTGTTCAGCCTCAGGTGGTATCTGCGCCGCCGGGTGGCGCCGGCCGCAGCCGATCAGGGCTGACGCCGAAGATTATTTGGCGGCGAGTCGTTTGCCGTAGTCGTTCGTGAAATCCCGGTAAACCGTGTGTACGTGGTTCGGGTCACGTTCGGCAGTAATCTGGCCAGTCACATTGGGCTGGCCGCCCAAACCGACTCTGGGAGCGCCACCGCCACTCCCACCGCGCCCGCCTCCCCGGCCGCCGCCGCCACTTCCTCCGCGTCCTCCGCCACCTCCACCTCCCCGGCCGCCGGCGCCGAAGCCACTATTCTGCGGGGCATATTCGATCCACACCGTCGGGCCCTGGATCCGGAAGTAGGCCTTTTCGCCCGCGTCCGGTGCGCCGCTCCACGCAAACCAGGTTGTGTCGATATTCTTCCGGACCTCATCCATCTTGGCTTTGGCAGCAGGATCGTTGATGACGTTGACCCATCGCGATGTCAGGTCGAGCAAGATCGCTTTTTGTTGTGCGGTCATTTCGGCGGCTTTTAAGCCCTCGGGCTGTACAACCTCCCCGTCATGTCCCGGCCCCAGAATATAGTCGCCCATCACCGACGTGATAGTGGCCTTCTTTTGTTGGTCGGCATTAAGGGCCTGCATCAGTTTCATCGCACGGGTGGTCTCTTCCCCCATCACGTGAAATTCTTTTCCGTTTTTGGGATAGATGTTCGGGTAGGCGCCAATCATGCTCGGCGCCATGACGTTGTTCTTGCCTACGATAGTCACGTTCAGGCCGAGATGGTGCCCATTGAACTGGATTTCCCAGGGTTCGGTCAGCGACGGCTTCCCGAAGATAGCCAGTCTGTATGCGCTCTTTCCGGTTGGAAAAGTCGCGCCCATGTCCGTTCCGAAGTAAGCGTCCGCATCGATGACATCCATGGTCTTCTGATATCCGTAAGCGCTGAGAGCGGATTTGACCACCGCGAGCGCGAGATCCTGTTGCCTGGCGTCCAATTCACTGAGCGGAATACCGGCCGGATTCGCCATGCTGGGTGGCAGGTTGTTCCATTTGGGCTTTCTATCGCTGTCGAACTCATAGACGGCTTTCTGCCGCTGTTCAGGGGTCAGGGTGGAAGTAAAGGCCAGCGTCGCCGCCAGCGCTTTCGAAGTCGCATCGGCTGGTCCGGGAGCCTTCGTCTGAGCGAAAATCGCACCCGCGAGGGTAATTAGCGCGGCGATTCGGCTATTTAGTTTTCTCATATTATTCCTTGGCATTCTTAGACTGCCGCTGCCCTTAGCTGAGCAGGGCCTGGCGCATGAACTCCATGCACTTTTTTGTTTCTTCGACAGCCGTGCCGTCGTTCGGTCCCCGGTACTCGCGTTCGATGATCGCGTAAATCGGGTATTTCCCATCGCGGACTACCCGCAGGCACTCTTTGATCGGCGTGTCGCCTGTTCCCCATGCCACATTGGGTCCGTGATCTTTCTTTCTGTCCTTGATATGCAGATGAGTGATACGGGAGTGATGCTCTTTAATGAACGCCACCGCATCCTGATTGCCTGCCGTGTAGTGACCAATGTCAAGATTCACCATAAATCGGGGAGACATCGCCAGAAGTTTTACCAGACTTGCGGCGGAAGCCACCTCGTTCGGGTCCTCCGACTTGTCGTGGGTGTGAAACGCCGGCATGATTTTGTATTTCGCGGCAAACGGCGCCATCCGCGGCGCGATCGCCAGCCGCGTCTGGTTGGTGCAGAACATTTTCACTTTCATCGCGGCCATCTGCTTAAACAGCGCGTCGATTTCTTCATCGGTGCAATCTTCCGCGATTGTGTTGACGCCGGAAAACCAGTTCAGTCCGGCCGCATCGAACTTCCTCCGGGCATCTTCAAAAGGTTGCAGCGGCGCGGTCAGAATCCATTTGCGAACCTCCTCACGGGACTTCCGGTAGTCGTCCGTCAGCACAGGCGGGGGCTGGCCGATCACTCCGTCGAGCAATCGGGGTTTCCCCACGGCAGGTCCGGAGTATTCGATGTTTGCGGCGCCGGTCGCAATGCATTGCTCAATTAGTACATCGACTGGATCACGTGCGGGAACACCGGCGGGCGGCTCCGGAACCGGCGGTGGCGCCGCGCCTCGGCCTCCCGAACCACCGCGACCACCAGGACCACCACGGCCTCCGCCACCGACCGACCCCGTGATCAGTCCGAGTTTGACTCCGCGAACCGTGGATTCAAGCCTGGCCGCGGACCAGAGATTTGATGAAAGAGCTGCCGCAGGCAAAGCTGCCAGCGTTGATTTTCCGAACTCACGTCTTGTTTTCACGATGGATCCCTTTTCCGTCAAACCCAAATAGCCGCCGATTCACGCCGATTCACGCCGATAAAGTCAGGAATTCAGCATCGAACGCATGATGCCAATCTGGATCTTCGTTTCCTCTACTGAGGTACCCGTGCCTCTGAAGTCGCGCTCCAGAATGAAAGCTACCGGCAGTTTTTGGTCGCGTACCATGTGCAGCATCTCCCTGACGTGGAGATCGCCCGTGCCGATTTCGACGGCCGAGTTATCGGCTTTGTGGTCCTTGACGTGAAGGTGCGTGACGCGATCATGATGTGCCTGGAACCAGGCCCACGGATCGTTGCCGCCACGCGCGAAATGGCCGATGTCGAGATTGATCATGAACAATTTCGACAAATCCATCAGTTTCTGCAAACTCTCTGGCGAAGCTACTTCGTTGACGTCATTGACGAGCGCGTGCGTGTGAAACGCCGGCCGTATGTTGTATTTCTCCGCATAGGGCTTCATGCGAGGCCCGGCGGAGACTCGCGATTGGTTGGTGCAGAAGACGGATACCTTCAACGCCTGCATCTGCCGGAAAACCGCATCGATTTCCGGCTCGGTGAAGTCGTCCCCGATTGTCATGACCCAGGAAAACAGATTCAGCCCGGCGTCATCGAATTTTTTGCGGATCTTTGAGAAAAATTCCGGCGGAGTCCGGAGACGCCACTGCCGCAGGTCCTCGCGACTCTTCAGGTATTCCGGAGAGGCGGCAGCAGGCGCCTGACCACCGATCCCGCCGCCTGTGACCCGCGGTTCATACAGACTGTTGACCAGTTCGACATTTGCTACGTCTGCGGCAAGGCACTGCTCGATTACCAGGTCAGTGACATCTTTCCCCTCGGGAATATTATTGAACGGCCCAAGGGAGCCGGTAATCGCTCCCAGGCGCACGCCCCGCACCATCAGCTCCGGTTTCTGCGCCAGGAGCCTGGTTGCGGGAGCGAGCACTGTTGCCGCCAGAGCGGCTTTTCCCAATTCTCGTCGTGAGAGCATATGTTGCTTTTCCGGGCAACTCCTATGTAGCAGGTCAGATCACCCTAGAACTCGAATCGCAGCGAGAAGGCCAAAATCCTCGGCGGCCGCGCAGCGGTTGGAAATCCGAACGCCGCCGTTGAGTTGATGCCGGCGGCGTTGAAAGTCGACGCCGTGCCCCAGGCGGAAATCTGGGTGTGGTTGAAGACGTTGTATGCCTGGACACCCAATTTTAGTCCTTTTCGCTCGCCGAGACCCACAGGGATTGTCTTGGTCATAGTCGCGTCCCAGTTTTGATAGCCAGGTCCCGTCAGCATGCCGAGTCCCGCATTCCCAATCGAGTTCACTGGTGCAAGCGTAACAGCTGCTGTGTTGAACTGAGTTCCGGGAATGACGGGAGACGCCTTCAGGCTGGCTATTACCTGACAACGTGGAGTCTCGCTCACCGAGCCCGTGATATCGGCACCCGTGCTGGTGGCGCACGTGGGCGAAAACGGCGCGCCCTTCGCGAAGGTCGTGACCCCTGAAAGCACCCATCCGTCGGTTACCACGCCCAACAGCTTACTGTTGAGCGCTTTACCCAGACGAGGGAGATTGTAGGAATAGTTGATTGCGAGCACCTGGCGGCGATCGGCCGCCGTGGGGCCATAATTGCGTGCTTCGTTGTCCGGCACCAGAGGATCGAATGCGGTGGTGCCCAGGGAGTGGGACCACGTATAAGAGAGACCATACTGCAACCCATTTGTCAGGCGACGGTTCAGAGTTGCCTGGAGTGCGTTGTAGCTCGTGTGGCCCACAAATCGCAGCTGGTTGATGTTCAGCAGGCCCGGATAATTGGGCCGCAACAGCGAGCTGGTCGCCTGGGTAAGCGCGCCACCTGTAACCGGGCTGATGTTCGCCGGCAGGAAATCCGCTCCCAGTGGCACGGCATTTATATTGGCCTGAAGCGGCAAATGCCCTCCCCAGTTGCCTACATAGCTGGCATCGATAACTGTGCCGCGTCCTATGCTCCTCTGCATACCAAAGCTGCCATTTCTGACATAATCCCAGGGGTAATCACCTACCGGCGAGTTTACGTTCACCGGAGCATTCACGCCGGAGCCCGCAACCAGACTGGTGATAGGAGAGTAGGAAAGATTCGCCGTGTAGCCGACTGGCGGCAGGCCTTGTGCGGTGGTGATTCCCAGCGAATTCACATTCAGCGTGTTGTAGAAAATTCCGAAGCCTCCGCGGATGGCCATTTTGCCGTCGCCATGAACGTCATAGGCAAAGCCAAAACGGGGAGCAGCGACCACAGATCGTTGGTGATAGAAATCCAGCGGTGCGCCGTTCTTGCCGGGCTGGAACATTCCGACCGCCGCATTACCCGAGCCCGGAACGAAATCACCGATGTAAGCCTGAGGCGCCTGGGTTCCCGTTGCCGGGTCCAGGGCGACGCGGTTTGCCGAAGCGCAGGTTCCGGTACCGGTCACTTTGCAGCCCGGAACGTAGATGCGCGGCGCCGCTGCTTTGGAGTACCGATTGGGATCGAACAGGCCGATGGAGTTATTCAGATCCACCAGCGGCGAGTGGCTGTAAAAGCGGACGCCAAGATCAAGCGTCAGTCTTCGGCTGGCATGCCAATTGTCCTGAATGTAAAACTCCCTCAAATCTATCTTCATGTTTTCGACTACCCGGATGGAAGACTCCGTGTAGGCGTCCAGATAACCGAGCAGTGCATTCGCGTAACTGTCGCCGGTGTTCAGGGGGTTGTTGGCGTCGGGAGTGAAATTCAATGTCCCGTTGGTGTTTTGACCACCCTGAGGCGGTTGCACCTTGTAGGTTCGCTCGTAATAAAGCCCCGCCTTCAGAGTATGTTTCCCCAGAATCTTGTTGATGTTGTCGTCAAAACTCCAGATATCGTTACTGTTCGCATAGTTCCCCATGCCGATCTGGAAAGACGCCGGGTTCGGAGGCGCGCTGCCACCGAAAGTAACGTTTGGAATATAGTTCCGTTCCCCGTTTGGATTGCTCAGATCAAAGTTGTGAGTGTAGAGGAACGGGAGGTTGCCGACCTGAGTGCGGGCGATGGCCGCGGGGTCGAGCGGAGTCCATGCCCAGGTGTTGTAGCTCTTGCCGAAGGTGAAGTCGTTTATCAGGGATGGCGAGAGTGTCGCAGTTACCGAAGCCGCATATCCGTGCCCGGGATTCGGGTGGTCAACCAGACAGCACGATTTCCATGGGAAATTGAAAAACGGGATTTGCTGCGTGTCATCGTAGTCGTGAATCCAGCGAAAATAGCCGTTCAGCTTTGACGACAGGTACACGTCGCCGCGCAGAACATCGTTGCGCCGGGGGTGTGGCGCCACCCCGGAGTCCTGAAAATTATCCTGGAGATAGTTCACGTTGCCGGGAGGGGGCGCGTAGTTCGGCAGCGGGATCAGGCCCAGAATTTTGCTGCCGACCGTATCGAATCGACTCGCCGGAATCATGTTTCCGGCGAATTGAGCCCCTGTGCCGGGGTCGATCACTTTTATCAGCGCTCCGCTTCCGTTCACGCTCTTGGAAAAATCGCCGGCCCTCTCCAGGGCGGTCGGAACGGTTCGGAACTGGGTTGCCGCCGGAACGCCGATTGCGGTCGCGCCTCCATTCAACTGCCCCGTATATTCCTGGGATGCAAAAAAGAAGAACTTGGTCTTGCTGGTATTAAGCAGATGCGGGATGTAGCCTGGGCCACCGAGGCTCCAGCCGTCCACGTTATAGCGATAGGGCAACCGGGCCTGCCCGTTTTGGTTTCTGAAAAAGTCATTGGCGTTAAAGCCTTCATGGCGGTGATTCCACCAGCCGCTGCCGTGAAATTTCTGAGTGCCGCTCTTTGTGACTACGGCGATTGAGCCACCAGAATTCCGCCCGAACTCGGCTTGAAAGTTGGAGCCAAGTACCTTAACCTCCTGAATCGCGTCCATATTGGGTTCGTAGTGAACGGTCGCGTCTCCGGAGGTATCCATGTTGCTGACGCCGTCAACCGAGAAGTTCTTGGAAGTCGTATTGCCATTGATTGTGATATTGCTCAAGCCGTTGGGTGAGGTGACATCGCGGGTTGCCGTATCGACGACGCCGGGCAGAAGATTCATAAAACCAAACACATCCCGGCCTTTCAGGGTGACGGTGCTCAACTGATTGGAATCGATCAATGCCGCTTTTTCGCTGGAGGAGGTTTGGACCGGCGTGGCATCCGCCGTCACTGACACTGAATCCGACACATTCCCGACCGTGAGATTGATTTTCGTGTAGCGCATTTCCGCCAGGACGAGCGTAATGCCGTTGACTGTCTGTCCCTTGAACCCGGCGGCCGAGGCATTGAGCGAGTACGTACCTGCCGGCAAGGCCAGAAACCGGAAGAAGCCCGTATCATCCGCCGTAGCCTGGCGGACATTTCCGCTACCTTCGTCTTTGAGGGTCAGTTTGGCTCTTGGCACAGCGGCGTCCGCTGGGTCAAAGACTGTTCCCTCCAGCGAACTGCTGACGTTTTGGGCGGACGCCAATGAGGCGAACGTGGCCATCAGGGCGGTTAGCGCCAGTATTCCGATTCCCACATTACGTGACGCGCATCGCGACAACAAAGTCATTCAGGTACTCCCCTTGGTTTGATTGGGTCGGCCGGGTGGCCGCTCGGTGCTGTCCTAAATTAGATATCCGATCTGGGG
Organism: Bryobacteraceae bacterium; assembly: GCA_025928545.1. Classification (GTDB taxonomy): domain Bacteria; phylum Acidobacteriota; class Terriglobia; order Bryobacterales; family Bryobacteraceae; genus BOG-234. Next base: position 62,960 of record JAICJH010000021.1, on the reverse strand, counting down.
ATGCGTATAAGGCCTCGGACAGTCCTGGATGGTCCGACACTCGTCCCTCGGGGCACTCGGTTGGCCCTGGACGGTCGTTTTTGGGTTGCACGAACATCGAAGGCGAAAAATATCGTGCAGTTTTTTACGACGTTGTAACTGCATGAAAATGCGGGAAGAATATTCCGCTAATGACTGTCGCGTACAGTCTCGGACACGCATCTTGGCGTGGTTTCGCCGGGTAATAGACCGGGACATATCCTCCCTGGAGGTGGTTGGGTGTGGCGTCAGGCACTCAGACCCTGTTATTTTGTCTTAGTACGGATCGCTCAGCGGCGGTTCCAGGTCCAAGTCCCTTACCCAAGGTAAAAGAGGTTTAAACAGATGAAAGCAAAGACGATTGCCATGGTCGCCGTTATGGGGGCGTTAGCTCTTGGCGTCCCGGCATTTGCCCATCACTCCTTCGCGATGTTCGAAATGTCCAAAAACGTGACATACGTCGGTACGGTTCAGGAATACAATTGGGAAAATCCACACACCCACATCATCATTAAGGTTGCCGACAAGGCTGGGGTCGATCCCTCCACCGTTGGCGTCTGGGATGTGGAGGGCGGCGCCGTGAACATCATGGCACGTCAGGGCTGGAATCGGGCGTCCTACAAACCCGGTGACTCGATCAGCGTGACAGGTCACCCGATGCGAGATGGCTCCAAGGGAATTTCGCTTTTCTACGTGACTAAACCCGACGGCACCCGCATGTATCACGACATCGCCCGGCCCGCTGCGGATGGCAAGGACCCCGGCCACCAGACGGGCAGCAACTAAACTTCGATTCCGATTCAACTTTCACTCCGATGCTCTCTCGTGAGGGCATCGGAGCTACTTTCTGGAAGGCTTCTTAGTCCCGCCAGCCTAAAAGACCGCCCGAAATCTGTGTTCTTATGAAAATTTCAGCCGCATTGCGGCTCCTGAGGAGACTTGCGCCCATACTCCTCTTTTTTTGTTTGTGTACGGCAAGTCCCGCCGCCGTCACCGGGAGTATATCCGGAGTGGTAAAGGATCCCAGCGGCGCAGTGCTGCCCCACGCGCGCGTTATCGCCTCGATACCGGCCCAGGGAGTCTCGTCGGCCACCGAATCCGACAGCAGCGGGAACTATACATTCTCCGGCCTGTCGGTCGGGAGCTATACGGTACAGGTGGAAGCCGCTGGTTTCAGCCTGCAAAAACGATCCGGAATTGTTGTGGATGCCGACGGTGTGGTCAGGCTCGATATCACGCTGCAGATGAGCGAAAAGATGGACACGATCACCGTTGTCGAGAACCCGCTTCAGGTGGATACCTCCACCACGCAGACCGGTGAGATCGTGACGTCTCACGCGATGACGGCTGTGGCGTTGAACGGGCGAAGCTTTACGGATCTGCTTGCGTTGCAGGCGGGAATTATTCCAACATCCACTCAAACGGCGGATTCCATTGTGATGGCGGGCGCGACAGTTGCGATCGCACCTTCCGGTGGTTTGAATCCCGGCAATCAATCCATTAACGGTCAGCGTGAGGATGCCAATGGCTTCGTTGTCAATGGCGGCGACGTCAAGGAATTGATGAACGGCGGCACCGCAATCGTTCCGAATCTCGATTCGATTGCCGAATTCCGTGTCCTCACGAATAACTTTGACGCCGAATACGGGAACTCGAGCGGTGGCGTGGTGAATGTTATCACCAAGTCCGGGAGCAACCAGATGCATGGATCAGGCTTCGAGTTCCTGCGCAACACCGACCTGGACGCACGCAACTTTTTTTCACCCGAGCGGAGCTTTTACCGGCAGAATCAATTTGGCGGTACCGCGGGCGGGGCCATCCGCAGGAACAAGACGTTTTTCTTTGCGGATTATCAGGGGACAAGGACAAACCAGGGAATCGACACGGGGCTGATTTCCGTGCCGTCAGCTACGGACCGGACGGGTAATCTCGCCGACGTAGCGGATTCATTGACGGGCTCAGTGGCGGGCCCATATCTCGCGGACTTGCTTTCTCAAAGACTGGGCTACAAGGTCACTTCGGGCGAGCCTTACTATTCGGGCAGTTGCGTCGCAAGCTCGCAATGTGTTTTTCCTGGCGGAATAATCCCGCTGCGGGCCTGGTCCGCGCCCTCGCGGTATCTGCTGCCATACATACCCGCGCCCAACGCCGGCGCCACAACTTTCTCCAGTGGTGAGCATGGACAGAAGCTGCGCGACGATAAAGCGAGCTTTCGCCTGGATGGCAACAGCAGCCTATGGGGCGCACTCTCCGCCTACTACTTTTTCGATGACTATTACGTTGATAACCCTTATCCGACCGGGCAGGGAGGCGCTTCAGTTCCAGGGTTTAACGGCCTCAACATCGGACGGGCACAACTGGTGAATCTGGGCGCCACAAGGCAGTTCGGCGCCAACTTCGTTAATGAGCTGCGGCTGAGTTTCATGCGTTCATCGAACGATGTCGGGGAGCCATCGGGAGGCGTAGGTACCAGCCTTGCGTCTCAGGGATTTCTGACCGGGGTGGGAACGGCCGGCATCGTTCCTCTGGCGCCGTCCATTGAAGGCATCGAGAACGTCGTCTTCAATTCCTTCGTAATGGGCACCCCTATCACGAATCTGAAGCAGGCCAACAATACATACTCGGCGAGTGAGAATATTTCGCGCGCGTTTGGACGGCACACGTTCAAGGGAGGAATTCAGGCAAGTATCGAAAAGGTCAACGTAAATCCAAACCCGACTTTTAACGGCTCGTTTCTGTTTTCCGGTTCCGAAACCGGTTCGGATTTTGCGGACTTCTTGATCGGTGTGGCAAGCAACTACAACCAGGCTGATTCGCAGTCGTATTATCCCCGCCACCGCTACGTGGGGGGCTTCGCGCAGGACAGCTGGAGGGTGAAATCCAACCTGGTCCTGAACTATGGCTTGCGCTGGGATTTGATGGAGTATTGGTCAGAGAAGTACAACCAGGTTCCTACCTTTATTCCGGGCGAGCAATCGAAAGTATTCACCGACGCACCAGCAGGGCTTGTCTATGCCGGCGATGCCGGAGTTCCCGATACCTTAGTTCCCACTCGGAATCGGTTTGCTCCCAGACTGGGTATGGCGTGGTCACCCGACGCGTCTGATGGACTGATTGGCAGAATTACTGGTGGCCCGGGTAAAATGAGCGTTCGCGCGGGTTATGGAATGTTCTATTCGGTCATCCAGGGCAACACCCTTGCATTCGATGAGCCTCAACCACCATACGGGTTGAGCTATACGAGCCCTGGTCCTCCTCTTTTCGATCAGCCGTTCCGATCTGCTGCTGACGGCGCATTCTCAGGCAACCCTTTCCCTCTGGTTTTTCCACCTTTCGGTGTCTCACCGGCGAAGCCTGTCGGGGGTATTGACTTCCCGGCATTTGAACCGATCGCGGGAATGACGGCGCCGCCGCCTACCAACACCTACCCCTACAATGAGAGCTATTTTCTCTCTGTTGAGCGTCAGTTCGGAACAAATCTGTTGGCGAGCGTTGGCTATGCCGGCTCACAGGCTCATCACCTTCTGGTCGTTTATTCCGCCAATCCGGGTAATCCGGGGCTTTGCCTGTCACTGAGTCGCGAGTCCGCGGTTTCACCCGGTACTGCCACTTGCGGACCGTTCGCTGAGGATCAGACTTACCTAACTCCCGCGGGCAAGACCATCAACGGGACCCGGAGCGGCCTTGGCGACGCCTTCAGCAACGACGACTACAACGCGAGCATCGGTAACTCGAACTATAATTCTCTTCAGGCGAATATTAAGCACTCCAGCAAACGTCTGGACGTTGCGGCCAGTTATACGTTCAGTAAATCCATCGATCAGGCATCGAGTCTGTCCGATCCCATTAATCCGTTCAACTTTCGGGCCACGCGCTCGTTGTCTTCTTTCGATCTCAAGCATGATCTGGTGACGACCTTCGAGTTTCGTTTCCTCCCGACGGGGAAAACCAAGTTTGCAAGAACGTTATTGGGTGGTTGGGGAGTTTCGGGAATCGCGCGGGCCAGTTCCGGCTTCCCGGTGACGCTGCGCAGCACCGGTGACAATTCGCTGATGGGCAGTATTCCGAACGGCGTCAACAACTATAGTCTCGACCTGCCGGACTACAATGGCGCGGCACTCGCGCTAAACCACAACCCGCGAAATGGTCTCAAATACTTCAACACGGGGGCCTTCAGCGAAAATGCGCTGGGTACTGCGGGCAACGCGTCCCGGCGTTCATTCCATGGGCCGGGTGCGCTGAACTTCGATCTGGCTTTGCTGCGGACTTTTAATATGTCCGAATCGCAAGCGCTGCAGTTTCGCTTCGAAACATTCAACACGTTCAATCACGCCCAGTTTTTTGGGCCCTCGGCGGTCAATGGGAACATAGACACGGCGCTGTTCGGACAAATCGTTAAAGCGGGCGCGCCCCGGCTGGTGCAGGTTGCAGTGAAATTCATTTTCTAGGAGAATACTTTGCTGGTTTACGATCCACTGACTAATCCGCTGAACCAGATCGAGTGGGCTTTTGGCGCGCTCGAATGTATTCACATCGCGTCGTTTGCGGTTGCGATCGGGTCCATTGCGATGGTTGACTTCCGCCTGATGGGGCTTGGTTTGAAAAACCTGAGGTCATCGGATTTGCTGAGGACAACTACGTTCTGGACACTTGGCGGATTGACGACGGCAATTACATCCGGTCTGCTGCTTTTCTCAACCGATCCCGAGCGCTATTCGCGCAATGAGGTGTTCCGGCTGAAGTTGATTTGCCTTGTGATCGCCATTATTTACAACTACACCGTGCACCGCATGGTGGCGCGACGCGGGTCCGCGGGAGCCGGTGTAATTGCGGGGGCGATGTCATTACTTCTGTGGGTGCCCGTTATTTTTGGCGGGCTGTTTTACGCTTTCACGTAGAAAGATCGGGAGACCAAAATGATGCTAGCGGAATTCGCTGAAACAATTCGGAATACGGGGCTGTTCACGGCCGTCAGGCAGTCTCAGTATTTCTACCCGATCGTATTGTCAACTCATCTCACTTGCATCGCGATATTCGGCGGCATGATTCTTGCCACGAATCTCCGTCTGCTGGGGTGGGCCTTCCCGACCGCGCCGGCCGGCGAACTCATCAGGACCCTCCGTCCGTGGAAGCACGCGGGACTCACACTGATGGTCACCTGCGGCATTCTGCTTGCAGGAGCGAAAGCCGATGCATACTATCCCAATACCTTCTTCCGGCTGAAGATGTTTCTGCTTTGTCTGCTGATCGCACACTCCGTGTATTTTCGATCCGTCTACCGCAACACAGCGGCGCTCGACGCGGCCAAAGAGATTCCATCCAAAGCGCGACTTGCCGCTGCTCTCTCGCTGTTGCTGTGGCTGGCCGTAATTTGCGCAGGGCGATGGATTGCTTATTGGGATTCGCCAAAAGCGATCTTCTGATCGTCTTTTGCGGGACGAATGCCCCGGGCGTATATCGCCAACAGCGCGGTTGATGCGAGTGTCATTGAACCGACAGTCACGTGCAACACGGTGGCGGCGAGGAAGAGCGTGCCTGTATCGGCATCGAGCAGCCTCATCACAAAGGCCGCGATTCCCAGCGAAAGCTGAGTCAGAACCACGATCATCGCGACCACGGCGGCATTCCTGAGAGGTATGCTGTGCGTGATTTGTTGCATGATCGCGACACAGACGATCAATGTCAGCAACGACACCACCAGGGCTCCGCCCATGTGGAGCAATACGCCGATGGCTTTATGGCGATAAAGCGCGCCGAAAATGATCTGGATCAGTGCGAGTGGTGGACCGGCAAGGGCAGCTATCCTGAGCTTCCCGCCGCCTGGCAACAGCAGTGGCTCTTCCGATGAAGAATCGGCGGGTGCGGTAAGAACCACCAGTGACACCATCAGCGACAGAATCACAGGCGCAAGGCAGGCATGGACGATCGCGACTGTGACCGAGGCCGATGCCTGGTCCGACATACCGAGGGCGCTACTGATCGCGGCCAGCGCAGCGCCCGCCCACGCCGTGATCTGGACAGCTCTTCGCTGTCTGGAGAACGCGACCCATAGAGCTGCAATCAGAACGAGCAACGTGGCGAGGACTCCACCCGCTGCATGAACTGCTGCCGTTGGAATCGACTGGATAGATGCGGTCTGCGCGGGGGCTGTGGCGGCGAATTCGGCAAGCGTGGTTACGCTCCCGCCGATCCCAATCACCACGACCAGCACGATGGAAACAATCACAGCATATCGATGCAGGGTCATCGCTCAAACCACCTCAAAATTTCCCATCATCATCATGTCCTCATGTTCCAGGTTATGGCAATGGAACACGTAGCGTCCCCTGTAGTCGGTAAAGCGCACCAGAATCTCGGCCGCCACTCCAGGTTCCAGATCGAGGGTATCCTTCCAGCCTGCATCGGAAGCCTCCGGCGGTCCGCCGTGAGAAAGGACCCGGAACTGCACGAGGTGCAGATGCACCGGATGATTGAAGTCCGAGCGTAATCGCCAGATCTCCGTGGACCCGAGCTTCGGGTAGGCGTCGATCCGCGCCGGGTCGAATTCTCTGCCGTTAATCGTCCAGACACGCGAACTGCGTTGATAGCGGAAATCGAAATCCCGCGTGACCGTGGCGGCACGGACATCCAAAAGCGGCGGTTCGGAAAGTTTAGCCGGCACAGTGCATGGGTCCTTCTCACTGCGCGTGACTTGAAACTGCATGACACTGGCGGCCGAACCGGAACCTTCGCGATTCGTGAGGATTACGGTTGAACCCACCGCGTATCGGGAAAAATCCACAATCAGATCGACCCTTTCCGCCGGCGCAATTCGTATCGTACGCCGGTTTTGTGGCGCTTCCAGCAGTCCGCCGTCGCTGCCGATCTGAATGAACGCGTGACCAGAGCCCGCGGCAGGTTCAAGAGCAAGTTCATAGCGTCGCGCGTTTGACGCGTTCAGAATGCGAAAACGATAGCACGTATTGGAAACTTCCAGTTTTGGCCAGGGCGCGCCGTTGACCATAATTGCATCGCCCAGCACGCCTCCCATGTAGGAACTCTCGATTCCGGGGCTGCGCAGACTTTTGTCCAGAGACGGATAAAGGAATGATCCGTCGGATGCAAAGGACCGGTCGCAGATCACTAAAGGGATTTCCCTGCCGTCGCGCGGCAGCGGCAGACGATCCTCACGATCGTCGCGCAGGATGTAAAGCCCAACCATTCCGCGCCAAACCTGCGCCCCGGTAAAGTCCATGCGGTGATCGTGATACCAAAGTGTTGCAGGGCGCTGCAGGTTTGGATACACGTATTCGCGCTCCATTGCCGCAGTATTGGCCCGGGGATCGTGCATGTGCGAATTCGTAAAACCGGCCGCGGGTGTAAGAAGGTCTGTTGGATATCCGTCGCTCTCCGGCGGGGTGTGGCCGCCGTGGAGATGATGAACGAGGGGTACAGGCAACTGATTGCGAAGCCGGAGTGAGACCCGCCGTCCTGTGCGCCCCTCGATCGTAGGGCCGGGAAACTGACCTTCGTATCCCCAGATTTCCGTTTCCAGCCCCGGAAGAATTCTGAGGCTCGCGGGGCGCACGCTCATTTCGTAATGATCGGTATCGGCACTGGCGTTGACGGGCTTCAGCACCGTCGGTACCGGAAGCGGAACAGAGAATCGCGGGGGAAGCTTGGCTTGGCTTGTCAGCAGCCTTGGTTCAGGCCGGGCCTGCGTGCACGCCAGATCTGGGATCACAGCGCCAGTCGCCATGCTCAGCGTGGCTATTCGCATCGCTTCCCGGCGGCTGATCTTCATATCGGTTGTCTACCGGGATTCGGTGACCGGAACAATTGATATCCCTGCCAGACCAGCCCTCCGAAAATCAGCACAGCAAGCGGAATATGGACTTGGGGAAAACGGCCGTAACCGGTTCCCGTCTGAAGTCCTTCACAAAGCAGAATTGCGACGCTCGAAAGCGTCAACGGCAGCATCCCGGTAAAGAATCGTCCGCGGATAATCACGAGGATGAGCTGTGCAGCGGCAACGGTCAGGATGACCCAGGCTCCGACTTCGTGAAAGCGAACGGGAGTTGGGTCGCCCGACAGAAACTGCCCCGCAGATACCGCTTGAGAAAAAACGGCAAGGATGTGTACTGCGCAGACTGCGCGGAGTGCTTTCAGCAACGGGTCCCCACCACCAGGAGTATCATTTCGCATTCACTCGGCGGGCAGGGAAGCGCTTTCGGATTCGTTTATCCGAAAAAGGCTATTGCGCGTCCGGCCCAGCCCACTCCGAACCAGAGTACCAGCGATATCGCCGATGGAACCAGGTTGCCCATGGATAAAGCGGGTGCGGGATTGGCCCGCAAAATCTTCCGGAAGATTGTGAACTGATAGATGATTGCGAGCAGCAGCAGGCACATCTTCACGATGAAGGAAGTGTTCTGGACATAGCGGACCGGGTCTACCACGAAAACGATAAAACCAGACGACATCGTCGTGATCAGACCGATCTTAAACCAGCGGCGCAACTGCGAGACGATCACCTCCAGCGGGATCTCCCGATACCCGAGATTGAGCAGGCGAAGGTTCGTCACTACCGTGGTTCCGAGTATCGTCGTTATGCCGGCGAGGTGGAAGGTCTGGATGATCGGAATCGCGTATTTGGAGTCCCTGATAATGCCCGGCGTCGGCGAATTGTAGATCCAGACGTCGAATTCGTGAAGGAGGTGTTGTATAAACGCTAAGATTTCATGGAGCATAGGCGACCTCCTTTTAAAACTCGTACGCCATCGTCCGGCCGCAGAAGATCACCGTCAGCCAGCAGATCAGGGAGACCACCGCACAAACTCTTGGGCCCAACGGAGTCACGGGCGCCGCATCCCACTCCTCCATATTCGGGTAGTACTTGTACTGATACCAGCCGGCGTTAATTCCCGCCAGAACCAGCAAAACCATTTTGATCAGGAAGAAGCGATTCGTGTAGGCTTTCTCGGCCTGGGTGATGAAGAGTATGAGGCCAGTCGCGAACATAATTGCGAAGCCCACCAAGGAGATGCCGGCGCTCTGTTTCATGATGACCGCCACCCGTTCTCCGCGGAAAGCCAGGCCGAGAAGGCGAAGGTCGAGCACCATGACGAGGCCAACCGAGATCGAGAGCGCGAGTATGTGGGTTCCCTCTATCAGGGGAAAAACGAGCGCGGATTGCAGAACCGACTGCGAGAACGCAGTGTGCTGGAGCCAGTGACAAAGTTCGAGGATTGATGACATTTGTAGAAAATTCTATTGTCGGCTAACTCGTGCGGAAGTGCGGGAAAAATCGGCCGCGCCGTCGTTTTGCAGCACTCAGCGCGAGAGTTTTTTGCAGAATCTGAATTCTGTCACAGCTTATCAGGACCGCACCAGAGTACGACGGTCCCATATCAGGTTAAGCTCTGTATTTTTAGCAGGATATGATTTGCTGAGAACTACCGCTAATACCGCGATCTGACGGTATGGGACGGTCAAATCTGGCGAGCCAACGAAGTCCGCCTGTGCAGGGACGCGGCGCTGGTGGTGACAGCGATGCGGGTCGCTTCGGTCGCGCATAGGCTGCGCCGTTCAACTGGCGCTACGGTCCCGCTTCCGGACAGCGACCGGGAAAACTGAGCCCCAACGGCACGGAGCCCGTCGAAACGAACGACCCGTAAACATCTGCTAATTCGCCGATTCTAAAATTTGGTGCCCGGGGTGGGAATTGAACCCACACTCTCCTTGCGGAAAAACGGATTTTAAGTCCGTTGCGTCTGCCGATTTCGCCACCCGGGCATGTTGATAAAACTAACTTACGAACCAACGACTGCGTCACCCCAACCGACTGTCGGGGAATTTGTGGGGAGTCGGCGCAAGTTCATTGCCGTCATATGGTCATACACCTCCGGGAACGGATAAGCGTACCGCTGAAAAACCGTGCTGCGGAATCCCCCATCAGCCTCATTATAGTGAAGGGCACCTGCCCTGGACTCTCCCAAGCGTCTCCTGAACCGGCTACGATCTGCGATTCGCTAAATAGACTCTTCAGAAAACTGCGTGATTTTAACAGCGCGCCCATCGGGGAAAACCGCGCGAATCTCCAGATCGGCCCCTACTGCCTGAAGGTAGCTGGCGAGCGTGCTGACATACATATCTGTTCGACGTTCCAGCTTCGACACATCGCCCTGACCCATGTGCAGCTCACCGGCGATCTTGGTTTGGGTGAGCTCGCGGGCTTTCCGCAGTTGGAGAAGCGACATCTCTTCAACTAACCGGCGGTGCTCGCTCACGCTGGCCGCTTTTGCAGCAGCCGACATCCCATTGCGCAGTTCCTTGAAATTCCTAGCCATGTTCCGACCTCTCCTTATCGATTGTCCGCAGGTGGCGTTCGAATAGCCGGTCCGCCACGGGGACGTTCTTTTCGTACCATCGATCGTCGCCGGTCTTATCACCGGCAACCAAAAGAATCGCAGTTCGGCGCGGATCAAACGCGTACAGCATCCGCAAAGGATCGCCACCAGCCTGAGCGCGAAGTTCGCGCATCTCCGGAAAGCAAGAAGCCTTGACCTGCGAGCTGAATGGAAATCCGAGATTCGGCCCGCGCTCCATCAGCAGGCCGACACGCGCGTCGACCTTTCCCTGCTCGGACTCATACAGGGTGTGCCACCATTCCTCGAACTCATCGGTGAATTCGACTTCCCACACCATGCTTGTAATATAGCATATAAGCAATATTGCTTTGGATCTATATCGAGTGGACTGCATCGTTATGACGGCGGTGTGCCGGGGTTGCCATCTCGCCACACGAACAGCGATTTTCAGCGTTTCCCATCCTGCTAAACAGACCTGATACGCGGTCCCGATATAAACTATCCGGGAGGGAGTAAACAATGAAAGCATTTCAGCGACATTTAATCTCGGCAGTTGTCTTCACGGCATGTTCCGGCATGGTCTTTGCGCAGGCCCCCGCGGCGGCGAGCGGTGGACCGGGACGCGGCGCCGGTGCGCCACGGCTCCAGTTCTGGGTCACTTCGTCGGCATGGCCGGATGGCGGCATAATTCCGATGCAGAATGCCGGCCGGGGCGGCAACAAGTCGCCAGGTTTTGAATTTCACTGGAACCTGGGTACAAACCCCGGTGCGGCGCCGAATACCCTCAAGACTTACGCGGTGATTCTGCACGACGTTGAGAATTCGACGGCCAAAGGGACAACGGATACTCTGCACTGGTCGGCTTTTAATATTCCAGGCACGGCCACCAGCTTGCCGGAAAGTCTCGCCGCCGGAACTTTGCCGGATGGGACCATCAACGGACCCGGCATCAACAACCGCAACGGCGCTCCTGGCTCGTATTTTGGACCGGGCGCTCCCGCAGGGCCGATCCACCACTACATCTTCGAGTTCTACGCCCTCGACACTAAACTGGATTTGCCGGCCACCTGCACGCGCGATGAACTGATGAAGGCGATGGAAGGCCATGTAGTCGGGAAGGCCGCTTACGTGGGTAGATTTTCCGGCCCGCAGTGAGCCGGAAATCGGCCTTGACCCCGGCTTTGGCTTCCGCTACAGTACTAAATATATCGTACTAAGGAGCGGACAAATGAAAACAGCGGTGTTGTTCCTGTTCTGCGCGGTTGCCGGCTCCGCGCAGATCACAGCACAGCCTTCAGTCGAAAATGTTCCCCCGGGCTCGTTGTTTTGGGTGACATCGACCGCTTCGGCAAACGGCAGCGCTGCGATCCCCGCTTTCGATTTTCATTGGAGTTCCGGCTCAGGCTCCGCGCCCGACCGGCTTCAGAGCTACGTCGTAGTCGTTCACTATTACCAAGGTCCGGTCGGCAACGACTACGTCGACACCAACCACTGGCTCGGGTTCGTTCTTCCCGGCACTGCAAAGCTCCTGCCTGAGAGTGACGAGGCCGGCGCCTCTTTCGGACCCGGCGCGGGAACCGGACCGTTCAATCACTATTCATTTGATTTCTATGCTCTTAACACTGCTCCCGCATGGCCCGGCGACGTCTCGATCCGGGAATTCCAGCGAATGCTGGCGGGCAACATCATTGCTCACACAAAGTGGCTTGAAGTGTTCCGGGCGCGGTAACGCTCTTCCAGTTTCAGCGCTGCCTGCCGACGATTCGGCACTTCTCAGCGTCGCCAAAAAGCCCAAAAGAAGCTGTTACCAAAGCTCTGAATTGTGTTAGATTGTTGTTGTGGAGGCCAGCGGGGCGAACCGCCAGCCTCCATCGGTCGGGAATCAGAACCAGAAGTCGATTTTGATGCCCAGCCGTCGAAGCTTCTTGACAAAGCTAACGAACAACAACAGAAGAAACATAAGCGTTCCTCCTTTCCACTCCAGCTTTACTGCAGACCCCGCCCTGACTTGGCGGGGTTTTGCTCGTGGAGTCCGCTTGCGCAGCCGCAAGCCCCGTGCAAACTTCGCCTCTGCCGGAACCGAAGTAGAACCCACAGCATAGCCATACTCGATTCCGTTACGCTATTGTCCATTAGCTTTTTCGGAGGTATTCCGTAAGGTTTGCAGGGAGTATTCCCCGCCAAGCCGGATGGCAATGGCGGCCAAACGCGATACAATCCGGAACTGAATGAACAACCAACTTGTCCTGCTTGCCGTTCTCTGTGTGCCCGCTCTGTTGGCACAAGTCAATCCCATCCAGGAACTCATCGAGGCGGCGCGCACAGACTCCCCGAAGCTCGCCGAACTGCTTGCCCGCAAAGATTCATCAGGCTACCGGATTCCCGAACTGAGCGGGCGCGATGGAGTGGCCGTCTGGGGCCAGGAATTCCTGTTCGCCGTCGAGACCCCAAACGAAGCCACCGTTGTCATTGATGCGGAGCCGGCCGTGCCGATGAAGCGCGTCGCCGGAACCAACTACTGGTATCTGCTGAAAATGCTGCGGCTCGGCACCACCCACCAGTATCACTATTTCGCCAATGGCCGCGAAATCGGCGGGTATCAGGTGGCGGGCTACAATCCGGATTCTTATCCGCAACCCGGCGTCCCGCGTGGCAAGCTGAGCGAACGGAAAACTCTGGTCAGCAAAGTCTACCCAGGCATGTCGTCGAACTACTGGGTCTACGTGAATCCGGGTACCGATCTCGCCAATGGAGCGCCGCTCATGGTCTGGCAGGATGGCGAAACCATTGTCGGGAATCAGGATCTGATGCGCCTTCGGCTGCAGATTGTTTCCGATAACCTGGTCGCGCAAAAGAAGATTCCGCCCATGGTGCACGTTCTGATCCAGCCAGGCACGGGCGGGCAGGAAGCTCAGATGATGCGGAGCATCGAATACGATACGGTGTCCGATCGTTACGGAAAGTATCTGATCGACGAAGTCCTCGCCGACGTGCAGCAAACCTATAAGCTCCGGCAGGACAGCTATTCCCGCGCAATCGGCGGGGCGTCGTCGGGCGCAATCTGTGCGATGAACGTGGCCTGGTATTACCCGCAGCAGTTCAGCCGGGTCCTTTCCCACATCGGCAGCTACACGGCCATTCAGTGGCATCCGGAAAAGAATCAGGATGGAGGCTACATCGTCGCGCAACATGTCCGGCGCGACCCGAAAAAGAATTTGCGTGTTTGGCTGTCGGACGGATCCGATGACATGGAAAACGCCACCGGAAGCTGGCCGCTGAACAACATTCAACTGGCCAACAGTCTCAAGTTCAAGGGCTACGATTTTCATTTCCGCTTTGGCGTGAGCATGCACGCAATCGCGCAGGCTGCGCTCGACCTGCCGGAATCGCTTACCTGGCTCTGGCGGGACTACGATCCGTCGAAAACTCAGCAGACCTATCAGATGGAAGAAACCGAGAGGGTGAAACCAATGTTCCGGGTGAGCATCACGAATCGCGAAGCCTGGTAGGGCGTCCGCGCATGTTCACGGGACAGAGGAAATGCACCGGCCGCCTCATCCGGTTTAGTCGTGTGATAGTATCCGTTTTTAACGGAGGCATTCCGTGAAAGTTTACGAGACGAAGGACATCAGAAACGTCGGCATTGTAGGTCACGGCCACTGCGGAAAGACTTCCGTGGTGGCCGGTCTGCTTTTTGCGGCAGGCGCCACCAACCGCCTGACGCGAGTCGATGAGGGAAATACCATCACCGACCATGACGAAGAGGAGATCCAGCGCAAGCTGACAATTTCCACCTCGATCGCCGCTATCGAATGGAAGAAGACGAAGATCAATCTTCTCGACACCCCCGGCTTCAATCTGTTCACCAACGATGCGAACGCGACCCTGGTTGCCGCCGACGGTCTCATCATCGTGGTGGACGCCGTTGCGGGTGTGCAGGCCCAGACTGAAAAGATGTGGGCCTATGCGGATCAGCGTGAACTGCCCCGCGCCATTGTAATCAACAAACTCGACCGTGACCGGGCCAGCTTCGAGCGAACCATGGAGAGCATTCGCGAGCGCTTCGGCCGCGCCGCGATTCCCATCCACCTCCCGCTTGGCGCCGAGAAAGATTTCACCGGGGTCATCGATCTGGTTCATATGAAGGCCCATACCTTCGTGCCCGACGGCGACGGCAAATCGAAGGAAGGCGAGATTCCGGCACCCTACGCGGAAGCAGCCAAAACGGCTCATGAGGAACTGGTGGAACTGGTAGCCGAAGGCAAGGACGACCTGATGGCCGAGTTCTTCGACACCGGCACGCTGCCCGAAGAACATATCGTTGCGGGTCTCGATGAAGAAATGCGCAAGGATCTCGTCTTCCCGGTTCTCTGCATGTCCGGACTGCACGATATTGGCGCGGACCGGCTGCTCGATCTCATCGTCGAAGCTTTCCCATCGCCGGCGGATCGGCCAGCCGCGACAGTCCTGTTGAACGGAGTGGAAAACGAACGGGTTTGCTCCGACGCAGGACCCGTGGCGGCTCACGTTTTCAAGACCACTGCCGATCCCTTCGCCGGGCGCATTTCATTCTTCAAAGTGCTGTCCGGAGTTGTGCGGAATGATGCGTCACTGCTGAACACCAAGCGCGAATCAGCCGAACGGCTGGCTCACATCGGTGCGCCCCTCGGCAAGACCATCCTGCCGGTGGGTGAACTCCATGCCGGCGATATCGGCGCCGTCGCCAAGCTGAAAGAAACCCTGACCGGCGATACGCTGGCAGATAAGTCGTCTCCCGTTTCTGTTCCCGCGGTCAAACTGGCTGAGCCCTCGATTGCTTTCGCCGTGGAAGCGAAGAGCCGTAACGATGAAGACCGCATGGGGAACGCCCTCCACAAGCTGCTGGAAGAAGATCTTTCGCTGCGGTTTTATCGCGATCCCCAGACGCGGGACTTCCTGGTTGCCGGCACGGGGCAGCAGCACGTCGAAATCGCCGTCAGCCGCCTGAAGAAACGCTATGGAGTGGACGTCACTCTGAAGCCGCCGAGAATCCCCTATCGGGAAACGATTCGCGGCAATGCCGACGTGCAGGGCAGGCACAAGAAACAAACTGGCGGGCATGGCCAGTTTGGCGATTGCTGGATCCGGATGGAGCCTCTGCCCCGTGGCGCCGGTTTTGAATTTGCCAATGCCGTGTTCGGAGGCTCAATTCCCAAAAACTATATTCCGGCTGTGGAAAAAGGGATTTTGGAAACCTCGGAGCGCGGTTTCCTGGCAGGCTATCCCATGGTGGATTTCAAAGTCACCGTTTACGACGGATCCTATCACGATGTGGACTCCTCCGAACTAGCTTTCAAGCTGGCTGCGAGGAAGGCATTCCGGGCCGCCATGACGACAGCGAAACCGACTCTCCTCGAACCCGTCATGAATGTCGAGATTCATGCACCCGTGGAGTATGCCGGCGATCTGATGGGCGACCTGAACGGCAGGCGCGGACGCATCTCCGGCATGGAAACCCAGGGAACAACGCAGATTCTGAAAGCGCACGTCCCAATGGCGGAAATGCTTTCTTATCAGAGTGATCTGACGTCGATGACGCAGGGCAGGGCATCGTTTTCAATGGAATTCGACCACTACGATTACGTTCCCCAGCTCCAGGCTGAAAAGATTGTCGCGGCCGCCAGGGCTGCCCGGACGGGTGAGGAAGAAGCTGAGGATGAATAGCCGCGAAGCAGAGAAGAGCTTTTATTGAATCGGCTACGCTTACCGAGCTGCGAACGTTGAGGATGCGGCTCGAAGGGATGAGCGAAGCCTCAACCCCATAACGAGCAGGAGCCCAGGGTTACAGACGGGTGAATCAGGCCAAACCGCTATGATAGTCTGTAATCGAGAGTGTTGGACACGGGTCAGGCCCAACCAGGCCCGTACCCCGGAACTTAGAATTCTGCCTGAAGGAGACTGAATGGCCCGGCGTCACAAAACACTTCCAGCCCCCTTGCGCCACACTGTCGCAGTCGGTGTTTGTGCCGTCCTTTTAGCCCTTCCTGTTTTCCCGCAGCAATCCGGTATCCAGAGTTCTTTCCTCCCGGCGGTCATTCGCACTCCAGCTATCGGCATCACCCCTGATATAGCCGACACTGAGCGAATCCCCTACCTCACAGAAGTTACCCGGGAAAATCAGGGAACCTCGGTTTTCCATCCCAATGCGTCCGACATATTGATTCACCAGGCCGAGGAAAAGTTTCGCACCGGAAGCCGATTCTATCTGAACAGCGATTTCGACCACGCGCGATCCGATTTCGACGCCGCCATCGGCCTGATGATGCGGGCATCCGATTCGCCCACTAACAGAACGCTTTTTGAGCACACGCTGGAAGAGATGGTGGATTCCATTAACCGTTACGATCTGACGGGAATGGGGGCGGCCGTAACCGATGAAGCGCCTGGCTTTGACAAAGCTCCGATCGACGACATTCTGCAGATGACCTTTCCGGTGGACCCCAGGATCAAAGACAAGGTCGAAACCCAGCTGAAGAACACGTCTTCCGTGCTGCCGCTTACTGTGAATGATGCTGTCCTGGGTTACGTGAACTATTTCAGTGGGCGCGGCCACAGGACTATTGAGAATGGCCTGATCCGCGCCGGCAAGTACGACGCGATGATCACGAAGATCTTCGCCGAGGAAGGTATTCCGCCGGAACTGATCCGTCTCGCCCAGGCCGAATCCGGTTTTATGCCTCGCGCCGTCTCCGTGGCAGCAGCCAAGGGGATGTGGCAATTCGTCAAGTTCCGCGGCAATCAATACGGGTTAATGCAGACGCCCTGGACAGACGATCGTCTGGACCCGGAAAAAGCCACCCGCGCCGCCGCCCACCACCTTCATGATCTGTACAACGAATTCCACGACTGGTATCTGGCCATGGCGGCTTATAACTGCGGACCGGGCGTTATCGAGAAAGCCGTGGAACGGACGGGTTATGCCGATTTCTGGGAACTGCGCGCCCGCAAGGTAATTCCGGCCGAGACCGCCAACTACGTGCCCATCATTCTGGCCATGACGATCGTCTCGAAGAACGCGCCTGAGTACGGGATCTACGACATCACGCCCGAACGTGCAGTGGAATATGAGACGCTCACTCTCGATTCGAACGTGAACCTGGGCCTGATCAGCGATCTGACCGAGACGCCCATTCCCGAATTGCAACAGTTGAATCCCGCCTTGCTGCGTGGAACCGCTCCGGAAGGCTATGACCTGCATGTTCCCAAGGGGATGGCGCAGGATGTCATCGCCGGCCTCGCCACCGTTCCCGCTGTAAACCGCGCAACCGCGCGATTGCATAAGGTGGAGGCGGGCGAGAGTCTGTCAGCCATCGCGACGCGTTATAAGTCCACTTCGACGGTGATCGCCAGTGCGAACCGGCTTGAAAAAAGCGCTGACCTGGCTCCCGGCGACCGGCTGGTGATTCCGGCGGCGTATCACGAGGCTCCGCCGAAGCCGATTAGGGTGGTTGCAGCCAAATCGAAGGGAAAGAGCGGGAGACGCGTGGCAAGTTCCGCCATATCGAAATCCGCCGGTCTGAAAGCAGGCCGCAAGGCGCCCGCGGCGGGTGCCGGTCTGGTCGCAAAGGCGTCACTCAAGACTCCTGCCGCGAAGCCCGCGACTTCAATCGCCCGGGCGAAGCAACCGGTCGCTGCAATCGTTCGCTGACAAGTCGCCAACCCCGATTTTTCCCTGCTGGATCTCAATGACCAGGTAGCAGATACGCCGATTTATGCAATCTGGCGCCACGAAAAAGCTTGTCATTAGCGGCCTCCCCGAATTTTCTTCGGATTTTTCTATCAAAAACACGCGCAGACTGTTGCGAACAAATGAAAAACAGGTATGCTAATGGTGATTGCGCCGTTCAGGAGGCTGATTGAATGTTCGATGATCTGAAGCTGGTCGCCCGGGATGAAGATGAGATGGAAGATTTCCGGGATTACGACGACGAAGTTGGCGGAGAGCCAGCCAAACTCGATGAGTACGAGGATGGGGAAATTGACGATGACGATGAGGAAGAGGTTGTCGCCGTTGTGACGGCTGTTCCTGTCACCGTGACGGAAATCGTCGAGATCGTCGACACATCCGATTCCGAGCCACAGGCGGCCGCCACGCCAGCGCGTAAGCCTGCCAAAAAAGCGCGCAAGGCGTCTGCACCGGCTCCGGTGGCGCCAGTGAAGGCGGCAGCCCCGGCGAAAAAGAAAGCCGCTAAAAAGGCAACAAAGAAAGCCGCGGCGAAGAAGACGGTGAAAAAGGCAGTAAAGAAAGCTGCTTCGAAAAAGGCCGCCAAAAAGGCAGCGCCCAAAAAGGCAGCTCCCAAAAAGGCAACGAAGAAAGCCGCTCCCAAAAAAGCAGCCCCGAAAAAAGCAGCGAAGAAGGCTGCGCCGAAAAAAGCAGTAAAGAAAGCCGCCAAAAAGGCCGCTCCTAAGAAAGCAGCGCCTAAAAAGGCAGCAAAGAAAACAGGCGCCAAAAAGCCAGTGGCTAAGAAGAAGTCAGGCCGCCGCTGACGCCTTCGTCTGTTAACGTTTGAGCGAATCGCGCGCGACGGGGGCCGCCCGTCGTCGCGCGATTTGCTGTACGGAAGCTTAATTGATTCTTTATTTCGCCGACACAACCGGCTTGGCAACTACCGAACGGCACTTCTCAAACAATTGCAACAGGGCGTCGGTGTACTCCTCGGCTGTCTTGGAAGGCTTACCCTGGAATCCGGCAGCCGCCCCGGTTCCTTTTCCATATCCCGTGGTTACCGCAATGAACTTCATCAGTTCCAGTGCAACTTCATCGCGGCTCTTCTCAGCGTCTTTTGCCGGGTTCGGGGCGTCGGTCGCGGGTTTGATTTCGTCGGGCAATTGTTCTTCTCCTCAATGATCGTATCGTTCTCCGGAAGCGCAGTATGCCGGTAAACGCCCGCCACTTCATCCGGAAGATGAGGGGCGGTGCCCAGGCACACCTGCTCGAAGCCGACGATGGTCATTACTACATCGTCAAATTCCAGAATAACCCGCAGCATCGCAGGATTTTGGTGAATGAGTGGATTGCCGGCGAAATTCTTTCGCATCTTCAGATCGCGGCGCCGGAGCAGCGCCTGGTTTCGCTCTCGCGCGAATTCCTGGATGATAATCCGGAGGTCGGCTTACGAATCGGCGCGCGTCAAACGGCGATCGAACCGGGCTGGCATTTCGGGTCGCGCCACCCCGGTACTCCCCAATCGACCGCAATCTACGATTTCATTCCCGACGCGCTGCTTGGCCAGGTGGCAAACGTGGAGCAGTTCCTCGCCTCACTTGTATTCGACCGTTGGGTGGCCAACGCGGACGGCCGGCAGTCCATCTTCTTCCGGGCGCAATTGAAGGACTGGCTCGTCCACCCTGGCATCCCGCCCCGCAAGCTTGGCTTTGTGGCGCTGATGATCGATCATGGCTTTGCCTTCAACGGGCCGCACTGGGACTTCCCGGAATCGGCCATCACCGGCCTATATCCGCGGCGCGTGGTTTACTCGAAGGTGCGGTCGATCCACGATTTCGATCCCTGGCTGAGCCGAGTAATCCATTTCCCGGAGGAAGTGCTGGACCGTGCACTCAGGCAGATTCCGCCCGGCTGGATTGGCGAGGATTACGCGGCGCTCGAAGCAATGCTGGAAAAGTTGCTGGCGCGACGCAAGCGCATGCCCGAACTGCTGGAAGGCTGCAGGAACGCGGCTGGGGCGCCGTTTCCGTTGTGGTCTACCGCCTGAATGCGGATTTCAATTTGCAAATTGTTCGGCGATCATTGCAGAGGTCACCGGCGCCAGCAATATCCCATTGCGAAAGTGTCCGTATGCTGTCCACGTATTCGTATCGTCCACCCGGCCAATAACAGGGCCGACATCCGTGGCCGGTCGCAGTCCATTCCAGCAGTCGGCGGGCTTCACACCGCTGAGGGCAGGCAGAAGCTTTGCCGCGCGTCGATGGATATCCGTCACAATCTCCGGTGCTATTTCGCGGTCGAATCCGGCATCTTCCATGGAACTGCCGACGATGACGCCGCCGGCATCCCGCTGCAGCAGGTAAACTCCTTCGCTGCGCACAATCCCGTTCAGCAACCCCGGCTCCATGTCGAAATACAGCATGTGGCCTTTCACTGGCCAGGAGCGTGGCAGGCCCGGCAGCAAAGCTGAACTCCATGCTCCGGCGGCAATCAGCACTCGATCCGACGGGTACTCGCCCTGCTCTGTTTTTACTCCCGAGCCGCCTGCCAGAATTTCGGTCACGGTCTCGTGCTCGCGAATGGCGACACCGCGCTTCCGGCACGCCGCCAGCAGCGCGTCATTCACGCAGAGAGGATCGACGATCGCATCGTCGGGATAGCGCCGCGCCGGGAAGTCGGATCCGTTTGCGCTGTATCGGCACGGTTCTGATGGGATGCCAATGCGTGCCTGCCGCGCGGCCTTGTCGGTCAGTGCGGTAAAGGCCGCGTCGTCAAACGCGACTTCCGTTGCGCCGCATTCACGATATTCGACCGTAAGGTTCGTTTCTTCTTCCAGATCGCGCACGAACTCCGGGTACATCGCAAGGCTGCGCAAAGCCAATTCCGACAGCAGAGTTTTCGAATCGATTTCACCACCAGGTGCGAGCATTCCGGCCGCGGCCCAACTGGCCTCGCGGATTGCTTCTCTTCTGTCGAAAACCGTGACCTGCCATCCCCGCTGGGCCAGACGCCACGCGGATGCCAGTCCCATAATGCCGGCGCCGACAACGTTAACTGTGTTCATTTTTTGGCTTCCATCTACCGAAACCAGTATATTTCCAGGTCTCGGACGAAGCTCATTTCAGCATCAGGAGTTCAGCGCTCCCGCCGTTGCCGATCAGGCCGCTTCCGACTACGAGCACCGAGCCATCCTGGAGAAGAGTCGACGTGTGGCCGGTATGCCGGCCGCTGAGTACCGGGCCCGGCGTGAATGTTCCCGAAACCGGGTCGAAGATTTCGGTAGGCGCGACCGGCGTTCCCGGCGATCCCGGAATGCCGCCGGAGATCAGAACTTTGCCGTTCTTCATCAACAACGCTTCATGGAACTCACGCGCCAAAGACATGGGGCCGCTGGCCTGAAATGAACTCGTGGCGGGATCGAAGATTTCAGACGTTGGCGATGCCGGTCCCTCGGCGGAACCGGCGCTGCCGCCCGCGATCAGTATCTTCCCTGTTTCGAGAAGCGTTGCGCTGAAGCCATAGCGGGGAGCCGCCATGCTGCCGGCTGCGCGAAAGTCTCCGCGCGCCGGATCGTAAATTTCCACCGTGCCCCCTGCGGCGCCAAAGCCGCCGGCGACCAAAATACGGCCATCCTTCAGCACGATGGACCGGAAGGATGTCCGCGCCACAGTCATGTTCCCCGTAGTTGAGAATAGCTTCGTGCGCGGATCGTAGATTTCGGCGCTGACCAGATATTTGTTTCCGGCGCCGGTACCACCACACACCAACACGCGTCCATCGGGCAGAATGGCGGCGACGTGCGATTCGCGGGCTTCGTGAAGGCTGCCAGTGGATGAAAATTTTCCTGTGGAAGGATCGAAGATCTCCGCGCTTGCGATGGGCTGGGTCCCGTAACCGCCCACGATCAGAACCGTTCCGTCACGGAGGAGTGTCGCCGTGTGTCTGGAGCGCGCTGTCAGCATCTCGCCGGAATTCGCAATTCTCCGGGTCGCCCAGTCGAAGATCTGGGCCGACGACAGGGAATGGAAATCGTTGGAACCGGGTGGTAATTCGCTCACGTGCGCGGCTCCGCCAGCCAGCAGGACGGTTCCGTTCGGCAGCACCGTCGCAGTATGCTGCGACCGTGGACTTAAGCCGGAAACCGGCAACGGGGCAGGGGCCGGGCGAGAGGCAAGAGCTTCGTCGCCGACCGCATTGCTTTTATCCATAACAATCGAGATAGCGGGTTCGGCTGCTCCATCGTGTTCAAACTCGAAGATGCCCTCCACCTGAACCGCGCTGCCGTTCATCGTGGCCGGCTGAAATCGCCACGTTTGAACAACGCGCAGTACCTGCTTTTCCCAGGCAGGATCTGTGGAACTCAGAGCGCTGACATTCTTCGGCGCACCCTGGGCGTCGACCTGCAGGTGGAAGCGGAGCGCCTGCTTTCCGGGAGCGGCAGGATTAGCCGGGAGTTTTCCCGCGACAAGTTCGGGTCTGGTGGCGCCGGGCGGGAGGGTGAAGTTGAGTCGCGCTTGCTGGCCGGTGTGGTCCTCGGGATCGTTTCTCGCGAGAATACTGAAGTTCATTTCAATATTGGCCGGAACCGCAGCCGGGTGGCCGTCACGGGTTGCGGGATTGAAGCGCCACTGATCCATTGCTTCGATGGCTTTTTCATCCAGACCGAAACCCGCGCCGTGCGTGACCTTGATATCGTGCGCACGGCCGTCTTCGCCAACAATGATGCTCAGCATGACGCTCGACTGGACGCGCGCGCGCGTTGCTTCAGCGGAGTATTCCGGCTCGCTGCGGTAAATGAGCGAAGGCTGGGTAACTCCGTCATTCTGCGCCGCGAGGAGACCGGCCATGACGATCAGGCCGGAAAAGAAGATGGAACGCATGCTCCTTCTATTCGACCACAACATCCAAAGAGATAATGTCGATTGCGGATGGATAACGAATTCGATCTCCGGCAAGAGCGCAAGGTTAACCCGGTCAGAACTAATCTGGAGAAGACGGGTCTTTACCACAGCTTTCTGCTTCCGAACGGTAAGGTAGCGGAAGGCTCGATGAGTCTGGCATGGCAACAGCAGAGAATCGAGTCGTTTCGATTGCCCGAAAACCTGAGCGGCAAACGGGTTTTGGATATTGGTCCCTGGGATGGCTATTACACGTTTGAAATGGAGCGCCGGGGCGCTGAAGTCACAGCCGTGGACGTGGTCGACCTCGATACGTTCCGATCACTGCATCGTGCGTTTGGCTCTTCGGCAACATACATTCAGGCCGAACTCTACGATCTCGATCCCGCCGAACTGGGCACATTCGACATCGTTCTATGTCTGGGGGTTCTCTATCACCTGAAGCATCCCTTTCTTGCCATGGAAAAGCTTTGCGCCCTCACGAGTGGCGTCTGCATCATCGATACGTTCGTGATCGACGGCAAGGATTACCTGGCGGGCAACAGGCGCACCATCCCATACGCCGAATTCTATGAGCGTGGCGAACTGGCCGGACAACTGGATAATTGGTGCGGCCCGACGGTCGGCGCCGTGGAGGCATGGATAAGATCGGCAGGCTTCGCAAGTGCCGAGGTTTCCCGGGTAACGGAAAAATCGGCGTGCGTGCTGGCTCACCGTAAATGGCAAGACTTGCCTGCCGATGTCGATCCGCCCATCAAAGTTGCAGGCCTTAGCAGCAATATGCATCGGGGCCGGTCTTTCAATTCAGCCAGGGAAGAATATGTCGTGCTTTGGTGTTATTGGGCGTATGACGCCGCGCCCCCGCTCGATTCCGTTTTCCCGCAAATCGACGAATTTGGTGTCGCGCCGTTCGATTGCTCATTGAATGCCGATGGCCTGCATGTCAGTTTTCGGATTCCGCCAGGCAGCAGCCCGGGACGCCACACGGCGAGAATTAAGATCGGCCATGCCACATGGTCCGATTGGGAGACGTTTCACCTCGACCTTCGGGGCGGCGCCGTGACTCCAGTGATCAAAGCAATTCAGGATGGGACGACATGGACGCCTGAGGAGGTGAACTGGGCTAACGGTGGCTGGTTCACGATTTGGGTTGAGGGGCTCCCGGTTACGTCCGACGCCGGTAATACAGTGGTGCATGTCTCAGGTATCCCGCATTATCCAACCGAGGTGCTGGTCGAAACGGGCCAAATTAATGTAAAGCTGCGGCCAGTCGTCGCGGCGGGACTTCATGAGGTTGCAATAATCCGGGATGGCACGCGCACGATGGCCCGCGAGATTCGTGTCCACGGTGAGCCTCCGCCGGTGCGCGGGCTTGAAGATTTAGTCTGAGACAGGCAGATGCCGGATTATTAGCGGGTTGGCGGCCAT
This sequence comes from Bryobacteraceae bacterium, assembly GCA_025928545.1. Classification (GTDB taxonomy): domain Bacteria; phylum Acidobacteriota; class Terriglobia; order Bryobacterales; family Bryobacteraceae; genus BOG-234. The sequence continues at coordinate 38,562 of JAICJH010000021.1, read as the reverse complement.
GCCGCGTCTCGAACGATAACCCTGCCGAAACCAATTTGGCTCCCCGCTGCAACGTGCCGGATTGTTAAAATTATAAATAAATCTTATGATTTGCCCACGAATTTCCGCCCTGGCATACGCCCTTTTGTGTGTCATCGTTCCAGTTGAATTGCGGGCGGCACAACCGTGGGATGTTCCGTTTTCAGGCGACACGGCGTCGATCCTCAAAGCTGCCGGACAGATTTCGGTTCCAGCCGACCAACCAGTCGACATCCTTCTCGAAGACTACCGCTATGAATTAACTGCCGATGGCCACCTTAGGGAGCGCTACCGCAAGGTCTACCGCATCACTCGGCAGGACGCTGTTGAAGAATACTCTTCGGTAGTGCGTAGCTATCAACCCTGGCGGGACACTAAACCAACTCTGCGCGCGCGAGTCGTCACGAGCGACGGCGTGGTCCACAATCTCGATCCGAAAACAATCGCCGATACGCCCGCCGCTGAATCGGACGACACGGTGTTTTCCGACGCGAGAATTGAGCGCGCGCCGTTGCCTGCTGTTGCGTTGGGTGCCATCGTGGAATTCGAAATCTCAGTGGATTCCGGCGCTGCTTATCCGGGAGCGGGCGTCGGCCGACGCGTTCATGTTTTCGACGACGTGCCACTCGAGCGATTTCACCTCAGCGTTGACGTGGCCAAAGGCGTGCCGTTTCAGTCCATCGCGCGCAACATACCGGACACTGCCATCAGGCGGTCTGGCGGCAGTGCGGGAAATAAAGGCGTCACTCATGTTGAATGTGAACTCGGACCGCTCTCCGCCCGTAAGACCGTCGAAGGCAACCTTCCTTTCGATGTGTCTCCCTATCCTTATCTGGCGTTTTCTTCCGCCCAGTCCTGGCAAACTCTCGCAGCCGGATACAGCGCAATTGTCGACGCGCAGATTCAGGCAGCTGACCTGAAAGCTCTCATGGGCGCAGTGGATTTGACGGCGCCGCCGGCCGGCATTGTGGTTCAGCTCACCTCGCAACTGCATCGGAATATCCGTTACACCGGCATCGAATTCGGCGATGCGGCGATTATCCCCGCCAAACCAGCCGATGTCATGTTGCGTAAATACGGTGACTGCAAAGACAAATCCGCATTGCTGGTGGCTATGCTCCGCGCCGCCGGGCTGAAAGCCAACGTTGCCCTTCTGAACTCAGGCTTCGGACTTGACGTCGACACCGAAGTTCCGGGCGTTGATCTGTTCGACCATGCCATCGTGTATGTCGATTTGCCCGGCCAGCCCCTTTGGATCGATGCCACCGCCAGCGAATTTCGCGTCGGGGTTACTCCGTCCGCCGACCAGGGCCGCCAGGCGCTCATCGCTTCGAAAGATACGACGGCTCTTTCGAAGATTCCGGAGCAGGCCGATGCCTGGGAGCGGCGCACATACGAGATCCACTTCAGGGAGTTCGGTCCGGCGGCCATTACGGAAATCATGGAGGCGCGCGGCCCTGAAGAAGCCTCTCTGCGTTCGTCCTATGTCTCGAACAGCGCAGTTCGGGACTCGCTTGAAAAATATGTCAAGGCAAGCTATCGTGCCAAATCTCTGGGGCGCTACGAAGTCTCCGGCACGGACGATTTGAGCACTGCGGTCCGTGTTTCGGTTGAAGCGGTCGATAGCCCGCAGGCCGTCACAACCACCGAAAACGCGCAGGTCGGGATTGACGCGGCTGGGGTACTGCGCGATCTCCCGTATGGATTGAAATACTCCGTGGACGATGACGCCCCCGGTTCCGAAGCGAACAAGCCGCGCTCCGGGGATTTCATCTTTCCGTCTATCGGCGCGAGCGAGCAGGTGTATCGCCTTTTCCCGCCGCCGCTTTTCAAAGCCAATAATTTGCCTGCATCGAAAGAGATCAAACTTGGTTCCCTGACTTACTCGCGGAGCTACAAGCTGGCTGACGATGGTGTGGTTGAGATAAAGTACCGCCTGGAAGTTCCGCAACGACGGATCGGCGCCGGCGAGTACACAAAGATTCAGGAAAGCCTGCGTCAACTCGATATGAAATCCGGGGAGACGATTACGTTCGTGCCGGAGACAGCCGAATTGCTGGCGATCGGTGAAACCGGCAAGGCCATCTCACTGCTTCGGGATACAGTCGCAAGACACCCGGATGACGCTACCGCACATATTCGGTTTTCACGCCTGTTGGTGAACTCCGGCTTTGGAGGGCCTGCGCGTGAGGAGGCTCTTAAGGCAACTGAACTCGATCCGAAATCCAGTCAGGCCTGGCAGGCGCTCGCGTGGGCCTGGCAAAATGACTCGTTCGGCCGGCTTCGTCAGGGCGACTGGAACAAAGATGAAGCCGTCCGGTTCCAGCGCAAGGCCGTCGAAGCCGATCCCGACGATATGGTCGCGAAAACCGATCTCGCCATCGTTCTGGAATTCAACCCACGCGGAGAACGCTATGCCGATCCAGCCGGAATGAAGGAGGCCATCGCGCTTTATCGTGAAGTTCTGAAGAAACAGGCCAGCCCGATTCTGGAAACCAATTTGCTCTCATCGCTGTTCTACAGCGGACAAACAGCGGATGCTGCCGATGAAGCCGCAAAAGCCCCGGATCCGCAGCGAACCGTTTTTCTCACGGCGATAACAGCTATGCGTGAAAGCCCGGCGAAGGCGATTGTGAATCTACAGAGCGCGGTGCTGGATGCCTCCGGCAGAGCGCAGTATCTTGTGGGTGGCTCGCTGCTGCTCGCGCACGTGAAACGCTACGACGAGTCGCGTATCGTCCTGCAGGCCGCTTCCCGCGCCGCAAATTCTTCGCAGTTGGCCCCCATTCAGCAGCTCTTCGCCAAAATGAAGCGACCCGACGAGGTCACGCCTGACCCATCCGATCCGCGGACTCCAGTGCAGCAACTTCTGATGCTGCTTGTCACCGACCAGTTTTCGCGGGAAAAAGTGAAACCGCTGGTCACCGCCGGTACGAGTTTCGAAGGCTTCGACGATGCGGTGAAATCGATGCGGCTCGAGATGAATCCAGTCTCAAGGCAAATGAGCGCGATCGGCCTGTCATGGGGCAACATGGTAGATCTGATGCCATCGCTCCTTACTTTCGAAAAAGACGGAGACGACGCACACGGCTACCGAATTTCTCAGCCTCAAAACCCGATGCTGCCGGACATGTATGTTGTTCCGGAAGCGGGGAGCTATAAGATTCTGGGAGGCTCGGAAGATGTTGGGCGGCGCGTGCTGGACCTCCTGAAACAGAATGACCTTGCATCGGCTCAATGGTGGCTCGACAAGGCCGTTCCCCAAATCAAAATGAATAAGAACGGCTGGGTTTCGGCTGCGCGGGCCATCTGGTCGGGGGTCGTGGCTGAAACGAGAGGACCGGAGGTAGCCCGCCTCACAGCCGCGGCTATGATGGCGGCTGAGAGCGATTCCCCCGAAGCTCTTGCCATCCTCGAGAGTAGTCTCCGGAAAGCTAAGAACGATTGGGATAAAGCTGAGATCGAGATGGCGTTTTGCGAAGCCTACTCACACCTGAAGCAATGGGATCAGGTGCTGGCGCACGCGAACAAACTGAAACCATCGAAAACGTTCTCCGAAGCTGGCTTCTATTACATCGAGAAGGCAGGGGAGGAATTGGGCGACTGGAAGACAGTGGAGGCGGCCGCGCTGGATCAGACTAAAGAGGATGTCAGGGGATGGCGAACCCTGGCGGTTGCACGCATGCGGGCCGGGAATGCGAGCGGTACTGCGGAAGCGCTCGACAAAATGAAAACGGCGGCGCACGCTTCCACGGCGGAGATTGACGAGATTAAGGTGTGGAGCGGCATCTTTCAGAAGAAAACAGACAACGGCACGCTCGCTTCGCTCCAGAATCAGGCAGGGACCCCGAACTATTATCTGATGGCTCTGGTTGCGTCGGCTCTGAAAAACACGGATGAAGCTCAGGATGCGTTGAAGAAAGCGATCGGTGATACGGATCCCGAAATGCTGGATGCCCGCGCCTGGGTAGTCTACGGAAATATCTGCGGGCAATACGGGTTTGCCTCGACAGCAAGCGCCGCCTGGGAACGGGCGCGTAAAGCGAAGAATGACAGCGACGGCGCAACGTGGGCGCTGGCAACCTTGCAGTGACTCCGGCCTGTTCGATTAAAAAAAAATTGGCAGACGCCGGATTATAAGCCGGTTTCTGTACCCTTACGGGCGATAGCCATTCATCCAGGCCATACATTACTGCATGGCTCATTGTCGAACGCCTGCGCGTCCAACTGTAGCGACCTACCCGGAAGTATAACGGAGCGGGCCGCTCCTCCTCCCCTATTTGGTCTTGCTCCACGTGGGGTTTGCCCTGCCAGACGAATTGCTCCGTCCGCGGTGCGCTCTTACCGCACCTTTTCGCCCTTACCCCGTCCCCCGAAAGGAACGTGGCGGTATGTTTTCTGTGGTACTTTCCGTAAAGATCCCTTTGAGAGATCCCCCCCGGCCGTTAGCCGGCACGTTGCCCTGTGGAGACCGGACTTTCCTCTCACTTGCGCGAGCGGCTATCCATCCGGCGCCTGCCAGATCCAAGTGTCGCATGCTGAGGGTTGGAAACCGAAGTTGCGAATCTCACCCGGAAAGAGCCGTCAAAGGAGGCCGGTTAAGTCGAATGCTAAACTGGTGTTTTTGGCGGCGTAGCTCAGCCGGTTAGAGCGACGGTCTCATAATCCGTAGGTCCGCAGTTCGAGTCTGCGCGCCGCCACCAGTAACCTCTGCCAGGCTCCCCAAATGGCCCCCCGTGTCCTCATCCTCGGGTTTGTGTCCGTTTTCCTGACGGTCGCGGCGCATGCCAGCATCATCCGTGTGGACGTGACGACGCTGGCGGGACTCGCCGGACCCTGCGCTTACGCGGACGGGGCCGGAAGCGACGCACGGTTTTGCTCTCCCAAAGCCATGTCTGTCGACGAAGCGGGCGACATTTTCACCGTGGATAACTTCGGTGGCACGTTGCGCGAAATCTCGCCTACCGGCGTGGTGACTACTCTGGCGGGATTATCGGGTTTCTTTGGGAGTTCGGACGGAATGGGCAGTGCCGCGCGATTTAACAGCCCTTCGGGAACGGCAGTGGACAGCGCGGGCAACATTTACGTGGCCGATTCCGGGAACTGCACACTTCGCAAAGTGACGAGCGCAGGTCTGGTTACCACTCTGGCTGGCGTGGCTGGAGATTGCGTCGCCGCCGATGGAACAGGTAGTCTGGCAGGGTTTAACGGACTGGCCGGAGTCGCCGTGGATGCCGCTGGTAACGTCTACGTATCCGGCTGGGGAAGCTGCACGATCCGTGAAGTAACCCAATCGGGAGTCGTATCAACAATCGTCGGGCAGGACGGCAAATGTGCAAGTGTGGATGGAGTCGGAACCGCGGCGCGACTGGATCATCCTTCGGGCATAAGTTTTGCGAGTGACGGCACGATGTACGTGGCCGACGAAGCTGGTAACACGGTCCGAAAAATAACGCCTGACGGAGTGGTTTCGACGCTGGCGGGAATGCCGGATGTTTCCGGATCCGCCGATGGAAGTGGGAGTTCTGCCAGATTTTCCGTTCCGTCCTGGACCGCTGTGGATACGGCTGGAAACGTTTATGTGACCGACTATCTGAACGACACAGTCCGGCAGATCTCGCAAACCGGTATTGTCACCACCCTGGCCGGACTCGCTGGAGTAGTCGGCAGCGCGGATGGAACCGGAGACGTGGCGCGCTTCTTTCAGCCCGACGGTATCGCGGTGAACAGTTCGGGCACGGTTTATGTTGCCGATCGCAACAACAACACGGTTCGGGCGCTCACGCTCATATACGACACCCCTGAACCCGGTAGCTGGCTTTTATTGCTCGCAGGGCTGACCGTATTTTCAGGGGTCAGAACTAGCGGCCGATCACGCCTGTGAGCGGGCTTGAGGCCGTGGCGTAGAGCTTTTTCGCCATTCTGCCGGATTCGTAAGCTAGCCGCCCCGCTTCCACGCCGAGCTTCATCGCCAGTGCCATTTTCTCAGAATCCTCGGCAGCGGCAATTGCCGTGTTCATCAGGACGCCATCGGCGCCCAATTCCATGGCAAGCGAAGCATCCGACGCCGTACCGACCCCGGCATCGACGATCAGCGGAACATCTGTGATCCGCTCGCGCAGAATTCGCAGGTTGGTGGTGTTCTGGATACCGAGACCCGAGCCGATGGGCGCGGCCAGCGGCATCACGGCCGCAGCGCCGGCATCGATCAGGCGGAGCGCATTCACCAGATCGTCATTTGTATAAGGCAGGACAACAAATCCTTCCTTGACCAGAACCCGGGTGGCTTCGAGCAGTCCGGCATTGTCCGGGAAGAGGGTCTGCTCATCGCCGATCACTTCGAGTTTGACCCAGTTGGAGAGCCCGACTTCGCGACCGAGGCGGGCGGTGCGGATTGCATCGTCGGCGGTATAGCAGCCGGCTGTGTTGGGCAGGATGAACATCTTCTCGCGATCGATATAGTCGAGCAGCGATTCTTTTGTGCGGTCGGTGAGGTTCACGCGGCGAAGGGCGACAGTCACGACCTCAGCGCCGGAGGTGGCATGGCAGCGCGCCATCTCCTGGAAGCTCCGGTATTTTCCCGTACCAATCAGGAGGCGGGAACAGAAGGTACGACCGGCAATTGTCAGGGGCATGCATCCATTTTAGAGCGGCCGAATGAGCGGCTGGAAAAGCAGGATTGGGGGAGCCGATACGCTACAATGAAACCTGAGGTAGGCGTCATGCAGATTCCACTACACTTTCAGACCGCCAACATCTTTTCCGGGCCCGATATCCTTGTTGTATTGGGTATTGCCGTACTGCTGTTTGGCGGCAAAAAGCTCCCGGAACTTGCCAAGGGCCTTGGTGAAGGCATCAAGAGCTTCAAGGAAGCGGTGAAGGAAGAAGAACACAAGCCGGCAGCGGCCACAGCCGCCGCGGCAGAGCCCAAGAAGACGGAATAAGCTTCGGAATTCGAATGTGCGCGGCCCCGATGCCAGCGCGCTTCAGGCCGCCGGCAAGATGGGCGGCTTCGGCTCAGGAAAGTTCTGGTAAAAACAAAACCCCGCAAACGACCGGATGGCGTTTGCGGGGTTTTCAGTTTCTACAGGGCCAGCTACTTACTTTTTAACCTTGGGCGGAACGATCGAGTCTTTCGCCGACTTCGCAACACGGAACTTCACGACCTTCTTGGCCGCGATCTTGATCGATTCACCGGTTGCAGGGTTGCGTCCCATGCGAGCCTTGCGGTCCACGCGCACGAGCCGGCCAATGCCGGGCAGCACGAAAAGGCCGTTCTTCTTCACTTCGCTGATCGCCAGGCCGGACAGGCTATCCAGGACTCCACGAGCCTGCTTGTTCGACAATTCATTCGCTTCAGCAAGCTGGCGCACCAGCTGGGTCTGCGTCATTCTCTTTGTTGTTGCCATTCAACCTCCCGATATGATAGTTGGCAAACTCCGGATACTGCCCGAAGCCCATATTTTACAGGGCTTCTACGCACCCGATGTTCACGCGTCGATTATCATGATACGGGACCTCGGGAGCGAAGTAAAGCGAAAACACGCAAAAACACTCGGTTTTTCCATGTTTTTTAAAGATCGACCCGATTCGGGGGCGAAGCATGAAAAAAGCGGCGCCTGCGCGCCGCTTTTTTCCCTGCAATTACTTCTGTAAGCGATCAGGCTGTGCGCGCGGCTTCCGCTTTGGCGCCTGTGTCACCCGCCATAATTGCGCCCTGCGCTGCCGCCAGACGGGCGATCGGCACACGATAGGGAGAGCACGACACGTAGTCCATGCCGACCTTCTGGCAGAACTGCACCGAACTCGGCTCGCCGCCATGCTCACCGCAGATGCCCACTTCGAGATCCGGACGCGACTTGCGACCCGCATCCACAGCCAGCTTGACCAACTTACCGACGCCTTCCTGATCCAGCACCGCGAACGGATCCGCGTTGAAGATCTTGGCCGTTTCGTAGTCCTTCTGGAACTTCGTATAGTCGTCGCGGGACAGGCCCATAGTGGTCTGCGTGAGATCGTTGGTGCCGAAGGAGAAGAACTCCGCTTCCTTCGCCACGCGGTCCGCCGTGAGGGCGGCGCGCGGGATTTCGATCATCGTGCCCACCATATAGTGAACTTTCGTGTTCGCTTTGGCGAAGACTTCCTCGGCCACGCGGACCACGATGTCCTTCTGGTTCTTGAGTTCTTCCACCGAACCGATCAGCGGAATCATCACTTCGGGAATCACCTTGATGCCCTTTTTCGCCACCTGAACGGCGGCTTCGAAGATGGCCCGTGCCTGCATTTCCGTGATTTCCGGATAGGTGACGCCGAGGCGGCAGCCGCGATGGCCCAGCATCGGGTTAAATTCATGAAGCTCTTCTACACGATGCAGCAGTTCCGGCAGAACTTTCTTCAGTTCTTTCACCGGAATCGTGTAGCGGTCGGAGATTTCCTTCTTCATCTTCGCGTCTGCGTACGGCAGAACCGCACAATCCACCATCAGGTTCTCGCGCTTGGGCAGGAACTCATGGAGCGGCGGGTCGAGTGTACGGATCACGACGGGGAAGCCGTCCATCGCCTTAAACAGACCGGCGAAGTCCGAACGCTGCATGGGGAGAAGCTTCGACAGCGCCTTTTTGCGGTTCTTTTCATCGCGGGCAAGAATCATCTGCTGGACGAAAGGCAGGCGATCTTCCGCAAAGAACATGTGTTCCGTGCGGCAGAGGCCGATGCCTTCGGCGCCAAACGAACGGGCAACCTTGGCATCGCGCGGGATATCGGCGTTGGCGCGAACTCCGAATTTGCCGCGGAATTCGTCCGTCCAGGTCATGAATTTGCCTACGGAAGCGTGAGCCAGGTTCGGCTCCTGCGTCTTGGCATGGCCGGCATAGACATCGCCGGAAGTACCATCGAGCGAAATGAAGTCGCCTTCCTTGACGGTGATGGTCTTGCCACCAACGGTTGCAGTGAAGACCTTCTTCGCTTCATCGATCTTGATGCCGCTGGCGCCGACCACGCAGGGCCGGCCCATGCCGCGCGCCACAACGGCGGCGTGGCTGGACTTTCCGCCGATCGCCGTCAGAATGCCGCGCGAAACGTCCATTCCGTGAATGTCGTTGGGGGTGGTTTCCTTGCGCACCAGAAGTACGGGACCGCTCTCGGACATTTCCACCGCGTCTTCGGCGGAAAACGCCACGCGACCCACGGCTGCGCCGGGCGAGGCTGAAATACCGGTCGTGAGCTTCACCAGTTCGCCGAGCGTTTTCGGATCGAGCACGGGGTGCAGCAACTGATCGAGCTGTGCGGGGGCAACGCGCATGATCGCTTCCTGCTTCGTGATCATGCCCTCTTCCACCATGTCCACCGCAATGCGTACCGCAGCCGGTCCGGTGCGTTTACCATTGCGGGTCTGGAGCATGTAGAGCTTCCGTTCCTGAATGGTGAACTCGAAATCCTGCATGTCCTTGTAGTGCTTTTCGAGGTTTGTCGTGATGTCAACGAGTTGCTGAAAAGCTTCCGGCATAACGACTTTGAGATCCGAAATCGGCTCCGGGGTGCGGATGCCCGCGACCACATCTTCGCCCTGCGCGTTGAGCAGGAATTCCCCGTAGAAGACTTTCTCGCCGCTACCGGGGTCACGGGTGAAGCCGACACCTGTTGCGCAATTGTCGCCCATATTGCCGAATACCATCGCCTGCACGTTGGCGGCAGTGCCGATATCGTCCGGGATCTTTTCCATCCGGCGGTAGTAGTTAGCCTTGTCGTTCCACCAGGAACCGAACACGGCGCCGACGGCGAGGGTCAGTTGTTCGCGCGGATTCTCCGGGAAGGGCCGCTTGGTTTCCTTCTGGACGAGTTTCTTGTAGTCGACGATGATCGCCTGGAGATCTTCGGCGTTGAGATCGGTATCGATCTTCGCTTTCACCTTCGCCTTGCGCGCGTCGAAGATATGGTTGAAGTGCTCCATCTCGATGTTGAGGGCTACTTCGCCGAACATCTGAATGAAACGGCGGTAGCAATCGTAGGCGAAACGGGGATTGTTGGATTTTTTCGCCAAGCCGGCCGTGGTGACGTCGTTCAGGCCCAGATTGAGAATGGTGTTCATCATGCCGGGCATCGAGAACTTTGCGCCGGAACGGACGCTGAGCAGCATGGGGTTATTAGGATCGCCCAGCGTCTGGCCCATCGTCTTCTCGAGCTTGACGAGGCACTTGTCGATTTCGCTGTGGATCTCCGCCGGAATCTGCTTCTGATTATTGAAGTAAACGTTGCAGACGTGCGTGGCGATGGTGAAGCCGGCGGGCACAGGCAGCCCGGCCTTGCACATTTCCGCGAGTCCGGCGCCCTTGCCGCCGAGAATGTCTTTCATCTTGCCGTTGCCGTCGGCTGTACCGCCGCCGAAGGAATATACGTTCTTACTCATTTGTTCTCCTGAGAGGTAGTTACGATTTCTGAAAAATCCGCAATGGTGGAAAATCCGGTGAGCACGCTGTGGAGCAGCGCGAGCCGGTTTTGGCGAACGGCGAGATCTTCGACATTCACCATGACTTTGTCGAAGAACAGGTCGACTGCCGGGCGGAGCGACGCGATGCGCTCCAGTTTGGAAACATAATCGGGTAGTTCGCGAAGCGCCGCGCTGGTCGCGACGAATTCGGTATGGAGTTCGGTTTCCGGACCGACTTCCAGAAGTCCGGTGTTCAGCGAGGCCTGATCGGCCGGGAGACCGGCTTGCCGCAGGATATTGCTGATGCGTTTGAAACTGGCGGCCAGGGGCTCGAAATCGGCGGTGGGGCGCACCTGCCGAACGGCGGTCAGGCGCTCATCGATATCCACGAGATCATCCAAACCAGCCGCAAGGACCGCATTGACTTCATCGTATTTGAAGCCGCGAATCTCACGGAAGTAGTAGCGGACGCGATCGAAGAAAAATTCTTCCAGCGCCGGATCGCCGCCGAGCAACTGACGAATGGGCAGGCGCAGTTTGCCCTCGACAATGATTTTGACTATGCCCTGCGCCGCACGGCGTAATGCGAAGGGGTCTTTCGAGCCCGAAGGAATCATGCCCACGCTGAAGCAGCCGCGAAGGGTGTCGAGTTTGTCGGCGATGGCTACGAGTTGCCCGGTCGGAGTGGCTGGAATCGCGCCATCCATGCTGACCGGTTTGTATTGGTCGTAGACCGCAATGGCAACCTCTTCCGCTTCACCCTGGGCGCGGGCGTAGAGGCCACCGATGATGCCCTGGAGTTCGGTGAACTCTTTGACGAGTTCCGTCGTGAGGTCGGTTTTCGCAAGCAGCGCCGCGCGTTCGGCATCCGCGTTGCCGCCGAGTTCTTTTACAAGTTTTACGACACGATCTGTTTTCTCCCGGTAAGATCCGAGTTTGGCCTGGAAAGTCACGTTGGCCAGATCGGCTACGCGTTCGGAGAGTTTGCGCTTCTGATCGGTATCCCAGAAGAAACGCGCGTCATTGAAACGCGATCGGAGTACGCTTTCATTGCCCTGAACGATGAGCCCGTCGGGGTCGCCATCGGTATTTGTGACCGCGACGAACTGCGGTTTCAGCTTGCCATCTGCGCCAGCCACCGAGAAGTATTTTTGGTGGACCTTCATTACTGTGGTCAGGACTTCGCCGGGCAGATCGAGGAATGAAGGATCGAAACTGCCTGTGATCGGAGTAGGCCATTCGGTCAAATTGACCAGCGTGTTGAGCAGATCGTTGTCGCACTTGTACTTCGTCGGCACGGCACGAATTCGCTTGCGGCGCTCGTCGGCGGAAAGGATCACGAAATTGGCGCGGAGCTGGTCTTCGAAGTTTTCGTACGCGACAGGAAAGCGGTAAGCGCCTAGTTTGCGATGACCACTGGATTCATTGCCCGATTTCACGTCGGCGATTTCGAACGGGATGGTCTGGTTATCGAGCAGCGCGACCACCCAGCGGATCGGCCGGATAAAACGCGCGCCGCCCTTTCCCGGCCAGAGCATGGTTTTCGGGAACGGCGTTTTGAGGATCAGCTGGGGCAGGGCTTCGGCCAAAATATCGGCTGTCGCACGGCCGGCGGTCTTGCGGACGAAGCTGTATTTCTCGGCTTTCCCGTCGGAGCGTATTTCCAGATGGGCAGCGTCGATTCCCTGTTTCTTGGCGAAACCCATGACCGCGGGCGCCGGAGCGGACTTCGCGGGCCCCCAAACTCGCTCTTCCGAATCGGGTTGGCGTGGGATGAGGCCTTCGATCCGGACAACCAGACGTCGCGGTGTCGCGTCTGTGCGGATTGCCGCATCCGGATTGCGTACCGATTTCGTCAGATCGCTTACGGCTCCGCTCAGATATTCGAGTGCGCCCGCCAGCATCCAGTCCGGAATTTCTTCGCAGCCAATTTCGAGGAGGAGGTTCACGCGGCCACCTCTGCCGCGGCGCTCACAACCGCCTGTTGGTCAACCCAGGCCTCGGCCACTCCTACCGCCAATTTGCGAACGCGCCCGATCACGCCCACCCGCTCCGTGACGCTGATAGCGCCGCGGGCATCCAGAGTGTTGAATAAGTTGCTGCACTTCAGCACATGATCGTAGGCTGCCAGCAGTGGGTAGCGCTGCTTTTCGGCGGAATCGGGGTAGAGGTCGATCAGGCGACGCGCTTCGCCTTCGTGGATATCGAAAAGCTTCCACAGCGTCGGCACATGCGCCGCTTCGAAGTTGTAGACGGAGTATTGCAACTCATCGGTGTAGCGAACGTCCCGATAGGTCACCCCGGGCGTCCATTCGATGTCGTAAACACTGTCGACGCCCTGGAGGAACGCGGTCAGACGCTCCAGACCATAGGTGATTTCGGCCGGAATCAGATCCAGATCGAGGCCGCCACACTGCTGAAAATAGGTGAACTGCGTGATTTCGAGACCGTCCAGCATTACCTGCCAACCGACGCCCCAGGCCCCCAGGGTCGGCGATTCCCAATTGTCTTCTTCGAGCTTGATATCGTGCTTGCGCAGATCGATCCCGATGGCTTCGAGACTGCCCATGTATTGCTCGATCACGTCGGCCGGAGTCGGCTTCAGAATGACCTGAAGCTGCATGTGCTTGTAAAGGCGCTTCGGATTATCGCCGTAGCGGCCATCGGCCGGGCGGCGGCTGGGCTGTACGTACGCGGTCCGATACGGTTTTGTGCCAAGCACGCGAAGGAAGGTTTCCGGGCACATGGTTCCGGCGCCGACTTCCATATCGAACGGTTCCTGAATGATGCAGCCGCGTTCGCCCCAATATTGTTTGAGGCGCAGGATCATCTGTTGAAGCGTTAGTGGATTGGGTTGTGACATGCGTTATGCCGCGGCTTCGAGAACCGGAACGGTTACCAGCCTTCGTTCAATATGCGATTCGATCTGTTGGGCAAGAAAGCGGCGAAGATCGGCCGCCGTCGCCCGAGTCCAGGGGCGTTCCGTCATCTGACCGATGGGGGACCGAAAGATTTCCTGCGCGATCAGCCGGGATTCCGGGGACATCTCGTAGGCGCTGTTGAGATGCAGGTCGCGCCGGCAATCGTGGCAGTGAAGGCCGGAAGTGAAGCGGCTGAAGAAGGCGCGCGATGGGTGTTCCGGATCTTCCAGCCAGCCGCCGCAGCCGAGACAAACATGCATGTCGGGCAGCAGGCCGGCGAGTTTCACTGTCCACAGGCTGAAATAGGTCACGGCGCGCCAGACGGCGCCGGGAGCCGCGGTTCGCATGTGTTCGAGCACCGTGGCGAGCAACCGGAACTGCTTTTCGCCGGGCTCATTGGCAGGCAGAAGCTGTTCGGAAACTTCGGCGAGAAAATCGAGGGCGCAGGCGGCGGAAAAATCGTGGATCACGGAAAATTGCGATTGGACGAGTTCGCAGGAATCGATATTTACGAGTTCGCGATTCTCTCGCTGGTAGTAAGACATTCTGATCTGCGAAAGGCGTTCCAATCCCGATCCGAAACCACTTTTAGGCCGGCGTGCGCGGCGGGCGACTCCCCGCAGTTTGCCGTGATCGCGGGTAAAAAAGCTCACTACGACGTCTGCTTCCCGAAAGGGCCAGGTTTGCAGGACAAAAGCTTCGCTCACACGAGCGGACATGGCATATATATTGATAAAGCTCGAAACAGCCGGAATATCAAGGTTATCATGTGGGGCGGATTGGACGGGTGGGTTGAGACGGACCGCATGAAACTGCGATTCGAAAAAACCGACCCATTTGGCGGCGCCGCCACCGGCCCGCGGGCCGGGAATGCTATTCGAAAAAACCAACCCGATTTGCCCGATGGCCGTTTGTTTTGTATGTGTCGTGGAGTTCTCGCCGGGAACTCTGTTTGACGTTTGTTGAACTGGCCGGCGACGGCGCACCAAAGTGGGGCGGGTGGCGATGCGGCGCTTGCGTGCTCCCGATTTGGCGGCGCGCCCGGCCCGCGAGTCAGGATTGCTATTCGAAAAAACGGACCCGTTTTGCCCGATGGCCGTTTGTTTTGTTCGCGTCATGAAGTTCTTCCCGCACAAGGAATAGCACGCGCGCAGCGAGCTGGAAGGGGCTCCGGCGCGCAGGTTGTTGATTCGTTGGAGAATTCTCTTTGAACTTTGTTGAACCTGCTGACGAAGGACGGATCAAATTGAAGTGAATTGAGGTCGCCGGACTGAGTATCACCGGAAAAGACTCGCGCTAGACTGAAGTCGTGCCGCTCAAGGTTCGCGAAGTTATCCGAAAGCTTGAGAACTCTGGCTGGCGGCTTACGCGCACCTCGGGAGACCACCGCGTTTTCCGAAGCGGCGATGGTCGAATTACCGTTGTGTCCGGAAGGCTTGGGGACGATGTCAGACCGGGTACGTATCGCGCGATTTTGAGGCAAACTGGAATCGAGGACCAAAGGAAATGACGCGCAAGTATTCACTTGTTACAGAACGTGGACCGGCCGGCTTTAGCGCCTACGTGCCAGAACTTCCGTCGATTCTGGTGACAGGCAATTCCGCCGAGGAGTTAGTCGCGCGCGCGGCTGAGGCGATCCAGCTCTATTGGGATGTCCTGCGGGCTGAGCGCTCGCCGACTTCGGAACTGCGCGAAATCGAGGTTGAACTACCAGCCTGACCCAAGTCAACGGTCGAATCTCGGCGCGATTCGGCAGTTCGATGAGTTTGGCTGGGAGACAGGGATTCGAACCCCGATACGCAGCTCCAGAGGCTGCAGTCTTACCGTTAGACGATCTCCCAGCAAGGAGGGATCAACACCATTTTAACCTGGGCCCTGCGCCCGGCCGTTTTCCCAGTCAGCGCTCGATCAAAACCCCGGCCGAAGGAATGATCGGCATCATCGTATCCAGCGTCACCGAAGTCTGGCCCGTTTTTGTGTTGTAACTGTTCAGGCTGTCGAACAGATGGTTGGTGCGGTTGCTCAGATTGATCACCTCACCGTAAAGCGCGAACTTCCATTTATCGTGAGTCCACGACTTGTTGATGCGGATATCCGTGCGCTGGTAGTAATCCATCCGCAGCTGATTGCGCGAAGGCGCCAGAAAATACACGCCGTTTTTTAGAGCGAGATATTCCGGAATCGGAAAGCCGCCGCCGTAACTCGAATGCACGCTGAGATTCACGCTGGGCCGCAGCCGATAGCTGCCGTAGATACTGATCGTATTGCGCTGGTCGAAATCGGAAGGAAAGCGCGCGCCGGTCACGCCATCGCGGATTCCCGTCCGTCCCCATGCCCACGAGACCCAGCCAGTGAATTTGTTGGCGCTGGTGCGCTGGAGAAAAACCTCCACACCGCGTGCCCAGGCGCGCTCTGAATTGCTCCAGCGGGGAAGTATGGGCGGAACAAAGACCGTACTGCCGATCATTCGCGGATCGAGGAGTGGCCGGTCGGCGATATCGCGGTCGGTGCGGTTGTAGAATTCGGCGCGGAAGCGCGTTCGCGCGTTCAGGCGCTGCTCCACCGCTGCGATTTCCTGAGTGGAACGGATGGGGAGCAGCCGGGAGTCGCCGGCGAGCGAGGTGAGAACCGACAGTTCCTGATCCTGGGCATACTGGCCCCATCCCAACTGGATTCGCGTGGACGGCGTCAGCAGCAGCGTCGCGGATGCCGCCGGTAGCGCCACGGCAACCTTATCGAGCGAGTGATGGCCGAAGTGAAAACCTGCCGTCAGATGGAGCCTGTCGTGAGCGGTATTCCAGGTTTGCTGCACATATCCTTCGGCTTCCGTTGCGGCGCCATGCCATTGATCGAGCAGACGGGGCGAAGTCACGGATTGATACTGTGTGGAAAATCCGGAATCGCGAAGCAGGCGGGTTGCCACGCCGGCATCCAGTTTGGCTCCGGGAGCCCAGAGCCAGGAAGCGTTCGTGTTGCCGACCCACTCGCCGTAATATCCTTCGCCAAGGGGCAGGGGAGTGGGGTTGTAGTTATTGTATTTTTCACGCATCCACGCGGCATGGCTATTGATCACGAGTCTTGGGGATGGCGTGTAATGCCAGCCGAAGTTCGCCAGCGTGTAATCGTAACCGGCGGTGGCGAGCGAGTTGATGCCCAGTTTCGCGTTGGAACCGGTGCGGTCGAGCGATGAATAGCTTTCGAGCAGGTAGAAGGTGACCTTGTTTCGCGGGTTGAACTCCCAAGAAAAACGGCCCTGCACATCCTCCAGGGCGAAGGCGAGCGACGTGCCGTTGGGATCAATCCGGTTGATCAGATATTGCAGATAGCTGCGGCGCGCGCCCACCAGCCACGATCCGCGTTTCCGTTTGCCCACCGGACCTTCAGCGACGAAGCCCGCATTGGACGCGCTTCCTTCAATGCGGAAAGATGTCCCGGAATGGCTGCCGTCGCGAGTGCGGACGTCGAGGATGCCGGCGCTGGCATCGCCGAAGCGCGCAGGGAAGGCTCCTTCGTGAAGTTCCAGCGACTCCACCATATCGCCGTTGAAGGCGGCGCCGGAGCCGGTGACATTCTGGCCCTGCAACATGTGGAAAGGCTGATGGAGTTTGACGTCGTCCAGATAAAGGCCGACGCGGCTATAGTCGGCGCCGCGCACGGAAAAGCGTGCGTCGAAATCGTTGTTGGAGGTGACGCCGGGAAGACTCTGGACGGCGCGCAACGGGTCGTCGGCCAGTACGCTCGCGAGATTGCGCACGTCATTGCCGGAGAGCACGAGGCTCGAAGGGCTGTCTTCACTGGCGGAATCGAAGGGTCCAGCGGTGACTTCGATGGTGTCGGTGCGTCCCAGGTTATCGGGGCTCAGCACGATCTGGAATTCTTTTGAAGCGCCCGCGGCAAGCTGAAACGACTGAGTGACAACGTGATATCCCACGGTGGAGGCGCGCAGAGTATAGTTGCCCGGAGCGACCAGATCCAGCCGGAAGCGGCCTGCCGGGTCGGAGACGGCACGCAAAACCGGCGTGCTTCCATTGGAAAGCTGCACCGCGACATTGGCGAGGGCTTCCCCACCCTTTGCGTCGACAATCGAGCCGCTGACAGATCCATTCGATTCCTGGGCGAATCCCAGGACGGCACGAAACAGGAGGGCAATGATGAGAACGGAACGCATAGGAACAGCAAGCATCATATCGCGTTCGTATGAAATAGCCCATTGAATCGGGGGCGCTGGCGGAAATCCCGACTAAGATGAGGCATGGTCAGTCTTTCAGTTGTTACCCGAAGAACGTTCTGGAGATTTGCTCCCGCTGTTGCGGTTTTCTGTCTTTTGCCCACGGCCGCGATTGCGCAGCCGTTGTTCGGTCTCGGGCTTAGCGCCTCCACTTTGGGGCCGGGGATTCAGGGCGCAGTTTCGGTGACGGGAATCTCCAATCTCCGCGCGGGATTCAACGCCTTCGACTACAGCAACAGCCTGAACAAAGACGGTGTCCACTACGAGGGCACTCTGAAACTGCGCTCGGTCCAGGTAACCTGGGATCAGTATTTTCACGGCACCGGCGGTTTTCATGTCAGCCCGGGCCTGCTGATCTATGACGGAAATTCCGGCACCGCAAGCGCGAACGTACCGGCAGGTCAAACCTTCACTTTGGGGGGCACTACTTACTACAGCAACGCTGCAAATCCCGTTACCGGCAGCGGGGCGGTGAGCGTGCGAAAGGCATCCCCGATGGTGCTGCTGGGTTTCGGGAACCTGCTGCCCCGCAGCCAGCGCCATTTCGGCATCAGCGTGGAAGCCGGTGTGGTCTTTCAGGGCTCTCCCAACGCCAAAATCAGCCTGAGCGGTTCCGGCTGTCTCGTGAATGCGACCACCGGGTGTCTCAACGCGGCAACCGATCCCACGATACAAGCCAACCTTCAGGCGGAACAAATCAAGCTCAACAACGAACTGAATCCGTTCCGCTATTATCCGGTTGCCGCGCTCGGCTTCAGCTATAAATTCTGACCGCGGGAATCAAATCCGGCGCCCGATGATGGCGTAATCCAGGCCGCCGAAAAAGCGCTCACGGAAGTCGGCGGGCAGGCTGGCCAGCTCCGGCATCGCGTCGATGGCCGGCGCGAGCTGGTGCACTTCGATTGCAGTCAGGCCTGCTTCTTCCATGCAGAACTGAACGTAGGGATACGGCATGGGCCGGGTGTGGGTGGGGTCGAGATAGAAATAAGTGGCGAAGATCGCCAGGCATTCCGGATTCGGGGTTTCGATCGCCAGCACGCCGCCGCGCCGCAGCTTCGCGCCGCACAGGCGAATCATTTCGGGCACGCGCTCGGGCGGCAGATGCTCCACCACCTGAGAACTCATGATGGCGCCGAATTCGCCATCCGGTTGAGCCGCCAGGTATTCAAACAGATCGGCAACTTCGGCTTCGAGACCTTTATCGCAGCACTGCGCGATTGATTCCGGGCTGAGGTCGATACCGCGCGCAGCCACGCCCAGTCCGCGCATCAGGTCGAGGAATTCGCCGCGTCCGCAACCGATATCGAGAACGTTATCCAGACCTGTGAAGAATGGCCGGTAGAACTCCATGTTGCGCCGGATGTCTTCATCGCTGCCACGAAAGCGTTCCGCGAAACGGCTGTAATCGAGGTTCGATGCGGCCGCCGGGGTTGACGCGGTTATCGCAGGCGGCTGATTCACGGAGCCGCCAGCCAGCGGCGACTGATTGACCGAGCCGCCAGCCAGCGGCTGATTTACGTAGCCGCCTGCCCGCAGGCGAATCAGCCTGAGCTCGCTGTGAATCATTCGCTCAAACTTCTCGCGCCCCTGCTCCAGCCCTGCCTCCAGATCCGCCCACAATCGTTTTTGGATATCCACGTTGGCGCGATCCAGAGCTCCCAGGTAATCGGTGTGCTGCGCCTGCACGATCCCGCGGAAATTCGATTCTATGAGCGTGACGCGATGCTGAAACGCGCCCTGCAAATCGGCGGCATTGCGAAGGAACTGGATCTCATTGGTGGAGAGCTTCTGTTCCCACGCCGGGCGCCACTCACTCCAGTGACGGCGAATATCTTTCAATTCGCTGGCTTCGTCTCTCAGCGTTCTTGCATCGGCGGCCCACATTTCACGCGACTGGACAATCATGTTGTTCAGCGCGGAAAACCGTTCGCTGGATTGCGCGGCCAGCATCTGCAACGCGCGGTTCTGTTCCGCCAGAGCTTCAATCGCCGCTTCAATCGCTGTGATCGTTTCCCGATTGAAGATAACCTGATCGCGAACAAACCATTGCAGTGCGCGCGCAATCAGTTTCTTAACCTTCTGAACGATCTTGTTGACCAGACCGCCGGCACGTGGATTCACAGCGCCAATGGCGGCGACTTTTGCCTGGGCGGCATCGCGCGCGTGCACGAGCGGCATCAGGTCAGTTGGCATGATCCGGATCGGCGTAATGGGATCGATGTGCCCGTTGCTTGTCGCGGAGCCGTTTTCCACGTGCCCATAGGAATCCCGCACGCGCGCACGCACGGCTTCCACGATGGCGTTCAGTTCGGCTATTCTTTCGGCGTCACTCGGCATGTTGCGGTTGCAAAAACCAGCATCGCACGGGCGCGACGTGTCTCAGGCAAGCACAGGAGTTTCGCACATGCTGGTCAGAGCCTCTCCGAGGTCCGACAATTCGCTCATCAGCTTATCGATCACATCCGACGCGCTGTAGATCCAGCCTTCGGCGGGCAGGTACGGGGCCAGTTCACTCAGGTCGTCTCCGGAAGTGATCAGGCCTTTCTCGACGTACTTGTTGCGCAGCTGTGGTAGGCCGATATTGGCCATCAGTGCGTTGCACAGGCACTTGCGGCCCACCGTGTTCTCGGTCTTGCCGCCCTTCGATTTGTACACCGTGACCGGCTCGGCGGCGCAGCGGTAACCGATCGCGCCCACAGCCGTGCGGTAGGCCTCGCGGAGATAGCCCAGATCGCAGATGCGCGGCCGCCCCGCATAGACATCGGGTTCCGTGACCGACCCCTGGAGACGGACCACCTTGAACGGAAAATTGGTCGGCGAAGCAACGGGGTCGGTAACAACCCGCGCGCTGCCCGCCGCTACAACTTTCAGAACCTCATTCTTGTACTCGCGGGTCAGGCCGGATTCGTTGCAGAACGCGAAGGCCGTTCCCACCTGTACGCCGGCCGCGCCGTTGTCGAGCGCTTCCCGCACTTTATCCGGGCGTCCATAACCGCCGGCCAGCCAGAAAGGTACATCCAGTTCCCGCAGTTTGACCAGATCGACCACATCGCGTTCACCGTACACAGGTTCGCCGTCATCATTGAAGACGGGCTTGCCGCGGGGCGGGGCATTATGCCCGCCGGCCGTGGGACCTTCGACGATGAAGCCATTCACCTTGCCGTTCGCCCGTTTGACCATGGTGAGGGCGAGAGTGTTGGACGCAATAATGGCGAGAAAATCCGGCCGCCGCAACGGTGGATGAGCGCCTTCCATATACTCGGCAGGCACGAACGTCATCATGGTGTCGTCGCCTTCCTGCGAGCCGGTTACGGGCAGAGGATAAGCCGCCGGTTCGTGAAGGGCAAGAGCATCCAGAACGCCGGGGATTTTCAGTGGAATGCCGGCGCCAATCAGCACGTAAGCGACGCCGGCGAGCATCGCGCCATACATCGAAGGCAGCAGCGGCAGCTGAATTTTTTCCAGATAATTGATGCCAACGGGATTATCGTGGCCTTCGCGCGCCAGGAAAACTTCGACAAAATTTGCAACAATGCAGAGTTCCCGCACATCGCGTGGACCGTCTTTTGTAGCGGGAGTGGGCCGTTTATAAGGCTGGGTGTCAGCCTTACCGCCGGGTATAAACCAGGTGTCCCAAATCCGTTTTGCCATCTCGGGGAAGGGAAATTGATCGACGCCGCGGCGCATATGGCCGCCCGGATCGCCATCCTGAAGCCGCCGGGCGAAAACCTGATCGAGAGCGGTACCTGAGACGACGCCCAACTGGCCGAGTCCCGATACGGCTGATGCCAGCCGCCAGTTCGACACGGCAATGCCCATGCCTCCCTGAATGATGGTAGGGTGATTGGTTGACACTTTATTTACCCTTATATTGTCACATGGGAATCCGGCAACCGGCGCAGCCCGATTTGTAAGACTTTTGTCTTTGGTTGTGCCGATTTGGCGGGGTTCGGCACCGGGTCCCACCGAAGATCGGTATCATTGGTAGCGATGCGAAGCCTGTCCTTCTGGTGCCCGATCGTTTTCGTGTGCCTCTGTCATTCCGGGCTCGCGCAGAAAAACGCACCGCTCTCCGGCCAGAAAGTTCTGTGGCTGGGCGACAGCATCACTCAGGCGGGCGATTACATCACTTTCGCGGAATACTATCTCGATAAGCAATACACGTCGAGCCGCTTCGATTTCGTCGGCATCGGGCTGGCGAGCGAAACTGTTTCGTGTCTGACTGAAAACGACCATCCTTTTCCAAGGCCGTGTCTCGCGGAACGCCTGAAACGCGCCCTCGATCTGGTGCATCCGAAGGTCGTTATTGCCTGCTACGGCATGAACGACGGCATCTATCATCCGCAAAGTCCGGAACGGATGACCGCTTTCCAGAAGGGAATTCGGGATCTGATCGCAGCGGCGCGGGCGAGATCGGCGCGGGTAATTCTGCTGACGCCGCCACCCTTTGAACGAGTCGCGGTGAAGACAGCCGTCGATGAAAACGCTCCGGATTTCAGCTACAAAGCGCCGTATGAGAAGTACGATGACGTGCTTGTCGACTATGCTGCCTGGGAAATGACATTAGCCGCCGGAGATGTGACCGTGATCGACCTGCACACAGCGCTAAAGGCATATCGCCAGAGCTTCACGAAAGACGGTATTCATCCGGATCTGTCAGGTCACCTGGCGATGACACGGGCCATCCTGAAGGATCTCCGCGTCGATGTTCCGCAAAATCCGCTGAGTGTCGAGGTCTCGCGCATACAGGCCGATCCTCTGTACGCGGTCGTGAAAGCGGCTCGGGAAAAGCGGTCGCAAGGCTGGCTGGATTATGTCGGCTACACTCGCGATAAAAAAGTGAAAGCTGAAAATGCGACTGCGGCCGAAAACGCTTCAAAGGATTTGCAAACGCAGATCGACCTGATACGCAAAGCCAGATAGGGCACAATCTTCCGCCAAGGCAAAATTCCAGCCAACGCCCAGACAATGTCTAACGTCTATAGACCGAGGGCCCAATATGCGAATTTCGGCATTTATTGTTTTCAGCATCGTGCTTGCCCCCGTGGGTCTGATTGCTCAAAATCCTGCGTTTGAAGTGGCTTCCGTCAGGCCCGCTGCAACCAGTGGCGGCCGGATGGAAGTCAATGGCATGTATACGTATCCCGGAGGCCGGGTAGTGTGTCACGGATGCACACTCGAATATTTGATGATGAACGCGTTCGACATCCAGGCATTTCAAATCTCCGGCGGCCCGGAATGGATCCACGACACCCGCTTCGAGATCGAAGCGCGCCCGCCAGCCACGGCGAAGTCGAGCCAGGCGGCGCCACTTTCTGCAAAAGCCGCACCCAACGAGGAGCAACGCCAGATGTTGCAGACACTCCTGGCCGACCGGTTCCAACTGAAGGCACGCAAGGATGTCACTCAGGGTTCCGTTTATGTTCTGACGAAGAACGGCAAGGCGCTGAAGCTGGATACCGCCAAAGACATTGGGAAGAGCGACTTTTCCTGGGTTGGTAGTCCGCGGGGCGGCATGATTACGGGAGACGGAATCGCGGGTGAGAATATTTCCATGCCAATCCTGGCTTCCCGGCTGAGCCGGTATCTGACAAGGCCAGTGCTCGACCAGACCGGGATCTCGGGATTCTTCGATTTTAAGTATGAATACGCGTCGGATGAACAGCGTCCGGACGTTGTGTCATCCATCCTGGCGTCTATTCAGGGCCTCGGCCTGAAACTGGAAGCCACCAAAGGTCCGGTGGAAACGATCGTGATCGACCACGTGGAGAAGCCGTCGGATAATTAAAGGCATGCCTGCAAAGAAACCGCCGGTTCCATTCGTGGTTGCGGATGGCTTGACGGGCGCTTACGCTACCAACAATCGCATTAATATATATCTGATTCAGGGTGTGCCGGACGAAGCGTGGCGCGCCAAACTTCCAGGCGGGAAAGGGCGCGACATCGCATCCATTACCGCGCATATGCACAATGTGCGTCTGATGTGGTTAAAGTCGTCGGGCGCGAAGGACCTGCCGGAGAAGCTGGAACCCGCCACCGTCACGAAAGCCGAAGCGATTCTGGCGCTCGAAGCAAGCTGCAAGGCTCTCGAAGCCACGCTGCGCGATTCCCTCAGTGGCGGCGGGAATATCAAAGGCTTCAAACCGGACGTGGCCAGCTTCTTCGGTTACCTGGTGGCGCATGACGCGCACCATCGCGGACAGATCACGATGCTCGCCCGCCAGTTGGGACATCCCGTTTCGCAAAGCGTTATGTTCGGCATGTGGGAATGGGGCACGCGCTGAGCGGCGTCGCTGACGTCAAACGGAAGATTGTCGGTTTCGCGCAGGACGAATTCGGCGATTGGACTGCGGAACTGGAATGCGGGCACTGCCAGCATGTCCGGCATAATCCGCCCTGGATGAACCGGCCATGGGTGACGACACCGGAAGGCCGCGCGGGATTTGTCGGCCACGAATTGATCTGCGTCGATTGCCGCGATTCGCTATCTGATTCAGCGTCCGGCTGAACTCAGTTTCTTATCCACAACCCCCAATTCATCCCGCGACTGCTTAGACTCCGGCGCGATGCGGCAGGCAGTTTCCAGATGCTCCTTAGCTTCTTTCAATAGCCCCAGCCGCTCTTCCACGAAGCCCAGTTCGTAGTTCGCCATGTAGTCCTCGGGGGCCGCGGTCAATACCTGTTGGAAGGCCGGCCTTGCTTTGGCGAAATCGCCGGTTTCCACATAGGCAGCGGCAAGATCGCGCCGGGCCAGAAGATTGCCGGGATCGCGGGTCAGTATTTGCCGAAGCGTCGCAATGGCCTGCGCGGTCTTGCGATGGTAGAGCTGCAACTGGGCGTCCTCATACATGCGGAACTCCGGTAGTCGGTCTTTCGGATCGGGTTCCGGTGTGCCCCGCGCGGTTTTCGGACCAGCGGAGAGATATCCAAGCGAATCCAGCAGTGCCCGCGCGGCAGGGGACGGCGTTCTCCCGGACACAGGCTTTTTGGGAGCATACCGCGCCAGCAGTTTCATCAACTCGCCGCGCAACTCGGTTGCTTTCGGCGAGCCTTTGACATAGAGGTTAGTCAGTTCATGCGGATCGGTCTGCAAATTGTAAAGCTCAGGCCGGGGAGCTTCAATGTACTTGAACGCCCCCGCGCGCAGACTCCGCAGCGGCGCCCATCCGAATGCGTCATGAGCATGGACGCTCTCGCCGTAGACCCCGGCCGGGCCGCGTCCGCCCAGCAAACTGTTGCCCTCAAATGAGGTCGGCGTCGGCAGATGCAGGAAATCCAAAATCGTGGGTGCAACGTCGATCAGGCCGACGGGATCGTCGATGCGTGCCGGGTGGTTCGATGTGCCCACCGGCCAGTGGACGATCAGAGGCACATGCAGGGTGCTCTCGTAAATGAAATAGCCGTGGCTGGATTCACCGTGGTCGCCCAGACTTTCGCCGTGATCCGCCACCAGGATGACAAGCGCTTTGTCCCACAGGCCTGCCTGGATGAGGGACTGTTTGAACGTACCGATCAGGCGGTCGACATACGCGAGCTGCCCGTCATAGCCGTTGCGGTAGGGCTTATGCATGTCGAACAAATGCACAAACGCGAACAGAGGCTGACTGCTGTTGGCCGCCAGCCACTGGCGCGCGGAGCGAATCACCAGCGCGCCATCGCGCCGGTCTTTGCCGGCATTTGGACTGCCCGGTGTCGCGCCCAGAAACATCGTGCCGGAGATTGGTGAGAAGGCATCGTAATGGAACGGGCTGTCGTAAAAGTCGAAACCCTGATCGAGGCCCATCTCTTTTTCCATGAAAACCGTGCCGATGAATGCGCCCGTTTTGTAGCCGTGCGAGCGCAGGACCGAAGCGAGCGTGACCGCGCCCGGCGGCATGGCCACGGCATTCTCTTCCACCTGATTTTCGAACGGATAGACGGAAGTCAGCATCGAAGCGTGCGACGGCATTGTGAAAGGAATCTGGCAATCCGCCTGTGTGAAAAGCGTGCCGTGTTCCGCGAAAGAATCGATGTTCGGCGTCTTGATCGGCTTGTATCCGTAGGCGCTCAGATGATCGGCACGCAGCGTGTCGATTGAGATGAGAATGACCGGAGTGGAGGAGGTCTGGCCGTACGCGCGCGAAAGGCAGGCGAGCGCGGCGAGAATCAGCGGCAGTACAGGTATGTTCCGCGTCACTTGGGATCGGTTCCGTCTCGATTTTACTCCGCGTTAACATGGTGATCGAATGCCGGTTCCCCTGTCGCCCCACTTCGCGTATATCGGGCCGGGCGCGGGCTTCGCATTTCTCGGTTCCTTCCTCAGCCTGATCGCATCGTTTTTTCTGACGGCGGCCGCACTTCTGCTCTGGCCGTTCCGGGCCGTACGCGCTGCATTTCGCAGACGGCTGAGTCTGCGCAGGGCCAAAGTCCGGCGCATTATTTTTCTGGGGCTCGATGGCCTGGATCCGGGTCTCACCGAGCATTACATGGCCGCGGGCAAACTGCCGAACTTCAGCCGCCTGAAAGAACGGGGTTCATTTCATCGGCTGCGCACGACGTTTCCCGCCTTATCTCCTGTCGCCTGGTCGACTTTTGCAACCGGCGTGAGTCCGGCCAAACACAATATTTTCGATTTTCTGAATCGCAGCCTGAAGACGTATATTCCCGAACTGTCGGCCTCGAAAGTCCGCCCCGCGCGGCGCGTTCTGCGGCTTGGCCGCCTGCGCCTGCCGCTCTCTCGTCCCGCTGTTGAGATGCGGCGCAAGAGCGAATCGTTTTGGAAAATTCTCGGGGAGCATTCGGTCGCGAGTACGATTCTGCGGGTTCCCATCACGTTCCCGCCGGAAGACTTCAATGGCCGGCTGCTTTCCGCGATGTGTACGCCGGATCTGCGCGGCACGCAGGGCAGCTTCACCTTGTTCAGTACGCGTTCGGAACGGCCGGAAACCGAAGGCGGCGCACGATGCGTATTGCGGCCGGTCGACTCGCATTTCGAAGGCACGCTGGACGGGCCGGACAATGAGTTGCTCGAAGGCGGCGGAGTTCTTGCGCTGCCTTTTCGGCTTACCATTCACGCGTCTGGCGATTCCGCGCTGCTGGAAATCGGTGGCGAAGTCTGCACGCTCCAGCGCGGTGAGTACACGCCCTGGATGCGCCTTGCGTTCAACGCAGTTCCCGGTGTCGGGATTCGCGGGATTGCGCGCTTTTTATTGACCGAAGCGTCGCCCGAAGTTTCTTTGTATGTAACGCCTGTTCAGATCGACCCCGAAAGTCCCGCGCTGCCGATCAGCCATCCCTCTTACTACTCGGCTTACCTGGCGAAGCTGCTCGGGTCATTCGCTACCGTCGGCATGGCGGAAGACACCTGGGCGCTCAATGAAGGCGCCATCGACGAAGCTGAGTTTCTTGCCCAGGCCTACAGCATCATGGACGAGCGCGAGGCGATGTTCGACAATGCCCTTGCGCATACGAAACGCGGCGTAGTGGCCTGCGTCTTCGATACGAGCGATCGTGTGCAGCACATGTTTTTCCGGCATCTGGACGGGAATGGTGATCGACGCTGGTCCGGCGCCATCGAGGATCTTTATCGCAGGATGGACCGCCTGCTCGGCAAGGCGATGGCCAGCGTGGATGAGGGAACCGTTCTGTTCGCGCTCTCCGATCATGGCTTTTGTGCATTCCGCAGGGCCGTGAATCTGAACTCGTGGCTGCATCGCAATGGCTATCTGGCGATGGTGGAAGGAATCGATGAGAGCGGGCGTTATTTTGAAGGCGTGGATTGGAGTCGCACGCGCGCGTATTGTCTTGGGTTGAGCGGCCTGTATCTGAATCTGCGGGGACGCGAATCTTGCGGGATTGTGGCGCCCGGGGCGGAGGCGGAAGGGCTGAAGGCTGAGTTGGTCGCGAGGCTGTCAGGTTTGCAGGATGATGAACACGGCGAGACAGCCATCCGCCAGGCTTACGCAACCGACAAGTTGTATAAAGGGCCGTATCTGGGAGCCGCTCCGGATCTGATCATTGGCTATAACGAGGGCTACCGCACATCCTGGGATGCGGCAGTGGGGAAGGTTACGGCGCGAGTGATCGAAGACAATCCAAAAGCCTGGAGCGGCGATCACTGCGTGGATCCTGTGCTGGTGCCCGGTGTCCTGTTCAGCAGCCGTAAGATCGACAGCGACAATCCGGGGATTGAGGATATGGCTCCGACCGCGCTCGATTTGTTCGGGCTGGCGGCACCGGCGTGGATGGACGGCAAGTCCGTCTTCAATCCCTCATGATGCGATCAGCGCTCTCCTGTGCCATCGTACTGGCGTTTTTGGCTGGCTGCGCTCACCATGACTCCCCTGCCTATGCGAAATCCGTCATCGTGCTGGGCGTTGACGGCATGGATCCAAACTTTATCGAACGCCACTGGACTGAACTGCCCAACTTACGGCGGCTGCGCGATCGCGGCGGAATCTCACGGCTCGCCACAACTACTCCACCGCAAAGCCCCGTTGCCTGGTCGACCTTCATCACGGGGACCGATCCCGCCGAACACGGCATCTTTGATTTCGTGCACCGCGAGCCGTCGACCCTTCAGCCGATATCCTCAATGGCTGAAGTCGTCGGGCCGGCCCATACCTTCTCGATCGGACCCTGGCTTCTGCCGCTTTCCTCTGCGCGCGTGCGCTCGTTTCGGCAGGGTCGCGCCTTTTGGGAAATACTCTCGGCCGCCGGAATCCCGGTGAGTGTGATTCGCATGCCCACGAATTATCCACCGGTTCAGAATTCCGGTTTCGCACTCGCCGGCATGGGCACGCCGGACCTGGAAGGTACCTTCGGCACGTTCACCTATTACACGGACGACCCCCTGGAAAAAGGCAGTGAGGTCTCCGGAGGCCGTATGGTGCCGGTTTCGGCAGCCAATCACCGGGTCGTCCTTCCGGTGCAGGGGCCGGCCAATTCTCTGCGGCGGGACCACAGCCCGACGCGCCTCGATCTGGTTGCCGATATCGATGAAGACGCCATGGCCGCGCGATTCCAGATCGGCAGGCAGCAGTTCGTGTTGAAGCAGGGGGAATGGTCGCCATGGATTCACGTTCGCTTTCCCCTGCTTGGCGATATCGCCGGCGCTACGGGGATGTTCCGGTTGTACGTCCAGCAATTAACGCCGGGTATCCGCATTTACCGGTCGCCCCTGAATATCGATCCAACTGACCCCGCATTGCCGGTCGCCGCACCGGCAAGTTACGGCAAGGATCTCGCCGCTCGCACCGGATCGTATTACACCCAGGGGATCGAAGAAGACACGGCCGCGTTGCGCCAGGGCGTGTTCGATCTGCCGGAATACCTGGCTCAAAGCCGACTCGTTTCCGAAGAACACACCAGGCTGCTCCGCGATGCCCTGGATCGGTTTCGCGGAGGTTTTCTGTTTTTCTATTTCTCCGAGATCGACCAGAACTCACACATGCTGTGGGGACGCCACGATGACGAACTGTTGGAAACCTATCGAACGGTTGATCGCGATATCGGCATGGTTCTGGATCGCGCCGGCGCCGCGGATGTCATCGTAATGTCCGATCATGGTTTCGCCGCATTCAATCGTGGGGTTAACCTCAACAGCTGGCTGGCCCGCGAGGGGTTCTTATCGGTCAGCGGCGGAAGCGGGACGTTTGCGAACATAGACTGGAAACGAACGAAGGCTTACGCTATGGGCCTGAATGCCCTCTATCTGAACCTCGCGGGCAGGGAACCGAACGGCATCGTGAGGCCGGACGATCGAGACGCTCTCCTCGCCGACCTTTCGCGGCGATTGGCCAATCTGCGCGATCCCGATACCGGACAACTTGCCGTGGCCGACGTCTCGTCGCCGGCGAAAACCAATAGCCGATACGCCCCGGATCTGATCGTTGGCTACGCCCCAGGCTACCGCGCGTCGTGGGAAACCGCCCTGGGCGGTATTCCGGCAGACGTGATTCGCGAAAATACAGATGCATGGGTCGCCGATCATTGCATCTCCGCCGCCGCGGTCCCCGGCGTTCTGCTGGGCACGCGCACGCCGCGGCTAACCAATCCGCAACTGAAAGATCTGACAGTTACCATCCTGCACGAATTCGGAATGCAACCCGACGCCGCAATGAAGGGCCGCAACGTTTACCAATAGATTCAGCATGGCGAAATCGATTAAAATCAACTCCGATCTCTGGAAGCGCCTGGAACAGCAAGCGGCAATAGCAGGCTACAGTTCGCCCGAAGAATTCGTCGAGCACCTGATCGAACTGGAACTGGCCCGGCGTGCGGGGGATGAATCCGAGGCGGCGAAAGAGGCCGAGCGTCGCTTGCGCGGTCTCGGCTATCTAAAGTGATCGGATTAACCCTGGCAATCATCAGCGCGCTCTGGGGGCTGCTGACGTTCTGGGTCTTTGCGCGTTTTGCCGACGCCGCCGCGCTGCGCGTAGTTCGCAAGCGGATTTACGCGCGTCTGCTGGAAATCCGCTTGTACTCCGAAGAGCCTTCGCTGGTCTGGAGCGCGCAAAAGGCTCTCCTGGTCGACAACCTCAGGTTCCTCGGCCTGATGGTGAAGCCTGTACTCATTCTCGGCATCGCATTCGCGCTGCTGTACAGCCAGCTCGATTCAGTTTACGGGTGGGGACCGCTCGAAATCGGCCACAGCACTACGGTCACCGTGCCGCTCGAATCCGACTCTCAGACATACGAACTGCTGCCGCCCCCGGGAATCGTCGTGGAAACGCCGGCCGTCCGGGATTTGACCGATCGACAGATCGTCTGGCGGATTCGCGCGATGTCCCCGGTCGACGGAAATCTGCTGGTCAGACGACCCGGTATGAATGACTTGTCCCGCAGCATTGTTGCCGGTGAACGAGCGTTCCTTCACTACCCGAAGAGTAGGGAAACGCTCGCTGTCGATTATCCGAAAGCCGGTGTTTCTGTCGGAGGATTGACGCTTCCCTGGCTCTTTTGGTTCCTCATTTTCTCGACCACCAGCGCCTGTCTCATCGCTCTCCTCCGTCGGCGGAATGCCTGATTTGCAACCCTTAAAATGACGTTTTCTAACAAACCATTTTGTGCGTTTTTTGTTGTTGACAACGCGAAAAATCAGGCGTACTTTGGAGGTATCACTGAAGAAGGAGGTGGTCCAGAAAAATGAGTTCCTGTAGTAGACCGCGTGAGGTGGCCGAATGCTGAATCGACCGTTGACAATGTTGCAGGTTTCGTTCTCAGTGACGGAACCATCTTCCTGTGGACCGGTTGCTTCGTCGCGGACGCTGTAACTGCCTCCAGTTCAAAAGGCTAATCGAACCCCTGCAAGCTCTGACGGGCCTGCAGGGGTTCGTCACTTTCGGGCGGTGTGGTAACATGGAGTTTCCCAAGAAAGTTTCCTGAGGTATAGCCATGAAAGCTGGAATCCACCCCGCATACAATGAGGTGAACGTAGTCTGCGCGTGCGGACATACGTTCCGCACCAGAACGACGAACAAGACCGACATCCGTGTTGAAATCTGCTCGAACTGCCACCCCTTCTTTACGGGTAAGCAGAAGCTGATCGATACCGCCGGGCGCGTCGATAAGTTTGAAAGGAAGTACAAGACGCAGCGCGCTGAAAAGGCGGCAAGTCTGGCTTCCAAATAATCGGCTTCAAACAGAAATGAAAAAAGGGCGGCTCCCGACGAGGGAAGCCGCCCTTTTAGTTATTGAGTCGACTGACAGTTACTTGCCCGGAGCGGTGCTTCCCGTTGCAGCTTCGGCCGTTTTGGACCGGTTCAGCTTCTGTGCCTGCTGAGCCTTCCGCTCCGCGCGCCAGGCCTCGTATGCCGGCTTCTGTTCGTCTGTCAAAATGGCCCGGATTGCGTCAACCTGCTCCTGCTGGATCTTATCCCGCATCGGACGCTGTTCGCGGCGAAGATCGTCATACTTCTTCTTTGTATCCGCCAGGATTCTGGTGACCGCGGCCACCTGCTCGTCGTTCACTCCGACTTTCTGGCGCATTTGTTCCGCATAACGCGTGGTCAATTCCGCCATAGTCCGGGGTGCCGCGGCCGCGGGTGCCACCGACGCCTTCACCGCATAGAGTCGCGTAGAAGCGACACCTACGAGGATTCCACTTGCAAAAACCAGTACCAGATAGAAGATGGCTGACAGCCGTGTGCGGGGCATGCGATCCTATTGCTCCAGTTCGGAAATTCGCTCGACCTGCAGCGGTTCCATATCCAACACATGATCCGCGGTCAGAGCCTGCAGATAGGTTGCTTCCGACGAAGCGGCGGTCTGGTTATAGGAAGCTGACAGGAGCCCCATGACGACCGAAGCGCCCAGAGCGGCGGTCACCAGGGCCTTGGCGAAGCGATTGAAAACGGTGCTGGAATTTTGGCGAGCCTCAATCTTAGACCACATCTCCGGCATAAAATTCACGGAGGGCTCGGGATCGGGGCAGACCTCCCGGTAGGCGTTAAACAGACTTTCCAGCTGGAGTTCGGGGTCGTTCAAATTGCGATTTTCCATATAAGCATCAACGTACAGGCAGATAGCGCCATGAGAGACACCGGAAGGCCCGGCGCAAATCTCATCTTACCTTCTTTTACAATCCTTCACCAGAAGAGGCGCTTTCTTCCCTTCGCTTGGTTACTCCCTTCACATTTTTTAATACTCTCTGACGGGCACGAAACAGCCGAACTTTGAGAGAATTCTCACTGACGTGATAGATCCCCTCCAATTCCTTCAGCGATAGTCCCTCTACTTCCTTCAAGGTCAATAAGATACGGTCTTCTTCCGAAACCGACGCCAGCAGGCTGTTGACCGTATCGCGCACCCGATGCTTCTCCCCCTCCTCCGTCTGAGCCTTGGAGCCAGCCGCCGCATCCGCCATCATCACCTGTTGTTCGGACAGATCCGACATTCGGGATTCCGGCCGGCGCTTGCTCTTCCGGAGGTAGTCGTAAGACGCATTTACTGTCAGACGGTAAAGCCAGGGTTCGAAAACTTCCGGCGTTCGCAACTGGTCGAGCGAGAAATATAGACGAAGGAAGACCTCCTGCGCAACATCTTCCACGTCCTCAGGCCGTCCAATCAGGCGAGAGATGGTACCCAGAATACGCCGCCGATACGCCGTGACGACCTGGTTAAACGCGGCGGCATCGCCCCGCTGGGCCTGTTGCAGCAGTTCGAACTCAACCAGCATTTTCAGCCATCAACGCGGGAATGGACATCCGTTCTTAAGATTACAGGGCATTCGTCCAGCTTGCCAACAATCATCGCAGTAGTTGTTCGTACCATGCGGTGATGCCGCCGTGAGCTGCCACCACGATCAGTGCACCAGCGCCGAGGAACGTGGCGAATGGCAGATAATACGTCGCCGGATCTTTGCGGGTTAACTTCAGCCAGGCGTAACCGCCGATTGAGCCGAGCAGGGAACCGAACAGCAGCGTCACGATGACGCCGCTCAACCCGAGAAATGCACCCATCATGGCGATCATCTTCACGTCTCCGAACCCCAGGTATTCCTTGTCGCGAAGCTTTTCGAAGATCCAGCCCAGCAGCCACATTGCTCCCGCGGGAATCAGAGCGCCGGTAAGCGCCTCACCCGCGGAGGTCGCCCGAAGTCCCATATGGTGTCCCGTCATGTCCATTGCGAGCGCGAACAACGTCGGCGGAAGCGGTACGAAGAACGCCAGTGCCAGTCCGGCGAAGAAGCCGCCGATGGTGAACTCATCCGGTAGCAGGCGGGTATCGAGATCGCTGAAGATCAGACCGATCATAATCGCCGCGAACAGACAGTCTTTTGCCGCCGAGAGATTCAGGCCCTCGATTGCCACGAAATAGGCGAAGAATACAGCGGTCAGCAGCTCGACGGCGGGGTATGTCCATGAAATCGAAACCCCGCAGTTGCGGCAGCGGCCTCGCAGCAAAACATAGCTGAGGATCGGAATGTTGTCGTACCAGGCGATCATCCGGTTGCAGCCCGGGCAGGCGGAGCGCGGCTTGACCACCGAGAGATCGCGCGTCCACCGATAGATGCAAACGTTAAGGAAGCTTCCAATCAGCAATCCAAACAGGCCAGCCAGAAGCTCAATCATTCAGCGCCTTCCCATACGACGCCAGAGTCGCCTGAACCATATGGTGCACAGTAAAACGGCTGCGAACAGTTTCCCGGGCAGCGGCGCCCAGCCGGCAACACAGCTCAGGGCTAAGGCTGCGCAGCGTATTTGCCACAGCAACGGGTTCGTTTTGTAAAAGGATGCCGTTCACGCCGTTCTCGATCAGTTCCGGAATACCGCCGACCCTGCTGGCGATCACAGTGACACCGTGTGCCATCGCCAACAGGATGCCCGATCCCAAGCCTTCCGATTGTGTCAGATAGAGCATGGTTTCGGCGTTGGGCAGGTCGCGCTCGAGGTTCGTCGACCGCACCAGCGGCACACCCGCTAAAGCCGCGGCCTCCTCCGCCAGCGCCATGCCCTTGGCCGGATCTTCGGTAAACGGCGTCAGGATTGCCTTTCCGTGTGCCTGGTGCGCTGGGATATCCACGCCATCATAGACGACATCCACACGCGAAGCGTCGCTTCCGGCCTGGATCAGGGTCTGGGCAACAAACCGTGACACAGCAAGGAATCTTCGAGGTTGCCGATACTTCCACTTCGAAGCCGCAGTGTCCCCCGGCGGGAATGCCACGCGGCGCGAAACAACCGACGGGCACTTCGGTAGCAAAGCGACGAACGTGTGCGTCCGTGCGTCATGGGCATGGATCAGATCGAATTCACGGGACAGCGCCGCCAGCCGCACCGGGCGAAGAGCTTCCACTGGCAAGCCACGTTCTGCCGCAATGCCCAGCAGCTGCCCGGAAGCCCGGGCAAGCAGGAGTGAGTGATGCCCGGCCTCGACCAGACTTTGGTGCAGACGAAGCACCTGCCATTGCCCCCCGCGCATTTCGCTGCCGCTATCCAGATGCAGGATCTTCATCGGCGGGTTTCCCGCGCCTTCGCGTATTTCGTGAACGTATAAAAGCCCGCCATCGCCGCAATCAGAAATCCGTGTGCGCCGTCGAGGAATCCGCGCTGGACCACGTAGGAGCGCAAAAACGTCCATGGCGGATCCGCGATCAGCCGATGGAAGGGAACGGGTTTGCGGCTGGCAGCGAGTTCCTGCGCAGCCAAAGAGGTATAGCGGTCCAGGGTCCGGAGATGCTCGGACAGCGAATCACACGTGTAGTGCAGGAGGTCATTTTGCAGTTCCCCCGCCTCACCATTAACCCTCACGCTCTCATGGACATATTCGCCCTCCCACGCCGCGCGGTCGCGGTGGTAAAGCCGCACCTTGCGGTCTGGATACCAGCCGCTGTGGCGTATCCAGCGGCCAAGATATCTCGCCAGACGCGGCATAGCCCAGCCATCGAATTGGGTCGGTTTTTTCGTTTTCAGCGCGGCGATTTCACTGGCCAGGCCCGGCGTGAGTTCCTCATCGGCGTCGATCGAAAGAATCCAGTCATTGACCGCGCTGGCAGCGGCGAAATTCTTTTGAGCGGCGTAGCCTCGCCACGGTTCCTCAATGACGCGGGCTCCGAGTTCAGCCGCGATCTGGCGGGTTTTGTCGGTAGATCCGCTGTCCACAACCAAAACCTCGTCTGCGCAGCCACTTCGTTGCAGGCTGCGAATCGCGCGTGCGATGTTACGTTCTTCATTGAACGCGACGATCGTGGCGCTGATCTTCATTGGGGCGGCGGAATCAATTGTTTACCGGCGAGAGCGTGAAACAGAGAAGAAACACCACCAGAGCCACGGCGCCGATCTGGATCCTGCCTTTGCCGATATCGGTATAGTCGTAAACCGCAGGATGCTTTCGCGCGAAAACGAGCAGCAACACCGCCCAGATCAGCCAGCCATACCAGTAAAACCAGCCCATCGGCAGCAGCGCGGCAATAAAACCCCAGGTGATCCACTTGTGCGCGCGGCCGAACAGGGCATAGACGATGTGTCCGCCGTCGAGCTGCCCCGCCGGCAGCAGGTTAATGGCGGTGGCCAGCATCCCAACCCAGGCTGCACGCGCCATCGGGTGCAGGTAAATATCCACCGAGCGAACCCCGGGGAAGACCAGCTTTTCCGCCAGCAGTTGCAGCGTGGGCACGCCGAGTTGCCACGCCCCGCGATGGCCAATTCCGGGCAGGACATGGGAATATGCCAGCCCAATCAGCAAAGCAGGGGTCAGGAACACGAATCCCGCCAGAGGTCCGGCAACGCCGATATCGAACAGGGCGCGTTTTGTTGGAATGTGGGATCGGATGCGGATAAATGCGCCGAACGTTCCCGTGCCAGGCACCGGCGACGGCAGGAAGAAAGGCAGTGTCGCATCCACGTTGTACCAGAGGCACGCGACGTAATGCCCCATCTCATGCGCCATCAGGATAGTCAGCAGCGTCAGAGAAAACGGTAAACCGCTGATGAACGCCGCCGGACTCTGCAGGCCGATGCTGAACACGTCGCTGAGGCGTTCAAAATCGAAAACCGGAAGATCATGCGTGAAGTTGAACATCATGTGAGCCCCCACCAGCGTTGTGGTGAACAGGGTCGCTACGAACAACAGAACGTGGAGCCACACGCGCTTCGGATGATGCTCTTCGGGCTCGGATTCGAAATGCGGAGCGGGAGGTTCGAAGTAGTAAACGGGAAGATCTGGCCGCTGCTGCTGCGCCACCGGGGCAGGAGGGGCGGCAGCGGCCGACGTGTTCTCGATCGGATCTTCTGGAAACACGAGTCTTCGGGCCAACGACGCGGCAGCAACTATTGCAGCGTCTGGAGTTCCTTGCCCGGTTTGAAGCGAACGGCCTTGCCTGGAGGAATGGAAACCTCGGCGCCGGTTCGCGGATTGCGTCCGATGCCGGTCTTCCGGGGCTTCACCGTGAAGACGCCGAAACCGCGAAGTTCAATGCGGTCACCCTGTTCGAGAGCCCGCTTCATCTTTCCGAAGACCGTTTCCACAGCCATTTCGGCCTTGGTTTTCGTGATTCCGGTCTTATTCACAACTTCGTTGATGATATCCAGCTTGATCAAGCGTCCCCCAGTTCGGCGCAGAACGCCGTAAACCAGACAAACCGATGATAGTATTGGAGTTATTCCAATGTCAAGAGGCTTCTGAAAGGCCTTGCGGGATTCAGTCCAAACCAGCCGGTTTCCGACCCGGCCCCGGCCCTCTGAAAACAAAGCGTAATCCGAAAAACCAATAGCCCGGACGGATGCGCCGTCCGGGCTATTAGTCAACAAATACAGTGACTTAGAACGAAAACAAAGGCACGCCGGGGGCCGGAGTCTGTTCAGGCTCCGCTTCCGCGACGCCACCGGCGCCTGCCGGAATAGGCTCCTTGACGGTCGCTACCGGATTCAGAATGCGGTAGTAAAGCCCGGTCTCACCCAGATAGATCTCCAGATCGGCCGGTCTCGGCAGACTACCCTGAATCAGCGCTTCCGACAGCGGATCTTCAATGAACTTCTGGAGTGCGCGCCGCAACGGACGAGCCCCATAGTTCCGGTCCGCGCAGGTTTTCTCGAGAATATACTTCGAGGCGTCCTGATCGAGGCGGATCGTAATCTGCTTCTGTTCCAGATTCTTGTTGATCGTGCCGACCAGCAATTCGACGATCTTCAGCAGATCCGCGTCCGTCAGCGACGTGAACAGAATTATGTCATCCAGCCGGTTCAGGAATTCGGGATTGAACGAGCGCTTCACTTCCGCCCGAACCTGATCCTCTACCTTCGAAGCCGCACCCTCCACCTGAGGAGCGGAGAAGCCCAGGTTCCCGCGCTTTTCGAGCAGCCGGGCCCCGATGTTCGAGGTCATGATGATGATGGTGTTCTTGAAGTCGATCTGATTGCCCAAACCGTCTGTCAATTGTCCATCTTCAAAAACCTGAAGCAGGATGTTGAAGATATCCGGGTGCGCCTTTTCGATTTCATCGAGGAGAATGATCGAGTAAGGAGCGCGCTTCACGCGTTCGGTGAGCTGACCGCCTTCTTCATAACCCACATAGCCGGGAGGCGAACCGATCAGCTTCGAGACTGCGTGCTTCTCCATGTATTCCGACATGTCGAAGCGGATCAGATTCTTTTCGCTGCCGTGCAGGAAGGCCGCCAGAGCGCGCGCGACTTCCGTCTTGCCAACGCCCGTGGGTCCCAGGAACAGGAACGAGCCTGCCGGGCGATTCGAAGCTTTGAGGCCGGCTCGCGACCGGCGAATGGCGCGCGCGAGAACGGAAATCGCCCGCTCTTGGCTGACTACCCGCTTGTGTAGTTCGTCTTCAATCCGAAGAAGCTTGGAAATCTCTTCTTCCTTGATGGAAGTCATCGGCACACCGGTCCAGCGGGCCACTACTTCCTCAATATCGTCTTTGGTGACAACGCCGGTAGAGGTATCGTCCAGGTTGTATTTCTCGCGGAGCTGGCGCATGTTCTCGCGCTCTTTACGCTCCTCGTCAGAATAGAAACGCGCCTTTTCGAATTCGTGATTCGCGATGGCGTTTTCCATGCGATTCACGATGAATTTGATACGCTTCTGGATGTCGGCCAGATCGGCTGGCAGAGTTGTCTGCCGCAGTTTGACCCGGGCGCCCGCTTCATCGATCAGATCGATCGCCTTGTCCGGTAGGAACCTGTCCGGAATGTAGCGGTTGGAAGCCGAGACGGACGATTCGATCGCTTCGTCGGTATAGCTGACCGCGTGGAACTTCTCGTAGCGATCCTTGATGCCGTACATGATCTTGACGGCATCGCCTTCCGATGGCGGCGGAACTTTGACGGCTTGGAAGCGGCGTTCCAGCGAGCGATCTTTTTCAATCGATTTACGGAATTCAGCGGGGGTGGTTGCCCCGATGCACTGAATCTCGCCGCGTGAAAGGGCAGGCTTCAGAATGTTGGCCGCGTCCAGCGAGCCTTCAGCGGAGCCGGCGCCCACCAGGGTGTGCAGCTCATCGATAAAGATGATGGCGTTCTGATTCTCCATCAGCTCTT
>JAICJH010000096.1 GCA_025928545.1 Bryobacteraceae bacterium | reverse complement strand
GGCCAGGGCCGCCAGGCGAGTTCGCGGTCGACACCGCGCCGATTGTGGCCGGGCAGGCCAGGCGCGCCGCACCGCTGTTATTCGAATTCAAGAGCGCTGTGGCCGCGGCCTTGTGCGCTGTTCCGGTATCTTGCGCCAGCAGGGTGCTCAGGCACAGTGGGATTAGCATCATACGGATCATTCGCATGGCGGATTGTCTACCTCTATGGACTTAAAGTGGAGTTGCCGGGTGCCAGCGGGCAGTATACATGAGTACAATCTTGCCTCGCAAACCTTCCTGACGTTGGGTGGCGCCCCCCACCAGTGACCATTGCGCTTGGTCGATTTGAGCACCGGTTTACACTGCTGCTATTATTGCCGCCATGGAGATTCGGCACCTTCGCTACTTCTGTGTGCTCGCCGAACAACTCCATTTCACCAAGGCTGCGGTGCTGTTGAATGTCGCACAGCCCTCGCTGAGTCATCAAATCAAGCAACTTGAGGATGAGTTAGGCACACTGCTCGTGGAGCGGACAAACCGGCGAGTCCGGCTGACGGCGGCGGGTGAGGTATTTCTCGCTCGGGCGACGCAAATTTTGGAGCAGATTGACCAGGCGACCCGGGAAACCGCACGGACCGGTCAGGGCGATGCCGGGTCGCTGGTGATTGGTGTTATCAGTACGGCGGTATGCAGCGTCCTGCCAGAACTAATGCGCAGTTTCCGGCGCGAATCCCCCAATATCGCCATCGATATTCGTGAAATGGAGCCCGGCGAGCAAGTAGAGGCACTACTCCAGCGGCCTCGGCGGGAAAGTGCGTCTTCGCGACTTGGAGTCAGAGACGTTCCTGATCCCACGCCAGCAGTCAGTTCCCGGCTTTCATGAGTTGGTTTTGAATACACTCCGGGCAGGCGGTGTGTCTTTCCCTCGCCTGCAGCCAACGAGACTGCTTCAAACCGCGGTGTTTCTCGTGGCGGGACAAATCGGAGTTGCTTTGGTGCCGGAATCATTTCAACAGCACTTGAAAGTGCGAGGCTGCGTGTACCGGGAGCTCGCCGGGCGCCACGCCATGCCGATCTCATCGGGTTGTGGCGGCGCGACAATGTCCCCCGTGCTGCGGCGTTTTATTCACCAGATGAAACGGGTGAAGATGGAGAAGGATCTCCGATGATGCTTTTTGAGCGGGTGCGCTACTTCTGGTGAGAATCCCTGCCCTCACCGATTTGAGGCATCAGGAACAAGACGTAATTCTTCTGGAACGATAGACAGCCGTTATTGGAGGCCGGCAGGGCGTCTACTGTACAATCATCTGGAACTGGCGTTCCGGAGGCTGGGCTATGCACGGGATTCTTCCGAATTTGGCCCCATTTTCGCGGTGGCGCTGGTGATCGCTACGATTCGGTGAGTTTGATCGGGATAAAGTCTAATGGAAACTGCATCGTTCACACAAGCGCTTCACGGGCTGGTGGAGCAACGCATTGCGCTTCAGAACAGAGCAAGTAATATGTTGAGCGCATGCGGCCTAAACTTGATCGAGGAAGCGCTATCGAGCGAGGAGAAGCTGACGGCAGTGCTGGAATTCCCCGGGGATAAAGTCGCGCGCATGCAGTTGCGGGTGATCGCCGAACAGATCCGGACGTTGAACAAGAGCATTGCCGAGCTGGAATGGAATATTCACCGGGAGCGCACAACCCGCTATCCCAAGCGGCGGGTGAGCCGACGTCGGTGAATTATACGATACTTGCTCGAAGGGTGCCGATTGGGGCCCAACACCGAAGGGCGTCGAGGATGACGGGGACGAAGACGCGTGGGGTAGCGCGCAGCTTCCGACCACCGACGACCTGATAACCCTTCTGTATCGTCCGAATTGTGACGATTTCGGCCGGCGTCGCGGTTTTTGCATCGACATTCGCCGAGGAGTATGTGAAGCCCGTGAGCATGCACTCGGATGTCGTGTATTCGATGCCGCGCTTCTCCTGAGGCCTGAAATTGGGCCTAGGGAACAATTCAGAATAACTCTGCTTTGATCGTGATTCGTTATTAGAGTGCGGCCGGGTGTTTACTGTACAATCGGTGGGACTACTTGCGTGAGGAATGAGTAATAAGGAGAGCTACATGAGAATCTGGATGCACACCACAACGGCAGTGGCCTTCGCCGCGGTGGCCGCGTGGCTGACCCTGTCTATCCCCAATACGGTCCAAGCGCAGGCTCCGGCGGCCGCAAAAGGCAAAGGCAAGGGTTTCGCGCAGGACCCTCGTGCGCAGACCCGGACCTATCACTTCGAAGACACCAATGAGGATCTGCCGTACTCGCTCTACGTGTCGTCGAAAGTGAAGAAGGACCAGAAGGCCCCCTTGGTGGTGACGCTTCACGGTCTGGGTGCGACACAGACCATCATGATGGGTAAGACCGCGATAGATCTTGCCGAGGAAGCCGGCTACGTACTGGTGGCTCCCATGGGCTACAACACAGG
Source organism: Bryobacteraceae bacterium (assembly GCA_025928545.1). Classification (GTDB taxonomy): domain Bacteria; phylum Acidobacteriota; class Terriglobia; order Bryobacterales; family Bryobacteraceae; genus BOG-234. Next base: position 13,951 of record JAICJH010000096.1, on the reverse strand, counting down.
CGGATGGTATGGCTCTCCCGTCGGCACCGGGCCCGGCCGGGGTAAGGGCAAAGGCGCTCCACCGGCTGCTCCCGATGCAGCAGCGAAAGGCCCGGGCGAAGGCGCTGCCAAGGGCAAAGGATTTGGCGGCTTCGGCGGCGGCAACCAGCCGCCCAATCTGAGGGAGTTGAGCGAGAAAGACACCATGAACGTGATCGCCATGGTCCGCAAGGAATTTAAAATCGATGACAAGCGGATCTACGTCATGGGCCACTCAATGGGTGGCGCCGGGGCGCTGTACCTAGGTTCCAAATACCCCCACATGTTTGCGGCGGTCGCGGCAGAGGCTCCGGCGGCGTTCTGGCAAACCCGCAAAGAGACACTGCAGCCCATGAAGGACGCGAAAGTTCCTGTGATGATCGTCCACGGTGATATCGATGAGGTGGTTCCAGTGGCGAACAGCCACGCGTGGGTCGACGTCATGAAGGAATTGAAAATGAAGTACGAATTCATTGAACAGCCGGGCATCACGCACGGTCCGGTCATCGAATCCGGCCTCAAGCCCATCTACGAGTTCTTCGCGAAGCAGAAGAAATAAGGAGAGCGGCAGACATGAATATGGCTAAGAAGGTCGCGACGCTGGGCTCGCTGAGCCTCGCACTGTTTTTGAGTTATTGGCTGATTCAGGCGCCCGCTGTTTTCGGACAGCAACCACAGGGCGGCGGAGCCCCGAAGGGCGGCCCGGGCAAAGCACCGGACCCGCGCGTGCAGCAGCGGAAATATCATTTCGCGGATACCAACGAAGATCTGCCCTACGCATTGTTTGTCTCTTCAAAAGTCACCAAGGACAAGAAAGCGCCGCTGATTGTCGCGCTCCACGGAGTTTTCGGTGACGGTAACTCATTGCTACGAGGCAACGCGCTGGATTTGGCGGAGGACGGCGGCTACATTCTGGTCGGCCCAATGGGTTACAACCCGCAAGGCTGGTTCGGCTCACCGGTGATCGTCATGAATGGCGGCCCAGGCAAAGGGAAAGGACCCGGTGCGGCAAAAGGCGGTCCACCGCCCACTCCCGAACCTCCGAATCTCGCCGAGCTCAGCGAGAAAGATGTCATGAACGTCCTAGCGATCGTGCGCAAGGAATTCAACGTCGATGACAAGCGCACTTACCTGATGGGCCACTCTATGGGCGGCGCTGGAGCCTTGTTCCTCGGGCCAAAGTACGTCGACCAGTGGGCGGCGGTTGCTTCCATGGCTCCAGCCGCGTTCCTGATGCAGCCGGAAAGCTTGGCCCCGGTAAAGGACAAGATGCCGTTGTTCCTGGCGCATGGCGATGCGGATACCGTGGTTCCTACCGACGTCGGCCGTCGCTGGGCCAAGGCCGCGACCGATCTCAAGATGAAGGACTTCAAGTATATGGAGATACCGGGCGCGGATCACGGGACGGTGATCACCCAGAGCATGCCGGAGATCTTCAAGTTCTTCAAAGAGCGCAGCAGGTAGGCTGCAGCCGTAAGACTCGGCAGCCTCCACCGGACCCTTCTTGTACTTGGGATACTCCGGATACGAACACATGGGGGAGGCTGCTGGCATCGGCGCTCACTGTGATCGACTTTCCCGGCGCCTTTCCGTTGTCCACCCAGTCCACCAGCAGCGCGAAACGGTCGAACGTGTTCGGAATAGGCTTAGACTCAATCTGTTTGCCATCGCCATCCGTGCTGTCAATGTTACCGGAGAGGCCGTGGCCGGTCTGTGGCAGCACAAAGAGACGGGCGAAACTATCGACCTTCGACCGGCCCATCTTGTCCAACACCGCCTGATAGCAGTCCAGCTGCGATCCTGGCGAAGCCAGCGTATCATTCGTACCGATGGCAACGATCATCTTGCCGCCGCGCTTCTCAAACGTCGATAAGTCGGGCTTGAGGGCATCCAGCCAAACCGAAAGTTCGGCACGGCGCGCCGACCATTTGCCGCCTTCGACGTAATCCAGCGGATTTGCGGCGAGGTCCTTCATCAGAAAACCAGTGACACCCAGAGCGCCCAGGTGGCTATGCATGGCGGCGTCCGCTGGTGCCCCTTCCTGCCCCCGGAACCTTGCCCCCATAATCAAACCGCTCCCGCTGGGATCCGTATTCGGCAGCCACATTCCGAAGCTCTTCACCCCGTTCGCCAATGGAGCCGCGAATGGATAACGGGCATAGACGAACTCCAGCGTCGACATCTGCCCGTCGGTCAGGCACGCATTCGCGCTGGTATCCGCCGGGTTGGGGTCTACGTTGCCGGGACAGCGTTTCGATGCCCACGGATGACGATGTTTCGCACCCTGTTTCACGTCGAAGATCGTGCGGCAAGCCATGTAGTTGTTCATGATGCCGTCCACCAGACCGTCCAACTTGTCGCATTGACGCATGACTTCGCCGCGAATTGCGTTGACCTTCGTGAGGGTGACCCAATTGGCCGCGGGCTTCTCCTGAATCCGGATGAGTTCAGGGGCCAGCATAAGAGAGGAGAAGTTCACAATGGGCACGTTCGCCGCCACGCCGTCATAGTCCGCCGGATAGCTTTGCGCCACCGTGAGCGCCTCGCGACCGCCCTGCGAGGAGCCGACGTAGTAGTTGTATTTGGGCTTCGCCCCGTACATGCGCTCAACAAGCACCATGGCGGCATCGTGCGTCTTCTTCATCTGCACATAACCGAGGTTTTTGATGGCTTCGTCGTTCAACCCCCAGTCGTCATTCGGATCCGGCCCGACAGGACCTTTGGCTGCACCCGGTCCACCTGGACCCTTGCCGCCACCGGGACCACCTTTGGCTGCGAAGCCGCCCGGAGGTCCGCCGGAGCCTCCTCCAAAACCGCCCGTCTGATGACCGGAGTCACTTCCATAGGTGACACAGCCTTGCGCCAGCTGCGGCCCGGCGAGCCCGGGGATCGATACGTTCATTCCTCCGCCGCCCAACTGCACCGAGCGACCATTCCACGTGGAGGGAAACGCCACCTAGAAATTGATGGGTTTAGCGTTGGGGGACTTGTCAACCGGCTCGATGGAGCCGTTGACCGTGCAATAGGGCCCACCATTCTTTAGCGGCTGCATTCCATCGCGGTTCACTCAATGTAATTCCCGACACGGGCTCGCCGATGGCCGAGACCGGGAGGCTGCCGCCGAGCTTCGCGCTGCGCAGTCAGCTTCCGTAAGCGTCTTCGAAAGTGAGGGCGCCTGCGCAACCACGCCGGATGCCCAAAACATCGTTGCCGCTACGGCACAAAAGACAATCCACAAACGCGAATGCTTCATGATCAGTTGACCTCCAATACACGAACCCTAAGGCACACCATCCTGACACAATATCGGACTCACCCGCCCCGAACAATTGTTTCTGATTCTGGAACTATCACTTTCAATCGATTACGAGTGTTCACTTGCCGGGTATATTCTTCCATCGAGTGGTTTCGATTCGAGACACCGATCCTTTTACTCGGCCTGCGCCGAACACCCGATCCGCTAACGCTATTTTCGGGGCGGTTGCTTCAGGCTTTGGTATACGGCCGAGACGAACATCTGGGTGGTCCATGGGCCGCTGTTCGCGCCGTAGCGTCGATCGTAGTCCGTGGTGAGCTTGGCCGCCAGCACTTGCTCGAGCGAAGCGCCACTGGCGATTAACGCCTTCACCCGGTCTCGGACGATGGCCACCATGTCGCGGTATTCTACGACCTCATGCTCGTCGCACAAGTACCCGCGTCCCGGCACCACCAGCGTCCCCCCTTCGCCCGAGTGTTCAAAGACCGTGCGATCCAGGATGGCGTCAAGTGCATTGATTTCGCCCTGAACACTACCTCCGTTGGCGATGTCAATGAACGGATACTGCGTCGTATTGAAGATGTCGCCGGCGACGATGATGTCGGCGCGCCGGAAGTGAACAATGCTGTCGCCGTCGGTAGAGGCATGCGGCATGTAGAACATTTCGATGCTGTCGCCATTGTGGAACTGCCGGCGGCGGTCGGCGAGGTAAGTGTCTATCGGCCACGAATCCGGAGGGGTGGGCTTATTGTTGCCGAGCGAGCCGGTCATTCGTGCGGCGACGTTTTCGTGAGCGATGATGGTGGCCGTGGCACCCACCCCCGGCGAATTCAGGGCGAGGAAGGTTCCAACCACGCTGGGATCGGAGCCGGCATTTTTCAAGACTTGGTTGCCGCCGGTGTAGTCCGCGTGGAAGCTGGTATTGGCGATGTATCGGATCGGTTTCGTCGAGAGGCGGCGGATTTCGGCAAGAACCTTACTGGTGAGTTTACCTGCGCCGGTGTCGACAACGAAAGCCCCCTCGTCGCCAGTTTGCACAACAATGTTCGCGCCGTCGCCGACCAGCATATAAACGTTGTTGCGAATCGGCAGAACGTGGATTTCTCCGTCGTGGGGATTGGGGTCGACCGCGACGCTGGTGGCGGACGGTCCGGGCGCTGGACGGGTCAATTCACGAGCTTGGGCGTCCGAGACCGAGGCGAGTTTGGATTCGAATTCGCGATAGAGCGTCTCCGGCCCTCCGAGTGCCCCGATCAGCGGCACTTGGTTCTTCTTGGAATACTCGTCGAGATAAGGATGTGCGCCAAACAGATAGTTAGGGACCTGATCCGGGGCGCGGCCGACGATCTGCTCGCTGTCCTCGCATGGGAACAACCAGCCACCGGGATCCGTCGGTTGACGGTAGAAATCAGTGGTGCGAATCCACGGTTCAGACAGGTAAACGGGGTCGTTGACCACGGATGTATAGGTAATGTGATCGCCGTGCCGCACGAAGAATTCGGTAAGCGTTGCCTGGTCACTCTCAGGAAGGCCGTTGCGGCGGAACCAACCCTGTTTGAGATGCGTCGTCTCGACGCGCAGGGCGTTGCCCACGAAGGTGCCGGTCGAGAAGCCCATATACGTGTGCGGCGCGTAGGCAGGCGGATGGGGACGGTTATCCATCCAGAAGACCCGGTTCCCTTCGAAGGTCTGCGAGTACCAATGAATTGCAATCAGCGTGCGGAGTTTAGGATCGCGCTCTTCCCACACCAGGGTGTTGCCGATGGCGCGGACCGAATAGGGCGCGACGTAGCCATCGCACTGATGGAATCGCGAAGTGAGCCGGGAGGTGTCGTAGGAGAGAGCCCACAATCGGCCGGCTTCGTTGATGGGGATGCCGCCGTAGTCCACCAACTCAGGCCCGGCGCCGCGCTCCGCTCCATCCTCCTGCATGTTGCCTGTCCAGTACCCGGAAAAGTCGACGGCCGGGGCAGGACCACCTTTGGCGGGTCCACCTTTGGAGGCACCGCCCGCCGGGGCTTGGGCATCCAGTAGCCATACGCTGGCGGCGCATCCGAGCAGGATGAAACTCAGACGAAGAACCTTCATGACCGCCATGGCTACCTTGCCTCGCACGGCTGCGGGTTCCAGCCGCTGGCATCCGCTTGTTTCTTGAAGTGCACGCTGTACCAGTAGGGTCCGTTTAAGTAGTCTGGATCGGTGACTTCGACGCTGACGACCAGCAGCGTGGGCCCGCCGGGGACGTCCTGGCGATCATAGTATTCGGTGAAGGTCGCCTTCGCGCCATACGGCACGCCGTTGCGCGCGAGGTAGCCCGGGCTTGCCTGCGTGGTGACTACTTTGAGAGAACCTCCGCTGCCGCCGCGGCCCCCCAGCGTAAAGCCTGTCAGAGCCGGCGCAAGACGATCCCACGATGCGACGGAGACACCCTGCAGGCTCCCAGCTTGGCCGCTCGGGGTTCCAAAGGAGAGCATGCGAGTCTGGGCACCGGCGTCGGATTCGATCTTGAGGTTATTCTCTTCCCAGGTGATGTGAAGGCGTCCGGGCATGCGAAGGATTCCGCCGACGCCGTAAGCCTTGCATGAGTTGGATGAGGCCGGGTCCCAGGCGGCGGCCTCGCGGCGGCCTGCCGCGCTCACCGGGATGCTGCCTACGTCGCCTTTAGCAGCGGCATGGATGCGTTCCTTCCAGTCTTCCGTGATCTGTGCGACCCAGTACCCCGTGGGATCGAAAAGCGCGGCAGCAGGACCGGCGGGTCCGGGGCCACCGCGTCCTCCACCGGGGCCCGCGGCGGGTGGCTGTGCAGGGAGAACGCTGGCGAGAGCCAATAGGATCATTCCCGACGAGCTTTTCGCCACCTTCATTATTTGGATTCCTTGCCGCCCGCAACGTCTCTGACGCGCTGGTTAAACTTGTACTCTTCGGTCGGCACGCAATAGATCTGCTCGTCCCACCGCTTCGGCTTCTCTCGATCGATGCGGAAAACCTTCGTGTCACTAACCCATGGGCGCGTGTAGGTCTCTGGATCCGTTAAGGTCATCGTCAACTCCAAGGTGTCCCGATCGCGCCGTCGGTAACGCTCCTCGAGCCGCATGTTCTCGCTATGCGGGTACCCGAATTTGTCGAGCCACGTCCGGTCATCGAACCCCATGCTCGAGACGACGAACACGTCGCCGTCCCAACGGCCGATCGAAGTGCCGTTCCAGTTAGGATCCACCTCGTCTCCCGATGGCAGTTTCCGGCCATCCGTAAATATTTCGCGCCAGTCATGGTGCCACTCGAAGAACTGAATCATCCGCCCGGGCACCTGGACGATCTCCATCGTCTGGTGCGGCGAAATCACTTCCGTGTTCAACAGCCGCGGAATGCCGAGCGGATCGCACGTCCCCATCGGATCGTTGCCGATTGCCGGCGGCACCGCTCGCGGACCATATCCGGGTTTGTTCTTTTCAAAGCGCGCCTTGCCGGCGGCCGTGAACGGGGCTTCCTCCGTACCTTGGGTCGGGCCCTGCCCCGACCATACATTACTGAAGGTCTGGAACCGGCTGGTCCGATTCCAATGCCCCGACAAATCGTGCGGATCGAAAACTGAAGCGGCCTGTGCAGACACCACCAGAGCGGATGACGCGGTGATCGCAACGAACGCGGCCCATCGCATTACTGCTTCCCTTTCGCCGCGCCCGGCGCCCCACCGCCGCCCGGCACGATTGGCCAGTCCTTGCCGTTGATCTTAAGCTCCTTTGCCAGACACGCTTTCGCGCCCGCAACTCGCGACGGATTGCAGACCAGGACGATTTGATCCCCCGGCTTGAGTGTCGTGCGGGTCCAGCCTACCTTCATATTCCTCATCATCGAGGGTGTCGGCAGCACCTCTGCCGCCCAATGCGCGATCTCCCCGGTTTCGCTTTTAACATCGAAGTAGATCTGCGGATGCGGATTAATGAACTCCCACTCCGTGACCGTACCGGCGATCGTCATCGTCCGGTCCGTGAAGTAGGAAACATTGCTTCCATGGTGAGCCACGGCTGAAAACGCCGTCGCGAACAGGGCCGTTAGAACAGACAAGGTACGAAGCTTTTGGTGCGCCATCATTACGTCAGTATAGGCCGCGGGGCGGGAGCGAAGACATTGTTAATAGCGATGGGAGCCATTCCCCTGACGGATGCTACAGTTTCCGACATTGTAGACCTCCCGCCGCACTCAGAATACTAACTTCATGGCGAACTGGAGAATTCGGGCGCCGCTGCCCCCGCTGATTCCGGTGCCCGCGCCGGTGGTAGCCTGGTCGCCGGTGATCTGGCCGTATGTGCCACTCACAGTGGTGTTCGGCACGCCGAGCCGCATGGAATTCGTCACATTGAACGCTTCGGCGCGCACTTCCAGCCGCATCGTTTCGCGAAGCGGAAACTCGCGAGTGATCGCCTGATCCCACTCCCAGAATCCCGGCGCACGAAGCGAGCTGACGCCCATGTTGCCGTACGTACCGAGTGCGGGTGTCGCCACCGCGTTGGGGTTCAGGTAACTGACGCAGGGAGCGGGCGAACAGGACTGTCCCTGGTTGGTCGCGTATGCGTCGGGGAGTATCTGATTGGGCCGCTGCGGCACGGGATTGTTACCCGCGGGCGCGAAACCGTTCAGTGCGTTGTCACCGCTGGCATTCAACGCGGCCGTGATCGGCATGCCGGTACGGAACCTATAGATCGTGGAGGAATTCCAGCCGGTGGCCAATCGGCGGATCCATGCGCGGTCGAAGCGCGGTGTGCGGGCGACCAGCGTCACATTGACGATGTGCCGGATATCTTCCGAGTTTCCGGTGCAATCGCCCATGTCGAGATGCCGGTCCTGGGGGCCGTTATTCTGGTAAGCCTGATGGGGATACACTGCTCCGAGATTCGAGACGTTGGTAGCCGACAGTCCGATACAGTGCGACCAGGTCCAGTTAGCCAGAAAGCTCACATCTCGAGACACCTGATACCGGGCACTGGCCAGCAGGCCGTTATAATTCTGGGTCCCGCCCGCATCCAGGCTGGTAATCGATCCATAAGCATTCACGCCCGGCGCCGATGGGTTCGATATTTCCAGCAAGCGGCGGAAATTCTCCGCGCTACCCCCGCAGTTCGCCTGAAGCGTGGCGCATTGGCCGAACTGGGCGGCCGTACCCGGGCTTGCGATCACGGGCTTCCCCGGAAGCCAGAGGGCCGGATTCAAATCGACGTTGTCCCAAACGTGGGCGATCTCGGATCCTACATAAGCTGCCGAAAGAAAAAGACGACTGTTCAGCTGATGCTGGATCGCGAAGTTCCACGTATACTGCGCGGGCGTCTTCAGATTCGGGTCGATGGGCAGGAAACCCTGGTACGTCAGGTTGGGGAACACCGGATTCCCGGGATTGTAGTTGTATGGGAAAGGGTTCCCGCCGGGATAAGAACCGTATGGATTGTCCAGCGACAGCGACCCGGGGCCCGCGAAGCTCTGAGTCACCGAGGTTCGGAACGGCGCAACCGAAGAAGTGTTTTCGTGGATGTCCATACGAATGGTGTCGTAAGCGATTCCGCCGCTCAGACGGATCACGGTTTTTCCTTTGCCCGTGGGATCCCATGCGATTCCGAGCCGGGGTTCCACGTGTCCGAACTGGTTGTTCATGCCGGACTTGCCGTTGACGCCTTTATCGCCTACATACAGCAGTCCGGCAGGGGCCGTCGGAACAACCGTGCTTCGCACGCCGCTGTAGAAGTTGCTCAGGCTGAAATTGTAGGTGTCGCCGTTCTTGAAGGCCATCGGCAAAAACGGGTTCCATCGAACGCCGTAGGAAACCGTCAGCCGTCTGTTGACCTTCCACACATCTGACGCGTAGAGACCGACGATATTCTGGGTGACGTTGTCCGGGTTCGGATTCGCCTGGTGAAGGTTTACGACGTTCCCGGTCAGAAAGTCAATCAGCGGGGTGCCGAAAATTCCGGCAAAAACGAACAACCCCTGCGAGAACGCATAGGAGTTGGCGTTCAGCAGCGAACGAGTTACTCCTCCGCCGAAAGCGAACTGGTGCGATCCTCGGATGACGCTCAGGTCATCGTTGAAACCGAAGTTGGTGATGGTATCGGTACCAGCCGCGAAGTTTGTCGGAAAGCTGAGGTTGAAGCCGGCCCCGGCCATCAGTATCGGGACGAACCCGTAGTAGCTGTAGAAATTCATGCCCACATCCTTGGGCGTAAACGGCACTGCCGCCGGAGTCCGTGCCCCTACCCTGGTTCCCGAAATGCGGAAGGAATTGACGGTTTTCGGACTGACGAGCCAGGTATCGCCAAAGGCCAAAGCCTGAGCCTGATCGTCCTGACCGACCTGATTGGTCGCGAGAACATTCTGTGTGATGTCATACGGGACCTTTGTATCGATCCGCGTGATCATGTAGCGCGCGAACAGCGTGTGTTTGGAGCTCAGCTGGTAATCGATTCTCAGCGGCGCCTGGAGCTGGTTCTGATTCACCGGGATCCCATACAGCACGTGCCCGCAGGGATCGGCAGTCTGCGGCAGGTACGTTGCTATCTTCAGGGCAGCGGGACTCATTGAAAATGGCCCTGTAAAATGACTCAGCACGGCGGGTGAACTGGCGACGGCCGCGGCGGAAGGGCATCCGGCCGCAACGTACTGCGAGAAGTCCCCCTTCAATTCCGCTGCGGTGGGCACGAAGGCGCTTTGGTTGACGAGATTCTGCCGGACGGTAGTTCCCTGATAGCCGAGGAAGAAGAACAGTTTGTCTTTTACGATGCGGCCGCCCAGCACCCCGCCGAACTGATTGCGTTTGAGCCCGTCGCTGCCGGCGGAAAAAAAGTCTCTGGCGTTGAGATTCGAGTTCCGGAAGAATTCGAAAAGGTCGCCGTGAAAAGCGTTGGTGCCCGACTTAGTCACCGCGTCGACCACAGCTCCGGAATGACCTCCGCTCGAAGCCTCCTGAGCGCCTGTGGAAAGCCTGAATTCCTGCATTGCGTCCGGAAAAGGCAGCGGCATGCTCGTTCCGACGTAAGTATCCACGTGCGGCGCGCCGTCGAGGTTATATTGCACACTCCAGCTCATTCCACCCGCGACTGAAATACTCGGCCCGGTGTTCATCGTGTACGTAGGCTGCGTCCCTGCGGTCTGGACCGCCAGCCCGGCCAAAGGAATGAGGTCGGTTGCCTGCCGGCCGTTCAAAGGCAGATCGAGAATTTTCTGCGTATCCATTACGGTGGTGCCAACACCGGCTGTACGGGTCTCCAGTTCGCTGGTCGCGGCTTCGACGATGACCTGATCCGACACTGCGCCGACCTGGAGACTGACCTGGATTTCGGGATTTGTGCCAACCTGCAGTACGACGTCGGGGCGCACAAAAGTCCGGAATCCCATTTTGGCGGCCTGCAGATTGTAAGGCCCGAGAGGAAGGTCGGGAATAATATAGAAACCTTTGCTGTCCGATGTGGCTGACCGCTTCAGGCCGGTTGCATTCTGTGTGACGCTTACTTCGACATCGGGAACGGCTGCCCCGCTCTGGTCAGTTACCGTGCCGCTGATCTGCGCGCTTTCCTGGGCGAACAAAGGGGCACAGCAGCACATCAACATGAGACGGACGAATGATCTCATAGCCTCCCACACTCCACCGCGGTATTCGCGCGGACCCCGGCAGCACAGTTTCGCGCGTGTAGGGACCACTATATTTGCCGCGGAGTAATCTGTACATCGTTTGTTACGATCCCAGCTATTGCTCCAGGCGATACGACGCGCGGAAGGATCCCGCAGACCTTAGACAGCCCACGGGCGGCGGTCGCCGCTGCGCTGCGTGTGGGGCTTGGGCCCGCGTGCGAGGTGAACGCGTGCGTGCGGCACAACGCTTTTGAGCAGGGAGCGCAGCCACACAGTTCCCGGATCGCGGTCTCGGGACTTATGCCACTGCATGGATTCCTGCAGAGTCGCGATTTCAAAAGGTGGCTTGACGATCTTTAGAGGCAGGTATCGCTGATAGGAAAGCGCCAGTCGCCGATGCAGCGTGGCGATGCGGGAAGTGCCCACAAGCAACTGAGGCGCCAGATTGAAAGCAGTGGTTACCACTTCGATTCTGCGTTCGTGGCCGAACCTTTCAATGAACCATTCGTCGAATGTGGCAAGCTCCTGCCGCCTGCCGAACCGTACGACTATGTGGCCCATGGCCAGATATTCGTCGAGCGAAATCCGTGATTTTACGCGCGAGTTACCGGACCAGACCACGCAGACAAAATCATCCTCGAACAACGGTTCGGATGGGTGCTCCGAAGTAAGCCGAATGGAAGGGGCGATGGAAAGGTCTATCTCACCGCGATCCAACGCATCGAAACCACCGTCGACGTTGGAAACGAATTCGAACCTTATTCCGGGAGCCACCTGTTCCATGCGAGGCAGGGCTTCTGTCATGAGCACCATCTCGACGTAGTCGGACATGAGCAACCGGAACTTGCGCGTGGATGACGCCGGGTCGAATGCCGGGTTATTGTTGAGAATTGCCTCCGCCTGCAACAGGAAATTCCGCACGGGATCCACTAGAGCTTCGGCGACAGGTGTTAGAACCAGCTTGCGTCCGACCGGGACAAGCAGCTGATCCTGAAACACCTCGCGAAGCCGCGCCAGCGCGCCGCTCGTTGCCGACTGACTGAGGTGCAGCCGCCGCTCACCGGCCCGCGACACGCTCTTCTCGGCGAATAACGCATCGAGAGCGACAAGCAGGTTTAGATCAAGGCCACCCAGGTCCATAGTTTGGGTATTGACCTACTCTGCCCCGGATCGAGTGGCCGGATTCTTAAGGCTGGTACGGACAGCTTCGACGACCATGACGAGCATCAGAGCCCTTTCCGTCGCGCGATGTTGACGTCCGTACAGGCGCCCATCACTTCCAGGAACTTCTGGTATTCACCCCTGCCGACCACAAAGGGGTTGGGCTCGCCCGGCTTGCGCGTTTTCAGCATGTCCAGCTTTGGCTGGATGGAATCCATCAGCGGATGATTCTGCAGCTCGACCTCAACTTTGGCTTTTTTGGTTTCAGCCTCGAAGTGCGGGACCGATTTCGCGTACTGGGCCAGGCCCTCGTCAGAAACAAAACCAGGCGTGAGTACCGTGCCCGCGTACATCGCCGCCATGCGCGTTTTGCCGTTATCTTTCACCGGAAAAATGAAGCCCATCGATCCAGGCGTGTGCCCCGGCACTGCGATCGGTGTCAGTTTGAAGTCACCGAGCACAACCGGCTGCCCTTCGACCAGCACCTGATCGCGTTTCGGCAGCGGCGCTGAAGGACCGCCGCGCCCACCGCGCGCGGGGGGCTGTTCCATGAGATTCCAGTCGGCCTCGGAAATATAGACTTTTGTGCCGAAGTGTTCCTGAAAGTAAGCACTGCCGCCGAAATGATCGGCATGACCGTGACCGACGATGATGATTTTTACCATCGAAGGATCGAGACCGAGCTTCTGAAATCCGGGCAGAAGCTGCGTTTCGGTCTGGTCGGGAGACAGAGCATCGATCATTAGTAGACCGGCGGATGTTTTGATCACTTCCGCAACCGTGCCCTGATTGCCGATTACGTAGACATTGTCGAAAATTCTGGTGGGCTCGATGGGCGGATCGGACGGACTGTTCGCGCGCGGGGCTTCGCAAAAGAAGTGGGCTTCCTCCGCCCATCGGCTCCCGCCGATCTTTTTCGCTTTCTCGATAAGTGCCTTAACCGTGTCGGAATCCGGCTTCGCAGGTGCGGTTGGCGGTGCCTGGGAATAGAGCAGACCGACAGAGATTATGGCAAAGGCGATCGCGTTTTTCATGTATCCCTCGGACTAGTGAATCACTCCGCCCGCAGAATCGCAAATCCGTTTGCTGAATAGGTCCACTTCATCCGCCGGGGCGCACCTACTCCGAACCGTCATGGTCTGCAGAATAACAGACCCCCGCAAGCTAGAGGCACACACTATAGCGGATCGGGCTCGATCGACCAAATCGATTGTCTGGATGTGTCGTATCGATGCTACAGATAGGTAAACCGGCGACAGCACAGGCGCCCCATCTGAGGTCATTGAATCCTTCGGCCTGTTAATAATGATGAGAATCATCGCACGGCCAGGGAGGATCGGAATGTGTGCCGAAACCGGTCTATTCCGCAATGGCAGGTGTTGAGCGGCAACTGTCGTATTTCCAAGCGGGTCATCAGAGGCTGCGCTCGGTGGATCTTCCGAACTCCGGCGGCGTCCATCGGGAACCTGCAGCCGAGCGCGAGCAGCTGGGGTGAGCCCGAATTCCCGGCACAGGCGTGTAATCGTCTCGACGCATGAGTTCAACCTCCTCGACATAACCAGCAAGGCATGCGACACGTTCACCGACCAACCAGCGGAGGAACAGCGACGCTTACTAGGCATCGTGCTGGAACGAGCCACCTGGAAAGAAGGAACCCTCAACGTCAGCCTACTCGAACCATTCCAAACACTACGACACTCGAACTCCGCAAGTAACAGGAAACACAGAACGAACGGCGGGACAACACCCAAAATTGAAGAATGGCTCCCCGGCATGGATTCGAACCACGATTCACGGCTCCAAAGGCCGCTGTCCTACCATTAGACGACCGGGGAATATTGGGGCGAGAACTATTTTAGTGTATCAGGCGGCGCCTCCTACATCTAAGCGGTAGTGAGATGC
>JAICJH010000072.1 GCA_025928545.1 Bryobacteraceae bacterium | reverse complement strand
GTTCAGCCCTGGCTGCCGACCCGATGGGCACCGTGAAAAAAGTCGCCGCCATCGGCTATGAGGTCGTGGAATTCTTCTCGCCTTATTACAACTGGACGCTGGATCAGGCGAAGGACATGAGGAAACTGCTCGACGATCTTGGCGTCAAGTGCCATTCGACGCACAATTCCACGGCCAGTTTTCAGGCCGCCAACCTGCAGAAGACTATCGACCTGAACCACGCCATCGGCGGCACCTTTGTTGTCCTCGCCAGCTCTATTCAGTCGAAGAATCCCGACGATTGGAAAAAACTGGCTGCCGAAACCCTGGCCCCCGCACTCGAAACGCTTCGAGCCGCTGGCTTGCGCGGCGGCTATCATAATCACCAGTTCGAATTCGTTGCGGCCAACGGCGGCGGTCAGCGCCCCATTGAAATCCTCGCTGCCAATACTCCAAAGGATTTCATGATGCAGTTCGACGTCGGCACCTGCGTCGAAATGGGAGGCGATCCGGTTGCCTGGGTAAAAGCCAATCCGGGGCGCATCAACTCCCTCCATCTCAAGGACTGGAGCAAGGAAAAAGGCTATCGGGTTCTGTTCGCCGAAGGCTCGGTGCCGTGGAAAGGCGTGTTGGATGCCGCGGCTTCGACCGGTGGCGCTGAATACTTTCTCATCGAGCAGGAAGGCAGCGATTATTCGGAATTCGAGACTGCACAGCGTTGCCTCGACACTTATAAAAAGATGTTTCGGTAAGGCTTCCGACAATTCGTTACATTTGAGGCCATCGGGTGGCGCTAATCTGGTGAATAATTCATGAGATCCGCGCGAACACTTGGCCGCATCGCTGTTCCGGCGATTGCAACTCTGTTGGTGGGAACGGCGCTCGCGCAGGTCATCGAATACGAGGCCAACGGCGAGAAATATCAGACACTCTCCCGTCGCGGATTGACCGTCATGCTCACGCATCTGCCGGCGCAGGTCGCGGGATATGCCCTGATTCAGGTTTCGGTGGCTAACGGTTCCACGATTCACTGGACGATCAAACCCGAGCAATTTTCATATGTGCGTGCCGGAGCGGGTATTAACGCTCTGAGCGCGGATGCGGTAGTGAACGTGATGCTGTCCCACGCGTCCACCGGCGATGTGATCAAGCTCATCACGTCGTATGAAAGAGCCCTTTACGCCATTCCGAATATGCGCACGAATAACGGGTACGAAGCACGCAGACAGGACGCTCTGGCGTTCGGAGGCTCGGCAAAACTCAAGGCCGCTGCGGCTGCTTCCGCAATCACTCTGGCCCAGGTTCGGCTGGCTCCGGGCGAATCGACTGACGGAGCGGTTTTCCTGCATCTCCCGAAGGATTTGAAAACCCTTACCGGAGGGCGCGTGGTTCTGGTTTCCGAGGGTGAAACCTTCGAGTTCAACCCCGATTAGCGCGTTTTTCCGGCATGATCGGGAATGCCTGAATTACTGATTGGTAGACTGTATTCACCGCGAAATCCGGCGCCCGGGCATGTGGCCACCGGGATGCGCGCACCACCCGTCATATGCCGAATGAGAACTCGTTGAACGATGCCGGAACCTACGTTTATCGCCGCGCCTGATCCGACTCCGGAAAACCTGGCTGCGCTGGCCCGCCTGCAACCTGAAAATCCGTTCGCGACAGCCGCCTTCATGGATGCCGAAAAGGCCTTTCGCGGACAACCCTGGCTTCTTACGCTTCAGGACGACGGAAATCCAATCCTCGGCTGTCTGGCGTTTATCAAGTCGGGACGAGTGAACCGAATTCTATCGGTGCCTTCTCTCCCGGCCGGGACCGATGTTTTCTGGCGTGGCCTGCATAGCTTCGCGCAACAAAATCGGGCGGATGTCCTCGAATTGAATTCCTTCGCATCCCCTGCCCTGCGCATCCCCGCGTTAGGCGAGGAGAGGGCGCGGACCGAACGCACTGAGTTTGTAGTGCCCACAATGGCCGGTACGGTCGATTTGCTGGCCCGGATGCAGGCTACACACCGGCAGAGGGTTCGAAAAGGAATCAAGGCTGGTCTGGAAGTTCGAACATCCTCCGGCGAGGAGTGCCTCGCCGATCACGTCCGTCTGATGAGCGCTTCCATGCGGCGTCGTTCGGAACGCGGCGAGATCGTCCCGGATGAAATTACGCCGGAATCCATTCGGCCTTACCTTGAAACCGGTTGGTGCACGATCTACCAGGCCGTCATGGGCGGGGAAGTTTTTTCATCGATGATGGTGGCATCCGCGAAATCGGGTGGCTACCTTCATACTTCCGGAACCAGCCCGAACGGAATGGCGATCGGGGCGTCCCACTACCTCATTTACCGGATTCTTCTGGCCGCTCAGGAGCGGGGCGCATCCGTTTTCAATCTGGGTGGGGTCACCGATTCCGCATCGACTTTGGCCGACTATAAGCGCTACTTTGGAGCCGAAACGGTCGCGCTCGAAGCTGCGGAGTTCTATATGGGAAACGCGCTCAACAGAATACTGAATTCCTCGATCTCAGTGCTCCGGCGGGTAAGTGGCCCGGGCCGCGGTCGGAGCCGCTGATTGATCATGTCAGCTGTACAATCGCAGAACAAATTGTCTCGCCAGGTTTAGAGGCGGCGTTACGATCAATGCCCGCCCCGCATTCTTCAGTCCCGCCTTCGCGATTCCCGACTGAGAGCTAACGTTCGAACTCATTGTCTTCATGTAAACCCGGCTCACTCGCTGCGTGCGGGCGACCTCTAACAACTGCCGGATGGCGAACCCGTAGATCCCGCGTCCTCGAAATGCGGGCAGCGTTTCACACGCGGTGATCTCCGCCTCATCGGGGTTTAGCTGCAAAATCCGGGGTTCCTCTATGTGTACCGCGCAGGGCGGCAGAAGCCACGAAATGTGCGCCAGTACGCCTTCGCAATAGACACCATACGCATAGCTGCGCCCAAACCGGGCAAGCCGCTCGATTTGTTTTTGCCGGAATTCCTCATCGCCGGTTTCAATATCGCGCAGTTCGACATCGTCCAGATATCGGAATTGCATGCCCGGAACAACCAGCGGTGGTCGGGCCGTTCTGGTATCCAGGGCGTAAACCTTCATGATCTGGACGTCTCCGGTCAGGATGTGCCAGAGCTTTCCCCTGTCATTGCGCAAAAGTTCCGCCGCAATGGCCATTTTTTTTTGCCACGGTGGTAGCTGGCGGTCCATGAGACTCAACTTTACCAACCCAATGCCTGGTTATTTCGATGCAATATCGGCGTATGCCTGATATGCTTTGTCCCATGTGAAATTGGCAAGAACGTTTTCGTGAAAGCGGTGAGCCATCCGCCGCGCTGCTTCGGGGTTGGCAATCAAAGTGTGAATCGCGCCCGCCATCGCGTCGGCATCACCGATCGGCACCACGCGTCCTGTCTCTCCATCGGCCAGCAACTCGGCTGCTCCGGCGGTTGCCGAAGAGACAACGGGTAGTTCAGCCGCTGCGGCTTCCAGCAGTACAAGGCCGAATGGCTCCCAGCGGGATGCCAGGACAAATATGTCGGCCCGGTTCATCAGCGCGGCCACCTGTGCCGGCGGAACGGCTTCGAGTAACAGAACGTCGGCGGCGACTCCCAGTTCCGCCGCGAGGCGGGCCATGGGCCCAGAATCGCCGTGTCCCGCAATCACGAGTCCGACATCCGTGCGCACGCCGGTCAGTTTGGCGAACGCCTTCAGCAACAGATCATGGCCTTTTTTGGATTCGTAATTGCCGACGCTGAGAAGTATAGTGCGGCCATTAAAGCGTTCGGGCAATTCGAAGGTTCCCGTGGAGAGAGCAAGGAACGCCGCCGCGTTGATGCCGTTCGGAATCGAAAGCGTTCTTGCCTCGCATTCGGGCACAAACCGGATAATCTCATCCCGGAGGCCGGACGAACATGCGACCAGAAAATCCGCGCCGCGCAACAGCATTTTTCCTAAAAAGCGCTCGAGACCGCGGCTGGATGTCAGCGTATTGACATCCAGACCGTGGAACGACAGGATCAATTTACCCTTAAAAATGCCGGTTTTGCGCACGAACCACAACGGCAAATCGTCGATTCCGGCGAAGTGTGGGTTGAGAACCGTGATCGAATACCGTCGGCAAAACGACCATAGCCTCCACGCGATGAATGGCGCTTTCAGGCAGAATGCAGCCACTGAACGCCACGGACGTTCGCTGTTCCAGGTCGATATGGTTCCAAGACGGACGAGCGGCCACGCGTGACTGCTTCCCTGCTTCTCGCCTTCCGCCTGGCCGAAGACTTCGACTGCCACAGGCGAAAACCGGCCGGCTCGTAAAGCCTCTCCGAGAAGGTTCCTTACGACGCAGGTGACACCGCCTGGTGAATCGACAGGCCAGCCCATGAGAAAGGCATGGCCCCTCAAAGAACGCTTTTGCTGATCCGCCGATGGCTCCGTCTTATCCATGAAACTGTTTGCGGGTTCGACGACAGTTTATCCGGTGACCGCTTGAACGTCGCACGAGTGCAGAGAGCCTTCATTGTATCGAAATAGATTCACGAATTGCCGTGTTGACGCTTCTGAGTTCTGAATGGCAGATACAGCGATCACACCCTGCTGGCTTTTGGCTACAAGAATCGAAGGTTGCCCACGTATGCGATAAAATAGTGAGATTCCCTATGGCTTATGGCTGTTGAAAGGAACCGAGTTGCAACTGCGACAAACCCAGACAGCTTATGACGCTCCGCGTGTTGTCGCCGATCAGGATCTGGACAGTCGCGTTCAAACGGCCATTTATGGCTACCTGCGCGACGACCTGGGGCTTTCAGAAGCGGTTGCTCTGGCCCGTAGCGCCGAAGAGACAACCGGAGCCATCGGAGTAAGACGTTGTGAAGAGTGCGAATTGGCCGGGCTGAATTTTCAAGGCGCACGTGTATTGGAATTGGGTGCCGGACTGGGAGCCGTGTCCGTGGAAATGGCAAGGCGTCATGCCAGGGTCATCGCTATTGAGCCTGGCGCGGCCTGGCGAAAGCTGGCATCCGACAGACTCGCTCGGGTTGGCAGCGGATCAGTCATCGGGGCGTTAGGGGAATCGCTTCCCCTCCGGGATAATTCTATCGACCTGATCGTCAGCTTTCAGGTGCTGGAACACGTCCAATATCCCGAAAAAGTGATACGAGAGGCGTTCCGGGTATTAAAGCCGGGTGGATACTTCCTTCTAACCTACGAGAACTATCTTTCGTTTTGGGAACCGCATTACAAGGTAAGGTGGCTTCCGCTGCTTCCAAAGTCCATCGGAGCATTCTATCTTTCGCTTCTCGGTCGCGATCCGCGATTCCTGAAAGAGTCGGTCACCTACACGACGTTTCCATTCGTGCGTTCCGCTTTCTTCCGGGCTGGATTTGAGTGTATGCGTCTTGACGCTATTCGCAAAAACCTTCGATCGCCCTTGAAAACATCGCTGAAATGGAGAGCGCTTAAGAAGATCGCGCAGGTTCATGAACCGGCCGCTATGTGGATAGTGAACGCTGTCGACTATATTCGGCGCATCACGCGAACCGCGGCCGATGAATTCATGAAAAAGCCGTTGAAGTCGATTTAGAGCTTAACCAATCACTTGCCATCCTGCCCGTCGGCCAGCCCCATAATGAAAGGCGCTATCGTAGGTATTCATGCCTGATGCAGCGGTTTCATCTCCTCCGCAAGGCCTGTCGCAAAAGGTAGTCGCCGGCGCCGGGTGGTCGTCCATGTCCTCGGTGGCGCGGCAGATTCTTTCGCTCGTGTGCGTCGGCTTCCTTGCCCGGCGTCTTGGACCGGGTTCGTATGGGTTGATGGCCATGGCAAACGTGCTGATGGTCTTCCTTTTGAACTTTCGCGATCTCGGTACCGTAACCGCTATTATTCAAAAGACTGAAGTCTCCAACCGCCTCTTATCGAGTCTCTTCTGGACCAACTGCGCTTTCGGATTAGCCCTCACTCTGTTCGTCTTCGGGAGTGCTGGGCCAGCCGGCAGATTCTTCCAGGAGCCGCGGCTGCCTGCAATCGTTCGAGCACTATCGGTTTCGTTTCTGATCACGGCCGCCGGAAGCGTTCACAATGCCCTGTTGACCCGCAGTATGTCGTTCCGCCACATTGCCTACATCGACCTGATGTCTTCTGTCGCCGGTTACGTGATAGCAATAACGGGAGCACTGTCGGGCATCGGAGTCTGGAGCCTCGTCTTTGCCAACCTCGCAAATGCGATCGTGACTACCCTTGGTTACTGGTGGTTCGGCAGATGGACTCCGCGGCTTGAAGTCGACCGCCGTGAAATAAGGTCGATTGCGCGGTTTAGCCTCAATTTGTCCGGTTTTGGCCTGGTTAATTATTTTAACCGCAATGCCGACAACATCGTTGTAGGCCGAATACTGGGAGCGGAGCCGCTCGGGTTTTACCAAATGGCTTACAATCTGATGCTCTATCCCATCCAAAACATCAGCTCAGTATTGGGGCAGGTCTTGCTGCCGGCTTTCTCGAAAATACAATCTGACGACGATCGATTTCGGTCGGCTTATATCAGAAGCTCGATGCTCATTGGTCTGATTACGTTCCCGTTGCTGATGGGAATGGCGGTGCTTGCCGATCCACTTGTGCGTGCAGTGCTCGGAGATAAATGGGTAGCCGTCATCCCGCTGTTCCGGATTCTCGCGCCGGTTGGTATTATTCAATCCGTCCAGGGCTCCATTGGGCAGATCTACGTAGCGAAAGGGCGCACAGATCTCATGTTTCGATGGGGAATGGGAGCGGCAGTCGTCCTTTTAACGGGGTTCATGCTGGGAGTGCGGTTTGGCGTTCGAGGCGTCGCTGTTGCTTACGCTGTTTCGTATATCGGAGTCCTCATGTATCCTGGGTTCGCGATTCCATTTCGGCTTATCGGTCTTTCTTTCAGCTTTTTCGCCCGTTGCTTTTGGCCCCAATTGGCGATTAGCCTTGCCATGACCGCGATCTGTGCAGGATGGATCAATAGCCTTGCCGCAATGTCCTACTCGAATCCCTGGGGGATACTGATATCGACGTCCCTCATCGGCGCCTTCGTGTACATAGCTCTGATGGTGAAGATTCGGCCGTCTGTCGTCCTTCACATGGAGCAAGCTGTGGGCAGCTTACCAGACAGTTTGGCAGGTCGGTGCCTGAGAGCTATAGGTCTTTTCCCTGCGGATTAGGCAACCCAGTCACGGGCGAACTGGCAATGTCCGTTCCGGCAATGGGATAATTTCGATGCCATTGATGAAGGCGGCATTTTTTCGCGCCAGGAATGCTATTTTCAGATTTCCGGCGCGGACAGTGGTTACAAATGTCTTATCGACAGCGGTTTTGCCTGCACCATAGGCGCGATCCGGGTCGAAGTTAGCCAATACCGTAACACCTCCGATCTTGACATCGAAGCTGTAGTGCCCCGGCATGTCAAACGCGTAGTCGGCGAATTTTAGAGTTATCTGGTAATCGCCGTTCGGCAGCGGATAGTTATACTCAAACTCCTGATTCTCATAAACGTAACGCGATGAACCGTAGAGTGGGTACATGTCCGCCGTTGTTCGGGCTATAGGGATGGAGTTACCCCCGGCAATTGTCTTGCCCGTATATCCGAAGTCTTCAGACCAAATATTTCCGTGTGCATCGGTAAAACCGCTTCCGGCGCAGTTCACGCGGATTGCCGGAACCTTTGCCCTGATCGTGAGTGTCGCGGTGCCGGTCTGGGCCGGATCGTCCCTGCTGGTTGCCTTGACCGTGACGACGGTATCAGCGGAAACCACCTCGGGGGCGCTAAAAAGCCCGGAGGTGTCGATACTGCCGATCATCGGCGACACCGACCAGGTGACGTTCGAATATGGCCGCCCACCAATACTCGCTGTCATAAGCTGCGCTGCGCTCCTGTTCAGGCTTATGGCCGGTGGATTTAGGGTTATCTTGCCAAATACCAACTTGAGCTGGACGGTCGTCGACTTCGAAGGGTCCGACCTGCTTGTCGCCTTGACCACGACCGTCCCCGCCATCGGAGTATTCGGCGCCGTGTAAACGCCAGTGTCGCTAATCTTGCCCGGTCCCGACTGAATGGACCACGTAACGCTGTTGCTGATGAACCATCCCACCGCATACAACTGAACGGATTGCGACATTGTCAAAGCCGGCGGGACCGCGGGATCGATTGTAAGGCGCGGGGCATCGGATACCGGAGTGACGCTAAACGCGCTGATGATTGTGACCGGACTTTGATCGGCGCCGGTTTGCGTGTGATCGGTAATGCGGCGCAGCGAAAAGTATAAATTATTATCGGTCACCAGAGCCGGGAGTGTCGTGTGGATCGGGCTGTAGCATTTTCCATCGACCGTCGCCAATGGATGGAAGTCGTGCAGAGCAATCTGTCCCTGCGCTTCCAGGTGCTCGCGGTAAAGTAGCGTATCGTAGGTATTGGTTGCGCCACAAGCGCCTACTGAGACGTAGTAATCGATGTTATATTTTCCGTTCGGCACCACGAATCGGTAGACCGTGTCGCCGACGTTATAATACTGTGTCTGATAGCGATAAATGTCCGTTAGTGCAGGCCATGGCGCACCATACCAGTAATCGTTCTTAACACCCCACGCCCGCTCCACCGCCTGATCCCGCCACCACATATTGCCTTGTGAATCCGGCCCATAATCGGGCGCATGGCTTTTCGGTGCAGCCGGGTTGGCTGTTGCGTCCCCGCTTACGATCCGGATCGGCCCCGCAGGCAGAACGGTGACCGGAAATCTGACGGACACACTTTGGTCTGCCGCGCTCGTAGCGGTAATTGTGGTTGTCGTTGGAATCGTTACTGGAGGCGCTGTATATGCGCCGGATGTGGGATTCAGCGTTCCCAAAGTCGGGCTCATACTCCATGTAACGGAGGTGTTCGATGATCCCCCGGCGAATACGGTGAGGGTTTTTGTGACGCCGCTCTGAATCCAGATGCCTCCGCCTTCCGGAGCATTCAGCGCAATTCCGTGCAACGCGACCGGCACAGTGACAGCGGGATGGACCCCGTCATCGGCTTTTACAACAGCAAAGGCGGGCGGCGTCACATAGCGATTGTTGTAAGCAATCCGTGAGGAGTTTGGGCTCACCATAAGCGAGGATTCGTCAACAATGTCGAAGTGGCTGGAGTTCATTTGCGACGCCTTGGAGCCAATTTCCATGAGGGCAGCCTGAATCGCTCTGTCCTCGGTCAGGTCGGTGGAAACGACAACATCCCAGTTGCTTCCGCCATCGGAGATGATCATCCCGTATTGCTTCAATGCCGTCAGAATAATCTGAGCGGTCCGGCTAAAACCGGAGATGTCAAACGTGGGCTTAAGCCGAAAACGCGCTCCATATGGTACCGTTCCCCATGCGCCGGCATTCGCAGTGGCTGGCCAAAGGAACTTCGGGGCGATGTAGGCGTTGGCAAAAGTTACACGCATCGCGTGGCGAATAGTACCGGAGCGGATGTCGTCAAGCGTAAGTGTCGTTGGCGCAAGCGGCATGCCTGCGGCGTCCGTCGCCCCGTCAGAAGGCAGAACGTAGCTCATCGATGGATATTGCCAACCGCTTTGCGCGGTATAGGTATTAGCAGGTGCCTCTTTCCCGGCCGTTCCCGCGGGATAATTGTTGTAAAGCTCGTAAATCTGGCAATTTTGGCGATTGACAGTGAGGACATGCCGATCCACGCCGGAACCTGGATCCGAGAACACTCCGCTTTCGCGTTTCAGAAATGGCCAGGCAGGTAGCTGAAACGAGAGCGAATTGTAGGCGGCCGTGTAATTAAAATTGAAGGTTTGACGGGGTGTCGTGTTGTCGGCGATGTTGGTTCCCCAGCTTGGTGAGAAGCCAAGGCCGGGTTTCGGCAGTTTAGCCATCCAGGCAGCACTGTTCGGATGGACGGGCAGATTATCAATGCGCGTATTAAACACGCTGTCTGGCGCGCCGATCTGACATCCCGCCATTGAATGGGGAGACTGAATGCTGATAGGAGCGTGGTACGTGCCATCCTCATCGATATTGCCGGAGCTTCCGGGCAAGAGACTCCACTTGACCGGTGCGTTCGCAGTAAACCGAATTTGCGTACCGGCCTGCACGATCGGATCGGCGGGTTTGACGATCTGGGCCACGCCGGGCCAACAGATCCAGACTACCGCCGATCCAATTAAATACTTTCCCGATCTCAAGAGATTCACGAATGCAAGCTCCCTGCTGCTCGCTTCATTATATGAAAGAGCAGATAAGCTGCATTTTATTGAGTTTTGGGAAGCTTCGGGTATCCGTATTTTATTGCTTGCCATCTGACCATGTGAGCCGATCAACGGTATTGGCCAGAGCAATGGTCCAATTGGCGACTAAAAAAACGGCTATTTCGTGTGACCCTGAAGGGTTGTCTTACCCGAACTTCTCTTGCTGAAGAAGTTGGCCGGCAGGATCTCAATACCATTCACAAACGCAGCCGCCTTCCTGGCTGTGAGAGTGATCTGGAGATTCTTCCCCTGGACGAAAACGAAAAAAGTCTTGTCGACGGCTGTCCTCCCGGTGCCGTGGACGGAATCGGGATCGAAATGAGTCAACACGGCGGCCCCATTGAGAAAGACGTCGAAATCATAGAAGCCGGGCGCGTCGTTAAATGAGTAATCAGCGAACTTCAGCGTGACAGCGTATTCTCCGTCGGGCAACGGAAAATTGTAACTGAATGATTGATTTTCATAAACGTAATGCGATGACAGGTATAGAGGAAACATGTCGGGCGATGTGTATGCTATCGAGACCCCTGAAATCCCGTAGGATACGGACGGCAAGGTAAAGCCGTAATCGGCCGCCCAGATGCGGCCCTGCGAATCCGTAAAGCCGTATCCGCCGCAGTTCACGCGTATCGGCGGAACGCTGGCCAGTATTGTGATGACCGCGGTGGCGGTCTGCGCCGGATCGTCGTTACTTGTGGCCATGACCGTGACATTGGTGTTCGTCGCCAGTACGTCGGGTGCCGTGTATACTCCTGCGGAATTGATGAAGCCCACTGCCGGAGAGATCGTCCATGTCACATTTGAATAGGTATTCCCGCCGATGCTCGCGGTGAACGCCTGGGTTGCCCCCCGGGTCAAAGTAGATGTTCCAGGTGCCAGAACGATGGTTCCAAAAACCAGATTGATCGCCACCGTGGCGGTCCTGGAGCCATCTATGGTGCTGGTCGCCTGCACCACGGCGGTTCCCCGCGTTGGCGTTGCCGGAGCCGTGAAAAGCCCGTGAGAATCCACGGTGCCGGGGCCCGACAGCACTGTCCACGTCGCGCTGTTTCCCATGAACCAGCCCACCCCATGTAACTGGACTGATTGCGACATTGTCAAAGCCGGCGGGACCGCGGGATCGATTGTAAGGTGCGGGGCGTCGGATACCGGAGTGACACTAAACGCGCTGATGATCGTGACCGGACTTTGGTCGGCGCCGGTTTGCGTGTGATCGGTAATGCGGCGCAGCGAAAAGTATAAATTATTATCGGTCACCAGAGCCGGGAGTGTCGTGTGGATCGGGCTGTAGCATTTTCCGTCGACGGTCGCCAATGGATGGAAGTCGTGCAGAGCAATCTGTCCCTGCGCTTCCAGGTGCTCGCGGTAAAGAAGGGGATCGTAGGTATTGGTTGCGCCACAAGCGCCTACTGAGACGTAGTAGTCGATGTTATATTTTCCGTTCGGCACTACAAATCGGTAGATCGTGTCGCCGAAATTATAGTACTGTGTCTGATAACGATAAATGTCCGTTAATGCAGGCCATGGCGAACCATACCAGTAATCGTTCTTAACACCCCAGGCCCGCTCCACCGCCTGATCCCGCCACCACATATTATTCTGCGAATCCGGCCCATAATCGGGGGTAAATCTATTCGGCGCGGAAGGGTTCGCGGTGGCATCGCCCGTCACAATTCGAATCGGACCCGCGGGCAACACCGTCAGGGGAAATGTCAGACTGACACCTGGATCGGCCACACTCGTGGCTGTGATTGAAGTCGTCGTCGGAACCCCGACTGACGGCGCCACGTAGACTCCTGTTCCGGCATCGAGAGTGCCCAGGGCCGGATTCATCGACCATGTCACCGCAGTGTTGGTTGTTCCTCCCACAAACACACTCAGCGTTTTTGTGACCAGACTTTGAATCCAGATACCACCGCCTTCCGGAGAGTTCAGCGAGACGCCCTGAAGGGCGATCGGCACGTTAACCGGCGTGTGCGTTCCGTCGTCCGCTCTGGCAATTGCAAACGCGGAAGGCGTGACGTACGCATTGTTCCAGGCAACCTGCGAGGACAACGGGCTGACCATCAGCGCGGATTCGTCCACAATATCCATATCGGTTTGCCGGATCAGATAATTCTTAAGCCCGATCTCATAAATGGCGGCTTGAACGTCACGGTCCTCAGTCAAATCCGTCGACGTAACGATGTCCCAATTGGACCCTCCGTCGGAAATGATCATTCCATATTGCTTTAGACACCTCAGGATCACCTGAGCGATGGCGCCAAACCCCGTAATATCAAAATCGGCTCTGAGCCGGAAGCGGGTCCCGTATGGGACGAATCCGAAGGCACCGGCATGCGTAGTGGCAGGCCACACAAACGCGGGGGCGATATACGAATTACCAAACGTGACGCGCAGGGCATGGCGAATAAGACCTGACCGAATGTCATCGAGCGTGAGCGTTGTCGGCGCAAGTGGCATACCCGCAGCATCTGTGGCCCCGTCTGTCGGCAAGCCGTAACTCATTGATTGATATTGCCATCCGCTTTGAGCGGTATAAGCATTTGCGGGAGGTAAATTGCCGGCGGTGCCGGCCGGGTAATTATTGTAAAGCTCGTAGACACGGCAGGTCCGGCGATTCACTGTAAGGATATGACGGTCTACGCCCGATTGTGGGTCGGAGAATACTCCGCTTTCGCGTTTCAGTACCGGCCATTCAGGAATCTGAAATGGCTGTCCGTTGTATGTGGCCGTGTAGTTAAAAACAGGTATTTCCATCGGCGTATTCTCGTCGCCAACGTTGGTTCCCCACGAGGGCGAAAACCCGATGCGCGGTGCCGGCAGCGCAGCCATCCACGCCGCGCTGTTCGAGAGCACCGGCAGATTGTCTATCCGCGTGTTGAAGATGCTGTCCGGCGCCCCGATCTGGCAGCCGCCCATCGCGTGAGGCGCAACCACGCTGGCCGGAGCCCGATAGACTCCACCCGGATCGATTGTCCCAGCGCTTCCCGGCGCCAGACTCCATTTGACCGGGCGGTCAGCCGTCAATTGAATAGTCTGGCCCTCCATAACTACTGGATTTGGCGTTGTGATTACCTGGGCTGGAGCGGACGGGACCAGAATTGCCAGAATCGTGAATTGAAGGAATCTCGTCTTCATCTCAATAAACTCCGAGGAAATTCAGGGAGAGATTCTGCGTTGGCGCGACGTTCAGAAAACCGTACACGAGAGACGACGGTGAGCTCAGGTAGGACGCTACCGAAGCTGATCCGAATTCGAAAAATGAGACGCCGTCGGTGGAAATTCCGAAGTGCAGCAGCGTGCCATCATTCCCGATCGCCACAATCACGATACCGCTGTTGTAGGGTATCACGATTGGCTGAGTGTCTTCCCCTGCATAGTTTCCGCTTGAGTTCAACCTTGTTACACGGCAGTAGAAATTACTCTGCGTCCCCGCCCCGACCCCGCATTGCAATACCTGGCTTTTCCCGGAAGCGTCGCCGAATCCAACATTCCAGAAACGATAATTGGTTTGATCGAGGAGGGCCGGGGTGCTGAGGACTATGTATTTGGTGTATGGTGCCGTGTCCGGCGCGGCCCAGGATCGAAGCGCCATGGAACTGCCCGGCGCGGCATTCATCTGTTCATAGCCATGAGTTGTGTTCAGGGTGACCGAAGATGCCCCAACCATGGTGCTGAGCGAAAGCGCTGAGGGCGGTGTAATGAGTTTTCCGTTCAGAAAGTGATGCCAGGTGGCAGCCGTGCATCTCGCGAAATTGTAAAGACTGTCCGTAAACAGGTACATGCTCCCCTCCGTGCAACTCGCGGGAAGATTGGCGTAGCTGCCTTCGTTGAGACTCGCACTGCCTCCCAGTGCACTGCCGCTCGGTGTCACCCAGGCTCCCTGTGAGACACGGTTGGTGTCAGGCTCGCCGAATGTCAGAGTCTGCCCTGCCTGCGGCTGGGCTCCCGGCAACTGAAGAGTGTAGGAAGCCGGAATCGAGGCGGGCGCTGCCAGAGAAACGGTGGTACTCCCTGAGGTCTCAAGCAGAGTGATCTCGCTGACCGGTCCACCCTGGCCGGAACCCTGGGCTCCCCACGCTGCCTGCGCGACCCCGGTGGAGTCGGGTGCCGCGAATATCAGCGACTGGCCCGCCGAAGGCGACCCGGCTGGCAGCTTCAGAGTGTAGGCGGCTGAAATGGAATCGGGCGCAGCTATAGAAACAGCGTTGCTGCCATTGATTGCTTTCTCATAGAGAGACAATGAACCGGCGGTAGCTCCGGTGCCGGAAATGATGTCGCCGGGACAGGACAAACTGTTGTTAGCAACGGTGCAGGCGCCCAGAGGCGAGGCACCCAGAGGACTCCACGTATTCGCCGAAATGCAGGTATAGATTGGATTGCTGGCCGACTGTGTGGAGTTGTAAAACAGCTCGCCCACTCCGCACGTCACCGGGAGAGTGATTCCGACCTGTATGGGACGTGTATGTGGCAGCGCCGAAAAATCCGGATTGCGGGTTTGCCTGCCCAGATCGACCTGCGATTGTGCCTGCGCTACGCCAAAAAAACACACTACAGCTATTATTCTCGAGTTCATAACCGATTTCATATAGTTCCTTCGCTTGGATGCGGAAGGTAGGCACGTTCAGAGATAGCGTCGTGAAATGCCCGCAAACTGCCTTCCTGCTCCGACACTAACAGCGACGACCTTGAGGGGCAGTGGGCCGGCTCAATCGAGATACGGCTATCCTGCTGATTCTTCTAGATGTTTAATTTTTTATTGGGTACTTTACGAACCTAGAGAAATGGCCACATCGGGGAATGCGGCCCTGTATCGGGGATCCGACCGCTCTCCGGCGTATTCACTGCCGATACGCTTATTAGATGGATCAAACGATTCCGCCTCAGCAGTGTAAAAACCTTGATGAAATTCGGGCCGGCATGGACGCTGTGGACCGGGAGATTGTGGGCCTGATCGCGCGCCGTGTCGCTTATGTACGCGCGGCGGCCACGTTCAAAACCAGTTCCGAGAATGTGGCTGCGCCGGAACGAGTGGCAGCAGTCCTGAAGACGCGGCGCGAATGGGCCGAAGCCATGGGCCTGAGCGGCGACGTGATCGAGGGGTTATACCGGGATCTGGTGGCTTACAGCGTTTCAGAAGAACACAAGCAATGGAAGGCGAATCAGGTTACTCCATTGTGATTTCAAAAGCCGGACTTCTCATGCTCTCGTTACCCGATTGATCGACGGCGCTCAGTTGATAGCTGTATTTGGTACCGGCTACAACGTTCGCATCGCTGTAGGCCGGAGTCTGCACGCCGTCGGCAATGCGGGTCCCGTTGCGATAGATACGATAGCCGGCGAGATCGGCATCTGCCACGCGATCCCAGAACAATTCGATCGAACGGGTTCCGGCAATACCGCCCAATCCGGCGGGAACGGCGGGCGGAAACTTGTCGGCTGGAGTGAAGGTGTATATGTCGGACGGGTCGCTTTCAAGAGTGTTGCCACCCGTCTGCCGGACCGACTGCACGTAATATTGCCAGGTTTTTCCGTACTCGAAAGTCGTATCGTCGTACGAAGGCTGGGTGCTGTCCGCGAGTTGAACCCATTCGGCCTCCGGCGCGCCATTCGGTGCGCGCAAACGGCGGTAGACGCGGAATGCAGGTGCTTCTGCCGCCCATTGCAGATGAACGGCGCCGGGCATATCGACTGCCCGAAGATCGCGGGGAACAGGCAACACGGGGAAGACTTCAAGGGGGATCGTGGCCCAACCATCGTCCCGCCCGGTGGGGCCGAGCACACGAACGCCGATCACGGTCGCTTTGCCGCTGTATTTGGCAGCGTCGATTTGTATAGTGCGCGCGAAAAGCGCTTTTGTCGAAGCCGCGCTCGCCGACGCTGTGGCTTTGGCTGCACGCCGTTGCGCAGCCGGTCTGCCCGATCCGCCGGATGTGGGCGGCGCTTTCGGCAAACCCTTCAGGAGCCTGCGTGAACTGCCACCGGAGGGTGCAGGCGCGGCCGGCCATGCGGGCACGGGTATACGGTCCGAATTAGCTTGCCATGCTTGTTGATTCCACGGGACAGGCACGGCGCCGATGCGCAATTCGATGTCGGGCGTTCCGGTGATCGGCAAACCTTCCGTCGTCTCCTGCGGAAGTTCAAACGTGACGATGATCCTGGCGCCCCTTTCCACCGCCGCCAGATTTGACACCTTCATTGGTCGCTTGAGGGAAGGCGGCTTCGGCTCGCCCGAGTAGCCGCAACCCGCCAGCACAGCCGCGGATGCAACCACTATAGGGACCAGAAGAAGTGCGCGACTCATCAGAGAATGTAGCGGCTCAGATCCTGGTCCTTCACGATGCCCGCCAGTTGCTTCCGCACATAGGCGGCGTCGACTTTGACGTTCTTTTTGCGAAGGTCCGGGCCCTCGAAGGAAATTTCTTCGAGCAGCTTTTCCATGATCGTGTGCAGACGCCGGGCACCGATGTTCTCAGCGCTTTCGTTCACCTGCGCGGCAAATTTCGCGACTTCTTCCAGCGCGTCATCGGTAATGGTGAGTTTGATGCCTTCGGTCTCAAGCAGCGCCGTGTACTGTTTAGCCAGGGCGTTGCGGGGCTCTTTCAGAATGCGCACGAAATCGGCCACTGTGAGCGATTTCAGTTCCACGCGAATGGGAAAACGGCCCTGTAGCTCCGGAATCATGTCGCTGGGCTTCGAGACGTGGAACGCGCCGGCTGCAATGAACAGAATGTGATCTGTCTTGACGAACCCATGGCGGGTATTGACCGTGGTGCCTTCGACGATGGGCAGAATATCGCGCTGCACGCCTTCACGGCTTACATCGGGACCGTGCCCGCCTTCGCGGCCCGCTATCTTGTCAATCTCATCCAGGAAGATAATGCCGCTTGATTCGACGCGTTCGAGCGCGAGGCGGGTCACCTGCTCCATGTCGATGAGTTTGTGCTCTTCTTCCTGCACCAGGTATTCGAGAGCTTCGTCAACGCGCATCGGGCGTTTTTTCGAGCGTCCACCCAGCATGGCGGGAAGCATTTCGCGCAGATTCAAACCCATTTCTTCGAGGTTTACGTTGCTGGCGATTTCAAATGAAGGCGCGCGGTCTTTAACGTCCACTTCGACAATGCGCTCGTCGAGTTTGCCATCGCGCAGGCGCTCGCGCAGCTTTTCCCTGGATTTTTCGTTATCGGCGCCCGTTTCACCGGAGGGGGCCAGGAGGAGATCGATAATGCGGTTTTCCGCATTGGCCTCGGCTCGCTCGCCGATTTCTTCCAGTTTTTGGCCCCGGACCATGTCGATCGCGATATCCACAAGATCCCGGATCATCGACTCGACGTCGCGCCCGACGTAGCCGACTTCGGTGAACTTGCTGGCTTCCACCTTCATGAATGGAGAATTCGCCAGTTTTGCGAGACGCCTGGCCAGTTCGGTCTTGCCGACTCCGGTGGGCCCGATCATGAGGATGTTCTTCGGCATCACCTCATCGGCCATATCGGGCGGCAGTTTCTGGCGGCGCAGGCGGTTGCGCAGGGCTATGGCGACGGCGCGCTTGGCATCCGGTTGCCCGATGACGTGCTTATCCAGCTCACGGACGATTTCCCGGGGTGTCAATTCGTCGAGGACGGGACCTTCATCGACCGATTGGGAGGGCAGGTAGATGACCACTCAGCTCAGCTCCTCATAGGTGACGTTGTCGTTCGTGTAGATGCAGGTCTTGGCGGCGATCTTCATGGATTCTTCCACGATCTGGCGCGAGGTCAGTTTGGTGTGCCGCATCAATGCGGTTGCGGCGGCATGTGCAAAGGGTCCGCCGGAGCCAATGGCAGCAACGTTTTCATCCGGCTCGATAACATCGCCATTGCCGCTCACGATGAAAGTGTTCGCCGCATCGGCCACCAGCAGAAGGGCTTCCAGATGCCGCAAAATCTTGTCCGTCCGCCAGTCTTTGGCCAGATCGACGACTGCCCGGGGAAGGTTGCCGTTGAATTGTTCGAGCTTGCCTTCAAAGCGCGCAAAAAGTGAAAAGGCGTCGGCCGTGGAGCCCGCAAAACCCGCGACAATACGATCGTTGTACAAGCGCCGCAACTTGCGCGCAGTGGATTTCAAAACCTCGTGCCCGAGGGTCACCTGGCCGTCCGCGGCCATGACCACTTTGCCGTCACGGCGCACACAAAGCACCGTTGTAGAGCGAATTCGCTGTCTCATTGTAATGAAGTTTCAGTGTAGCGCAGGAGAGCGACAGCCCATTCCGAATCGGACGAAGCCGACCGTGTAAACTGCAAATTAAAGACGGTATATAAGAGGATTCAATGGCGTACATGGACGATGACTTACGAGTGCACGCATGGGAAATGAGCCCACCGAAGCGCAACCCGGACGATATGAGCTTTGACGAGCTCAAGGAAGAGGAACTGGACGAGGAAGACGAGGACGACCTCGATGAAGACGACGAGGACGAAGACGACGACGAAGTTGACGCCGACCTCGACACCGAAGATGCCGATCTGGACGAGGAGGAGTTTGACGAGGACGACGACCTCGACGACGACGAAGACCTCGATGAAGACGACGAGGATGACGACGAGTAGGTTAGCCGCGTTTTAGCACGGAGTCTTTCGCAAAGACGTCGCTTTTGTCGGGGAAATCGGTCCGGAAGTGGGCGCCGCGGCTTTCCTCGCGGCGCAGGGCGAAGCGGGCAATCAAGCCCGCAATTTCGAAGATATTTCGTAGCTCAATTGCCGCCAGTGCCGCCTGATCGACCGGCAGGCAGCGGACCCCTTCCAACCACGCGATGGCCGACTCCAGGCCTTCGCGATTTCGCAGAATGCCGCAATGCGTCCAGGCGAGCTCTCGGATCTGCCCGCTCGATACATCGGGAATTTCCAGGAGCCGGGCAGGTGGATCCACAGAGGTTCGGGCGTCGAGAACCTGCATGGCACGGCCCGCTCTGGCTCCGAACACCAGACCTTCCAGTAGTGAATTGCTTGCGAGGCGGTTGGCGCCATGCACACCGGTGCAGGCCACTTCACCGGCCGCGAAAAGGCCCGATCTGGACGTCCGGCCGTCCAGATCGGTCCTGACGCCACCCATCGCGTAATGCGCGGCGGGATGAACTGGGGCAGGCTCGCGGCCGAGATCCAGGCCCAGCGCCAGGCATGTTTCGAAGATTCGCGGAAAACGTTCGTGGATGAATTTGCTGCCGCGAGCGGTGAGATCGAGCCACATGTGCGGCGCATGGGTGCGCTGCATCTCAGCGACGATCGCGCGGGAGACAACATCGCGCGGCGCGAGGTCACCCATCTCGTGATAGCGCGACATGAAGGCCTCGCCTTCACGATTGCGCAGAACGGCACCTTCCCCACGCAGAGCTTCGGAGAGCAAGAACCGGGGCGCCCCTTCGAGATGAAGGGCGGTGGGATGGAACTGGACGAATTCCATGTTGGCGATTTCCGCGCCGGCACGCCATGCCATGGCAACACCGTCGCCGGTCGCCACAGCGGGATTGGTGGTTTCGCGAAAGACACACCCCAGGCCCCCCGTAGCCAGCAGGACGGCACGGGCCCGGATGTCGATCAATTCTCCGCTGGATTCGCGCAATGCGACCGCGCCGCCCCCTGTCACGTCCACGACGGCGGAATATGTTTCGAACCTGACGCCGGGCAGCGACGCTGTTTTTTGATACAGCGCGCGGGCTATTTCATGGCCGGTGGAATCG
The DNA here is from genome assembly GCA_025928545.1 of Bryobacteraceae bacterium. Lineage (GTDB taxonomy): Bacteria > Acidobacteriota > Terriglobia > Bryobacterales > Bryobacteraceae > BOG-234. Next base: position 13,090 of record JAICJH010000072.1, on the reverse strand, counting down.
CCATGGGCATGCAGAACACGGTTGCGGCTGTGGGCGCCTTCGCGCGCGAAGACCAGTTTTGAGCCTTTACCTTCGGACTCACGATCGAATTCAGCGCCCCATTCAATCAATTCCTGAATGGCTGCGGGAGCCTCTTCCACGAGGGTGTGCACGGCCGCGACATTGCAAAGCCCGTCGCCGGCGTAAATAGTATCCTGCTCGTGAAGTTCGACGCGGTCATCGTCGTTCAGCGCGGCCGCGATTCCACCCTGCGCGTATTCGGATGACGATTCGCGGAGGGAGTCCTTCGCGATCACAAGAACAGTACCCGCCTGCGCCAGTTCGATGGCGGCACGCATACCGGCGACGCCGGCTCCTATCACGAGAAAGTCGCAGTCTGTCGCCAAAATGAATTTTAGCAATTGCCGCGCGAGCGGCATTGCACGAGGTTACATTCGATCCATCGATTTCCCGAATACGAGCCATCAGTTCTTTCGTTTTATGGATTTCCGTCCAATGACGGATAATGAAATTGAGCAGACGGAACGCGCGACGGGTTCACCTGACCGAATCGCTCCCTGAGTTCCTTTGTCGCTCCGCGTCCTGTTTCAAAGCCAAAAACTAACTGAATAAGGAGATCTGCATATGCGCACGCTTTGTGTGCTGATAGCCGGAGTGTCTTTAGTGTCTGCCGCCCAGGCATCGGAATGGGCGCAGCGGCGGGAGGCTGCGCGGCTGGCCGTGGAGCAGCACGACTACAATACGGCGGCGCGGCTTTACAGCGAGAGCGTCGCACTCGCGACGACGGCAGCCGAACGAGAGTCGGCGCTGGCATCCTATGGCATTGCGTTGAGCAGCGGAGGCCGGAATGCAGAGGCGAGGCCTGTTCTCGAACAGGCTCTGGCAGGCGCTACGGGAGACGAGAGTGGACGCCGCGTGGTGGTAGCGGGCACTCTTGCATCAGTCGATCGAAACCTGGGGGATTACCAAAGCGCCGAGAGAATACTGCGAGCGGCAATAGGCGATGGCACTGCCAGCCAAGGTGATCGCTCAATCCTGATGGTCAATCTGGCCGACATGATGCGCGAGGAGGCGCGGGCGCCGGAAGCTGCCCAACTGCTTGACGAAGCCACCCGCCTGAAAGGACTGACAGAACCGCAGCGGACCAACATACTGGTGGAAAGCGCCGAGTTGAACCGCGACCTGCACAACTGGGACGCCAGCGTCAGCGCCTGGAATCGCATTGGCGAGATCGCCGAACAGGAGCACTCCATCCAATTCGAAGAATCTTTCACTAGCGGTTTGGGAGAAACATGGTTGGCTGCCGGGCAAACCGCGCGGGCGGAGCCGTTGTTGCGGCGCTCGCTCCAGTTGCTGCAAAACGATCCCATGGCTTCGGATGCTCAGATTGCCATGGCGCTCACACTAATGGCGGGCGTGTACGATGCCGAGAACAAGCTGGCACTCGCGTGCGAGGCCATAAACGAGGCGATCGCGAAATACGAAGTGGCTTTGGGGCGCGATCACCCCCAGTTGGCGATGCTGCTCCAGGTCCAGGCGGACATCCTGTCAAAAAGGGGGGAAACTGAGAGAGCCCGCGCTGTTCTGGAGAGAGCGAGGCTCATCATGACCGATCATTTTGGTGAGGAATCGAGGGCGGTCGCGGGGGTATTGGTGGGGATGGCGGATTTGGAACAGCGGGCGAAGCGACCTGAGGCTGCTATCGGCGAATATACGGCCGCCATGCGGCTGCTTAGCAAGAGCGGTGCGGATATGGCGCAATACCGAGCGGATCTCGCAACGCGTTATGCGGCAGCTCTGAGAGCGGCTCACCGGCCGGATGAAGCAAGCGCCGTACTGGCGAATGCGCAGAGTTTTGTGTCGAAATGAGCCTGATACCTATGCGTAGCGCAGCAGAGCTTTGAAGCCATAATCCATGTGGTGCTGGATGTGGCAGTGGAACAGCGTCAGGCCGGGTTGGTCGGCAGTGAAATCCACGCTGGCCCGGCCGTAGGCGGGTACAACAACCGTGTCCTTGATGATTCCCGAAGTGGCTTTGCCGTAAATCTCCGCGATCTCAAACTGGTGACGATGCAGATGCATGGGGTGGGCATCGTCGGTGCGGTTGCGAAACGTCAGGCGGTAGCGCGTCCCTTGTTTGAGCACGAATTCCTGTTCATGCGGATAAGGTTTGCCGTTCACGGTGAAGCTGTTGAATTTTCCGGCTCCGCGCGGCACTTTCTCAAATATCATGTCCAGCTTTTCGGTGGGCGCCGGCTGGGTTGGCGGTTTGCCGAATACCGTGTAGTCCCAGGGATTCTTCGGCGGGGCAACCCACTGCGGCGTACGGCGCTGATTCGCGTACTCCACGACAATGCCGAGACCGCCCTCGCGCACCGGATCTTCCGGAGCCCCCAGAATCCAGACGCCTGGTTGATTCATGGCCACCCAGGCATCGATGCGCTCGCCGGGGCCAAGCATCAGCACGTCGATGGCAGCCTGGACCGGCACCGGATTTCCATCGAGCGCGATGACGTTGAATTTATGTCCCGGCATCGACAGGTGCCGGTTCTCAATCGCGCTGGCATTCAGGAAATGAAAGAGCACGCGCTCGCCCTGACGCACCCGAATCGGTTCACCCGCGCCGAGTGCTTTGTCGTTAATGGAAAAAATATCGGCGGCTACTTCGAGGCCAGGCGGACGCGTATCGAGCACAGCCGGCTTCTCGGGCCTGGCCAGCAGGGGATCCATATCGTCGTTATCCATCGGCGTGTCGGTAAAGTAGGGTTCCCAATCGCGCAGAGCGAGGAAATGCTCCTGATCGTAATTGCCGGGGTTGTTCGCGCCATCGACGATGAGAAAGCCGAACATGCCCGTAAAACTGCCACGGTGCAGGTCGTCCATCGACATGGTGTGAGTGTGATACCAACGCGTACCGGCGGGTTTCGGCGTGAATTTATAACTGCGGGTGCCGTGCGGCGGCACTACGGGGGTGCCCTGTTCTTCGGAGCCGTCGACGTCTGAAGGAATGAGGAGGCCGTGAAAATGCACGAACTCGGGGACGTCGGTTTCGTTAACGACATTCACCGTGACCGGCACACCTTCTTTCATGCGAAGGCGCGGGCCGGGAGAAGTTCCGTTATAGCCGATGGTGCTGAGAATGCGATTGGGCGCCAACTCGACGGTGACCGGAGCGATGCGGAGGGTGAAATCCGTCCCTGTCAGTTCAGGCACAATGCCTGTGGGCGGCGCCGAGCCGGGCATGGGCATAGGCATTTGTTGTGCCGCAAGTGGTGTGCCTGCGGCTGCCAGGCTGGCGAGCTTCAGGAAATCGCGTCGTTCCATAGGCCGATGATACCGTTGCACTATAACGCAATGGGCGTAAATCTTAACCTTCGCCATCTGGAAGCGCTGGTCGCCATCGCGCGAACCGGCAACTTCACCCGCGCTGCTCAGGCTCTGCATGTTTCGCAGCCTTCTCTCACAGTTCAGATCCGCCAATTGGAGGAAACTCTCGGGGTACGCCTGCTCGACAGGAACACAAGATCGGTAAAACTGACCCAAATCGGGAAGGAACTCACTCCGGTTTTGCAACGGCTGGTCAGGGAGATTGAAGGCGTGGTGGTGCGAGCTCAGGAGTCTTCCAGCGGGAGTTGTGGCGTTGTCACGGTGGCTGCCCTTCCGTCAATCAGTTCGACGATCCTGCCGAAGGTGATTGCGCGCTTTCATGAGCAATCACCCGGAGTCGCGGTAACGCTGCGCGACGTTCTCGCACAGCGCGTGCTCGCGATGGTGAAGAGCGAGGATGTCGATTTCGGAGTCGGCAGTTTCCCCGATGCGGATCCGGATATTCAGACGATCTCGCTGTTTACCGACAGGATGCGGATTGTCTTCCCGCCCGGCTCGCCGCTGGAACATAAACGGGGGCTCACGCTGAAGCACCTGGTGGAGATGCCATTGATCCTGATGGATCAGGCGAGCAGCGTTCGCGCCCTGGTGAATCGCGCGTTTGAATCGATCGGTCATTTTCCCGCACCTGCCTGGGAGGTGACGTACATGTCGACAGCGGTCGGCATGGTGAAAGCCGGATTGGGGATTACGTTCCTTCCTTCCTCGGCCCTTGAGGTGTCGGAACTGACCGGTGTTCGCTCCCGGATTCTCAATCACCCGATGCTGACAAGAAAAATTACGGTAGCGCAGAAGGCAGGGCGCTCGCTTTCTCCTGCCGCTGATGGATTCCTGAAGGCGATGATTGCAACGTGCCGGGTTCCCGCGGCGGGGTAAACGACACCCGATTATTCGTGCCTGTTAATAACTGATATAGCGCAATTTCAATAGTCTGAATGACAACAGCAAAGTAGTATTGAGGGATCATGTTTGGCAAACTGGCTATTGGTGTTTTCACCGGCGTTCTGGCATTCGCAGCGCCGCCCACCTGCGAAGAACTCGTTTCCCTGACGATGCAGGACATTTCGATTACGTCGGCGGCACGGGACACTGCAGGCGGAATTTGCCGTGTAAAAGCAATAGCCCGACCCGTTGCCGACTCAGAAATTCATGTCGAAGTTTGGCTGCCGCCCGCCGCAACGTGGAATGGAAAACTTCTCGGCACTGGAAACGGCGGCTATTCCGGCAGCATGAGTCTCCCAACAATGGAATCGGCGGTAAAGACGGGCTACGCCGCAGTCGGGTCGGATACAGGCCACCCGGGAGGCGACCTGAAATTTGGCATCGGGCATCCGGAAAAGATCGCGGATTGGGGATACCGCGCGATCCACGTCATGACGGAAGTCGCGAAACTGACGGTGCGGAATTATTACGGCCGTTTTCCTGGCAAAGCGTATTTCACGGGATGTTCCACCGGGGGGCAGCAGGCTCTGACCGAGGCGCAGCGATATCCGGCGGATTATGACGGCATCATCGCAGGAGATCCGGGCAATAACCGCGTGAGACTGAATGCGGGCTTCCTTTGGTCATGGCTGGAAACACATGAAGGCGTTACGGAGATTCTGACTGCCGCTAAGCTTCAAATGCTGAATCGCGCCGTAGTCAACTCGTGCGATGCGAACGACGGAGTAAAAGACGGAATCATCGACGATCCACGCCGCTGCAAGTTCGACCCGGCCACCTTGTTATGCAAGGCCGGCAGCGATGCAAACGATGCCGCGTGCCTGACCGCCTCCCAGGTGAGCGCCGTGCGCAAGGTTTACGACGGGGCTCGCAATCCGCGCACGAAGGAGCAGGTATTTCCCGGTTGGATTCGCGGCTCGGAAACCGGATGGGGCGGCTACTTCGTAGGGCACGCTGAGCCGGCAAGGACGGACTTCTGGCGTTATTGGGTGTTCGGCGATCCCAAGTGGGATCCCGCCAGTTTCGATTTCGACAAAGACATGGCCTGGTCGGATTCGAAGATGGCCGCAGTAGTGGCTAACGATGCGGATCTTTCGGCTTTCCGCAGGAATAATGGCAAGCTACTCATGTATCACGGCTTTGCGGATCCTGTGGTGCCACCCGAAGACGGCATTGGTTACTATGAGGCGGCGGAGAAGGTAATGAAAGCCGGTGGCGACATTCGGGGCTTCTTCCGCCTCTTTATGGTTCCCAGCATGGGGCACTGCAATGGCGGTCCGGGCCCGTCGACTTTTGACACTTTGGCGGCGCTCGATGCGTGGGTCACACGCGGGACCGCCCCAGACAGCCTGCTCGCATCTCATTCTACGGCCGGCAAGGTGGATCGTACGCGCCCGCTGTGCCCGTACCCGGCGGTCGCGAAGTGGAACGGCACCGGCAGCACGGATGAGGCCGGCAATTTCAGCTGCGTTAATCCACCGCGCTGATTATTCACTGATTTTGATAATTGATATACAACAATTTCAATAGTCCGAATAGACTACGGGCGAGTAAAATAGGAAAAATATGTCATTGCGGCTTTTAGTACCGATAGTCTGCGGGCTGAGTGTGTGTGCGTTCGCAGCCTCTCCTGAAATTCTGGTATTGTCCAATCGGGCTGACCTGATTTCCGGCGGTAATGCCCTGGTGGAGATCAAATGGCCTGCGGGCGCAAACCTAGCGACCGCAACCGTGACGCTCAACGGCACGCCGATCACTTCGGCGTTCGCTGTGCGTGCGAATAGCCGATATCTGGGTCTGGTGGAAGGGCTGAAGGATGGCAGTAACATTCTGGTGGCACGGCAAAGCACGGGCGCCGCGCAGATTACGATTACGAACTACCCGATCGGCGGTCCAATCATTTCCGGCCCTCAGGTAGAGCCCTGGATTTGCCAGACCGAGGGTGCGGCAGGCGGGGCTGCGATACCTGGTGGTGCCCCCGGCGGCAGCGGCAGAGGTGGGCGCGGTGGTGCAGCAGGCTTCAGCGGCGGTCGAGGTGGTCCGGGCGGCGGCCGGGGCGGCGTTGGGAGCCCGTCTTTAGGTCCGGCGACGGATGCTCAATGCAATGCCCCCACAAAATTCTTCTACGTTTACAGAACTACCGGCAATCAATTCGCCGCCTACGACCCCGCCAAGCCAAGGCCTGCGGATATGGCGACAGCGACGACCGATGCGGGCGTCAAGGTCGATTACATCGTTCGGATTGAACGCGGCACGATGGACCGTGGCATTCACGAAATTGCGGTGCTGTACGAGCCGGCCAGGCCATGGACGCCGTGGGAACGGCAGCCGCAGTGGAACGGCAAGCTTTTCATTCCGTTTGGATCGGGATGCGAATTCAGCCATAGTCAGGGGAATCCCGGGCCCGTCCAGAATGACATGGCGCTGTCGCGCGGCTTCATGGTGGCATCTTCTTCCAACACGCAGTATGGAACCCATTGCAATGACGTCGTATCCGCCGAGACCGTGATGATGCTGAAGGAACACATCACCGAGACCTATGGCGAGATCAGATATACGATGTCGAACGGGGGATCCGGCGGCGCTCACCAGCAGAATCTCATTTCGTCAAATTATCCCGGCCTGCTTCAGGGCATCATGCCGTCGCAGCATTTCCAGGACACCTGGACACCGTACCGTGAATTCGCCGATTGCGGCCTGCTGGCTCGTTACTATGCAGAACAGGTGAAAGCGGGCAGCCCCTGGACAGAGACACAGAAGGCCCGGACCGACGGACATGCCACAGCCAGTATTTGCGAAGGACCGGTCAACACTTTCATGGCTTCCAGAACCTCTGCGTATCTGGGGCCCGAAGTCTCCACCGGATGCGGCGGGAATCCATGGACGTGGTCAATTACGAACCCCGCCGGAGTGCGTTGCACATTGCAGGATTATCAAATTGCGGTATTCGGCAAGCGGGCTACCGATTCCGCAGACCCGGCAGGCTACGCCAAAAGGCCTCTGGATAATACGGGCCTGCAATATGGGCTGGTTGCATTGAAAACAGGAGATATTACGCCACAGCAGTTTGTCGATCTCAACGCCGGCATCGGATGCTACGACATCAACTCGAATTGGCAACCGCAGCGTTGCCAGGCCGATGCGGGCGCGGTGAAGATCGCTTACAGTTCGGGCCGCATCACCAACGGTAAACAGATGGCGCAGGTGGCGATGATCGATCTGCGCGATAACGACGATCGCGAGGAGCACTACAACTTTCGGACTTACGTAACACGCGCCCGTTTAATGAAAGCGAACAAGACCAGCGCCAATCAGGCGATTTGGCGCGAGACGGATGGCGGCTCGCGAAATGCCGCGCTGGCATTCGACACGATGAATGAGTGGCTGACCAAAATCGATCTCGACAAAAGCAAGATGCCACTGGCGCAGAGAGTTATCGCAGACCGTCCGGTTTTGGCGACGGATACCTGTTTTCAGGGAACAACTTCGGTGGACGCGGCGCAATGCGACACCGTGTATCACACGTTCACGGACACGCGCGTTGCCGCTGGCGAGCCGACTGCGAGCGACATCATGAAATGTCAATTGAAGGCAATCAACCGGGCGGATTATGGGGTGACGTTTACGGCTGCGCAATGGACCGCGCTGAACACCGCTTTTCCAACGGGTGTGTGCGACTATTCGCGCCCTGGAGTAGATCAGGTGACGCCTGAACCCTGGCAGACTTTTGCAAAAGGCCCGGGTGGGCAGCCGCTGGGCGCGCGCCCGGTATCGGTGGCGGCACGGTGAGCATGGTGACAGACGCCCCGCGCGCGCTCGACGGAATTCGCGTGCTGGATTTTTCGCATGCGCTGGCAGGCCCATACTGCACGCTGTTGCTGGCCGATCACGGAGCGGAGGTCTACAAGCTGGAGGCCCGTGACGGAGACATGGGCCGCGGCTGGGGCCCGCCGTTCGCGGGCGGCGAATCGAGTTTTTTTCTTGGCCTCAACCGAGGCAAACTCGGCATCTCGATCAATCTGAAAGATCCGGAAGGTCTGCAACTTTGCCTTCGCCTGGTCGACAAGATGGACGTTCTGGTGGAGAATTTCCGCCCGGGGGCAATGGATCGTCTTGGCCTCGGTTATAACGCGCTGCACGCACGGAATCCGCGGCTCGTGTATTGCTCGATTTCCGGCTATGGACAGAATGGACCTTCGCGCGACGAAGCCGCGATGGATCTGGTAGTGCAAAGTTCGAGTGGGCTGCTGAGTATTACCGGGACGGAGCAGGGTGAATCCGTTCGCTGCGGATACGGCGTTACGGATGTGACTGCGGGGATGTTTGCCGTGATCGGAATTCTGATGGCACTTCGGGCCCGCGATGTTACGGGGTTCGGTCAATATGTGGATGTGTCGATGCTGGACAGCATGATCTCCACAATGAGCTCGAATTATATGAGCTATCTCGGCTCGGACGTAATTCCCCGCCCCATGGGAACGTCGTTCCCCACCGTTGTGCCTTACTGCACTTTCCACACGATGGATCGGGATATCGCGATTGCGGTTGGAAGCGAAAAGCTTTGGTCCGCATTCTGCCGCGTGATTGATCGGCCGGATCTGGAAAGAAATCCGGATTACGAGTCCAACGCCATGCGTATCCGCAACCGCGTTGCGTTGCAGTCCGTGCTCGCCAGTGTCTTTCAGCAGGCGGATGTTCAGGAATGGCTGCGGCGTCTGCGGTCTGTAGGTATTCCCTGCTCGCTGGTTCGAAACTTTCAGGAAGTGGCTTCGCATCCTCAGTGCGAAGTCCGCGAAATGTTCCCACTGATGGATCATCCAACAGCCGGCGTTCATCGGGTGACCGGAACGCCGGTCAAGCTTTCCGCAACTCCCGGGCATCCGACCACGCCCGCGCCGTTGCTTGGAGAACACACAAAGGAAACGCTGAAATCGTTTTTTGGGCTGGACGATGACGCGATCTGCCGCCTGTCGGTAAGAGGGATCATTTTTGAATCTCCGCTGCCGAATCCGGTGACATAGGCTGGAAGGGCTTCATGCTGGCCATATTCGGCTTTCTCACCATCCTGATTTTGCTTGCCGTCATCGGGCGTAAGCTCATGACGCCGTTGTCCGCGCTGATCGCAATCCCTGTCGTCGCGTCTTTGGTCGCGGGCTTCGGAGCAAAGACAGCCGCCTTCATGCTGCATGGTGTTCAGGGAGTGGCGGGAGTGGCGGGGATGTTCATTTTCGCAATACTCTTTTTCGGCGTCATGACGGATGCCGGAATGCTGGATCCGATCATCGATCGGATTCTGCGAACCGTGGGGAGCAATCCAACGAGGATCGTGATGGGCACAGCCCTGCTCGCGCTCCTGGTTCATCTGGATGGTTCCGGCGCAGTAACATTTCTCGTCACCATTCCGGTGATGCTGCCGTTGTATGAACGGCTCGGGATGGATAAGCGGATTCTGGCGTGTGCCGCGTCTTTATCGGCCGGGGTCAATTTCCTGCCCTGGACCGGGCCGATGATTCGGGCTTCGGCTGCTTTGCATCTGCCCGTTACGTCAATTTTCAATCCGTTGATCCCGGTGCAGGTCGCCGGGCTTATTTTCGTGTTCGGAGCGGCGTGGTGGCTGGGCCGAAAGGAAGCGAAGCGGCTTGCTTTTTCCGGAATCCACCGCGCCGAAATCCTGGTCGCGCGAAGGCTGGACGAATCGCAACGCGCTCTCCGCCGGCCTGGCCGGGTCGGGATCAATCTCAGCCTGACGTTGATTCTCATTGCCGGGATGATCGCCGCAAAACTCGATCCCGTGGCCGTTTTCATGGTTGGCGCGGTGCTCGCACTGCAGATCAATTATCCGAGCCTGAAAATGCAGCGCGAACGAATCGACGCCCATTCGCAGGCGGCTCTCATGATGGCCGGAATCATTTTGGCTGCCGGAGCTTTTACCGGCATCATGAAAGACTCCGGGATGCTGGACGCGATGGCAAAAGCGGCAGTAGCTTTGGCGCCCGCGGGCGCTGCCCGGCATCTGCCGGTAACGATGGGGCTGATTTCCATGCCGTTGAGCGTGTTGTTCGATCCCGATTCATATTACTTCGGTATGCTGCCCGTGCTGGCGCAGACTGCCGCGAAGTTCGGTATACAACCGGTTCAGATGGCGCAGGCGTCGATGCTGGGCCTGCACACAACAGGCTTTCCGGTCAGTCCCCTGACACCGGCACCGTTTCTGTTGGTCGGTCTCGCGGGCATTGAATTTCGCGAACATCAAAAGTTCACGCTGCCGTTTCTGCTTGGCGCGTCGGTTGTAATGACCGCAGTCGCGGTGGCGCTTCAGATCATCCCTGTTTAGCATGGCCGCCGCTCCATGCCAGCCCGTCGAGTAAGGCGATACCAAGTCCCTTCGGCGACGGCCGCGAGGCGACCGGTACTGAGAAGTCGGGCATGGCGATGTAACCGACCACCCCGGTTTGTGTTACGCTTCAAGACATCCGAGGAGTCCATCCATGAAGCTCGCGCGGCTTTTTCCCGCGATTGCCCTGCTCTTGTCGCTCAGTTTCGGGCTGTTTGCGCTGCAACGCGGGGGTGGTGGGCGTGGGTTTGGCCGCGCTCAGTTATCGTTTTCGGATGGCCCGGCGATTCCGTCGGAATTCTATTTCAGCAGGCTCCACTACAATTCAGGCTATGCCAGCGGCGGCAGCTTCGGGTATGGCGGCTTTCGCGGCGGCTGGTCCCAGGATTTCCCGCGAGCGGACGACGATTGCCTCGTGGTGCTGCGGCGACTGACACGCATCGATGCACCCGCCGCGCTGAACGTGGTGGAAATCGACAGCGACACGATGTTCAATTATCCGTGGATGTATGCGGTGGGAGTAAGCACCTGGGCATTCACCGATGATGAAGCGAAACGGCTGCGCGATTACCTGCTGAAGGGTGGCTTCCTGATGGTGGACCATTTCCACGGCCCGGACCAATGGAATCGTTTTATGGCGGGGATGTCTCAGGTGCTGCCGAACGCCACGGTGGAAGACCTGAAAGACGGCGATGAAATTTATCACGTGCTTTACAGCATCGATGAGAAGTTTCAAATCCCCGGCGAGCAATATGTGAACACGGGGCGCACCTACGAAAGACCGGATGCAACGGTCCCGATCTGGCGCGCGATTCGGGACGATCACGGCCGCATCATCGTGGCGATCTGCGCCAACATGCATCTGGGCGATGCGTGGGAATGGGCCAACACGCCTGAGTATCCCGAAAAATTTTCGGGTCTGGCGTTTCGCGTGGTGTTGAATTACATCAACTACGCAATGACCCACTGAGGCCGGAATGCGGCAACGCCCCCGCAAGGGTATTGAACCCGCGGAGGCGTTGTGCGAACTACCGATTGAACAGTCTTACAGTTTTTTCAGATAGATGTTCCTGACCCAGTAACCGCCGGTGGCTTCAACTTCCGCGGCAATGAGCCCACTGGCGCGGAAATAGTTCGGATCGTTGTCGACGAGAATCATGATCAGGTGATCGTTCATGTAGGTCTGGAGGGTGTTGCCACGCGCGATAACCATCATGTGATTGAAATCGTCTTTGTGGTACCAGGAATCCAGAGTAGCCTTGTCCGCCAACGTCGCCGTGATGCGGACGGGCTGACCGGGCTCAGCGAGAAGAGCATGGCCTGGAGTGGAAATAATACCGCGGCCACCCTGTTCGTAGATGTTGCCACCCCACTGGTTGTTGGCGTCGAAATCGACCTGATAGCCGTTGAGATTCCACTTCGCGAGAGCCGTACGATCAGGTTGGGCCGGAGGCGGGGTTGCGCAGGCAACAGCCGGTCCCCGGCCACCGCCGCCACCAGCTCTGCCACTACCACCACCGGGACCGCGGCCAGCGCCGCTGCCGCCGCGTCCACCGCCAAAGCCACCGGCTGCGGCGGCGCGCGGCGGATACTTGGGTGAGTTGGGATCTTCGGTGAGGAAGCTGCGAATCTGCATGCCTCCGTTCACGCCGACCGTTCCCTTCATGTCGTACTTCAGGACGAAGTCGCCGACGTTCCCGCCTTTCCAGTAAATGTAAGTTGTACCGGTGGGATGCTCGCAGGCCGTATCGATGTGGATGGAGCCATCGCGGACGTCCCACATACCGGGTGCCCCCTCCCAGCCATCGAGCGTCTTGCCATCAAACAGCGACTGGTAACCGGTGTTGTCGTTGAAATCGAATGGCTGGGCAGCGCCACGGCCGCCACCGCCGCGGCCTCCGCTGGCGCCGGCCGGCGCGGCAGGCGGTTGCGCGGTCAGCAACAGGGCGCACGCTCCGGATGTTATTGAGATTCGAAGTAGATTTGTCAGTTTCACGTTTTATATTTCCTTTGAGTTCCGGAATAACTTAGCGGCCCATGGGGGTGCCGAAAGCGTAGATCATAGCGTCATTGGTTGCGACGTAGACCTGACCGCTGATCGACCAGAGGCCAGCCGATTTTACAAACGATTTGATTGTCTTACCACTGTTCCAGACTTCTTTGCCGGTAGCGCCATCGAGAGCGTACAGAACGGCGGGCGATGTAGCCGAGCCGCTGTTCAATACAAAGACTACGCCGTTGACCACGATGGGAGCGGACGGCGACGCGATGGTGGCGGAGGTCCAGCCGGGCGTCAGCGACGTTCCGCCGACTTTCCACGCAACGATGCCGCTTTTCGTCCCGACCGCAGGCTCCAGTATCCAGCGCGCCTGGGAGGCATCCTGCCAGGTTGCGAGCGCCGCGGGAGGCGAGGTCTTCGATGTCGCG
>JAICJH010000104.1 GCA_025928545.1 Bryobacteraceae bacterium | reverse complement strand
GACCAATAACAGCTTCAATATCGATGGCGTTGACAACAATCGTCACGACGTCACGGGTCCCCTATCCCTGGTCCCAAACGACGCCGTTGCGCAGTTCAGCATTCTCGAAAACCAGTTCAGCCCGGAATTCGGCGGCGCATCGGGCGGTATCTTTAACACCGTGGTGAAGAGTGGCACCAACGAGATTCATGGCTCCGTATACGAATACATGAACAATCGAAATTTGAACGCGGTTGATTCTTTGAAATCGGTGCAGGGATTCCAATCGAATCCCCGTTTCGACTACAACCGCTTCGGCGGCACGATCGGTGGTCCGATCAAGAAAAATAAGCTGTTCTACTTTGCGAATTACGAGTACTCGCCCCTCGGACAGGCCTCGACTCCCGCTTCGCCCATACAGGCGCCCACTGCCGCCGGTTATCAGACCATCGCGAGTTTGCCGGGAATCAGCAAGACCAACCTGAGTGTTCTGCAGACTTATTTGGCGCCTGCGCCCACTGCAACGGACACGATCCAGGTGGGAGGGGTTTCCATTCCGATCGGACAGGTGCAAGTCGTGGGGCCCTCCTTCATCAACAGGCAGAATGCGGTCGGGTCCATCGACTGGAATATTGGCGAGAAGGATCAGGTTCGCGGCCGGTTTTTCGTGAACCGATATTCGGGGATTGACACGAATGCGCAATTGCCGGTCTTCTACACTCAGATCCCCGACAACCGGAGCCTGACGTCCATATCGGAGATTCACACGTTCAACGCCACGATGCTGAATGAGTTTCGCGCGTCCTACAGCCGCAAGAACAATAATTATCCGGTGGGAGACTTTAAGTTTCCCGGCCTGGATCAATTTCCGAACCTCTCCTTCGACGATTTGAACTTGCAGATAGGTCCCGATTCCAGCACTCCCCAGGGCTATATTCAGGGAACCTTACAGGCGACGGACAATCTCACCAAGACGTTGGGGCGCCATACCTTCAAGACCGGGTATCAGTTTCAGGACATCATCGCCACCAACAGCTTCGTCCAGCGCTCCCGAGGCGATTATGGATACACCAAGCTGGATCTCTATCTTCACGATCTTAGCCCGGATGGAATAGGCGAGCGCAGCGTCGGGGTGACCGGCGGCATTCCAGCCGGATACCTGTTTCACTCGGTGTTCTTCAACGACGATTACCGTATTAAGCCGAATCTGACATTGAACCTCGGCGTCCGCTATGAGTACATGACGGTCCCGGTGGTTTCCCGGTATCAGAGCTTTAGCTCGGCTGCAAATCTTCCGGGGCTGATCACATTCGGTGAGCCGCAGCCGCAGAAGAACAACTGGGCTCCGCGCCTGGGCATCGCCTGGTCTCCTGGAAACAGCGCCGTGTGGTCCATTCGCGCGGGCTTCGGCATCAACTATGACCAGCCCTACAACAATCTGAATATCAATGCGAAACCGGGCTACTTCCAGCAGACCGAAGATGTTCCCAGCCTCAAAAACAACACCCCCAACTTCCTGGCGAACGGCGGGCTGCCTCCATCCAACGCGATCGTAATAACCACCGATCCGGCGACCGCCCGGGCCGCGGTGTCCGCTTACAACTATGACCAGATCCGGCCGTATGCCATCAACTACACGGTCGGTGTCCAGCGCTCCTTCGGCCGGGATTATACGATTGAGGCGCGTTACGTCGGGACCAAGGGCGTACACCTCTACGTTCAGGATCAGATCAACAGGGTTACCAACGTGACGCCGTCTTATAGCTTGCCTACGTTCGCCACGGCGCCGTCGGCCGCGCAGCTTGCCGGGTTGCATTTGACGCTAGGGCAGATCCAGGACAATTTGAATGCGATGACAAATTACCCTGCGCAGGTGGCTTTGTTGGGAAAGGACCTCGCGTCACCCAGCAATTCCTACGGTCAGTTCGGGTTCCCATCCACGATCACGGCGTATCATCCCATCGGGAACTCCGAATACAACGGCCTGTCTCTCCAGCTGAACAAGCGTTACGCGAGGAACTTCTCCTATTCGACTGCCTTTACCTGGAGCCATGCGCTTGACGATTCTACGGCGACGGTTTTCAGCACAAACTTGACGCCGCGTCGCGGCCAGGACTTCGGGAACCTGCGCAACGACTGGTCCACTTCGGCGCTGGACCGCCGGCTCCGCTTTACGTTCACGCCGATGTACGACGTAAGGGTGTTCGCAAACCGCAGCTGGATGATGAAGAACGTGGTGGGCAATTGGAATCTCTCGGCCACCTACACGTATCAGTCGCCCGCGTACGCAACCGTACAGAGCGGTATCGATTCGAACCTTAACGCAGATGCCGCGGGCGACCGCGCGGTGGTCAACCCCGCGGGTAATGCTAACCTGTCCACGGGTGTGACGGCTATCAACAGCTCGGGTGCGGCTGTGGCGGCGGGCTCCGATTCCATTGTGGCGTACGTCGCTCAGAACTCGAATGCACGTTACATTCAAGCCGGTTTCGGTGCATTCGGCAACGCGGGTCGAAATACCTTCCCTCTGCATCCAATCAACAATGTCGACCTGCAAGTATTGAAGCGCCTGGCCGTTACCGAACGGACGCACGTAGAGTTTGGCGGACAGTTTAGCAATTTACTGAACCATCCCCAGTGGACGGGAGATCTGCTGAACGACGTTTATCCTAATCAGCTAAACAACACGCGCAGCTTCCTGCTGACCGGAAGCTCATCGTTCGGCCAGTTCGATCGGTTCTATACCAGCAACTCGCGCGTATTGACGGTACTCGGGCGGCTGGTTTTCTAGATGTTCACCTGATGGACTCGGCGGTGAATACAGCGCTGGCGCTGGACTTTCGTGACTGCTGGGCTTTCGTGACTGCGGCGGCGATAAGAACCTGCAAGCGCTCAAGCCGGACGCTACGAGAATACCCTCGTCCGCGAGGACGGCTATTGGAAATTCGAGCGCCGGACGGCGCCCCACAACATCCCCATACCCGAGCAACCCCCGCCGAATAAGCGTAATCGGACATTTGGCCTTGTATCTCATAGATTCAGCGAGGGTTTTGCGTCCCAGGCATCCCTGTAGCCCAGGCGACCGAACTGTTGTAACCTAGCAGTGAGTAAGTGCGCCTTTTTTCTTGTAGGGATTGGACTTGCAGTACCGCCGGTAACACTGGGAGCGGTGGCGGCGGTCATGCTGGTTGACTTCGAACTCATAGAACGGGCTCGAAGCGGCGACGATAGTGCGTTTAATCAGGTCGTGCAGGCATACCGCAAACGGATCCTGGGGACTATCGCGCGTCTGATCGGCAGGCCGGAGGATGTAGAGGATGTAGGACAGGAGGTCTTCCTCCGATTGTATTTTTCTCTGGACCAGTTGAGGACGGCCGAGGTTTTCGAGCCCTGGCTGTACCGGCTGACGGTGAATGCGGCGTATGATTATTTGCGCCGGCAGCGGCGGCGGCGCGAGAGCCGGATGTCGGATTTGAGCGAGCAGCAGGTGATGATGGCCGATGCTGCCGCAGGTGGGAAACGCGACGTAGAAGAGACCCGTCGAACGAAGATACGTGAGACGGTGGACGATTTACTCGGCAAGATTTCCGAGGAAGACCGGATCCTGTTGACGCTGAAAGAAGTAGAAGGGTTATCTCTCAAGGAGCTGGAGAAGATATACCGGGTGAACGAAAACGCTCTGAAGGTACGATTGTTCCGGGCTAGGCAGCGGGTTCTAAAGGCTTACGACGCCGGGGAGCCCCAGGCGGGCGAGTAGCAAATTCGATGTCCGGAGGTATAGAATGGATCGCATGAAAGACAGACTCGACGCGCTCTGGGTTGAGTATCGCGAGGCAACTCCTGATCCTGAGGTTGGCCCAAGCTTCATGCCGCAAATGTGGCAGAAGATCGAGGCGCGTCGCGTTGAAACCACGTCCGTTTTTCGCCGGCTCGCTCAGATATGCGTAATGGCCGCCGTCGCTCTAGCTCTCGTGATGAGCGCGGTGCTGATTCCGCATAATAACTTCGACGAAGTATTCTACAGCGGGACCTACGTAGATGCTCTCGCTGCGGAACACTCCAACGACTATGTTGATGTGTTTGCCGCTGCTGACCTGCGATGAACTTAACTCGCAGTTCCATCGCCGTGTATATCGGCTTGGTTTTTGTCAGCGGTGTCCTTCTGGGAGGGTTCGGCGATCACGTGTATGGGACTCGTATTTCGCCATCCAAGAGCGGCAAGGCATCCAAGAGTCCGGAAGATGTTCGCCGCGCGATTATTGACTTCTGGAAAAGTCATCTTAAATTGACGGACGATCAGGTTGCCAAGGTCGGTCTGATCATGGACGAAACCCGCGTCAGGATGGATGAGGTACATCGCGGAACGATACCTGCCCAACAGGAAATCCGGCGGGAGCAGATGGAAAAGATGCGCGCGATGCTCACGCTTGACCAGCAGAGGGAATATGATCGCCTGCAAAAGGAGCGCGAAAATCGCATGAAGAAGGGCGGCCCTCGCGGCGGCCCCGGCGGATTCTGATCCCCCGGCTTTATTTTGCTGCGGCGCGTTCTCCCCCTACACCAGCGTTCTCATGGCTCTGGCCTTGTTGTACGCCGGCTGGACGCTATACTCCCGCCATCAGGCTGCCGCCGAGGCGGAACGCCAGGCCCAACAGAAGCAGCTCGATGAGGATCAAAAAACCGTCGCTAGGTTTGGCGGGGATCGCCTCACGATCCTGGGATTTAACGCCGCAAAGCGTGAAGTGCCGCCTGGAGGACGCGTAGTCTTATGCTACGGCGTATCGAACGCCATGCAGGTGAAAATCGAACCAGGCGTGGAACCTATCAAACCCGCACTATCGCACTGCCTGGAAGTGTTTCCGAAGAAAACGACAACTTACAAACTGAGCGCGCAAGACTCTGAGGGAAACACCAAGAGCGCGGCTCTGACGATTCGGGTACGCTAAGCGCGATTAGGAAACCGGTACGGGCTTTTTCTTAGCGGCTGCGGCAGCGGCCTGGGCGTCCCGGACCTTCTGGTACTTCTTCTGGAAGCGGTCGACGCGGCCTTCCGTGTCAATCAGCTTCTGCTTTCCAGTGAAGAACGGATGGCAGCTCGAACAGATTTCCACTCGGATATCGCCCTTATGAGCCGAGCGCGTCTTAAACGTGTGCCCGCAGGCGCAGACGACGTTGATTTCTTCGTAGGCGGGGTGAATTCCAGCTTTCATGGGAAATTCCAATATAACACATGCTCTAAACACAAAGCCCTGCAGAGCCCTTGGAAGGGACACAGCAGGGCCTTATGGTTATATCAGGACTCTTTCGCGTTGAGGGGCCGTTCCACATGAGCAGCGGCCTCGACACTGTTCGAAACCTGAACGTTAGCGGGTCGACTTCAACAGTCGGCCACCTCACGCGTGGTTTGAGTGCTGTTTTTACTACTGCCAGATATCATTAGACTGGACCACCTCCTTCCTCAGTGATGCCTTCATCTTAAGACCACTCCGCAAAAGTGTCAAGCTAGAAAACAACAGTATGGAAACATTAGTTAGTTACTCTGTTCGCGACGGTGTGGGTATCATCGTCATCAACAATCCTCCGGTGAACGCGCTCAGTTCTGGCGTTCTGGAAGGCCTCAAGAATGCCATGGACGCATTAGAGAAAAACCTGGGCGCGCGGGCGGTCGTGGTTGTCGGCGGCGGCCGGACGTTTGTGGCGGGTGCGGATATTAACCAGTTTGTCGAGATCATCTCGGGGCAGGGAACCATACCCGCGTTCCATCCGGTGCTCGACGCCATCGAGAATTGTGCCAAGCCCGTGGTGATGGCGATTCATGGTACTGCGCTCGGCGGCGGTCTGGAACTGGCTATGGCCGGACACTATCGCGTGGCGACGCGGGAAGCGCAGGTGGGACAGCCGGAGGTGAAGATCGGGCTCATTCCCGGCGCGGGCGGAACGCAGCGGCTGCCCCGGCTGGCAGGCATCGCCAAGGCTGCCGAAATGTGTGCTTTCGGCGAGCCCATTTCGGCGAAAGAGGCATTGGCTGTCGGCATCATCGATAAAATCACTGACGGTGATCTGCTCGAGGCCGCGATCGCTTTCGCTCGCGAGGCTCAAAGACCGAGACGAACGCGCGATCTGCCGGTGATGCCAGCCGATATCTCGGAGATCCGCAAAAAACTCCGGGGCAAGTTGACCGCGCCGGTCGCGGCGCTGGATGCCGTAGAAGCGTCGGCGGCACTGCCTTTCGAGGAAGGGATTCGCCTAGAGGCTGAAATTTTCGAGCGGTGCCTGCACTCGGACCAGTGCAAGGCCCTCATTCACGCGTTCTTTGCCGAGCGTGCCGTTGGGAAGATTCCCGATCTTCCGAAAAACACGCCGGTCTATCCGATCCGCCAAGCCGCCGTGATCGGCGCCGGGACCATGGGTGGCGGAATCGCGATGGCTCTTTCCAACGCCGGCATCCCAGTCTTTTTAAAAGACGCGGAGCAAGCGGCGCTCGACCGCGGCTTGGCTACCATCCGCAAGAACTACGAGCGCTCGGTCAAAAGCGGCCGGCTCACGGCAGCCGCGGCGGAAGAGCGTATCGCGAGGATCTCGCCGCAACTCGGCTGGGCGGGTTTCGAGCACGCCGACATCATCATTGAAGCCGTCTTCGAATCGCTGGCGATCAAGAAGCAGGTATTCGCGGAGATCGATAAAGTCGCCAAACGCGATTGTATTCTCGCTTCGAATACGTCCACGCTCGATATCGACGCGATTGCGGCCGTTACGTCGCGGCCGCAGATGGTGATCGGGACGCACTTCTTCAGTCCCGCGAACGTGATGCGTCTGGTGGAGGTGGTGCGCGGCAAGGCCACCGAGAATCGCGTGATTGCGACGGCGACGGCGCTGGCGAAGACGCTCAAGAAAGTCGGCGTGGTGGTGCGAAACGCCTCCGGATTCGTTGGCAACCGCATGATGTTCCCGTACATGGAGCAGGCACAGCTGCTGGTAGAGGAAGGCGCTACCCCCGAGCAGGTGGATCGCGCGCTTACCGATTTCGGAATGGCCATGGGACCGCTGGCAGTGGCCGATCTGAGCGGGATCGACGTGTTTTGGAGGATCGAGCAAGAGTTCCCGCCACCCGTTGGATCGAAACAGCCAGAGGCTGTCGACAAATTATACGCGGCGGGACGATACGGGCAAAAGACTGGCGCGGGCTTTTACAAATACGACGAAAATCGCAAGCCCACGGCCGACCCGGAGGTGCTTGCTTTACTCCAGAAAGCTCATCGTGCGATCGCGGACGATGAGATCGTCGAGCGGTGCATCTACGCGCTGATCAATGAAGGCGCTAAGGTGCTCGAAGAAGGAATCGCGTCGCGCGCGGTGGATATCGATGTCATTTATCTAACCGGTTACGGATTCCCGGCATATCGCGGCGGCCCAATGTTCTACGCGGATACCCCGGGGCCTAAGAAGATTCGCGAGCGGGTGCGGGAATTTGGTTGGAAGCCAGCGCCGTTACTAGAGAGATTAGCCGAAGAAGGCAAAACATTCGGCAGCCTATGATCCGAGGCAATTACAAGGCGCTCGCCACTGCAATCTGAAACGAGTTCGCGCGGGCTACTTCCTTTTGTTCTGACTCGCGAACCATTGCACCCACTTCGTGGGCGGGAAGATGAACAAGCCGATCAGCACAATGATGACGAAAAAGACGAACAACAAAACCGCTAGAGCCATGTGTCTCTCCATCTTATACTGTGGCTATGAAGTACTGTTATGCCGAAACCCCGATTGGCCCGCTGCTGATCGCCGGCGACGATGAGTGCATTCATCTGATCGCGTTTCCCAAGAACGGCAAGCCGCAGAAACCTGAAGCCGGCTGGACCGAGTCCATGAGCGGTCCGCTGGCGGAATCCGTGCGGCAGTTACGAGAATATTTCGCTGGGAGACGGAAAGATTTCGATCTCCCGCTGGCACCCGAAGGCACCGACTTCCAGCGCAAGGTGTGGCGCACGCTGCAGGAGATTCCCTATGGAGAAACCATCTCGTATGGTGAGCTGGCCAAGCGGGTGGGCAATCCCAGGGCATCGCGCGCGGTGGGCTCGGCGAACGGAAAAAACCGGATTCCCATTGTGATTCCGTGTCATCGTGTGATCGCGGGCGATGGGGGTCTAGGAGGATTCGGCGGCGGTCTTGCGACCAAGGAAAAGCTTCTAGCGATCGAAAAGGCGCCGCTCGCCAAGGCGGCGTCTTAACGGCTTCGTCTAGGGCCGCGGCCGTTTCCACCGTTGTGTCCGTTCCCGGCACTGCGGAGAAAAGCGTCCATGCGCTTACCGAGCGATTTGATGTCGGCCGAGTTTCGCATCACGATCTTCATGCCTGCAACGACGAGTTTACGCGTGGCCTCGATCTCCTTGTCAGCGCGATCCATACGCCTCTCAGCAGCGTCCATGCGACGATTGAAGCGAGCCTCAGCCTGCTCGCCACGCTGCGCCGTTCGTTCCAGAATGGCCCAGACCTCGTCAAACTGACTCCGGACTTCGCGATCCATCTCTCGAATATAACTTAGGCGGTAATCGGACCCTCCCCGCGCGAAAGTGCGGTGACGATCTGTTCCTTGAGCTGCTCGGCCGCGGCCACCGCGGAATTGAGAGATAACTTATAGACGATCGCGCCGATCGCCGCATCCACCGCCAGAACGCCAAAGAAGGCAGCCTCGCTGTCGAACGCGTAACGGGCCAGGTAGGCTAACCCGACGGGTGCGAATGCGATCGGCCAGATCATGAAGAGAATCGCCTGAACGCGGCCGGAGGCGCCGGATCGGAATGACGCCGCCGGATTCATCGGGCGCGGCTGGCGCAGCGACAATTGGTTCCCCGCGGCCAGCATGAAGACACTGAGGACTGCTGCCACACTGAAAGACTCTGCCAGCGTGCGCGGGTGCAGCGGCATCCCTAGCAATCCGCAGACTAGAGTGATCATGCCGATCTCGAGCACGATGAAAAACAGCGCACTGAGATTCTTGCCGATCATGACGCGCGAGAATGCGATGGGCGCCAGGAAGTAGAACTGAGCCGCGGAGCGGTCGAATCCGAAAAAGTTCCAGAAGCACGCCTCGCTAAGCAGTATGAGCGAATACATGCTGACCACCGTAAGGTAATTCGAGCCCAGAAACGATTCCGAAGCTCCCTGCCTGCCCAGGGCCATGGGGAGCCAGATCAGCAGGCCGAAAGTGAATCCCATGAGGAACACCAGGCGGAAACGTGGCGAGCGAGTCAGGAAGCGCACTTCTTTTTCGACCAGCGCGCCCAGTGGATCGCCCAGAAGCATGGACGGAAGCCGGAAGAATCGTTCGATGAAGTCCTCCACGAAGCTGGATACGGCGGAGCCGCCCGACGCACGTGCGGATGCGGCCTCAGTGTCGAAGAGAATCGTGCGGCGGAACTGCCAGTAGCTGAAGAGTCCGGCGCCGGCCAGCCACACAGCGAGGATCGACAAGGCACGGAGTTGCCCGTGTCCCTGCAGAAAATCCGCCGTGGCCGTCCAGGGCCAACCAACCCACGATCCTCGCGCCATCAACGCGCGCAGGCGCTCCGCTGATCCCCGGCCGCGGGTGAACACAATCTGCGGCAGGGCAGCGCATAGGATTAGAAGAAAAAAAGCCGCCTCGCGGATGCGCCGGCGTGCCAGCACGCGGGCAATCGTATCGCGCATCCCGACGCCCAACACAAGGTTGAATGCCGCGAAGGGCAGTAAGCCCAGTGCATCCCAGGGATGCAGTGTGGGATTTCGCAGAATCCCGATCCCAGCACCCGTCAGGATCAGGATCACTTCGATAGCCACGGTTATGCGGAGCACCGCCTCCAGCCAAAACAACTGCGAAAAGGGAATCGGATAAGCCTGGAGCTTGCGCAGGTCGAGCGACGCTCCCGAAGCCGCCATGAGCACCGGGACGACTTGCCAGTACAGAAAGACGAGCAAAAACACTCCCGACAGACTGGAAGATAGCGGGGAGCTGGTCAAGAGCATTACGGCGAACGCCCCGGCGATCCAGAATCCATACCAGATCAGGCCAACAATCGCGGTCCAGCCGATCCCCCGGCGCGGGAAGAAATTGCGCTGCGAGCGCCACTGGGCCCAGAGGATGGCGCGGGCCTGATTCATGATGCCATCAGAGCCAATCCAGCGTCTCGCGCAATGCACCGACGCCCACGGCGCGAACGAACGCATCTTCCAGGGTCTGCGACGATCCGCGCAGTTCCTGCATGGATCCTTCTTGCACCAGCTTGCCTTCGTTGATGATGGCGACCCGGTCGCACAGACGTTCGACCACTTCTAATACGTGCGACGTCAGGAAGATGGTCGCGCCGTGGCGGACTTGCTCCAACAGAATGTCTTTCATTAATCGTGCGCCGACGGCATCCACGCCCTCGAATGGCTCGTCCATGAGGAAGAGCTGAGGCCGATGGATCAGAGCGGCCGCCATCGCCACGCGCTTGCGCATGCCTTTGGAATACTCGGAGATTAGCTTGCGCGATGCGTTGCCTAGTTCGAACAAGTTCAGCAGCTCCATGCTGCGTTCCCGGGCGACGGTGCGCTCCAAGCCGTAAATGCGCCCGACGAATTCGATGAACTCACCACCGGTAAGGTGATCGAACAGGAGGGACTCGTCGGGAACCAGTCCGATCTGGCGCTTGATGGCCAAACCTTCTTCCGGCATCGGCAGTCCGAGCAGGTGGATTGATCCGGAAGTGGGCGGCGCCAAGCCCATCAACATCTTAATGGTGGTGGTTTTGCCGGCGCCGTTAGGCCCGAGGAATCCAAAGAAGCAGCCGCGAGGAACGCTGAGAGTGAGTCCGTCCACCGCGGCTTTCTGATCGTACAGCTTCCGGAGATCGCGAACTTCGATCGCTGGAGAAATGCCGACTGGAGCCGTATCCCGGGAGATGTCGGACATGTTTCTTTTCTATGGTAGCTATTCCACTCCGAACGCCAGCAAGACATTGCCGCCCATCCCGCCGCGTGCCGGATATCCGGATACCGAAAACAGCATGCCGCCTGCGACCACTGGTCCAGCGACGTCGATCGCGCCTCCGTGTCCGACGACGCCATTTACCGTCTTGAATTCGCGGGCAGTGTCGAAGTCCCAGATGATCTGCCCATTGCTGGTCGCATACGCCCGCAAGTGACCGTCTTCGGAACCCGAGAATACCGCCCCAGGAATTGCCGTGATGGCTGCCGATTGTGCGGGACTACAAGGCCTCCGGTCGCCACACGGAGGTGGTGGAGTCTGCCACATCCGTTCGCCGTTATCGACGCGAAACGCGAACAGGCCGCCGCCCTTGCTGGGATTGAGCTCGTAGGTCCGGTCATTGCTGCCGGGCTTGCGCGCCACTTCGAAGCGAATGTCGGAGAGAGCGACGTAGATATTGCGTCCGTCGCTGGCCGGACCCCATTCGATCCCGCCGACCGTACCGCCCTCACCGATGCGAGCTTGCCACAGCGTTTGACCTTTCTTATCGGGGTCGATCGCGTAGACCACAGCGGATTTCTGGCCCAGCAGCAGTGCGCGGGAACCATTCGGCAAACTAATCAGGATCGCGGACGCCGCGAAATCGAAATCCGGACCTTCCGTATCCGGGCAGTTCACTTTGCCGGGGAGCTGGCAGGAGCTGTTCCAAGCGTCCTTGGCGGTGAGCTGTTTCGACCAGAGAATATCGCCGCTGGACATTCGCAACGCGACCACGGCGTCACTCAGCGGTGTCGCTGGATCGGAATAGTTGTCGCCAGTAGTCACATACATGGTGTCGCGCTCCGGATCGAGCGTGGGAGCGGTCCACACGCCGACGCCCGACGGTCCGAAAGACGCAGCCCCTTGCTTGGTTTTGCCGTGCTGCTTGGCGACCTCGGGAATCATGTATCTCTTCCAGATCGGCTTGCCGGTGACCGCATCCAGCGCCGATTCGCTGCCGCGAAACGTACAGCACTGGTAGCCGGAAGAAACCGACAGAGCTTCTTCGCGAGACGCCGCTCCGACGTACAAACGTCCGTTGTAGAACACGGGAGTCGCGGTCATGGTCGAAGCCGGATGTTCGTCCGGACGCATCCTCCACAACTGTTTACCCGTGGCGCCGTCCAGCGCGTACACGAATCCGGCGGAGTCCCCGAAAAAGATCGTCGGATTGCCCGCGATCTCTCCGGTCGTTATGCCCGAGCGGACCTGCGACTGAACCGTCGTCGACCAGTGGACGCAGCCCGTAGCGGCGTCGAGCGCGTACACGCTGCCGTCTTGGCTGCCGACGAAGATTCGACCGCGATACACCGCCGGCTGCGATCGCAAAGTGGATGTATCCGGGAACGCGAACGCCCACTTCAATGCGAGACGAGGCACGGACTCTGCTTGTAATCCCGCGTCATTCGCTGGGAGGAAGCGCGTGTTCGTGAGTCCGCCTCCCCAACTGGACCAACTCGCGGTGTTCTTCCATTGCGCGCCCGCGGGACAGGGATTAGCGATCTCCTCACGCCGCCGTTCGACGGTCACGGCCGTGCCGAGGAAGTTGGCGATCTTCTGACGCTCGTCGCCGGAAAGCGGAGCGGCTTGCGCGTTCATGATGCCGCTTTCAAGCGTTCGTAGAATCGCCGCAGGCGTCATCGTTTTGAGGGCGGCGATTTGCGGGACCCGAGCCTCCGCTCCAGCCGCGGCCTGGTGGCAGGAGGCGCAGTTCTTTTGAAAAAGCTGCTCGGCGTAGGGATCGGCGGCGAAGATCACAGTGACCGGCGCGATCAGCAAAAGGTACGGATATTTCATTGCAGGCTCCCGCGCCCGGTTGGGACGCACCGCCTGGGAGTATATCTTATTCTTCCCGCAGCGTCGTGGCTGGATCCAGCCGTGCGATGCGCAGGCTGGGGACCAGGCTGGCCAAAGCGGCGACGATTACGAGTAATGCAGTCACGCTCACGAAGGCGGTCCGATCGTCGGGTTGGACGCCCCACAGCACCGACGCGAGCAATCGTCCCGCCCCTTGCGCCAGGAAAAAGCCGACGGCCGCACCGATCAGCGTCAATAGAATGCCCGGCCGCGCGGCTTGTCCGATCGCCTGCCAGCGCGGCGCCCCGAGCGCTAAGCGAATGCCGAACTCGCGGGTCCGTTCCATCACCGAGTGGGCGACCAGGCCGTAGATGCCGACGGCTGCTAACACCAGAGCAAGCGCCGCGAGCGAGCCCAATAGAACCGCCTGAAGCCGCTGACGCGAAAATGCGCCGGAGCGCACTTCATCCATGCTGCGAAATTCCGCGAACGGGAGCTGGCGGTCGACGGATGCCACCGCCGCCCGCATGGCCTGTGCGATATCGGCTTGCGGACCCCCTGCGCGCACCACCCAATGCGGGGAGTAATAGTTGTCCATGGCCTGTAGATCGCGGCCCGATAACTGTGCGG